>CP133187.1:0-600000 GCA_030913685.1 Oscillospiraceae bacterium MB24-C1 | reverse complement strand
TATCTGGGCATTGATTGCCGACAAAAGGGCAATCTAAATACAAAAGGAGCCTGACGCTGTTTTACCTAGCGTCGGCTCTTTTGCGCTAAACTACCGAATAATATATGTATGATTGTAGTTTTAGGACCTAGTTCGGCATGCCACACAAAGAAGCAACCTGTTACTTTTTAATTGCCCGGTCGCGTGGGCATATTTCTTTGCACCGGCATTTGCTCAAAAGATCTTTGAAACTGCTGTACCAGTTCAAACGGGCGTGCGGGTATTTGTATGATTTGGCCTACATAGAGGTTATACGGGTTAACGTGGGGGTTAGCTTCTACAATTTCCTGAACTGTTACACCATACATTTGTGAAATTCTATATAGGGTATCTCCCGGTTGAATAACATAATTAAGCATTTTATAATCACCTCGATACTATCATATGGCTATAAGTTTTGGATGGTGCCAGCGAATCGACAGAAAAAGGGTATTTTGATTCGTTGCCGATGTCGAAAAAGCGCCTTAGGTGAATGCATGTAAAACAGAGAAACGCCCACGCAGCCATAGAGTATGGCTTTGTGGGCGTTGTTTTTACGAGTACATGCCGTTGGCCGACATAAAGTCATAGATTTGTTTGCCGTGCTGTTGCTCTTCCTTTTGGATGTGATTGAGCGCATTTCTTACCTGATCGTCTTTAAACTCAAAAATGCTGGTATCATATACCGATGAAACATGCTTCTCGGTTGCCAGAATGTCCGAGCAGAGGAATTGATCGCGCTGCTTACCGGAGGAATTGCTGCTGTAAGTGGAAGTAGCGCTTGCTGTGCTACTTGATTGTTGCTGGCTAGAGCTGCTACCCTGGCTGCCTCCGCTGCTGCTGCTCATAGTGGGAACAGTTCCGCTCATGATTTGTTCAATGGTGTTTAGGTGGTTTTGTTCGGTTTGGCCAATCTGCGAAAATAGGTTTTTGAGTTGGCTGTCGGAAGCTTCGGACGAATACTGTGCGTACTTATCAACGCAAAGTTTTTCATGAGATTTCAAATCTTGAAGAAGCATAGTTTCTTTTTGGCTTAATGTCATAAATTAATCACCTCGGCCTTAGTATTTGGCAGTGATGATAAAATATGCATGTCATGGTGGAAATGCTGCAAATAAAAGGACTGCATAATTGACATCATTATGTTTTTAAATGTTAAAATAAATATGTCCCACAAGGCTTTTTATTGCGCCAAAGTGCGAACAATTACTCAGACTAAAAAGTGTTAAAACATGCCGAGAAATTGATGTTGGCATTGTCCCAGTCGACAACGTTAAACCAATCATCAATATAGCTTGCGCGCATGTTGTAGTGCTTTAGATAATAGGCATGTTCCCAAACATCGATGTTTAAAATAGGGCAGAGGTTCCATGATAGCGGGGTATCTTGGTTTGCGGTGGTGATAATCTTAAGATCCCCTCTATTGTCAACAACCAACCACGCATAGCCTGAACCGAATACCGATAGCGCGGCGTTCTTAAAGGCAGACTTAAAGGCATCAAAACTGCCGTAAGTTTTGTTGATATCCTCAAGCAGCATGCCGGAGAGTGATTTTGCGTTGGCGGCAGGTATCAGACCGTTAAAATAGAAACGGTGGTTATAAACGCCTCCGGCATTATTCCTGATAGCATTGCTGTTAGAAGCGGGCAGTGTCTCCGGCGGCGTGACCAGTGCTTCAAGCGGCAACCTTTGTAGTTCTGGATAGCGCTCAAGCGCCTTATTTAGATTGTTGACATAACCCTGTAAATGTCTGTCGTGATGGATTTCCATGGTCTTGGCGTCAATAAATGGTTCCATTGAATTATAGGCATAGGGTAATGGAAGATTAACAAACTTGTAAGAGTTGTTGATGTTGTTCATGCTGTTATCACCACCATTTTTAATATGTTGCTTTAAAAGGTTGGTACGATTAAGATTAAACGGATCACTTGCTGATGGGACATTGATACCTTGAACATCTTTGTGGGTCTACCATTTTAAAATTTACTTGAATATCGGCGATTATATGCATAGGGCGGGCCCATAATATAGGGGCAAAGGAAAGAGGTGGCAGCATGAGAATTCCAAATCACATTGCTCTTATCCCCGACGGTAACAGACGTTGGGCCAAAAATGCTGGGCTTGAAAAGCATGAAGGATACAGCCGCGGGCTGCATCCGGGGGTGGCCTGCCTTAAAATGGCACAGAGATATGGGGTTAAGGAGCTTACTTATTACGGTTTTACTACCGATAACTGCAAAAGACCGCATATCGAAGTCAATGCTTTTTCCGACGCCTGTGTCGAGGCGGTACAGTTGATTCAACAAGAAAACGCCAATTTGATCGTGGTGGGTAATACCGAGTCGCCGATGTTTCCACCGGCGCTTTTACCCTATGCAAAAAAAAGGACATCCTTTGGAAGTGGTGTCATCAAGGTCAATTTTCTGGTCAATTACGGCTGGGAGTGGGATATGGGCAATATGCATACAACGGCCAATAATCGCAACGCCATCACGCAAAGCTTGAGGTCAAGAGAAATTTCACGCATTGATCTTGTTATCCGCTGGGGTGGTAGAAAGCGGCTTTCGGGGTTGTTGCCAGTTCAAAGCGTCTATGCAGATTTTTACACGCTTGATGAGATGTGGCCAGACTTTAAAGCTGAGCATTTGGAAAAAGCTCTCGCGTGGTATGATACACAGGATGTCACGCTTGGTGGTTAGGACCTAATAACGGAGGCGGGCAGTACGGCCAAAACGGCCAAGCACTGCCTGAAAAAACCGCTCTTATAACGATGGGATCCGGTCGCCCATTTTCTATTTGGAACACTAGAGAATACTTTCTCCCTTCTAGCTCGGTGTTTTATAAATTAAAGTCACAGAAACTTGTCGTTTTTTATCGAATGCGGTATTATTATCATAATTAAGCGACAAAAAACAAAAAAATAGTATTTGGGTTCAAAGAAATGTAGCGCATTGCACAATATTCTATTGACAAAAAATGAAAACCGGTATAACATTAGGACTATTGAAAGAAATAATGTGGAGGCAGTATGGCGGTGGATTTGGCACAGCAAAAGAATTCGATTGCGCAATCTACCATTACAAAGGCGGCCGGAGAGAACGGACTGCTTGAACGTTATCTGCCAATGGTGCACAGCCGCGCCAATGCCTTTAGGCAGAAGGGCGTGGAAACCGACGACCTTATCCAAGAAGGTGTTATCGGTCTTTTACATGCTATTCGCGCTTATGACCATAAGTATGGCGCTTCGTTTGAAACATTTGCATACGTTTGTATTACAAATCGCCTCCGCTCCGCAGTGGCAACAGCCAGCCGAAAGCTGCCAATAGTCAGCCTTGAGAGCTGTCCGCCATGGGGAGAAAATTATTGGAAGACCACGCAGGAAGAGGATCCGCAGGAGATTGTGATAAACCGCGAGCAATTAGGCCAGTGGTTACATAGGGTGGACACCTGCTTATCCGGCTTTGAGCATCAGGTCATTCGTTATTATCTGGGTGGATATTCTTATCAGGAGATTGCTCGGCTTCTTCAGAGCACGACTAAGGCTGTGGATAATGCACTCCAGAGGACCAGACGCAAGCTGCGCAGGTTGTAATGACCGCTGAGTTCAGCGGCAAGTATCTTCTTTTTCCAGAATGTACGCCATTCGGCTACATAAATAATACCCTTAGGTACACTGGCGATCCCTAGGTCTCCGGAATGCTTCGGGTAAATCCAATCCATAAGCGAGGTAAAAGAAATGTACGAAGACAAAACCTTAAAATGCAAAGAGTGTGGCGCTGATTTTGTATTTACCGCTGGAGAGCAGGAGTTCTATGCGGAGCACGGCTTCGTAAACGAACCCCAAAGATGCAAAAAATGCCGCGATGCCCGCAAAAATGCTTCAAGGCCTGAAAGGGAAATGTTTGTTGCTACATGCGCAGCATGCGGCAAAGAAGCAAAGGTTCCTTTCAGACCTCGTGAAGACCGCCCAGTGTACTGCAGCGAGTGCTTTGCAAAGTTAAAAGAAGTGTAAGCTTAAATCCGTATGTGAATACACCGCAGGATAGTGTTATCCTGCGGTGTGTTTTTTTTATTTGTGTACGAGTTTTATGCCGGTATTACTGGCAAAATGGTGTTGTTTGTGGTATAATAACGAAACATCAATTGTTGTACTGAATTATGTCCAATGACTCGCCTTTGAATGGGGCGCTGGACGATTATATCCAACAAGAGCAATGTGTAAAATGCCCAGAAGAAGAGAGGATCATCAATTTTGAGTGCTGTTGAAACACTTGATCCCCGTTTGCGCAGCATCGCGTCGATGGTGCGCAGCGGTTCACGGCTGGCCGACATCGGTTGTGATCACGGCTATTTAATTTGCGCCCTGATGCGCGACGACAGAATAGACAGCGGTATTGCTTGTGACATCAAAGAAAAACCGCTTAATAAGGCGCGTAAAGAAATTGAACGACAGGGGTTAACTGATAAGATTGCCTGCCGCCTTGGCGACGGGCTTTTTCCGTTAAATCAGGATGAGGTGGACGACATTGTCATCGCCGGTATGGGCGGCGAGATGATTGCATCTATTTTAGAACGTTGTCCATGGGAAAGTCTGGCGAATAAGCAGTTTTTACTTCAACCCATGACTAAAGCGCCGTTCTTGCGCCACTGGCTTTGCACCAACGGCTATTGCATCTCGTGCGAAAAGGCCAGTGTATCAGGTGATCATGTCTACACCGTGATGCGGGTCGCATATACTGGCTGGCGGTGTAAGCTAAGTGAATATGACCTATACTGCTATGCAGGGGAGCTGGCTTGCGACCTGTCAGAGGAGGCTCGCGCTTATTTGTGGCGCACGGTGTTATCGCTCAAACGTCAAGAGCGCGGGGTGGAGCTGAAAAGCCCTGAAAAGGCCGCTCGTTTGCGTTGCCTGATTAATAAACTTATTACGGTCATAGAAGAGGGGAAGTGAGCCTGTGGCACTCGACGGTATGATGCTCTCGCTATTAAAAGCCGAGCTTTCACAGGTGCTGATCGGTAGCCGGGTGGATAAGGTTTATCAACCCGTTAAAGAAGAGTTGATTCTAGCTATACGCGCACGGCAGGAAAATCGCCGGTTGTTGCTTTGTGCCCATGCGGCGTCCGCGCGGGCGCATTTTACTACCATTTCGGTCGAAAATCCCAAGCAGCCGCCAATGTTTTGCATGCTGCTGCGTAAATGGGTTGGCAATGCTAAGCTGGTCGCTATTCGGCAGCCCGGTTTTGAACGAGTGCTGTTTTTTGATTTTGAAACAGTTAACGACCTTGGCGATACCGTCATTGTCACGCTGGCAGCCGAGCTGATGGGCCGTTATTCCAATGTGATTTTAATAGGGGCCGACGGCCGCATTATTGATTCGATGAAGCGCGTCGGGGCCGACCGTTCGTCATTGCGCCAGATTTTGCCAGGTCTGCGCTATGAAAATCCACCGCCACAGGAACGGATCGATCTATTGGCCGACGGTGCACAGGCGGTTATAGATGCACTGAAGGCTTCCCCGCGGGATATTGATACCGCTAAGCTCTTGCAGGAGACGCTCTCGGGTGCCTCGCCAGTATTGGCCAGAGAAATTGTTCACCGCGCGCTGGGCGGAATTTCGACGAACAAAAGCGAGCTTTCGCAGACGCAGTATGCCGCGCTGGTTGTAGAGCTGGAAAAGCTTTGTAGTGTGCTGGAGTCCGGCGTAGCCGAACCGACCACGGTATTGACATCTGACGGGGTGCCGAAGGATTTTTCTTTCATCCCCATCGGACAGTATGGCAATGCCATGCAGGTAAAGCGCTTTGATGAAATTTCCGTCATGTTGGATGCATTTTACGGCGAGAAAGACGCCGTAGACCGCATGAAGCAGAAGATGAGCGACTTTTCGCGCCTAATCACTGCGCGCATAGAGCGTATTGAGCGTAAGCTCTCGGCTCAGAAGCAGGAGCTGCTTGATTGCAAAAACCGAGAACAGCTACGCCGTTTTGGCGATTTGTTGTCCGCAAATATGTACCAACTTGAAAAAGGGATGAACCGCATTACAGTGCCGGATTATTTTGATGAAGCGGGCGGTGACGTGACCATTCCGCTGGATATCCGCCTGACACCGGTGCAAAACGTACAGCGTTACTACAAAGAATATCGCCGGGCCGATACCGCCGAGAAGATGCTCAAAGACCTGATTGCGCAGGGGGAACAGGAACTGGCGTATCTTGACACCGTCTACGACTTAATGACCCGGGCGCGCAGTGAAGCCGAGCTTTCAGCTATTCGTGCAGAGCTGAGTGAGGGTGGTTATCTAAAGGCCGCGCCATCGGGAAAAAAGAAGCAGGAGCAAAAGCTACTCCCGCTGCAATATCGTTCATCTGACGGTTTTTTAATTCTCTCAGGTCGAAACAACCTACAAAATGAACGGTTAACGTTAAAAGATAGCCGCAAAACCGATATTTGGTTTCACACACAGAAAATTGCAGGCTCACATACTGTGATTGTTACTGAAGGGCAGGAGGTGCCCAACCGCACGCTGACCGAGGCGGCAGTTATTGCGGCGGTTAACTCCAAAGCACGCAATTCCGCTAAGGTGCCGGTGGATTATACCACAATTAAAAACGTTAAAAAACAACCTGGGGGCAAGCCGGGCATGGTTATATATGAAAATTTCTCCACCGCCATCGTCGACCCTGACGAGGCGCTGGTGCAGTCACTGATGCTGCCTTAAACAAAACGCATTTTCAGTCTTTCCAATTCCACCATTTGAGTTTTTGGGGGTCGTGTTGTGTATGGCTGGCATAATAAACGGCACAGCGATAAACATAAAGCTGACAGCGATCAATTTTTTGCCCGCGCAGCGCACACTCCCTATCATACATGTCCTGGGGGTCGGCACCTTTCAGTGACGCGATGGTCGAAAAACCGAGCAACAGCAAAGCCTGCTCAGTTTGCTTGCCAACTCCAGGGATTTTTTGCAGTTCACCCATTCTATCACAGCCCCTTTTGTGCTATTATATCGGCCGGCAGCGTGCGCCGTCAAGCGGATAGCAACTGTCATAACAGAGACTAAAATGGAAAAGGAGATTTCCCATGACCTTAGATCAGCTTGACCTGCTGCTTTCGCAGGTGCAGAAACCTGCGCGCTACACGGCGGGAGAGATGGGCGCGGTGGTCAAAACGTTGACGCCCGGCATGCTGCGCTATGCGTTTTGCTTCCCGGATTTATACGAGGTCGGTATGAGCCACCTCGGTATGAAAATATTATATGGCCACGCCAATCGCCGCGACGACGTTTGGTGCGAGCGAGTGTTTTCGCCCGACGCCGATATGCAGACCGCCATGGAAGAGATGGGGGTGCCGTTGTTCGCGCTTGAAAGCCTTGATCCGGTTAAAGACTTTGACCTCATCGGTTTTACGCTGCAATATGAAATGTGCTACACCGAGGTTTTAAACCTCTTGAATTTAGCGGGATTGGCAATCCGCGCCAAGGATAGAACTGACCCGTTCCCGCTGGTGGTGGTGGGTGGGCCTTGTGCTTCCAACCCTGAACCGCTGGCAGATTTTATTGACTTGGTCTCACTGGGTGAGGGCGAAGAGGTTTCGGACGAGCTATTCGACCTGTGCATACAGGCCAAGAAAGAGGGTTGGGATAAGCCTGAAGTTCTGCGCCGCGCCGCGCAGATACCGGGCATCTATGTGCCTTCGCTTTACGACGTGACCTACAATGAAGATGGCACCATTTGCACTATTACCCCCCGCGAGGGCGCGCCGGCCGTGGTATCAAAGCGTGTCATCACCGATCTGGACAGCGTTTATTACCCCGAGAATTTTATCGTTCCGTTTTTAGATATTGTTCACGACCGCGCTGTGGTCGAGCTTTTTCGCGGTTGCAACCGTGGCTGTCGCTTTTGTCAGGCGGGCTTTTTGTACCGCCCAATCCGCGAAAAATCGTTTGAGACGGTTGCTAAAGATGCTAAGAACCTGATTGAATCCACCGGTTATGACGAGATTGGGCTGTCGTCCCTTTCCACCAGCGATTACTGCGGATTGGAGCCGCTGCTCGATTCGCTGCTGGATTGGACCGAGGAAAAGCACGTCAATTTGTCATTGCCGAGCCTGCGCATCGACAATTTCTCGGAGTCGCTGATGGAAAAGGTCACGCGGGTGCGCAAATCCGGCCTGACCTTCGCGCCAGAGGCAGGTACACAGCGCCTGCGCGATGTCATCAACAAAAATATTACTGAACAAAATGTTACGGATACCTGCCGGACTGCCTTTTTAGGCGGCTATACGGCGGTGAAACTCTACTTTATGATGGGGCTGCCTACCGAGACTTTGGACGATATCAAGGGTATTGCCGACCTCGCCCAAAAGGTGGTCGACCTTTATTACAGCATGCCGGAGCGTCCCAAGGGCAAATCGGTCAGCGTCAACATCAGTGTGGCCTGCTTTGTACCCAAGCCTTATACGCCGTTTGAATTTGAGCCCCAGGATTCGATGGAAGCGCTGCGCGAAAAGCAAAAATATTTGCTTTCCTGTGTACGCTCACGTAAAATCTCTGTTAGCTATCACGACTCGGCTACCAGTGTGGCGGAAGCGGCGCTGGCACGTGGTGACCGTAGACTCTGCCAGGTGGTTGAGGGTGCATTTTTGCGCGGCAGCCGTTTAGACGGCTGGGACGACCACTTTAAGCCGCTGGCCTGGCAAGAGGCGTTTGAAGAAGCGGGGCTCGACCCGGACTTTTATGCCCGTCGCCGTCGCAGCTATGATGAGGTGTTTCCCTGGGATCATCTCGACTACGGTGTGACCAAGGCATTCTTCATCCGTGAGCACCAAAAGGCGATGCAGGCCGCCACAACGCCCAGTTGCTTTGCAGGGTGTAACGGTTGCGGTGCGCAGCGCCTGACGGGAGGGGTATGTAAATGTATATAAAAACAGTACGTATCTTTTTCAGCAAATCGGGGCGCGCCATCTATATTTCTCACCTCGACCTCATGCGCGCCATGACTCGCGCTTTTTCACGCAGCGGGCTCCCTGTGTGGTATACACAGGGCTTTCACCCGCATCTGTACATCACTTTTGCGCTACCGTTGTCACTAGGAACCACCGGCCTGTGCGAGTCGATGGATGTGCGTCTGCTTGAGGAGGTTTCTGATGAGGAAATTATCTCGCGCTTAAATGCTGCGCTGCCCGAGGGGGTGCAAGCTGTTTCTGCAGGTGAGCCGGTTATGGCTCCCAAGGAGATTATGTGGGCAGATTATCACGTGCATCTGCGCTGCGTTGTTTCAGAGGGGCGGCAGGCGCTGGAACGCTTTGTTGCGCTGGAGGAAATTCCGACGCAGAAGCGCAGCAAAAAAGGCATGAAAACGGTGGATATTAAGCCGATGCTAAAAATTCTCTCGGTGGAAGAACAATCGGATGGCTTGATGCTGAAACTTCGTTGCCGCGCTGGTGTTGAAATCAACCTGAATCCTACGTTGGCGCTCGACGCGTTAACCGAAATAACCGGCTTTAAGTCCGACTGGACAACCATTGAGCGCTTTGCGATCTTAAACGAGGCGCTTGAGAATTTCAAATAATATTTAAAGCGCCCGAGCTGCGGATTGTACGCAGTTCGGGCGCTTTTGGTTGATGATAAAGTTTAGGTAAACGCACAAACTCCCATATTTCTGGGGAAAACCCCCGCACCCTGCCAGTATTAGAACTTTTAAAAAGACTATTCGGTTCGGTAAAGTTTAATTTTGCCATTTGAGTTTAAAAAGCGGACGAGAAGCGCCGCAACAGGAGCAGCCAGCATACCGAATAGACCAAAGGTGCGCAACCCGAAAAACATAGCGGTCAGTGTGATTACCGGGTGCAACCCCAGCGAATCGCCCACTACATGTGGCTCGATAATATTACGCATTACGGCAATGACAGCATAGAGCACCAACAATCCGGCACCCAGAGGCCCGCGCCCGTTGACCAGCTCAAATATACCCCAAGGAATCAAAACGGCGCCTGAGCCCAGCAGAGGCATGATGTCCAGCACAGCGATGACAGCGGCAATCGTCCAAAATCGTTCGATACGTAGTGCCCAGAGCCCGATTGAAAGTTCACAGAAAGTGATGAACATGATGATGGCGTAGGCACGCGCTAAGCGCAACAGACAGGAGAGCAGAAAATTTTTAATATCCAGCATCATTGGGCGCATGCGATGGGGTAGCTGCTGCAGTAAAAACAGCGTGACGCGGTCATAATCCATCGCTATGGCAAACGAGGAAATAATCATGAAGACAAAGCCGACGATGAACAGCGGCAGCCCCTTCAAAAAGCTGGTGAGCATATTTATTAACGAGTTTGAGATGCCAGCCACCAGATCTTCAGTAGCGTTGGAAATCAGCGCAAACAATCCTTCTACCGATATGACCGAAGCCGGTGCCAATTGCTGCAAAAGCCATAGCAGTCGGTCGCCCGCCCGCTGTGCTTTTGGCAGCAAAACGTCGGCATAATATAAGGGGAAATCGGTTGCTATATCGGCCAATTTGCCGATGGCAAGTCCGGCCAGCAACCAAAACAGCAAAACAACGGTAGCGTAAAACAAAATTCCGATTGCAGCACTAGCGAGTTTTGAACGAGCGTGAAAGCGGGTTGCCAGATGTTTAAACAGATATGCCAGCGTTAAACTGAACAAAAAAGGCCAGAACCATGGGAGCAAAAAGCGAAGCCCCAGAAAGCAAAGCGCCGCAACAATTGCACAGTAGAGAACCCGAATGATAAAGTTAAGCTTATCTTGCTGTTCCATGTGCGCCACCACCTTTTTTATGATAAATTAAAATCAAAACACGTTGCCCAACCGGGCAAAAGAATAGCCCACATTGATACCTTCGTCTGGAAAAGAGACTTGTCAAGATGACATTTAAACGCAGGCAACATTATGAGTTACCACCATCTTAGCATATTTAAGCGAGGACGCATAGATGCATTATCTGTGCTGGGATATTTAAGCCGAATCCATTGTGCTTGGCGAGTTAAATACATTATTCTCATTAATTGCATAAAAACATGATATGATTATTGTGAGATATGAATATAATGATGCAGATTAATTGAGGAAATACAGTTAAAAATAATATAAAACAAAGATAAATTGAGCAAATGGATTTATTTAAGGTTATAATCTTAAATAACGCCTGATAATAAGATTAAATAGCTTTAAACAACCATAAATGATAATTGCAATAAATGAAAGTCAGTGTTATAGTGTTTCTAATCTAAGTACAAACGTTTGTGGTGGGTGGAATAAAAGCGCGAAAAGATTCTGAATTGTTATAGTCGCCCTTTTGGCTGTGGCGTTTGTACCCGGCTGGCGCCGGTTTTGAGAGGCTATTCTTGTATATTGAAAGGAGTGGTCAAAACCATGTGGACACCCCCAAAATATTTGGTTGTTGAAACGGAAATGCTCCCCGAAGTTTTCTCAAAGGTAGTATATGCAAAGCAGCTGCTGGAAAACGGTGAAACCAATAATATTTCTCATGCTGCCAAAATGGCCGGAATTTCACGTAGCGCGATCTATAAATATCGCGATGCGGTTTTTCCTTATGTCAGAGAAATGTCTGGCAAGGTGGTCAGTGTTTATGTGCTGCTTAGAGATAAACCAGGAATGCTGTCAGGCTTGATTGCCGAACTTTATCGCAACGGTGTCAATATTTTGACCATCAATCAAAATATTCCGGTTGACGGCCTTGCCGCGGTCTCGGTATCTATCTCGCTGGATGCTACCAGCACCAACGACATGGAGTTGGTAACTGCCATTAAAAAGCTTGACGGCGTTGTTGAGGCGCGCAAGCTCGCCGGTCGCTGATAGCACTCGTTGGTGAACCTGACGAGAGAACGGCTTTTCGCTTGGCATTGTCATTCTTCTTGGCGGGCGACAGCCCGCCTGTATCGTTTATAGCAGGCCAGCGTTACTTTTTATTTATAAACCCATATCGGTATTCAAGCCCCTATGGCGCTTAAATACCTAACAATAGGAGGCATAAGCTATGAAAATTGCAATAATCGGCTACGGTGTAGTCGGCTCCGGCGTAGCAGAGGTTTTTTATAAAAACCGGGCGCGTATTACAAACAAAGCCGGAAAAGACCTGGACGTTAAATATATTGTGGACATTAGAAGTTTGGCGGGAACACCCTATGCTGACAAGAGCGTCACGGACTTTGAAATAGTTTTAAATGATCCCGAGGTTGGCATTGTCGTTGAAACAATAGGCGGCTTAAAGCCCGCCTATGATTTTTCTAAACGTAGTTTGCTGGCAGGCAAGCATGTCGTGACCTCGAACAAAGAGCTTGTGGCAACCCACGGCGCAGAGTTGCTGGCCATCGCCAAAGAAAAGAATGTCAATTATCTCTTTGAGGCGAGTGTCGGGGGTGGTATTCCGGTGTTACACCCGCTGTACCAGTGTCTTGGCAGTGGTGATATCACCGAGGTGGCGGGCATTTTAAACGGCACCACCAACTTTATCATGACCCGGATGATCGAGGATAACATGTCCTTTGAAGATGCGCTCAAATTGGCGCAGAAAAATGGCTATGCCGAGCAGAATCCTGCTGCTGATGTCGAGGGCAAAGACGCTTGCCGCAAAATTTGCATTCTGGCCTCCCTCGTCTACGGCAAACATGTTTATCCAGATGAGGTGCATACCGAAGGGATCACCAACATCACGTTAAACGATGTCAGCGCCGCTTCAAAGGCGGGCTATGCAATTAAGCTGATCGGTCGAGTGAAAACGACAGAGCAGGGCCTTATGGCGATGGTATCCCCGGCGTTGGTTTCAAAATCGAGCCAGCTTGGCAACGTGACGGATGTCTTTAACGCTGTTCTTGTGCGTGGATCGGACCTTGGTGACGTGCTGTTTTATGGACGGGGTGCTGGTAAAGCTCCCACGGCGTCGGCTGTCATCTCCGACATTGTCGATGCAGCTAGAGCAGATGGTAACATTCCCTCTCTTGGCTGGGAGGATGCCGCGCATGATACGCTTATTGATTACCGCAGCGATGTAACCCCGCTGATGTTGCGTGTGGCGGCCAAGGATGAAGCTGCTGCAGCAGAAATGTTTGGTTGCGTGCAAAAGATTGAGGGTTATTCGCGCGACGGCGAGACGGCGTTTATCACCCCGGCGCTTTCGGGCGAGCAGGCCGAGAAGCTAACAGCTCAGGCCGCACAGAAAAATGTGAGTATTCTTTCATTGATCCGTGTTTTGGACTATTAAGGGGGAACCGTATTGATTACCGTAAAGGTTCCGGCAACCTCCGCCAACGTAGGTTCGGGGTTCGACTCGCTTGGCCTGGCGGTGACGCTGTATAACGAGCTGCATCTGGAGGAATATGAAGGGTTGTCTATTCGGTCGCTTGACCATGTCGATGTGCCCTGCGATGAGACCAACTTAGTCTTTACTACGATGAAATCGTTGTATGAGTTGTGTGGCAGGCCGTTTTATGGCGTTCGCCTCGGGCAAATTAACAATATCCCGTTATCTCGCGGGCTGGGCAGCAGCTCGGCGTGCATTATCGGTGGATTGTTGGCAGCCAACCATATGATGAAGTTCCCGTTTTCAAAACAGGAGATCATCAATTTGGCCGCGTCGATTGAGGGGCACCCTGACAACACGACCCCAGCGTTGCTCGGCGGCTTTGTAGCCTCTGTTTTTGATGGTGAAAAGGTGCATTTTGTCCGGCAGGAGCTGCACGTAGGCATCAAATTTGCTGCGCTTATTCCCGACACCGAACTTAAAACTTCATTGGCTAGAAGCGTACTCCCTAAACGCATAAGCCACAAGGATGCGGTATATAACCTCTCCCGCGCAGCGCTTATGAGCGCTTCGCTGGCGACCGGCAGCTATCACAACCTTCACTGCGCCGCGGGCGACCGGCTTCATCAGGACTACCGCCTGCCTATGATCTCGGGTGCAGAGCGCGCCATGAAGATGATGCAGGAGGAGGGCGCCTACTGTACCTATATCAGTGGCGCAGGATCTACTCTAATGGCGATGGTTCCCGGCGAAAAAGAAAATATTTTCTATTCCAGAATGCGGCCTCGCCTGGATTCTGAGGGCTATAAAAACTGGAAGCTGCTCATGCTTGATGCGGATAATACCGGCGCAATTTGCGTAGAAAGCATCGCGTTGCCCGATGATGTAAAATGATTTAAATACTGTTGCAGACTATAAACAGGGGGAAAAGAAGTTGAATCTCATAGTACAAAAGTTTGGTGGCACTTCAGTGGCCGACGCTGCACGCATTGAGCATGTTGCGGACATCATTACACGTACCTATGCCGCCGGACATAACGTTGTCGCGGTTGTTTCGGCACAGGGCAAGTTTACCGATGTGCTGGTTGACAAGGCCAACGAAATCAACCCCAAGGCCTCGAAGCGCGAGATGGATATGCTGCTTGCAGCGGGAGAACAAATTTCGATCTCACTGCTGGCCATGGCGATTGAAAAGCGCGGGCTGCCGGTCAAATCCTTTTTAGGTTGGCAGGCGGGCTTTATAACCGATTCCCACTACTCAAACGCGCGCATCCGAAAAATCAACAAGGATCGCATCGAAAACGAGCTGTCAAAGCGCACCATCATCATTGTTGCGGGGTTCCAGGGCATCAACCGATATGATGATGTGACCACGCTGGGGCGCGGTGGCTCCGATACCAGTGCTGTTGCGTTGGCCGCGGCATTAAACGCTAAAAAGTGCCAGATTTTTACCGATGTTGAAGGTGTTTATACCGCTGATCCACGTATGGTAAAAAATGCGGTGAAACTCGAGTCCATCAGTTATGATGAAATGCTGGAGCTGGCGTCTCTTGGCGCACAGGTGTTGCACAACCGTTCGGTTGAAATGGCCAAACGGTATAACGTAGATCTTGAGGTTCTTTCAAGCTTGGAGAACAAACCGGGTACCATCATCAAGGAGGAAGCTGACGTGGAAAAGATGATTATCAGCGGTGTCGCAAAAGACACAAACATTGCAAGGATTTCGATATTGGAACTAAAGGATCAGCCCGGAATTGCCTTCAAGGTATTCTCGCTGCTAGCCAAGGAGAAGATCAACGTCGACATTATTTTGCAGTCGGTAGGCCGCAGCGGTACCAAGGATATCACTTTTACCGTCGCAAAGGATAATGCTGAGCGCGCGGTTGCGGTGCTGGATGCCAACAAGCATCTCATTGGAATCAAAGAGGTGCTGTGCGACACGCAAAGTGCCAAGGTATCCATTGTGGGTGCGGGCATGGAGTCCAACCCCGGTGTCGCGAGCAAGTTGTTTGATGCGTTGGCACAAGCGAACATCAACATCGATATGGTTTCCACCAGCGAGATTAAAATCTCAGTGCTGATCGCTTTAAAAGAGGCTGATCGCGCTGTCATGGTTATCCACGACGCATTTTATAACAACTGATTGCCAATTTAAAATAGGTCGCCCCGCCGTGCAAACGCTTTGTTGCTGCACGGTGGGGCATTTTTTTTATTGGAAGAGTACAAAAATAAACAAATTGAAATTATGTATTGACAATTAATAAGGTACCTGTATAATATAAAAGTATGAAGGTACCTTATTAAAATGCGGAGGGCGCGTATTTGAATCAAGATAATTTTGAATTGATGGAGAAATTTTTACGAATCATCCGACTACTGCATCAGCATCACCATCACCATCAAGTCGGTACACTGCGTGGCACTTTTGGTCGGGGGCAGGGGCGTGTATTGTCGATGCTTAAATCTCATCCAAACATTAATCAAAAAGAGCTGTCCGCCCTGCTGGATATCCGTGCCCAATCACTGGGGGAGCTTTTGACGCGTCTTGAGAACAGTGGATGCATCCGCCGGGTCGCTTCGGACGAAGACCGTCGGGCGCTTATTATTCAACTGACATCCAAAGGCGAGGCTGCTGCCGAACAGGCCGAGCAACATAAGCGGGAAATGGCCGAATTGTTCGAATGCCTGAGCGTCGAAGAAAAAAAGATATTAGGTGGCTTGGTCGACCGTCTGGCGGCAGAATTTGTAAAGCGGGACGGAGAAGTGGCACAACCAAAAGAACACGAAACACAAAGCGCTTTTGAGCGCCATCATAGGGGGGAGTAAATTTGGAAACCTATCTTTTTTATGGCATCGCCATTTTGGCGTTTTTTATCTCATTTTGTTTTGACAAGCAAAAGACCAAGGCTGCAGTAAAAAAAGCGTGGAAATCGCTGGAGAATATCTTGCCTCAGCTGTTGACCATGCTGTTGCTGGTCAGCGTTTTTCTGGCGTTTGTAAATACCGATATCATCTCCAAGGTCATCGGAAATGATTCTAGTTGGTTGGGCGTTATTATGGCTGCTTTGATTGGTTCCATAACCATGATTCCGGCGTTTGTGGCCTTCCCGACTGCGGCTATGTTACTTGAAGCGGGCGCGGGGTATATGCAAATTGGCGCGTTTGTGTCGACGTTGATGACAGTAGGTGTTGCGACCATACCGGTTGAATCTAAGTATTTCGGCAAAAGGCTGACACTGTCGCGCAACATTTTGGCGTTCTTTTTTTCATTCTTTGTGGCGTTTGTTATTTTAAAGGTGGTGGGTTGATATGAAAACATACCTTGCAATCATTAAAAAATATCGTTATTTTTTAATTCTAGTGTTTGCGGTGGGGATAATGACATTATTAAACCGACCGATTGGTCTTAAAGCGATAAACAACGCTGCTTATCAGTTAAAGCAGATGCTGTTCGTTATTCCACCGGTTTTCTTGATGCTGGGTCTCTTGGATATATGGGTGCCCAAAACTACTATGGTGCGTTATATGGGGGAAGGCTCTGGAATCAAAGGCATGTTGTTGGCCTTTTTTATAGGTTCTGCGGCAGCTGGCCCACTTTACGGTGCGTTCCCGATAGCTGCAGTCTTTATGAAAAAAGGTGTCAGTTTCTTAAACCTCATGATCTTTATCGGAGCGTGGTCCACGACCAAAATACCGATGATTATGTTTGAATTTCAATCGCTGGGGCCGCAATTTGCGCTTACGAGGCTCGCGGTTAATATTCCGGGTATCATTTTGATTGCCTATACGCTTTCAAAATTGGTTTCTAAAAAAGAACTGGCCGATATTTACAACAAATCTGAAAAAATGCTCAGCTAATTTTGATCGACGTTTAAAAAGGCATATCTTCTTTTGATGGAAGATATGCCTTTTGGCGCAATGGGAAGCGTTTTTGGCTCGGGGGATGTCAGTTTAATAAATGTCATATAGCGGCTGGGCTCCGACTTGCATACTTGGCGTAGTGCGTATAGTGTTCTTAAAAACTATCGCTAGGAGGGGGTTCACTTTCGCCCTGTAATTGTTTTACCTTCTTCTCAAGTGTTTCTATTCTGGCATCCTGACTGATGAAAGCAGTGATCAATATCGCCAAAAACAAGGCGATGACAACAATATTTGCCCAAAAGCTACGCATCAAAAGCTCCGCAAAAAAGAACGCTGAGACGACGCAAAATACAAGGCAGATAAAAAATGTACTCAGAAATTGCTTCAATCTTGTTCACCTCAAATCAAAACAGGTATTTTATAATTATTATACCATAAAGCTTTGTTATAAAAAACGTTGTTGTTTTCATGCTTAAAAGATCGTAAGTACATGGCTATTTTAGACATTAGAATTATAGGTAATTTTCCGTGGTGTTTAAAAAGTTTACATCAAAACCAACTTGGTGGAAAAGAAAACGAAAAGGCCTACTCTTTTTTACAAAGTTATGGTAGAATTCTAAAGAATGAAACTTTTAAATAAATTTATTTATAATGGAAAAATTCAAGGCAAATTTAGCACCTTATTTAAGGAAACATCAAAGTGGTATCCAATGATATGACTTATGTTGGGATATTGCACACATCAGGAGGAGTTATAATGAAACAAACAATAGCATTCATAATGGCAATAGCGATGCTGGCCTGCACGCTGTCTATGACATCTTTTGCAGCGGATATTAAGTATCCGGTAGACGACGTATCCTCCAGCTTCTATGTTTTGGATGATGATAACGATTTGTATCTGGATAAGGCTGCTAGCAAGGTTAGTTATGGTAAGACGGCTTATTTTCCGTTACTTAGCGCAGCGTCAAGTGCAGTGAGCGAAAAGCAAGCAGCTTACGACAAAGCAGTACAAGAATATGACGCTGCCCAAAAGCTGTATGAAAACAATTATAAGCCCAAGTTGGCTACCTATAATCAAAAAAAGACGGCGGCTGACGCTGCGGCGACAGCGTTGAATAATTTCGATTATGCCACTGAGTTGGCGACGATTGAAGCAAAGATCACTAGGCTCGAGGGCGAGTTTAAGAAAGCCAAAGAGGACCTTGATGCGGCGGGGTTAGTTTATGAAGCATCGAGAAAGGACTATGAAGCAAAAGACAAGGCGTGGCGGGATAGTGGCTTCCCGGACCCCAGTGAGCTTAAAAACCTCAGAGACAAAGCAGAAGAAAAGATGAAGACCGACGAAAAAACCTATAACGACCAAAATGGTGTCGTGTCTCAAAAAGAAACCGATTTGAAGAATGCCAAGAACGAAAAAACCACCTTGGGCACTAAGCAAACTGAGCTGGAAAATGCAAAAACCAACACCGCTAAGGAGCTTACTGACGCAGAAACTGCGTTAAAAACCGCAACCGGCACTACGGAAATAGAGTTGGCAAAAAAAGCGGTAGAAGATGCCCGAATAGCCATGGGCAAGAAAAAAACGATAAAAGAGAACGCTGAGAAAGCGCTAAAAGAAGCACAGGAAGCCAACAAATATAAATATGTTTACGAACAAGCAGCTACCAAGAGTGTTCGGGTTACGTCGGACTGGGAAGAGGGCAGAAACTACGTCTCGGACGTCGATGTGGTCAAAATGAGAGTGCACAGCGAGATAAAAGGCGCTACTACCAACTCGATGCGATACATTTACTTTCTAGCCGTCAGGATCAAGAAGGGCAGCAGTACACAAAACAGAGACGTTTTAGGTACTGTAAAGCTCAAGAAAAGTGGCAGCGACGGTTTTGAGTTTACCACCGACGTCAATTTAGAAATCGGCTATACTTCCGCGTCAAATAGCGATGCTGGCGAAGGTGTTATCACTAGCACGCCCACCACTTTCAAGGAGGGCGACGGTTTTGACGCCGAGGACGACTTCATCTTTGACTTTGAAGATGACAGCGATAGCCGCTTTGTGGTGGATACCAACAGTCAGGGCAGCATTGTACTAAGCTTTAACAATGAGCCTGACGAAGATTTGTTTGATGATTATCCCAATGCCGAACTGTGGTTTTATAACGGCAACTATGCCAGCTTTAACCGTGTGGGCGACCTGTTTTTAGGCTACCCTAACGACGATGGCTATGTTTATGAGGTCAGCAAGAGCGGGAAGCTCACACGCATAGACCCCGAATATGACGAATATGAGGAAGCGTATAAGATCCGAACCAGAACGCTGGGTCGCTACGTGATTTCAGATACCCGACTTAAAACCACCAGCAGCTCGTCGAATAGTTCTAGTTCGAGCGGGGCAGGAACAGGTACTGGCACTGGTACTGGAACGGGCGGAACGGGTACCACTGTTGTACCATCAATCCCCTCCACGCCTAGCTATCCCTACACACCGCCCGCATCATCCTCCAGCACTGCGCCACCTGTCCAGTCGTCTTCCTCCTCATCCGAGGAGCCTGAAGAGGAAGAAGAATCGGAGAGCGAGCCTGAGGAGCTTGAAGACGAGGACGAAATTGTCGATGTCGTTATCGACGACAAAGACGCTGAAGGGCCTGAGGAAAAGAGTGGAATTCCCGGCTGGGTATGGGCACTGATCATTGTCGGTCTTGCAGCTATTCCGGTCGCTATCGGTATCGTTTATTACCTGAACAGTAGACCGCTGCGCAGAGACTTCTTCAACGAAGACGAAGATGAGTACTATGACGATGACGAAGATTAAACAGAATTTCTAAAAAATGCGCCCTGTTTGTTATACAGTATGGTATACTGAACAGCAGACAGGGCGCGTTTATTTTGATTTTACACGATGTTTAATACTGATTTAAAATGAGACATATTCATTGAGAAAAGCCCGGCTACGCCGTGCTGGCTTCGCTTTTTATGCGAAAAAACGTCTCATGCAATTCCGTTGCTGAAAATTCTGTTTTATGATTTTAGACGGAATTAGTATAAAGGAGCAGGACAAATGGCTAATAAAAGTAATTTGATTCTAAAGCAGGTTCAAACCGTTATCGTGGGCAAGGATGAGGTGCTCTCTCGTGTGCTCATGGCAATCTTGTCCGGCGGCCATATTCTGATGGAGGACGTTCCGGGCGTCGGCAAAACCACGCTGGCACTGGCGTTCGCCAAGACGCTGGGTATCGACTTTAAGCGCATTCAGTTTACATCCGACAGCATGCCCTCGGATGTTGTTGGCTTTTCGGTTTATGACAAAGCCGGTGGTGCGTTGAGCTACAAGCCCGGTGCTGCCATGACCAACCTACTGTTGGCTGATGAGATCAACCGAACCTCCAGCAAGACACAGTCGGCACTGCTGGAAGTGATGGAAGAAGGGCAAATCACCGTGGATGGTGTGACCCGCTCGGTTCCTCAGCCTTTTGTGGTTATCGCCACCCAAAACCCCGTGGGTACGGCCGGGACGCAGATTCTGCCGCACGCCCAGCTCGACCGCTTTATGGTCAGGCTTCAGATGGGCTATCCCGATTTTGCAAGCCAGGTCAACATCCTGCGTGACCGCCAGACCGAAAACCCGCTGGACGCCGTTTCGCCGGTGATCAGTGCAGCGGCACTTGTAGCGATGAAAAACGAGGTTGCGTCGGTACACATTGCCGATTCACTCTATGAATATATCACCCAGCTGGCGCAGGCCACCCGCAGCCACCCCATGATTCAATTGGGCCTTTCCCCGCGTGGTGCGCTGGCAGTCTGCCGTATGGCCAAGGCTTATGCCTATGTTTATGACCGTGATTTTGTTGTGCCAGATGATATTGCCGAAATTTTCTGTGACGTTTGTGCACACCGCATGCTGCTGAGTGCCAAGGCTCGATTGGCTAACCTGGTCGCTACTGACATTTTAAAAGAGGTGCTGGAGTCCATTGCAAAACCGGTTTCGGGCACTTCGTCGGTACTCTCTGGTAGAGGAAGACGCAGATGAATGCAGCAGTATGGCTGATTTGGCTGGCTGCCATACTCCTCGTGGCAGTTTTTGGACAAACTCCTGCGCTGCGCTGGCTGCTGATGCTGTTGCCGTTTTGCTTTGTGGCATCGGCCCTTGCGACTTGGCTGGCGTCTAAAAAGCTGACGCTTTCGGTCAAGGTTAAGGAGGGCGGAGGTAAAAAGCAGGGCGCACGGGGCGAACTTCAGGTTATAAACCGCAGCTATCTGCCCGTGATGCAACTGCGTTGCACCCTTTTGCTGCGCAATCTGCTGACTGGCGAGGAGACCGGACAGGCAGTCTCGGTACCGGTGTTGCCAATGAGTCGGCGAAAGGTGACCTTTCGCATAAAATCACAACACTGCGGGCAGGTGGCCGTCACCTTTAAGCGAGTGGCCGCTGTCGATTTTTTTGGTATGACACGATATCCGCTGAAATTTGAAGCTGAGGCCGATACCATTATTATGCCAAACACCTTTCTCATGCGGGTTTTGCCTGTGATAGACAGTGTTTGCCCAGAGGAGAGCGATGAGTACGAGCCGGACAGGGCGGGGTATGATGTCAGTGAAGTGCACCAGATACGCGGATATATTCCGGGGGACAGCGTGCGACAGATCCACTGGAAGCTGACCGGTAAATTTGACCACCTTATGGTCAAACAGGCCGGACAGCCTCTAAAGCATGCGATGCTTTTATTTTTGGATTTTTCTACCAGTCACAAGAAAAAAAGCTCACCGGCTTGTTTTGATGCGCTTGCAGAGGTGGCGGTTTCGTTGTCACAGGCGCTGCTGGACGCAGGCATTGCGCATCTCATCGGATGGCGCCAGCCAGACGGAGCGTTGGCGCACGCTTCGGTACAAAACGCCGACGACTTAACAGAAGCGCTGCCCGAGATGCTTTGTGCACATGATTTGGGTGTGCTGTCGGAAGGGCAGGGGAGCAATCTGTTTGAGAATTTACGCTTTTCACAAATGATATGGCTCTGTACGGCAGTGCCGTCGATTTATTTTGATACAAACGCCAAGATGACGGTACTGTGTTGCACCGATTCACGCCAAAAGGACAACGAACAAGGCGATGAATCAGTCGTCTTTTTTACGCCAGCGTCTTATCAGAAGGACCTGGCCAACTTAATTCTCTGAGTGAGGTGACCCGTTTGAAACTGCATCGCGGCTCTGCTATACAATTGACGCTTTCTCCCGATAAAGCGACATCGGGTATTGATCTCACCGAAACGGCTAGCAACATTGTCCTTGCACTGCTGCTTTATTTTGGCTTAGGTGGGCTGATGGTCAGCCTATTTAAACTGCCGGTACTCGGCGTGGTGCCGGCGGTACTAGGTGTTTTGATTATCATCTGTGCCTTTATGTTTTGTCACACGACGAAAAGCCGCTTGCTTGGTGTCGCCATGCTCATTACCTGTATCATCATCCTGTGGATTTTGGCGGCGAAATATGCTCGGGCTGGCTTGTCCTTGACCTTGAATAGCCTTTCAACGGCGGTGGATATTGAATTTTTACGTATTAATGCGCAATATACTATCGACGTGGCGCCAGCGATTTTTCTCGCCTGTGGAACACTCTTTCTCACGCCATTTGCCGTGCTACTGGCGCTGGCGTGCATTTTTATAGTACGTAAAGCGCTCGGCTGGGTAGGGTTGGTCATCCTGGCGCCATTTGTCGCCGTCAGTGTGTTTGAGGCGGTCAACCACACTGGTGTTTGGTCGGCGTTGCTTTTTATCGGCGTGGCGCTGCTGCTGTGTCGTTGCCTTGCCGCCGCACCGGGTGCTAAAAACAGTGGAGGTGTAATGCTTTCGGCGGGAGCGGTGTTGTTAGCTGCCTGCCTGATCGGTTCGGGAATTTTGCTGCTGGTTCCGGGGAATGTTCCGGCAAAAACAGCATACTTACTGCAAAAGAATCAGCGCAATATCCTGATGGATATTCACCGTATGCGCTATGAAACGGATACCTATACCGTTTTACCCGAAGGGGATTTTGCTGATATTTCTGCGCCGGAATTGAGCTATGAAAAGGTTTTGAAGCTGACAATGAGCAAGCCGGACTCCATTTATCTGCGCGGTTATATCGGTGAGGTCTACACCGACTTTGGATGGGAGCCGATCGACAAAAAGGTCATGAACACCTACACTAGCCTGTTTTATCAGCTACATAAAAATAATTTCTATCCACAGACGCAGCTGGCAAAGCTGGCTGGCATTTTAGACGAAACGCTGTCCCAAGAGGATGCCCTGACCTTGGAGGTTCAAAATACCGCAGCATGTCGCGGATACATCTATGCGCCCTATGAGCTGTTAAAGGCCGACGATGTGTTGTTGCCCGCTGACAATCTGTTGGAATCGCGGTTAATGAGCGGCGGTCTTTTAGGTACGACCGACTACAAGCTAACCGTGTTTCCCAATCAGGTTAAACGGTATAAAAAACTGGCTGAAATGTTGGAGCAGCAAAGTGTCAATCCTTCGGATGCACTTCGCAGCTATCTGGAACAGGAGAGCCAGTACCGAAGCTTTGTATATGAGCAATACACCTCGATCCCACCAGAGGACAGTGCGCTCCTGACCGCCTACATCGGTGAACCCGGCATTGCCGGGCAGACCCATGTGGCTTATAAGGACGCCAAGAACAATATTCTGGCGATTATGACCCAACAGTTGGAATATTTGGATGAAAATGCGGCCTTTGATGGTGACGGAAGCTATATACGTTATATAATGCGTAAAAACCAGAGCGCTTCCACGGTGGGGTATGCAAGCGTCGCTGTCATGATGCTGCGGCATTACGGTATACCGGCACGATATGTCGAGGGTTATATCATAACCCCCGATGATGTTGAGGCGGTGGGCGACGATTCAAATATCGACATCTTGGACTATAACGCGCACGCATGGGCGGAATATTATCACGACGGAGTCGGATGGATTCCCTTTGAGGCGAACCCCAACTATCTCGGTGTGATGGAAGGCATCACCGACCCGCCATCTTATGGGCAGAGCAACCAAGGTGGCGCAGAGGAGGAGCCAGAATACGATCCCCCCGAGCGTGATCGTGATCGCCACCGCGATGAGGACGCTGGATTTCTTGATAAGTTCCTTGACACACTGCGCCTGTTACTACCGATGCTGCTGACGCTGTTGGTATTGGCCGCATTGGTTGGCGCGTGGCTGTATTATCGGTTTAAAACCCTCGAAAAGCGAAAGAAGGCATGTGAACAAAGCGACAACAACGCTGCGGTTTGCAGTATGATGGCCTATGTTCTGGCGCTGCTTGGGGCGGTGGGCATTGAAGAACCGACCCACTCGCCGATTACATTGGCGCCCAAAGTGGCCGAGGGTATGGGTGATGCAATTGGCGCAGAATATGGGAATGCTGTCGGCGTATTTTTACAAGCGGCTTTCAGTAGTCATACGGTACAACAACCAGAACGCGAGGCTGTTTATGCGCTGTTACAGCACATCATTGCTTGGTTAGAGCAATCACAACCGCGTAAAAAGCGGTTTATCATGCGGTATGTAAAATGCTTGTATTAAGATAGCTACCAAGCATCCCTTCGCCCTTTGTTTCAGATAATTTTTTAGAAGCTAAGTGGGCCGTCCATTAAGGACGGCCCACTTCTGTATAGTATAAATCTGGTACAAGTTTAAGTTTAACCTGTAGTGGACCAATGTCAAACCGGGGGCATCGGCCTGCTTTTCCCGGTAAATTCGATCGCGTCAATTTTGAACACCGCAACAGAATTAACGGCTTGTGGAGGCATTTCAAATTCTTTGCCGGTTTGGTGAATCATAATGTGTGATAGCCCTTTTATCTTTTCTTCAAAGCTCTTTATTAGGCTGGCGTCGCCGGTGCCGATGATGCTTTTATAAGCGTATCCGTTGCGGCAGGCAATCTCGGACTCAATCAGTTGATGGCTGCAATCCATTTCGAACGCGACAACGGGGGATTTTGACAAAATATCAATCTTACGTCCTTCTTTTGCGGAATGAAAATAGAGCGTCAGCTTACCTTCGTCAAATACATAGCCAAAATTCAACGGGACAATATATAGCCCCTGTTCATCTTGCATCGCGACGCGGCAGACCTTACATTCCTCAATGATATTTAATAACGCGGTGGGGTCTGTGACTTCACGGTCTTTTCTTCTCATTCTTAACACCTCCATATAGCAGCAGTTTATCATTGAATAAGGAAAATCACAAGATTTAAAACAACAATTTTAAAAGACCTAATATTGCATTCATTGCAATAATTCACGTATAATGATACACTTACTGGAAAGAGATTCCTGAAAATATTATGAGGGGGGCAACTTTGATGAGACGTTTTTTGGCTTTGCCACTTGCGGTTTTAATTCTGATTTTTGCGGGATGTACAGGGCAAATCGGCTCGGCTCCGACGTCATCTGCTGATACTGTTAATGTGTCGGCGTCGGCATCTAGCAGTACGTTGCAGTCAGCCACAAGCGAAACAAGCGATGCGGTTGAGTTACTGCAGACATCTGAAGCAGCCGTGGCAACCTCGTCAGCAGACGAATCCGAGACGATTGCGCAGACCTCTGTTAAAAATACTGACACGACTGACGGCGAAACGCTCGCGCAGGTAACGGAAGTGGCTTTTGCAGACGAGGAACGGCTCATGTCCTCCAAACCGGCAACGCAGAGCTGGCCCGTGGCATATGAAAGCTTTTACGACGCCTATCCAGTTTTAGAGCAATATAAGCTGGAAGGGCTTGAAGATTTGGAATTACGCGATCAATTTGCATATACGCTTTGGGAAATTTCACCCACCGACATTTCTGATATTTATTGCAATCTTAATGAAAGTTCATCAGCACCGGCTAATTTGTTCAGCAAGTTTTTTATGCGAGACCAGGGGGCTGTTGGCATACTGCTTAATTATGCCGGAACGGATGATTATTTTGGAGAAGGGATTGCTGGACTTTATCCTCATCCTTTGCCGGAGGGTCAGGGCGAGAAGACCGCATATGTACATTCGACAAAACGTTTTGATGTGGGAAACTACCGCTATCGCAGTTCATTGACGATGACGGCGGGGGTGGAGGCACAGCTCCTAGACCAGGGTTTTTCACCCGAAAGCACCGTGGCATACGCGCTGACCATTGATAACTATGCCTATGGCGTCTGCTTTATTGACCGAGACAACATTAGTTTTTGGTTGGGCGGGAAAACCCCATCCTCCCATATGCCAGATGACCTACGCATTAGGGTGGTGTATCCATTTTCACTGATCGCGCAGGATATCCACGACCGAATTGATGAACTTGCGCCTTTGCTTGAGCCATCGCAGGAGTCCGACCCATTGGTTGCAAACCCCACCACCGGCAAGCCGGTGATCTATCTTTATCCCGAGGAGCAGACCGACGTCACCGTGACACTCAGTTATCCTGCGGAATACCTGACCTACACCTATCCTACTTATGACGGCGGCTGGCATGTCCGCGCCGATTCGGACGGCACGCTGACCAACCTAAAGGATGGCAGCCAACACTACTATCTATTCTGGGAAGGTGACAAGAAGATCGACTGGGACCTTTCCGAAGGCTTTGTAATCAAGGGCGGCGATACCGAAGCCTTCCTGCGCGAAAAACTTGCATTTATGGGGTTGACCCCGCGCGAATATAATGACTTTATCACCTACTGGGCACCAGAAATGTGCCGCAACCCCTATAACCTGATCAGCTTTTCAACCGAACAATACGAAGCGCTGGCACCGCTTTCGGTTACACCCGTGCCGGACAGTGTTTTACGGGTGCATATGGTTTACAAAGGCTTAAAACAGCCTGTAAAGGTCTTGCCCCAGACACTTGTTCCATGGCAGCGCACCGGCTTTGCGGTGATTGAATGGGGCGGCAGTCGGGCGTGATACAGGTTTAGCGCAATATTCCATAAATAAATGACAAAATGCCCTTGGTTAATACAGGATAAAATGCTATAATACAAAAGTAATGTTCAATTATTTTTCAGGCGGGAGGAACTGGAGATGGCCGAATTAGACCTAAATCTTTATGGCGACGAAAAGGTGTTGCTGAGAACCAGCTTTTTTGGTGGTTTTGAAAAGAAAGAGGTATTGACTTATATTGATAAGCTTCGGAAGCAAAACCGAACGATGGCACAGGAGCTAGCCGAACATATCAGCGAGGTTTCCACCGCTCGAAATCAGCTTTCTGAACAGGTTTCCAGTTTCGAATCCAAAATAACCGAGATGGAGCGCCAGCTCGAAGAGCGCGGTGGTAAAATTCGTGAGTTGACTGGTACAGTGGAGTCGCTGCGCAACGAGGTTAGCCAACAAAAGCTGCGACAGATTGAGCGCGAAAAGGATTTACAGCAGCAAAAAGATCAGAACCGACAGCTGGTCGTGCAGCTTCAAAACTATGAATATAAAGCCAAGCGCTATGAAGATGTCTCGGCGCAGCTAGGTGAAATTATTCTCGAAGCGAACCAGCGCGCGGCTGATACGGTTGCACAGGCGCAGGAGCAGGCGGAGCATATCAAACAAAACGCCATCACGGCCAGCCAGAAGATCACGGCCGAAATGTCGCTGATGCGCAATGAGATTTCCACCGTCCGCGTCCAATTGGAAGATTTGATGAAGAGCTTTACCACGCGGCTTGATGAAGTAGATCAAATGCTACTTGAGATTGTTCCGGCGGGTGCTGATGAGTCCATTGATGAAGTGGCGCAGGCGGCCAAGGCCGAGCAGGAGGCATCATCGACCGATGCACCTGAGTTGCCTTGCGACAAGTCGCAAAAAGAAAACAAATTGCCCCAGCAGAACTTTTTTCGCGGCGCCGCAACGACCTGAGGCTCCAGAAAAAGCTTCTGTCGGCGGCGAGGTTATGTTTTCAAAAAGCGCCAGATCACAGACTGTGCAACACAGCAGTTCTGAAGCGCTTGGGAAGTTAATTAGAAAATTGCTTTTCTAGAATAAGATTAGCCTGTCTTGCAAATTGTAGGGCAGGCTTTTTTGAAAGGAGTACGGTTATGTTCAAACCCAGGCGGAGCAGAGATTATGGGAAAATTTCTGCCGTGATTGCGGCGGGCGGGTCGTCTGTGCGTATGGGCTTTGATAAGCTCACCGCTGAACTGTGTGGGTTACCGGTATTGATCCATACGATCAATGCGTTTGAAAACTGTGGCCTGATAGACGAAATCGTCGTGGTTACGCGCGAGGAACATATACCGGCACTGCTTGCCGATGTGAAATATCAGGGTTTTAAGAAGCTGCGCAGCATTGTCAAAGGTGGTGCAACACGCCAGCAGTCGGTATATGCGGGGGTGTGTGCTTGTTCAGCTGACGCGCACTATATTTGTATTCATGATGGGGCGCGGCCGCTTGTCACATATACAGTTATAGAAGCGGCTGTCGAAGCCGCGGCACGACATGGTGCCGCCACGGCGGCGGTGCCAGCCAAGGATACCATCAAGCGGCGCAACGGTGACTTTGTCGTCGAAACGTTGCCGCGCGAAACGCTGATGCTGATTCAGACGCCTCAGGTGTTTAAAAAAGAACTGTATCTGCGTGCCTTTTCACAAAGCGGCCAGGAATATTCCGACGACTGCCAGCTCATAGAAAGCTTGGGGGCGCCTGTGGCGTTTTCTCAGGGGGATTATCAAAACATTAAGCTGACCACCGAGGAGGATTTTATCCTTGCGGAAGCTTTTTTGATGCAGCGGGAGGGATTTTAAAATGCGGATAGGATATGGCTATGACGTCCATCGCCTTGTCGAGGGCCGAAAGCTGATTCTGGGTGGTGTTGAGCTGCCGCATACGCATGGCCTGCTTGGACATTCCGACGCCGATGTTTTGACGCACAGCGTGATGGATGCGTTGCTCGGCGCTGCCGCGCTCGGTGATATTGGTGCGCACTTTCCAGACAGTGACGCTACCTATGCGGGTGCGGATAGTATAGCGCTGCTTAAGAAAGTGGTGGATTTGCTGGCAAAACAGGGTTATTGCATCGGCAATATTGACGCAACCGTGCTGGCTCAGGCCCCAAAGTTGGCCCCTTTCATCGGCAACATGCGGCGCTGCATCGCAGCAGCATGCGGCATTGACGAAACGCGGGTCAGTGTAAAGGCCACCACCGAAGAGGGACTGGGTTTTACGGGCCACAAAGAGGGTATTGCGTGCCATGCGGTATGCCTGATTTTTGAACAGGAACATATTTGATGTGATAAAAGTTTATATTTATATAATTGTGATGTTCATACAATTATGGTACAATAAAGACAGTATCTTCAACAATGATTTGGCAAAGGATGTGCATGTGTGGACAACCTGATTTATGACATACAGGGAATACTAAATTCCTTTGGCATTTCAGACTTTTTGGATATTATTGTTGTGGCCTATTTGATGTATCAGGCCATTCGTCTGGTGCGTGAAACCCGCGCCATTCAGTTGGTCAAGGGTTTAGGTGTGCTGGTCGGTGTTTATGCGATCGCCACCTTTGCACAAATGCGCTCTCTTAGCTTTTTGATTCGCTATGTGTTTCAATACGGTGCGCTGGCGTTGCTGATTGTCTTTCAGCCTGAGCTGCGCCGTTCGCTTGAGCAAGTGGGACGGACTCGATTTTCAAGCCTGCAGCTTTTTGGCGGTAATGTAGGTCTTGACGATGTCAATTCCCGTTGGCGGCGGGCGATCAGTGCCATTGGCGAGGCGGCGACGTTTCTTTCCAAACGTAGGATCGGGGCGCTGATTGTGCTTGAGCGCCAGAGCCTGTTGGGGGAAATCATCAAAACCGGAACGGTGATCGATGCAATCCCCAGCGCCGAACTGCTGGGGAATATCTTTTTCCCCAATTCTCCGCTGCATGACGGTGCGCTGATCATTCGAGAAGGCCGACTCGTTGCCGCGGGGTGTTATCTGCCGCTGTCAGATAATTTCACCATCAGCAAGGAGATGGGAACCCGGCACCGCGCGGGTCTTGGTATGAGCGAAAGCTCCGATGCGCTGGTGGTCATTGTCTCTGAAGAAACCGGTGTCATAACCGTGGCAAAGAACGGTAAGTTGATGCGCGGATTTACCGGAGAACAATTGGTCAAAGAGCTGGAAGGCGCCTTTATTATCGAGAAGCGCGAAGAAAAAGGCGACCGTATGCCGCCATTTTTTAAGGTGAAGCGATGAAAAACAATAAATCTTTTTTAGACAACAACACGGTGCTCATCGTCCTGTCTGTGCTGGGCGCTATTTTGATTTGGGTGATGGTTGCCTATAATATCGATTCCAACATACAGGCGGTTATTCGTAATGTTCCGGTCACATTGGACACCAGCGATAGCAATTTGACGCGGTTGGATTTGTATCCGGTCACCGACACCGACTTTATCGTTGACGTCGAGGTCAACGGCCCGCGCGCTACGGTAGGTAATATTAAGGCGTCAGAGCTGAGCGTTCTGGCTAAGCTAAATAATATTAGCGGCCCAGGTACCTACGACCTCGCCCTTGAGATTACCGACACCCGCCACCGTGACATCGAGGTTAAGGGCACTGCTCCGGACGTCATTTCAATGCGGTTCGACCACCGCGTAACCAAGATATTACCGGTGCAGATGGAAATAACTGGTCTGGATATTCCAGACGGCTACATTCTGGATGAGGAGTATATTTATCCTTCGGAGGTACAGGTAGTCGGCCCGGCGACCGAAATGGAAGCGGTCAATTCTGCCAGTGTCCATCTTAATTTCGAAAAACCTCTTTCGGCAAGCGCTACCTACGAAACGCCAGTTATATTAAAGGATGCTGACGGCAACGAGATTAGCAGCCCTTATTTTGAGTATGACAGTAAAACGGTCTCGGTGACGTTGCCGGTGCTTAAAAAGAAGACGGTTCCCGTGACATTTGACTTTGTCAATGTTCCGACCGATTTTGACCTTGATACCCTGAAATACATTATTTCGCCGGAAGAGATTGAAATTGCAGGGCCGGCTGATTTGATTGCCTCCTATAATGAGCTGCATCTGGGCTATCTGGATATGCGCAGCATCGCACCTGATATGCATATGTTCTATGATCTTTCGCTTCCGCCAAGCTTTATTTCGGTGGAGGGCATCGACGAATTAAGCGTAGAGTTCATACCCGAAGGTTTTGACAGTAAGGAATTAAACATCGATAGCAGTGGCATCTATATCGTCAACCTTTCAGATGAATACGATGTTACCATCCAGAGCAAGAACATTCCAAACGTGACGGTTTACGGGCCGGAAGAGGAGCTTGAAGCTTTAACTTCAAAGGATCTAGTTGCCCAGATTGATATGGCAGAGGCTGATTTACGCACCGGCCAGATCACGGTGCCGGTAGATATTCTGATTCCTGGCAAGCGTACCTGCTGGGCTTATGGTGACCGCTATACCGCGCGGGTTACTGTTAAGAGCAAGTAGACAAAATGAAACAGGGGTGCTGCGTTCAAATATAGCAGCGCCCCTGTTTAACTTTTAATTATTTGATAAAACATATAAATAAAAATATATTGCGTTCAATTTAACGTTGTTTTTCTACCCGAGCAAACCACTTTTACACCGCTTACTACGGCTCGATGGAAAATCAGTATCAAAGGAGCAAGCATATGCTTTTACAGTTGAGTCAGATCAATACCTCGGTGACGCAAGGCGTTGGGGAAGCCACATCTGTCGCTATTGCGCAGCTGGGGTTAAAGCCATCTCAGGTACTGTCGTGCAGTCTGGTACGCACTTCTGTCGACGCCCGGCGGGGGCGTAGGCTGCCGGTGCATTTTGTCAGTACTGTAGCGATTGAGGTGCCCGATGCGCTCGGCAAAAAGCTGCTCAGAGAGGATATTAAAAATCTTTTGGTGTTTAAGCGCCCAGTGCCGATAGCGGTCAAAACAGGGGAAACACCGCTGAACCACCGTCCGGTGGTTATCGGCTTTGGTCCGGCTGGGATGTTCTCCGCGCTGCTGCTGGCGCAAAACGGCTACCGGCCCATAGTACTGGAACGTGGCGCGGCTATGGAAGACCGTGTGGCGACGGTTGAACATTTTTGGCAGAATGGTGTGCTAAACGCACAAACCAATGTCCAGTTCGGTGAGGGTGGGGCGGGTACTTTTTCCGACGGCAAACTGACCACCCGTATCAATGATCCGCTTTGTGGGCATGTGCTCAACGAGTTGGTACGGCACGGCGCGCCGCAGGATATTCTGGTCAAGGCGAAGCCCCATGTCGGCACCGATCTGTTGCGTGGTGTGGTCAAAAGCATCCGCAAAGAAATATTGGCGTTGGGCGGCGAAATTCATTTTCTCAGCCGTGTAGAGGATTTTCAGGTCAAGGATGGCGCTATCTGCGGCGTGGTATCTAACGGCGACTCGTTAGCAGCCGATGCGGTCATTGCGGCGGTGGGGCATAGCGCACGCGACACCTTTTTTGCGCTCGCAGGCTGCGGCGCTGCGCTTGAACCAAAGGCGTTTTCGGTGGGGGTGCGTATCGAGCATCTCCAAACTGAAATTGACCGGGCGGTCTACAACGACTTTGCCGGTCACCCGAATCTACCTTCAGGGGAGTATCAGCTTTCTCATCGTGAGAGTCAGCGCGCGGCCTACACCTTTTGCATGTGTCCGGGCGGCATGGTGGTTGCCGCTGCCTCTGGCGAAGGGCAGACAGTGACCAACGGCATGAGTTACCGCGCGAGAGACTTAAAGAACGCCAATAGTGCTTTGGTAGTTTCGGTGGATTCAGCCGATTACGGCAACGGCTGGCAGGATGCAATTGCATTTCAGCAGCGACTGGAATATGCCGCCTTTAACGTGGCGGGTAAAGATTATAAAGCACCCTGTATGTGTGTAGCTGATTTCTTAAAATCGCCTTTGTCAGGTGGGGCTACAATGGTAGAACCTAGCTATCCAGTCGGTGTAAAGGAAACGGACATTGCAGCACTTTTTCCGCCTCAGATTACGGCATTTATGCGGCACTCACTGCCGATTTTAGGGCGAAAGCTTTCTGGTTTTGATGCACCGGGCGCGCTACTCACCGGTGTGGAAACTCGAACCTCATCACCGGTGCGGATCATGCGCCAGAGCAACTGTATGGCAGAAAGTATTGACGGCCTGTACCCTTGTGGTGAAGGGGCGGGGTATGCTGGTGGCATCATGAGCGCTGCCGTAGACGGGCTGCGCTGTGCTTTAGCGTTGATGAACCGCTATACAAGGCCGATAAACGGTAATAATATTGAATTGTAAAGGCGGTTATGATATAATGACCGCGTTATGGCTATTTTACCATCTTTATCTTCAATAGCTTACCTTTTGTGAGGTAACCGCCTATTGATGGACAATATTTTTGCTGCGTGCAAGACGCTTGTGTTCTTATGGCTTGCCCCTTAATGGGGCTTGCTACCTTTTAAGGGCTTATAATACCCTGTATCTGTCGCCGCAGGGCGTTTTGCAGCGAACTAGACTTAAAATGTGAGGGGGCGTTTGAATGAAAGCACAGATTTGGGATGTTCCCGCAGCGTGTGGCGACACCGCAGAGGAACTGCGTCGAGTGCTGGGTATTCCCGAACTGGCATCGGTGGTGCTGGATTCTCGCGGGTATGATGCTGACGGAGCCAGACAGCTTTTAGACTGCGAGCCCGAGGATGTACTCTGCGACCCAATGTTGATGTGTGATATGATTCCCGCCCTTGAAACGATTCAGGATGCCATTGAAAATGACGCGTTTATATGTATTTTCGGGGATTATGACTGCGACGGTGTTGCGTCCACCGCAATGCTCAAGAGCTATTTTGAGTCGGTCGGCGCGCGGAGCTGCTATTATATTCCGCACCGTGAAAAAGAGGGCTATGGTCTGAATATCCCTGCGATAAACGATTTGCACCGGATGGGTGTGTCTTTGATTATCACAGTGGATAATGGCGTTTCGGCGCTGGAGGAAATTGATCACGCAAACGCGCTGGGGATGCGGGTCGTAGTTACCGATCACCACCAGCCTCGAGAGACGCTGCCTGCGGCTGCCGCCGTAATAAATCCACACCGCAGTGATTGTGATTATCCGTTTAAAGATCTTTCGGGCGTCGGCGTGGCGTTTAAGCTGCTTTGTGCCATGGAAGGTGAGCGCGGCGAGGAACTGCTTGAGCAGTACGCTGACTTTCTGTGCATTGGTACGGTAGCGGATGTAGTGCCGCTCGTCGGCGAAAACCGCTGCTTTGTCAAGCGAGGATTGGAACTACTGGCTGATTCACACCGGCCAGGGGTGCGCGCCCTGTTAGAAATTGCGGGGCTCACTGGAAAAGCGTTGACCGGAGAATCGGTGGCTTTCGGACTTTCGCCTCGTATAAACGCGGCGGGCAGGCTCGATTCTGCTGAATTGGCTGCAATGCTGCTATTGACCGAAAGCAATGATGAGGCCTCTGAATTGGCCCAACAGCTGGAGGCGCTCAACCAGAAGCGCCGGACCGATGAAAAGAAAATTACTGACGACATCGCCAAACAGCTGCTGGCCGATCCGTCCTTGATACATAACAGAATTCTGTTGTTTTCCGGTGAGGACTGGAACGCGGGTATTGTAGGCATTGTTTGTTCGCGGATGGTTGAGCGCTTTGGCAAGCCCTGTTTGTTAATTTCAACGCAGGGGGAGAGCGCCAAGGGCTCTGGCCGCAGTGTGGAGGGTTTTTCGCTCATTGAGGCTGTAACCGCCTGCTCAGACAGTCTGACCCGCTACGGCGGGCATCCTATGGCGGCCGGCTTTTCGTTGGAAACCGCCAAGGTGCCGGAATTTAATGCGAAGCTGCAGCACTATGCCGCAGCAAATTATTCTGTTATGCCGGCGCTTCGCCTTAAAATTGACAGTGTTGTATCGCCTGAGCTGCTGACAGTCGAGCAGATTAAGGGGCTCAATTGCTTAGAGCCGTTTGGCAGTCAGAACCCTACGCCGGTGTTTATGGTTACCGATGCATGCCTAGAACGCATCATCCCGCTCTCTGAGGGAAAATACTGTAAGTTGAACCTTGTTAAAGATAAAGCCCGGTTCAGTGTTCTTTGCTTTATCGCCCGGCCTAACGGGTTTTGCGCCGTCGTAGGTGATTCGGTGGATATTGCTTTCTCAGCTTCGATCAACAATTATCAGGGTCAACAGAGCGTCTCGTTAAAGCTAAAAGCCATCCGGCTTTCAAACAGTGACATGAATCTACTGGTGCTCGGGGAACAGCGTTATGACAGCTATCTACGCCAGGAAAACCTAGGGCCGGAGCTGATTCCCACCCGTGCAGAAACGGCGGTGGTGTATCGCTATATCAAGCGGCAGGGTTCGATCAATTTTTCACCCAACGCGCTTTACTGTCACATTGTCCAACAGGAGCCTCTTGATTACTCCCGCTTTCGCATTGCGCTCGAAGTTTTGCAGGAGTTAGGTCTGCTACAAAGAACCGTCTCGCAAGATGTTGCGGTATTGACAGTTGTTACCGCGGCAGCGCGCGTACAGCTTGAGCATTCTTCGATTATAAGGAGCTTACAACAACAATTATGAATGACAGCCGATCAATCAGCATCGAAGAACTAAAGAGTTTTATCCTCCAGACTGGCAAAAGCTATAATCTGGAGGTTATTGAGCGCGCCTATGAGATGGCAGAGGAGGCGCACGGCGACCAGAAACGTCGCTCGGGCGAGCCTTATATTATCCACCCACTGGCTGTTGCCAAAATATTGGTGGAGCTAGGGATGGATACCGAATCAGTCGCGGCGGCGCTGCTGCACGATGTGGTTGAAGACACCGACGTTGCGCTCGCTGTTATTAAAAAGAACTTTGGAAATGATATTGCACTGCTGGTTGGCGGTGTGACCAAGCTGGGTAAAATTCCTTACTCCTCCAAGGAGGAACAACAGTCTGAGAATTTACGCAAGATGCTGTTGGCGATGGCGCAGGATATCCGTGTGGTTATTATCAAGCTGGCCGACCGACTGCATAACGCGAGAACCTTTCAGTATCTGGCGGAGGAGAAACGGCGCTATAAAGCGCTGGAAACGATGGAGATTTATGCGCCTATCGCCGACCGCCTCGGTATCCGCAGAATCAAGGAAGAACTTGAGGACACTTCGCTGCGGTATTTAGATCCTATCGCCTATGCTGAGATTGAAAGTCAGCTCGCTGCGCGCGAGCAGCGCCAGCTATTTTTGGCCAGTATAAAGCAACGCATTTTTGAGCGCGTAAAAGCGGAGCATCCCAACGCTTATATCGAAGGACGTGTCAAAAGCATCTACGGTATCTACCGCAAGGTGTATATGCAGGGCCGCGCCTTCGACGAGGTTTTTGATATTTATGCGGTGCGTATTATTGTGGATTCGGTCATTGAATGCTACAACATTCTGGGCATCATTCACGATATGTTCCGCCCGATTCCCAATCGTTTTAAGGACTATATCTCGACCCCGAAGCAAAATATGTACCAGTCGCTGCACACCACTGTATTCGACAAAGAGGGTATCCCATTCGAGACACAGATTCGTACTTGGGATATGCACTACACGGCAGAATATGGTATCGCAGCACATTGGAAATATAAGGTGGGCATTCAGGGTAAAGATAAGCTCGAAGAGCGCCTGGCCTGGGTGCGCCAGCTCATTGAAAACCAGCAGGATGGCGAGGGTGCCGAGGACATTGTCAGCTCGATCAAATCTGATATCGCCCCCGAAGAGGTTTTTGTGTTCACCCCAAAGGGCGACGTCATCAGCCTACCCACCGGTGCCACCGTGTTGGACTTTGCCTATGCGATCCACTCGGCGGTCGGCAACCGCATGATGGGCGCTCGAATCGACGGCAAGATTGTCTCGATCGATACCGAGGTTCAGACCGGTATGATCGTCGAAATCATCACTTCCAACTCCAAAACACAGGGTCCCAATCGCGACTGGCTCAACATTGTTAAAACCACTGAAGCTCGCAACAAAATCAGGGCATGGTTTAAAAAAGAGCGGCGCGAAGAAAATATCATTGAAGGCAACGCGATGATTGACCGCGAGTTTAAGCGTGCCAACATCGTGCTCACCGACGAGCAGCGCGAGCAGCTTTTAACTGCTGAGGCGAAACGCCAGCACCTGAACACCGCTGTCGACCTTGTGGCGGCGCTGGGTTATGGCGGATTACCGTTTTCGCGCATCATGCCGCACCTTCGCGAGGAATATACCCGCCTTTACCGGCCGGAGCCACCACAGACAACCATTCCTGTCAAGCCTAAAAAGGAGCGTAAAGACTCCTCCGGCGTCATTGTCGAGGGGATTGATAGCTGTCTGGTCAAATTCTCAAAATGTTGCAACCCATTGCCGGGGGACAACATTATCGGCTTTATAACCCGCGGCTACGGTGTTTCAATTCATAAACGCGACTGCGCCAATGTTGTTTCAGCGATGAATGACGAATCGCAGCGTGAGCGCTGGGTGCGCTGTGAATGGGCCACAACGGTCAAAGAGACGTTCCAGTCCTCTATTGAGGTTATCGGTAACAACCGTTCCGGCCTGCTGGCTGAGTTGAGTATTCTGCTGAGCAACATGCGCATTTCGTTGCATTCTTTTATGGCCAAGGAGCTTAAAGACGGACGTTTGAGTTTTAATGTTACAATGGCCATCAGTGATTTAAATCAGCTGAACTATGTCGTTTTACAGATCAAAAAGATTCCGGGTATCATTTCCGTGGATCGTATATCAGGCTGACGGGGTGATTTTATGAGAGCGATATTGCAGCGGGTTTGCCGCGCTGAGGTTTCGGTGGATGGCAAGACTGTGGGGGAAACCGACGGTGGCTATCTGATACTATTAGGTGTCAAAACTGGGGATACCGAGGAAGAAGCACGATTCCTGGCCAAAAAGACTGCTGAGCTGCGCGTTTTTACCGATTCTGAAGGCAAAATGAATCTTTCGCTGCTTGATGTTGGCGGTAGTGCACTGGTGGTCAGTCAGTTCACGCTTTATGCCGATTGCAAAAAGGGGCGCAGACCGGCCTTTGTTAATGCTGAAAAGCCGCCATTATCTGAAAGTTTATATTTGCGCTATGTCGATTTTCTGCGTGAAGCGGGAGTCGGGCGGGTAGAGACCGGCGCGTTCGGCGCTCATATGCTGGTATCACTAGAAAATGACGGGCCGGTTACCATCCTGCTCGATACTGAAGAGATTATGCCAAAACACTAGGAGGGCTGTACCATGAAACTTTTGCACACGACGCTGGGACCAATACAGACAAACTGCTATTTTGCGATTGATGCTAACGGTGAGACCGCTATCATCGACCCGGGTGCAAATCCGGCCAGAGTCAATCAGATTATTGAAGAAAATAACCTCAAGCCCAAATATGTCCTGCTGACGCATGGTCACTTTGATCACATCGGCGGTGCAAAGGGCATTGTCAAAAAACACCCAGATGTTAAAATTGTTATCGGCGAAAAGGACGCACCTATGCTGCCCGCTGCCGTCAAAAATTCTAACTGGCGGCAATATATCAGTGATGAAGATTATCTTGATCTGAAAGCTGATATCCTTACGCGTGAGGGGGATGAATTCACGGTTGGTGGGCTAACCTTCCGCGTAATAGAGACCCCTGGTCACACCCGTGGCGGCGTTTGCTATATCTGTGAGGAATTTATCTTTACCGGTGATACCCTTTTCAGACACGAGTGTGGCAGAACTGATCTAGAGGGCGGTGACTATTTGACCATCCTACGCTCGCTCAAGCGTCTGCACGATCTGCCCGGTGACTATAATGTACTGCCCGGCCATGAAGAGTTGTCCACGTTGGAGGAAGAGCGTCACCATAACCCTTATATGAGGGAAGCACTCAAATGATTTTGATGACCCGTGGCTTTTCTCACACCTATGAAATAGAAATGCTTTCGCGCATGCTGTTTCCGGCACTGTTGCTTAAACCTGTGGAATCGCTGCCGGATTTGGGTGCGGTGCAGGATTATCTGCTAGCGGAGATGACGCTCAATGATGATGGCTATCTGTTACAAGTGACGCTGCGGCGGAACAAAAACCTGTATACAGGGCAGGAGACGTTGAAAACGGATATTTCGGAAAAAGAGCGAGTGGTTGCACTCGCTCGAATTTTATACGGCACTGCGCTTAAAAGTGGCTGTCGCGAACTGCGTTGGGGCATTCTGACCGGCATTCGCCCGGTCAAGCTATTTCATGCACTGGCAGAACAGGGCTTGACCGAGCAGCAGGCCAACACGCAGCTTTGCGCCCGCTATCTGTTAAGTGCAGAGATGGCGCAGCTTGCTCAAACGGTCAGACGATCAGAGAAAAGCATTAATGACCGAAGTCTGTCGATGGGCTTTAGCCTTTATATTTCTATCCCATTTTGCCCACAGCGGTGCAGTTATTGCTCATTTGTATCTCAGTCGGTAGAAAAAATGCGGCATCTCGTTGCGCCATATGTTGAGCAGCTTTGCGTTGAAATTGCCGAAATCGGGGGAATTGTCAAAACCCTAGGTTTGACATTGCAAACAATCTATTTTGGCGGTGGTACACCGACGACGTTGTCTGCGGAACAACTTACCAAGATATTTTTACAAATTGCTCATGCTTTTGACCTGTCGAATTTGTTAGAATATACAGTAGAAGCCGGTCGACCCGATACAATAGACCGCGAACGTCTTCTGGCGCTAAAGGCGGCGGGCGTGACGCGTTTAAGCGTCAACCCCCAGACGATGAATGACGATGTTCTCTTAGCCGTCGGCAGAAAGCACACTGCCCAACAGGTAGTGGACGCGTTTGAGCTGGCGCGAGAGATCGGTTTTGAGAGCATTAACATGGATTTGATTGCAGGCCTGCCAGGGGATACCCCCGAAAGTTTTGAAAAATCACTAAAAAAAGTGCTGACATTGAATCCGGACAACATTACGGTGCATACGCTGACATTAAAACGTGCCAGTACGCTGGCCGAAGATTCTCAGGAGGTTGCGCGGCAATATTCCCGGCACGGCGAGGTGGCCCAGATGGTGGATACCGCACGACGGCTGATCTGTCAAGCGGGTTATACGCCTTATTATCTCTACCGTCAGAAAAACGCGGTGGGTAGCTTAGATAACACCGGGTATGCTAAGCCCGGCAAAGAAGGGCTTTATAATGTCTTTATTATGGATGAGACACACACGATATTAGCTGCTGGTGCCGGCGCAGTCACCAAGCTGCGCGCTCCGCATGGCGCGGATATTGAGCGTATTTATAATTTTAAATACCCGGCTGAATATCTCTCGCGCTATCAAGTGATATCCAATCGTAAGGAAAGGGTGAAACAGTTTTATGAAAATCATTAGTAAAGTTAAAAATTCGCATATTGATGTCACCGAAATTAATACATTAGCCAAAAAACCGGGTGACTTTATCGCACAGTGTGAAAAGGGCTACTTTGACCAGATAAACGAAATTGTCGAGCAAGTGCTCAGCAGCAACGGACGGTACCGCATTGTGCTGTTGGCTGGCCCTTCCTCTTCAGGTAAGACGACGACCGCCCACAAAATTTCGGAGGCGTTTGCCAAAAACGGCCTTCACGCCCCTGTGGTATCGTTGGACGATTTCTTTTTAGGTATAGCCAATTATCCTAAGCTGCCCGACGGCACACCTGATATGGAGACGGTTGAAGCGTTAGATTTACCGCTTATTAATACGACGTTAGGCTGTCTGTTAAAGGAAGGGCGCGCAACATTTCCGGTTTTTGACTTTAACAACAGCACCCGCTCTGACCAGACCAATGAGGTCCAACTGGGGGAGCGCGGAGTGCTTGTAGTTGAGGGGTTGCATGCACTTAACCCTAGACTGGTGGAAGTGCTGGATCAAAACGTGCTATACCGCGCCTATGTCAGCACGCGCACCAAGTATATGGATGGCGAAACCGAGGTACTCACTCCGAAGGATGCCAGACTTATCCGGCGTATGGTGCGCGACCACAATTTCCGTAACCGCTCTCCACTTGAGACACTCTTAGCATGGGAGGATGTGCTGGACGGTGAAGAAAAGTACATTTATCCCTTCAGAGACAGTGTGGATTACAAGATCGATTCCTCGCTCGACTATGAGGGCTGCGTCTTCCATCACTACATACTGCCGATGATCGAATCGCTTAAAGACAACAGGGTTTATTCCGGCAAGGTCAAGCAAATTGTTGATCTGCTAGAAGCTTTTGACGATATTGATTACCACTATATTCCCGAGGATTCGCTGCTTCGGGAGTTTATCGGGAATTAACTGCAAAAGGACAAAGACCTTCTGATAAGCATTGTATTTTATACCATTTTGCGGTATAATATAAAACAATACAGTGAAGGGGCGTGGGGTTTATGTCTGCTTTTGGCAGTGTTATGAATATGGTGCGGAATGCTGCGAGTGTTGCGACAAAAAAGACGGGTTCGGCTGTTGAGCTTTCTAAGCTAAAGCTTCAGATGATGCAGCTTAGGTCTCAGATACAGAGTACCTATGAGCGGATTGGCATATTGACCTATGAACAGCAGAAAACCGGAACTGATAACTATGAGCTGGTTTCGGTTTGCATTAAAGAAATCGACTCGCTTTTAGTGAGTATCAATGAAATCAACGCCAATATCGCATCCATCCGGGATGGTATTAAGTGCCCCAATTGTGAAACGGCTAATCCGGTTGATACCACCTACTGTAAAAGTTGCGGGGTCAACCTGACTAAAAACCGAGAATAATGTATGACTAAAATGCTGCGGAGTGTTACTTCGCAGTATTTTTTTACGTGATATGCCATGACCTGCATATTCGCCCCCAGACTCGAAATAGGATTCAAAAGGGGGAGGGGGAGGCTATTGAAATCTAAAGGACAGTCATTTGCATCGGGGGCAGCTACGCTGATGATGGCCGCTGTGCTAGTCAAAATTATCGGGGCGCTTTTCAAAATTCCGCTGACTCGGATTTTAGGCGGTGAGGGCATGGGCTATTACATGACCGCTTACAGCGTCTTTAATCCCATTTATGCGTTGAGTGTGGCCGGGTTTCCGGTGGCGGTGTCGAAGCTGACGGCCTCAGCCATCGCCAAAGGTCGACGAAAAGACCGCCAGAGAATTATGTCGGTCGCACTGATGTTATTTCCGCTTATTGGATTGCTGCTCTTTGCGGTGATCTATTTCGTCGCACCGTTTTTTGTCGTGGCAATCGGAAACCAGAACGCGCTTAAAGCGGTAAGAGCCATTGCGCCCGCGGTGTTTTTCTGTTGTATAACTTCGGTTTTTAGGGGATACTACGAGGGTAGCCGAAACATGGTGCCCACGGCACTTTCACAGGTTGTGGAGGCAGTCATCAAGCTCTTTGTGGGGTTGTATCTTGCTTTTCGCTGTGTGGAAAGCGGCATACACAGCTTTAATATCACTGGCAGTGTGTTCGGGGTGATGGTGGCTGACCGCGCTGAGGCGATGACGATTATCGCGCCACATGCTGCAGCCGCAGCTGTCTCAGGTGTTGCGATCTCCACTGCGGCAGGCAGTCTGGTGATTGCACTTTATCATGTGCTACAAAAAGGCGAAGCAGTGCCAGGGCAAAGTAATATCTCCCCGGGGAAAACGGCCTCGCTGCTCATCGGCATGGCGCTGCCAGTTTCAGCCGGGGCGCTGGTAACCAACATATCGTCGCTAATCGATCTGGTGTCGGTTATGAACCGCATCAGCTTTGCAGCACAAAATGACTGGGATGCGCTGTGCCGTAGCCACCCGAACGCCATGCTGGATAGCATGCATGCCGAGCGGGTCGCTAATTTTCTTTACGGCTCCTACACTGGACTCGCCATCACAATTTTCAATCTCGTTCCTGCCCTGACCGCCGCCATCGGCACCTGCGCATTACCGATGATCGCTGCGCTGGCTTCTCAGGGCAGACTGTCACAGCTGCGGCAACAGGTGGAGTCGGTTATTCGCGTCACCATCATCATTGCCATGCCGATGGGGCTAGGTATTTGCTTTTTGTCCAAACCGATCTTGTCGGCTATCTTTGACAGCAACCCCATTGAGGTGGCAATAGCGGCCCGATTACTGCAGCCTATGGGGGTCGCGGCAGTTTTTGTCGCCGTTACCGGTGCGGTGAACAGCATGCTGCAAGCTGTGGGGCGGGTGTATGTTCCGGTTAAAATGATGGTGGGTGGTGCTGCCATTAAATTTTTAATTAACTGGGCGCTGATTTCGATACCGTCGGTCAACATATCAGGTGCGCCGTGGGGGACATTGGGCTGCTACCTGTTTATTATGCTGGGAGGTACGGCGGTACTAATGCGTACGATAGATGGCGATATCGGTCTATTCCCGATGTTTTTAAAGCCGTTATTTGCATCTCTGTTGTGCTGCGTGACCGCGCTGAGCATTTTAAATGCTACTACGGGCTACTATTCCGAGAAGTTGGTGCTGGCATTGGCGATAGTCTGTGGCGGAGGAATCTATTTGGTTACGCTTTTGCTTTCGGGTGCAATACAGGAAAACGATTTGTATTTGCTTAAAAGTGACTCCAAAATAAAAAAACTGCTTTTATTATGGTGTAATTCCCCTTGCAAATCGCGTTACAATGCGGTAAAATAAGTAAGATGTTTTTACCGATAAAGAAGGAGAATTTTGGCCAGCATGGCGTTCGAGCTGAAAGAGAATTATCAGGTTTCTGATTTGATTAGAATTATGTCCCTGCTGCGGGACAAAGATGGATGTCCGTGGGATTTGGAACAGACGCATGAAAGCATCCGTAAGAATTTAATAGAAGAGGCTTATGAGGTCGTCGAGGCCATTGACGCGAACGATTCCAAAATGCTGTGTGAAGAGTTGGGTGATCTGTTGCTGCAGGTGGTGTTTCATAGCCGCATCAGTGAAGAGACCGGCGATTTTTCTATCGACAATGTGGCGGATGGCATTTGCAAAAAATTAATTTTGCGTCATCCGCATATTTTTGGCGACGCAGTGGTTAATAATTCTAAACAAGTTCTCGAAAACTGGGATGAGATCAAAAAAAGGGAAAAAGGGCAAACGACTGTTTCTGATACGTTGCACAGTGTGCCCAATGTTTTGCCCGCGCTTATGCGCAGCCAAAAGGTTCAAAAGCGTGCGGCAAAATCCGGGTTTGATTACCCAGATGCGGCCATGGCTTTAGCCGATCTTGAAAGCGAGATTGTTGAGCTGAAGGTTGCTATGGCTAAGCAAGATGACCAGTCTTGTTATGAAGAATTAGGTGACGTGCTTTTCTCGGCAGTGAATGTGGCAAGAATGCTCGACATAGATGCCGAAGAAGGTCTCACAGCGTCCTGCAATAAGTTTATAAGGCGCTTTGACGCCGTTGAACAGCTTGCTGAGCGCGAAAATGTAGACTTAAAGCATGCACCACTTGATCGGTTGAACAAGCTTTGGCGTGATGTAAAAAACGCACAGAGCAAATAATGGCTGTTTAGAAAAACAAATATCGGTCTATTTTTATGTAAAGAGCAGCTGATTGGGTTAAAATACTCAAAACAGCCAAAAGAAATCCTACGCTTTTTACTCCCTGCCGCTTTACAGCGAAATATTCGTTGATTTGAAATTTCAAACAAGCCCTAAGTAAAGATGTAAAAATTATTGGAGGTTTTACTACTATGACAAAAGCAGATCTGATCGGAATTGTTGCAGCAAAAACCGAGCTTTCTAAAAAGGACAGCGAAAAGGCTGTTACCGCTGTTGTTGACGCTATCACGGAGGCTCTTGTTGCCGGAGAGAAAGTATCTCTCGTCGGTTTTGGTGCTTTTGAGGTAAAGACCCGTGGTCCCAGAAAGGGTATCAACCCCAGAACTAAAGAGGAAATTACCATCGCCGCTTCCAAGCTGCCTTCTTTCAAGGCTGGCAAGGCACTCAAGGACGCTGTGGCCAAGTAACTTTCAATAGAGAAATTGTATTGCCGGCGCATAGTTTAAGCTTTTGCGCCGGCTTATTATTTTTGGAGGAAACATGAGACTTGATAAATATCTCAAGGTGTCCCGGTTGATCAAGCGCCGAACCGTCGCTAACGAAGCCTGTGACGCCGGTCGAATCTTGGTTAACGACAAGGTGGCGCGTGCCTCCTACGATGTCAAGGTCGGGGATAAAATCACCGTTGGGTTAGGAGCTAAGCCGCTGACCGTCAAGGTTATTTCGGTAGTGGAGCACGCCAAAAAGGATGAAGCTTCTGACCTTTACACCGTTATAGATTAGCTGCTGCAGCCTTAAACTGTTATCAGGTTGTCTTTTGCGGCATAACCTCTGTGTGGCGGCTCATACAATTAAGATGTATGAGCCAACGTGCAGGGAGGTAAAGCCATATGGCAGAGGATAAGAGCATGCTGCGGCAGCAGCACAAGGTTGTGATGGACGGCAGGCGCGCGCTGACCATCACCGGTGTGACGGATATCGACAGTTTTGACGAGCAGATGGTTGCTGTTTTTACTGACGTCGGTGAGCTGGTTGTACGGGGCAGCAATCTGCATCTGGGCAAGATCGACGTAGAATCGGGCGAGCTTGCGCTCGACGGCGAGATTGATTCGCTGGAGTATACCGATAACGCTTCTTCGCGTCAGAGCCTGTGGGGCAGGTTGTTCCGTTGATGACAGATTTGCCGCTGCTGCTCTCACTCAGCGCCGAATGCCAGTATTTTCTGCGCGCCTGTTTGCTGGGGGCGGCGCTTGGCGTGTTTTTTGATTTTTTTCGTATTCTGCGTCGCTCTTTCGGGGGTGGCACGGTCGTCATCTGCCTGCAGGATTTGTTTTACTGGCTGGTCGTTGGATATGCGACCTTTAGCTTTTTACTAAGGTATTGCGACGGCCGACTGCGCTGGTTTGTTTTTTGTGGCGAGTTGCTCGGTTGGGTAATTTTTAGACTGACGCTGAGCAGCTGGTTTGTGGCACTCGGCAGCGGTGTTTTGAATTTGATGATACGGTTGGTGACCGGAATTATAGAGCTGGTGCTTCGGCTTGTTCGACTATTGACTAAAGTCGTTTTAGCACCGTTTCTGTTTTTATATCGTGTTTTTGGTATTCGGATAAAAAATGCGGCTGTAAATCGTGTCATTCTTGTAAAAAAAGTATGTCGTAATCGCAAATTACGCTTGAAAAAGCAAGTCAAATTATTGTATAATCGCTATATACCGCAATTTGGCGGCAGACTTCACCGTTCAAAGCAGGGAGGGGTAAATGTGTCGAAGCGAAAAAAGCGTAAAGCAAATTGGCTTGTGCGTTTCTTTATGCTTTGTTTCGTTGGCTATGTTGCGATCTCACTGATTGGCATGCAGGTTCAAGTAACCTCTAAACGGCGGCATCTTTCGGCGCTCAAGCAAAGTGTCGAACAGCAACAACAAATAAACGCCGAAACGCAGCGCCTTCTAAACGGTGAGAACGATGAGGAGTATATTGAGCGCGTTGCGCGGGATAAGTTGGGATATGCTTATCCGGATGAAAAGATTTTTATCGACCGTTCCGGAAATTAACACAAGCACATAAGCATACAGGATAATAATTTTGGGAGGATCTATTCATTTATGGCGGTTGTAGTCGGGTCTATTGTAGAAGGCAAAGTTACAGGTATTACAAAGTTTGGGGCCTTCGTCGAACTCCCGGGTGGGAAAACGGGAATGGTACACATTTCTGAAATCGCAGCTACATACGTTAAGGAAATTCGGGATTTTCTTCAGGAGAATCAGGTCGTTAGCGTAAAGGTGATTGCTATTACCCCTGAGGGTAAGGTCAACCTTTCTATTAAACGTGCGATGGAACAGGCGCCGCGCAGCACAAACGCAGGGCCGCGTTCCGGCCAGTCGCAGCGAACTGCACCTCCTCCCAGACGCATGGGACCCGGCAGTGATATTGATTTTAGTCGTCAAAATAATGCGCCGCAGAGCTTTGAAGATATGCTCAGCCGTTTTAAGCAAACCAGCGACGACAAAATGTCAGATATCCGGCGCAATTTGGATAGCAAGCGTGGCAGTGCTGGACCTAAGAGACACTGCAAATAATTGCTGTGCCATCGGGTGAAACGACTTAACGCAATTACTGTGCGTGACAGATTATTTGAAATACGGCGCAGACAGGGGCTGCCGATGCAGCCCCTGTTGCGTTTGAACCGCCCGCATAAAGGTGGGGTAAACGCGGACGTCTCTAAATGAATGTCATGGTTCATTTAGAGACGCCCGTTCTTGTTTGGAGGATATATGCTAATTACAAACGTCAGGATTGAAACGATGCAAGGCGAAGCCGTATCAAACGGCTTTATTCGCATTGAAGGGGATAAGATCGCTGAAGTTGCCCCTATGGCGCAGCTTGTTCGTAACGCTGATGAGCCGTGTCATGATTTTGCCGGCGCATGGGCAATGCCAGGACTGGTGGATGCACACAGTCATCTGGGCCTTTTTGGGGATGGGCTGGGTTTTGAAGGTGAAGACGGTAATGAAATTTCAGACCCTGTTACGCCCCAGCTTCGGGCTATTGATGGCATCAACGCGTTAGATCGCGGCTTTTCAGAAGCGTTGGACTACGGTGTGACGACCGTTGTGACTGGGCCGGGTAGTGCCAACGCCATTTGCGGCCAGTCGGCCGCGGTTAAAACCGGCGGCTGCTGCATCGATGACATGCTGCTGCTGCCCGTGGCAGCCATGAAGCTTGCGCTGGGAGAGAATCCTAAGAGCACCTACGCGGCGCGCTCTCAAGCGCCAGGCACTCGCATGGCCACGACAGCGCTGATTCGCGAGGCGCTATATGCCGCTCGCCGTTATCAGGAGGATTATGAGCGCTATGAGCAGGATGAGGAGGATGAACTTGATCCGCCTGAATTCGATGCCAAAAGTGAGGCGTTGCTGCCGATACTGCGAGGCGAACTGCCTGTTCACATACACGCCCATCGCGCCGACGATATTTTTACCGCCGTGCGCATTCTAAAAGAGTTTTCTCTGCGAGGCGTTATTATTCATGCAACGGAGGCGCATCTCGTGGCCGAGCGATTCGCAGCCGAGGGCGTTCCGGTGGTGTGTGGGCCGATCTTGGGTACCCGCAGTAAACCCGAGCTGGTGGGTTTGTCCCGCGAGACGCCCGCCGTGATGCTGCGATATGGGGTTAAGACAGCTATCTGCACCGATCATCCCGAGCTGCCCCAGGAATTTTTAATGCTTTCGGCCGCTATTGCCCATCATTCGGGTATGCCACGTGAGGCGGCGTTGCGTGCTGTCACCATCACCGCCGCCGAAATCTGTGGTATAGCTGATCGAGTGGGGTCATTAGCAGTGGGTAAGGATGCCGATATTGTAATTTATAAAAACGACCCAATCTTGGGTCTCGAAAAACCGACTGCTGTTTTCTTAAATGGTAAAAAGGTTAGATAGTTATTAAAAATATCGATATTTATAATTTCTTATCGAAAGTAAAAACATACCATCAGGTATGTTTGCTGCAGTGACGAAAGCATCAGACTTGCACGATATATCAAAAAAGGGAGAAAGGGGTACATCCCCTTTTTTCAGTTTTTTGTGATAATAAGCGTGATTATATCTGCGTGCTCGACAGACGGTCTGCATAAATCATTTGTCAAAATCCCTTTTCTGTGCTATAATTAAAGCAGCAAAATTCATCGAATGCTTTTCTGATCAAAAGCATAGGAAAGGGGTACTTTTATGAACATCTCGATTACAGCACGTAAAACCACGGTTAAGGATTCCTTTCGCGACAAAATTGAAAAAAAGCTTAAAAAGCTGGATCGCTTCTTCGATGATGAAGCCAAGGCGGTTGTCGTCGTCACCAATGAACGCGACCGCGACACCGTTGAGGTGACTATCACTTCAAATGGCATGATTTTTAGATCCGAAAAAACCACTCAAGACCGTTCCGATTCGTTGGAGGCTGTTTGCGACATATTATTCAAGCAAATTGTTAAAAATAAGTCCAAACTGATTAATCGTGTGCGCGAGAAAGCGTTTGAGAACATAGATGCCGCCGATTTGCCCACCGAGCCGGAGAATGAGTTCAATATTGCCAAGCATAAAAAATTCCCTGTGCATGCCATGACAACTGACGAGGCTATCTTGCAGATGAACATGCTGGGGCATCAGTTCTTCGTTTTTGAAAACGGAGAAACTGGCAAGATTAACATCGTATACAGCCGTCATGATGACAGCTATGGACTCATTGAGCCCATTCAGTAATGCTGCAAAAGGTTTATAGTCCGATAAATTTTAACCGGTGCGGCAGTGCCCTGATTTCAGGGCACTGCCGTGATTTGAAAGGAAGGGAAAATGGCTTTTTTGACGCTCGCATGTCCATGCCTGTTCGGATTGGAAAGTGTGCTTTCAGGTGAGATTAAACGTATTGGCGGTCAGGATATTGAAGTGACCGATGGCCGGGTCTGCTTTAAGGGCAGCCCTCAAATGATTGCGCGCGCAAACATTTTACTCCGCACGGCAGAACGGGTGCTGATTGTGGTGGGCGGTTTCCGCGCTGAGAGCTTTCAGGAACTTTTTGAGGGTGTTTATATGTTGCCTTTTGAGAATTATATGGGCAGCGTTGACGCTTTTCCTGTCAAGGGGTGGTCGCTTAATTCCAAGCTTAAAAGTGTGCCGGATTGCCAGGCCATTATTAAGAAGGCAGTGGCCAAGCGTATGGGTGAGCACTATGGCAAGGAATGGCTGGAAGAGACTGGTCCTGCACACCAGATACAGTTTTCCATCATGCGGGACGTTGTCACCATTATGATTGATACCTCTGGTAACGGACTGCATAAGCGGGGCTATCGTCCTACTGCAAATGCTGCGCCTATCAAAGAAACGCTAGCTTCCGGTATCGCCGATCTAGCCCGCGTCCGTGAGGATACGTTGGTGATCGACCCGTTCTGCGGTTCTGGCACCTTCCTGATTGAAGCGGCAACCAAGGCGCTTCGCGTTGCGCCGGGTTTAAAACGCCGTTTTTCGGCCGAAGCTTGGGATCTTGTGCCCAAGGAAGAATGGCAGCAGGTACGTCAGGAAAGCTTTGAAAATATTAAACGCCGGGGTACTTTTCAGGCGATAGGATCAGATAATGATCCGCACACAATTAAACTAGCCCGAAACAATGCTCAGCGCGCAGGGGTAGATGTCAAAATCAAATGTGACGTCGCGGACATCGCATCGTTTGTTCCGCCCGAGGAGCCGTTTACTCTTTTGACCAATCCTCCGTATGGTCAGCGCATGCTCGAACTGCATCAGGCTGAGGAGCTTTATCGCACCATGGGCCGGGTATTTGTTCCGGGCGAGGGCAGAAGTTATTATATCATCAGCCCGCATGAGAATTTTGAAAATCTATTCGGACGTCAGGCTAGTCGCCGCCGAAAGCTCTATAACGGCATGCTAAAATGCCAGCTCTATATGTTCTTTTGACCTTGTCATTTTTATAAATACCGCTGTCGCTGTAGAAAATATCAGCGCCGCGGTATTTTGTGTTTGACTGATGCGGTCTCAGGGGATTATCCTAGCATGAAATCATCCCAGATTTGTCGCTGTAAAAGGCTAAAACTTTGTATAAGCTGTCATAACTTTAGTTTTCTTTTTCATTTTGTAAAACAAGGTGTTGACGCTGATTGTCCAGCGACATATACTGTTATAAATAGGATGGGGTTTGTCTTACAAAATTAATGGAGTTTGCTTATAAAAGGTCGGTTGTGATGATGCCTTTGCCGGTTGGGCTGTACCGGCATATTTTATAGGTTTTAATTTTGATTGGTTTTACTCTGTATCTTAAAGAGAATGCTGTCTGGCTAATATTTAAGCAGGATCAATAGGATGCAGACCCATAATTTAATGCAGATTTTAGGAGGTCATAGCGATGTCAAAGTATGAGCGCATCTATAATTTTTCGGCGGGTCCTTCAATGCTGCCCCTCGAAGTGCTTGAAGAATGCAATCGCGACATGTACAATTACCACGGTAGTGGCATGTGCGTAATGGAGATGAGTCATCGATCTAAAGCGTTCATTGAAATTGCGCAGGATGCAGAAAAGCTTCTTCGCGAAGTTATGCAGATTCCCGATAATTACAAGGTGTTGTTCATGCAAGGGGGAGCTAGCCTTCAGTTTGCGGCGCTGCCACTTAACTTAAAGCGTAACGGCACGGCCGATTACATGAAGACCGGTAACTTTTCTGCGCTGTCCGCTAAAGAGGCGGCTAAGTTCATTAAAGTCAATATTGCAGCAAGCTCGGAAGAGACAAAATACGACCATATTCCGCAACAGAATGAGCTGAAGCTCAATCCCGATGCTGACTATGTGCATATCTGTTTTAACAACACTGTGTACGGCACCAAGTTCCCCTATATTCCCGAAACCGGCAATGTGCCGCTTGTGGCCGATATTTCAAGTAACATCCTTTCCGAACCGCTGGATGTCAGCCGGTTTGGTATGCTGTATGCGGGCGTGCAGAAGAACATTGCGCCTGCCGGCATGGCTCTGGTCATCATCCGAGAGGATCTGATTCAGGAACCTGTTTCCGGTACCCCGGTGATGCTCAACTACAAAACGATGGCTGAAAAAGAGTCGATGTATAACACCCCCAACTGCTGGTGCATTTATGTCACCAAGCTGGTATTAGAATATATCAAGTCCATCGGCGGTATTACTGAGATGCAGCGTCGGAATGTTGCCAAATCTACACTGCTTTACGATTATCTTGATTCCAGCAAGCTGTTCAAGGCCGGTGCTAAAAAGGACAGCCGTTCGATCATGAACGTTGTCTTCAGAACCGGGGATGAGGCGTTAGATGATCAGTTTATTAAAGAGGCGTCGGCGCTTGGTATGTCCAATCTCAAGGGGCATAAGGTGTTGGGCGGTATGCGCGCATCCATCTATAATAACATGCCGTATGAGGGCGTTGAGACGTTGGTTAACTTTATGCGTGCGTTTGAAGAAAAGCACGGCTAAGTCCGATTGAAGGGCAGGCTATCATTTGCCCTGTGGCGGCGTAAATTCATTAGCCTAAACAGCATCATTACAGAGGCGGGATGCTCTAAAAACGGCTTTGTCTGTTTTGCGGCGTCTCGCTTTTGTTTACAATAGGGAGTGTCGAATTTTAATGAAATGTGTAATCTTTTTGGGCGACGGCATGGCGGATGAGCCGATTGCCGAGCTGGGTGGCAAGACCCCGCTTGAAGTAGCCAAACATCCGAACATGGATCGCATTGCGACCGACGGCGTTATGGGGTTAAGTGTGACCGTTCCGGACAACCTGCCGGCCGGTAGCGATATCGCCAATCTGTCCATCATAGGGGTGGACCCGTCGCAGTGTTACACTGGTCGTTCACCGCTTGAAGCGGTCAGTATGGGCGTGACGCTGGGCGAGAACGACGTAACATACCGTTGTAACCTTGTGACGCTGTCGGACGAAAAGGCGCTGTCTGAGCGTACCATGCTCGACTATTGTGCGGGCGAAATTTCCAGCGACGAGGCTTCGCAGCTTATCGCGGTTATGCAGCAACGTTTTGGTTCCGATAAAATTGAGTTCCATCCGGGCGTTAGCTATCGCCATTGTCTGATGCTCAGAGACGGCTCCACGGGCGCTAAGCTCGTTCCGCCGCACGATATTTCTGGCAAAAAACTCGGCCAAGATAATATGCCCCAAGGGGTCAACCACGACCTCCTATTAGAGATGATGGCCTATTCCACCGAAGCTTTTCGCAATCACCCTGTCAACTTAGCCCGCATTGCTCAGGGAAAAAATCCTGCAACATCGGTGTGGTTCTGGGGCGAGGGTACCCGACCCAAGCTCCATAATTTCGAGCAGCAGTTTGGTCTTCGCGGCGGCATGATTTCCGCTGTCGATCTGTTACAGGGCATCGGCCTGTCAATGGGGATGAAGGTTATTCCCGTTGAGGGGGCGACCGGCAACTACCACACCAACTTTAAGGGCAAGGGCGAGGCCGCCATCAAGGCATTGCAAGAGGACTGTGATTTTGTCTATATCCATGTTGAAGCGCCGGATGAATGTGGGCATCAGGCCCAGCTCAAGGAAAAAATTTGGTCAATTGAACAGATTGATTCTCAGATTATCGGACCGGTAATGGCGGCGCTGGAGCAGAGTGGCGAGGATTGGGCGGTTATGGTCGCACCCGACCACCCGACACCAATCGCGTTAAAAACGCACACAAGAACGCCCATTCCATTCGCTTATTGCCGAAAGGGACAGCAGGGAACGCAGCCTCGTACATATAACGAAAAGACGGCGCAGGCAACGGGTATATTCGTACCAAAGGCGCATGAATTGCTTGGAAAGCTACTTTCCGGGCGGTAGACAGGTAAGCCATTTAAATGGTTTTATTTTGATGAGGAGGAAGAGCGATGCTGGCACAAATGGACGTAATTATCGATTCACTTAGGCCCTTGACACTATACTCTATATTTGTCCGGTTTGCTCTTGCGGTAGTGTTGGGTGGTATCATTGGCATGGAGCGTGGCAAAAAGCGCCGTCCGGCGGGACTCAGAACCCACCTGGTGGTGTGTATCGGTTCGGCTTCGGTCATGATGGTGAGCCAATATATCTTAAACATCATGGACGGTGCGGCGGATCCGGCTCGCTTGGGCGCACAGGTCATCAGTGGCATCGGCTTTTTGGGAGTTGGCACTATTGTGGTGACCGGCCGTAATCAAGTAAAAGGATTGACGACAGCGGCGGGGCTTTGGGCTTCGGCCTGTATGGGACTTGCTATCGGTATTGGCTTTTATGAGTGTGCCATCATCATGTGCTTGTTCCTCTATCTGGTGCTGGAGGTCATAGAGCGTCTAGATGCGCAATATGTCAAATACTCTAACAAATTCCAGCTTTTTATTGAATATGATCAAAGTGTACACTTGGGGCAAATTATTGAGGTGGTTAATTCACTCGGCTGGTATGTAACCTATATCGATACAGTTAGTTTGATTGGAAATAATGTATCAACAGTACTTATTGTCAATCACGACGGCAAAAAGGTAGATCGCAGTCTACTAATTGAGTCGCTAAATAATATACCCAATTTATTCTTTGCACAGAAGCTTTAAAGTAATAATTGAGCCGTCGCAGGTGTGTTGCCTGCGGCGGCATTTTTTTAAGTCAGTTGTCACCAAAATAACACATTTGACCGCTATAATTTTACCAAACCTGTTGGATAAATATGCTGTTACGACAGGAAGACTCAGATTGCCCAAACAAAAACATGAAAAGGAGCGTAAATGAGATGAAAAAATTTTTCACAAAACTTATAGTGATGATCGTCTGTGTGGTACTAGCGATATCTCTAATGGCTGTCGGTGTTTTTGCAGATAGCAGATCATCAAATTATCAGCGACCTGACAGGTGGGGGAACGCCGGTGTGGGGCAGAGGGGGATGATGACCAGAGGAGAGAATAAACATGGTAATGGATATACATGGACCGATGGCAGACGTGGCAGACGAAATAGATTTGCCTTTCAAGCGCTGGATGCTAAGACGATTGAGGAGCTAATTGCTGACTTGGATGATCACAATCTTCAGGCCGATCTGACCGAGCTGCTTAAAGCTTATGAGGACGCCCTAGCGGCAGAGAAAACTGGTATGAGTAACACCACACTCACTGTAGAGGAAAAAAGAACATTGAACGCGGCGGTAGTCACGGCTGCCGGTGAGCTGATTGACGCGCTTACCGATGCGGGCATCCAACAAAAAGACTATATCTATCGCGCTAAAAATAATAATGGTACCTCGGCAGCAGCGCTGCTTGAACAGCCCGGAGACGCTTCCTCTTTGGCAGACAGTGAAGCGGACAGCACAGATGAGACCGGAATTCTGCAAAGTTTCAGCAACTGGTTGGGCAGTTGGATAAAATAATTTTAAAATACGTCAAGGCCGGACGAGGTGAAAATCTCGTCCGCCCCTTTTATTTGTGTAGCGGTTAGTATTAGAGTTTATCCATGAGCACAAACAAACCGTCGATGCATTTTGATACTTGGTAATAAGGTTTGGCAGTGAAAATGAGTGCGTGGATTAAATAATAATGATGATAAAAGAACTTAATTATATCGCGATAGGTTGCAATTTTTACAGATGCCTCACTAAACAAGCGAAGTTGTTTCTATCAGAAGGGGCGCGGCTGTGTAATACAGTCGCGCCCCAGCTACCAGTTTACCTGTTGTTCAAAGCACGCTCTAGCCAGATGGTGGCAATGGTGAGCGCCTTGTAAAGACCGTTTTTTTCAGTACGCTTAATCACACGCTGACTGGTGTGAAGCGTTTCATCGGTAGAAAGAATCTGAACCGATACTCGGTCTGAAAGCGTAACATCCTCAAAGCTCTTGTTAGTGAGCACCTGCATCATGGCAATATACTTATCGGATGGATCGCCGTAGTATAATACGTTGCCGGAACGCACCAATGGCTTCCCTTTAAAAGTAGGAAGCACCTGCTTTTTGGCTTCGGACAATAAAATCGACCCCTTTCAGTGGATTTCGCTGTAACGGCTTATAAAGCCGGACACCTACTCGCCAAGATAAGACCGCACGAGAATCTGAAGCAGCTCGTCCCGGTCAATGCGGCGAATAAGGCTGCGGGCATTGTTGTAGGTAGTGATATAGGTGGGATCTTCCGAAAGGATATATCCGACAATCTGGTTTATCGGGTTGTATCCCTTTTGCTTGAGCGCATCATAAACCCCCGTTAGAATGTTGCGCACTTCGGTTTCTTTGTCTTCGTAAATAGAAAAGGAGCGTGTTGGCTCTTGCATAATATCACCTCTTACTACTATCTTACAACATATGTTTCCCGAATACAAGCGAAATTTATGCACGAAGCTGTGCGCCCAGCGCAGAAACAGCGTTTAATGCGCGTTCCATAGCCACATTTACTTCGGCATCGGTCAGGGTACGATCGGCGGCACGCATCGAAATAGCGAATGCCAGGCTCTTCTTGCCCTCGGGAATTTGCGCGCCCTTATAATGGTCAAACAGTAGAACCGATTCCAAAATATCGCCAATCTGGGCCTTGATGGCCTTTTCGATGGTTAGTACCGGCAGTGCGTCATCACATAGCAGCGCAATATCACGAGTGGAAGCAGGGAAGCGAGGAAGTGGATGATAGGTGCGGTCAGCGACATCAGAAAGTGCAAACAGCACCGCAAGATCAATGCGGCCCATATAGGCGCGCACGCCCATGTCGTAGTTGGTGCAGACGGAGGGGTGTACCTCGCCGATGGTACCTATCAGGCGGCCATCCTTGGTTATCGCTGCGCAGCGCCCGGGGTGGAAGGTGGGATTATCAGTAACGGCGGTGACATCGTAGTCCGAGATGCCAAACACCTCAAGCAGCACTTCAACAATGCCTTTAAGCGAGAAATAGTCGTAATTGGGACCGTACATGCCAAGAGCGAACATCTTGTTTTCATCAGGTAGTGTGTTGGCGCTTTCCTTCGGGAGGAACTCTTTGGCGATTTCAAAAAGCGCAGCCGATTCGTTGCGGTTATTGTAGTTACGCGCGAGCACTTCCATCATCGACGGATAAACGACGGTGCGCATAACACTGGTATCCTCACCCAATGGGTTCAAAATTTTAACGGCGCGGCGTAGCGGGCTATTCCCTGGCAGGCGCACCAAATCAAACGCTTTGGGAGAAACAAAGGTATAGGTGCAAATTTCGCTCATGCCCTGCGCCAACAGCGTGTTGACGGCACGGCTCTCAAGCTTTTGCGCTTCGGTTACAACACCATAAACACCGCCCTGAATTGAGGTGGTAGGAATTTTGTTATAACCGTAAAAACGGGCAATTTCTTCGGCAATATCGGCCTTGTGTTCAAGGTCAGCACGCCAGGAAGGGGCTGTAATGTCATCCCCCTTTACAGTGCAACCGATTGCTTCAAGCGTCTTAACCATTTCATCGCGAGGGACTAAAATACCAAGGAAGCGATTAATCCAATCCGCTTCCAGCTTGATAACGGTTGTGGTTTTTGCGGAGTTATCCACATCAATTGCGCCGTTGACCGGTTCGCCGGCACCGAGCAAAATGGCCAGCTCGCAGGCGCGGTCGGCAGCGGTCAGGCAAACGGTGGGGTCCAACCCTTTTTCAAAGCGGGAGGAAGCCTCAGTTCTCATGCCGAGCTTTTTGGCGGTGGTGCGAACCGAACTACCGAGGAAATTGGCAGATTCGAACACGACAGTGACAGTATCTTCATGAATGCCAGAGTTTTCGCCGCCCATAACGCCTGCAACTGCGGAGGGCTTCTCTGCGTCGGCGATGACCAGCATTTCAGGCGAGAGAGAACGTTCAGTGCCGTCAAGCGTCATCAGCATTTCGCCGGGCTCGGCGTTGCGGATAACCAGTTTTTTTCCTACGACGCAGTTGATGTCAAAAGCGTGCATCGGCTGACCATATTCCAGCATGACATAGTTAGTGATATCGACAATATTATTGATGGGCCGCACACCCGAGGCACGCAGTCGCTCGCGCATCCACAGAGGGGAGGGGCCGATTTTGACGTTGGTGATCGCTTTAGCAACATAACGCGGACAAAGGACGGGGTTTTTGACCTCAACCGCGAGCATATCATTGATGTCGTTGCTGCCCTTAGCCACGACCGGCGCTTTGACGGTCAGCGGTTTACCGAAGGTGACAGCCGCCTCGCGTGCCAGACCGATCACCGAAAGGCAGTCCGGGCGGTTGGAGGTGATTTCAAACTCCACAATGGTATCGTTTAGACCTAACGCTGTGCGTATATCTTCGCCGAGCTTGCAGGGCTGGTCAATAACAAAGATACCATCCTCTATCGCGTTAGGAAAGTCATTTTTGGTCAGCCCCAACTCGGCAAGCGAACAGAGCATACCCTCGCTCAATTCCCCGCGTAGCTTGGTGGTGGTGATCTTGTGCCCGCCGGGCAGGGTTGCGCCGTCGAGCGCCGCAGGGATGACATCCCCCACCTTGAGGTTGGAAGCGCCCGTGACAATCTGCACTGTCTTGCTGCCGACATCCACCTGACAGATTACCATGTGGTCGGAATTGCCGTGCGGCACAATCGAAAGAATTTTGCCAACCACGACGTTTTCAATATCTTCGCCTTCTTTGGTATATCCTTCTACCTTGGAGCCGGACATGGTCATTGCTTCAGAGAATGTCCGGGGGGGCATTTCGTCTAGCGTAACGTAGTCGCCAAGCCATCTCATTGAAAGATCCATTCTTTATTTCGCCTCCCTTAAAACTGGCCGAGGAACCGCAGGTCATTCTCAAAAAGAAGCCGCAGGTCGTCGATGTTATAGCGTCTCATTGTCACGCGATCTAATCCCATGCCCAGCGCAAAGCCGCTGTATTCCTCGGGGTCAATGCCGCCGTTTTGCAGCACCTTGGGGTGTATCATACCGCAGCCGAGCAGCTCAATCCAGCCTTCGCCCTTGCAAAGACGGCAGCCCTCACCGTGGCAGTTAAAGCACATGATGTCCATTTCAGCCGAGGGTTCGGTGAAAGGGAAGTGATGCGGACGAAAACGCGTGACGGTATCCTCGCCGTACAGGCGCTTTGCAAAGGTGTCTAGCGTACCCTTTAAGTCGGACATCGTAATGTTCTTGTCGATGACCATGCCCTCAATCTGATGAAACAGCGGGGAATGGGTGGCGTCTACCGCGTCGGAGCGGTAAACCTTACCGGGCGCAATAATGCGTATCGGCGGTTTGCGCTGCTCCATCGTGCGGATCTGCACGGGCGAGGTCTGGGTTCGGAGTACAACCTCGTCGGAGATATAAAACGTGTCCTGCGTGTCGCGCGCAGGGTGTTCCTTGGGGATGTTAAGTGCCTCAAAGTTATAATAGTCGGTCTCTACTTCGGGGCCTTCGACTACGTCAAAGCCCATGCCGAGAAAGATCTCCTTGATCTCATCCAGTACGAGATTCAGGGGGTGGCGCTTGCCCAACGGTGCGTGGCTGCCTGGCATGGTTACGTCAATGACTTCACCCGCTAGCTTTGCATTGAGTTGCGCATCCTTGAGTTCGGCTAGCTTTTTGCCCAACGCTGCTTCAATGACTGTACGTGCGTCATTGGCGGCTTGACCGACCTCCTTGCGCTCCTCGGGGGTCAGTGCGCCCATGCCCTTCAAAATGGCGGTCAGTTCGCCCTTTTTGCCCAAATATTTGACACGAACCGCGTCAAGGGTAGGCAGGCTTTCGGCGTTTAGCAATTCCTGTTCCGCCTGCGTGATGATGCGACTGATTGCTTCGTTCATACGATCACCTCATAAATTATTATTACCGATTCTTGTCTGCGGGAAAAGAAAAATCCTCCCGTCCCCAAAAAAGGGACGAAAGGATTAGAAAATCTGCTTCCGCGGTACCACCCGGTTTTTCGCCGTAAACTCGACGAACACTTTGTCCCCCGATAACGTGGGGTAAACCCGTCACCACCTACTATCAAAACTTCAGCAGTGCCGCTCGGGAGGGAACTTCAGTCAGCCTTTGCGCAATCGGTCTTTCAGCCGGTGAACCGATCTCTCTGGGGCACTTATAGCGGACATACTTTCTCCGTCAACGCGTTATTACTATTTATTAAATTAGTTTATCATAGGTTTCTGCAGGTTGCAAGGCCTTTGGGCATTTCTTTTGATTGATATTTCAAATATTTTAGGTGCATCGAGATCGGTGAATGACAACCGTACCCGCCCTTGGCCATGCGATAGGATTTACTTTACAATATTTTGTTTGCTTTTTAATGGATAGCATCATTATTGGGGATGATATGCTTAAAGTTATAATATCATTGTCAGTAGGAGGGGTTACTATGAAGAAGATGGCGTGTTTTTTTTACATAGGGTGTGCGGTGTTGCTGCTAACAGCCTGCGGTATCCGGGCCGAGCGGCCGGAAAAGCTTTTAAACCGGGCTTTTGAATCCAATATTTCGGTTAAATGGTGTGATGAAGACTACCGAGGCTTTATTAGGAAGGGGAATGATGGCATCCTCACCGTAACAATTAACAGTGAAACGCTTACTGAGCCGCTGATATTTTATTACGGCGATGGGGGCTATGGCGTTGAGCAAGGTGAACTGTCATTTACTGCACCTAAGGAGTCGTTACTTTCAGGTTCTCTGTTATCATCATTGGAGCAGGCGTTTATCATGCTGCCACACGCAGAAGCTTCAGCCAATGGCGAGGATTTGATTTTAAAAGCGGGCACAGCGATCTTGCGCTGCAATAAAAGCGACGGAACTTTTATTGATTTGACGCTGGAACGCGGCTATATCAACTTTTCAGACTTTGCATTTTTAAATTAACTGGTTTGAGATAGTGTTTTCCAGCTAAGAATCTTTAATTGACGGGGCGACAATCGACTTGTAGCCCTTTCTGATACTCCAAAAACATCCTCATTTTTTATCTTAATCAAACCTTAGTATGAGGGGGCGCAATACCCCAAACCTGTGCATAGAATGTAACAGGTGAATATTGCCTGATGATAATTGTGGTATATCTGATTAAAACTTAACGCCGTCGGTCAGAATATTACTGCAAAACATCGGACGGAGTGTGATGACCATGACGGTAAAACGCGGAGATATTTTTTACGCCGATCTAAGTCCTGTGATCGGCTCTGAGCAAGGCGGTGTCAGGCCGGTGCTCATCGTTCAAAACGATGTAGGGAACCGGTACAGTCCCACCGTCATCGCAGCGGCTATCACCAGCCAAAAGGACAAATCGAAGCTACCGACCCATATCGAGCTATCTTCACAGTCTTGCGGGCTTTCACGCGACTCGATTGTGTTATTGGAACAGATTCGAACTATTGATAAGAGAAGATTAAAAGAACGTATGGGAAGGTTGGATGACAATTCTATGAACCAGATTAATCATGCTTTACAGGTTAGCTTTGGCCTCGGTGTTCAGGGGTAGCTACATACACTGCCCCTTGGATATTTACAAATGCTCAGAGAAAACAGCGCTGCTACTAGCGGCGCTGTTTTCTGTCTCTCACAGTTGCAAGAAAGCCCAAAAACGTGTATGATAATCAAAGTGTTTTAATATGTTTTATCCTGCCAAAAGCGGACATCTTTACGGTTGATTTTTTGTCCCACTACGTTTTGTCATTGGACTTTGGGGCAAATTCTTCGTAAATTTTGTCTGCCTTTTTACAGAACAGTATAAGAGGGGAGGCAAAGCGATGGAGCAGACGATTAGGCGCAAGTTGGACGAACGTTATGAAATCACGCGGCAAGTTTCAACCTGCGGCGAAACGATAATCTACCTTGGGCGGGATATCGTTTCTGGTCAGCTGGTTACGATTAAAGAGTTTTTTGCCGAAACGATTATGCAGCGTGACGCTGCTGGCAGAGCTGAAGTACTGCCGAGCTGCGAGGTTCAATATAAATCGCTTTCTTCAGATTATGAAGAGCTTTGTAACTACCTGATGCAGTTACCCAGCGATTTTCCGATCCTGCGTCCAATCGAGATCATCTGGCGTAATAATACGGTATACGCCATCGAGAAATATTCCGAGAACGAGACTTTTGATGATTATATGGCACGTCGCGGGCATGCCCTAAGTTGGAACCAGCTTAAATTTATGATAACGCCGATTATTAAGCTGCTTGGGCGCCTACATGCCGACGGTGTTTATCACCGGGGCATCTCGCCCGAGACATTGTTAGTGAATGCTGATGGTGCGTTAATATTATCAGGTTTTTGCATTCCGGCGGCCCGCACCGCTGAAAGTGAGATTGATTCTACGCTATATTTTGGTTACAGCGCACCGGAGCAGTATTCTTCAAACAGCTGGCAGGGCAGTTGGAGCGACGTTTATTCCCTGGCCTCGGTTTGCTATCGCGCCCTGACTGGTATTACGCCTGTCGAATGGCGGCAGCGTGGCAAAGGCCGCGCGCTGGCGGTGCCGATTGACCTGGTGCCGGAGATACCCCAAAACGTTTCCGACGCGCTGGTGCAGGCGCTGACCGTCGATTTACGCAGCCGTTATCGCACGGTTGAGGAATTCTGGTGCGCACTGTTGGTCGCACCTGGTCAGGGTACGATGACCTATCAACTACCGTTGCCAATACAAAAGCGTACCGATGAATTGATGGTACCGGCCCCGAGGGGTAGCAATGTCCGTCCGCTTTTACTGGCACTGGCGCTTATTTCATTGGTGGCAATATTCTCGCTGGCACTGGCTTATCGTCTGGTTGATACCTATTTTCAACCGTTGGCCTCTAGTTCCCAGCCCGCGGAAGAAGAGCCGTCACAGGAGGATTTAGAGCCTTCACAGACTGAAATTGTTGTGCCCAACCTTGTGGGAACAGATGTGCAAAAGGTATTGCTAGACCCATTGTATCAGCGGCTGTTTACCTTCCAAATAGAGCGGATATTCTCTGAAAGCCAGCCAGCTGGGGCCATTGTTGCCCAACAGCCCAAATCGGGCGAAGATCCGGGTGATTCGGCGCAGATTTATCTTTGGGTTAGCAAAGGCAGTGAACTGATTCCAATGCCGAATGTACAGGGCAAAACACTGGCCGAGGCCACTGTGGAGCTTAATCATTCGGAAATCAGCTACACCGTCGAGCTCATTGAGCCGGATGAAGAGCATCAGGACGCCGAAGACGGTACAGTACTCAATACAAGTATTCCTGCGGGCAACATTGTATACCGCAATACCGATACTGTTATTATTTACGTGGCGCAGGTTGTGGAGCAGCCAGAAGAAGAGGAGTCGTCTTCTTCTTGGGACGAGGAGTATGTATACTCGGTGCCGCCTCGGACTGAAACTTACTGGCCACCGAACAGCCGGACTTCCGGCAGTTCGACCGACGATGAGGATTAAGCGGATACCGCAGTGGATTATCTTTGCTTATGAGATTAGTTTCAACATTAATGACTGCTTTAGGCTGACAATGGATGGAGTGCGTGCAAATGACCTATGAACAAGCACTGGCGGCTATACACCAAACGCCTTGGGAAAAAAGTATTCCAGGTTTAAAACGGATAGGCGAGCTAATGCAGCTTTTAGGCAACCCACAAGATACGCTTAATTTTGTACACATTGCGGGCAGTAACGGCAAGGGTTCTGTTGCTGCCATGACTGCTTCCGTTTTACAGCAGGCGGGTTATGTAACAGGTTTGTGTACGTCACCCTACATTACCCGGTTTAACGAGCGTATCAGAATTAACGGGGCTTCGATTCCGGACGATGACCTGGTTGTCGTGACTGAAAAAGTTCTGGCGTGTGCAAAGAAAATGCAGGAGCGTCCCACAGAATTTGAGCTGGTGAGCGCAATTACGTTCACCTATTTCGCTGAACGGCATTGTGATATTGTGGTGCTGGAGGTTGGCCTTGGCGGCAGAATGGACGCGACCAATATTATTAAGTCGCCACTGGTGGCAGCCATAACAGCCATCGGGTTGGAACACACCGCGATTTTGGGCGATACCGTCGAGAAAATTGCAGCGGAAAAAGCGGGCATCATCAAACCCGGGACGACGGCGGTCATCAGCGACCAGCCGGAGAATATTATCGGTGTGATTGCCGATATATGCCGCGAACGGCAAGTGCCGCTTTTTGTGGCGGAAAAAAGTTGTGTCCATCGGTTGTCCCAGGGGTCGGATGGTCAACAGCTACTATACCGCGGGGATGAAATCTATCATCTGCCGCTATTAGGGGCGCATCAGCTGCAAAATGTATCCACTGTACTATCCATTATTCAAGTTTTGCGGCAAAAAGGCTTTGCTGTATCCCAACAGGCGGTGGGCGAGGGACTCAAAAATACCCGCTGGCCGGGCCGATTTGAGCTGCTGCAAAGATCACCCGACTTTTTTGTGGATGGCGGGCATAATCCGCAGTGCGCCGGCGCAGTCGAAGCGACATTGCGTGAGCTATTTCCCAACCAAAAAATATGCTTTTTGCTCGGTGTGTTGACCGATAAGAATTATCGCGGCATTATTGAGCCGGCGCTGTCGATAGCGAAGCATATTGTCACTATTACGCCGCCCAGTCCGCGTGCCATGGCGGCACAGGAACTTTCGAAACTGTTACAGCGGGACTATGGCGTCACGGCAGAACCCTGCACAACGATCGCGGAGGGTGTTGCCAAAATTCTGGCGCAGTCCAAGCCTTTGGACGTGATTTGCGCCTATGGCTCGCTTTATTCGGTGGGAGAGATCAGAGCCTGTTTTGGTTTTAATGGTTAAATTGTTTCATGCGCTATGTTAGTCTATAAAATATTTAAAATAACGACAAAAAAGCCTGCGGTAAAATACCGCAGGCTTTAAACATATTAATCAGTCGCTGACATAGGGCAGGAAAGCCAGATGTCTTGCGCGCTTAATCGCGATGGTCAGCTGGCGCTGATGACGCGCGCAGGTGCCGGTTACACGGCGGGGAACAATCTTTCCACGATCAGAAAGATATCTTCTCAGACGGGGGACGTCCTTGTAATCAATATCATGGATTTTATCTACGCAAAAAGCACAAACTTTCTTTCTGCCTTTTCTGCCGCGCGGTCTAGAATCGCGGTCGCTTCTATCGAAAGCCATATCTTTTCAACTCCTTTACTACTTGTTTTGTAGAACATTCAATTAAAACGGGAGATCATCGTCGTTGTCTACCACCTGGAAATCTCCGGCCGAGCCGCTGGCGTAAGAAACACCCTCGTTTACAGCAGGAGCAGCGGCGGGTGTACCACCTGAAGCGTTCTTTGATTCCACAAAGAATACGCGATCGGCAACAACTTCAAAGGCGTAGCGTTTGTTTCCTTCTTTGTCGGTATAGTCTCGGGTCTGAATAGAGCCCTCAATGCCAATAGCTTTTCCCTTAGAAAAGTAACGGCTGACAAATTCGGCCTGCTGACGCCAGCAAACAATATTGATGAAATCCGCTTTTTTTTCGGCACCCTTGGAGGTGTAAGCGCGGTCTACCGCAATGCGGAGACTCGCAACGTTGACACCGTTCGGGGTGGTGCGCATCTCGGGATCTGCCACGAGACGACCGATCAAAATTGCCTTGTTATACATGGCGGTTCCTCCTTAGTCCTCGCTCTTGACGACAATCAGGGAACGCAACACGCCGTCGGTAATTTTGTAGACACGATCGAGCTCAGCGGGGAAATCGGGCGCGCAGTTGAACTCTACAAACAGGTAGTAACCTTCTGTTTCATCGTTAACGGGGTATGCAAGTCTGCGCTTGCCCCATTCTTCGACGTTGGTGATGGTTCCGTTTGCACTGATCAGAGACTTGAATTTCTCAACCAGTGCAGCGATACCCTCCTCGCCGGACTGAACGTTGAAGATTGCAACAGTCTCATAGTTCGCGGTAATCTTTGCCATTTTGTACACCTCCTTCTGGACGTAAGGTCTTACACTGCTGTGCAAGACAAGGATTCTGCTTTTTGACTAAAGCATAACAGATAAAATATAACAGCATATGTGATGCTTGTCAATAAAAACTTTCAGGTGCTCAAAATTTTTAATAATTAAAATTTGGCGACAATGCTGGTCAACAGCGCTTTTAGGTCATCTTTTAGGTCGTCGCGTGAAAGACCGGCAGCAAGGGTAGCCTCGATAATACCGAGCTTGTTACCCATGTCATAACGCGTGCCAGAATACGCCTTCGCGGCCATTCTGTCTCGATGCGCCAGTACTTTCATGGCATCGGTTAGCTGAATTTCACCGCCTGCGCCGGGCTCAGTCTGCTCTAACACCGGGAAAATCTCAGGTGTAAGAACCACACGGCCCAAAATGGCGTAGGACGAAAGCGCTTCGCCGGGCTTGGGTTTTTCGTTCATATCAGAAACGATCATATTTTGTGCATCGTCATAGGAAAATTTAATTGAACCATATTTATGCATTTCCGATAAGGGGACATCTTTCACGCCCAGCACACAGCGTCCGGTTTCCTCGTAAACGGCGCAAAGCTCAGCGGTGGCAGGTTTTTCGCCCAGAATGACGTCGTCACCGTACATCACGACAAACGGGTCATTACCAACGAAGCTTTTAGCGCACAGGACGGCATGCCCTAGACCCTTTGTCTCTTTCTGACGAACATATTGAATATTAGCAAGGTTTGAGGATTTAATACACTCATCATAAAGTGCGGTTTTACCACCCTTGAGCAACCGATCTTCCAGTTCGGGTGCACGGTCAAAATGATCTTCAATGGCACCCTTACCACGCCCGGTAATAATCAGAATATCAGTGATGCCGGCGGCGACAGCCTCTTCTACAATATACTGGATGGCGGGCTTGTCCACAATGGGCAGCATTTCTTTTGGAATGGCCTTTGAAGCGGGCAGTACGCGGGTTCCCAGACCCGCGGCGGGAATAACAGCCTTTGTAATTTTCATGTCAATTCCTCACTTTATTGCAGTAGTAAAATGGTTTTGCCATCAAACCATGCTCCAGGTAAAAAAATTCATTAAAACGCTGTAAACGGTGAACAAACCAAAGCCAATCAAAATGGCTGCAAGGCGATTGGGTCTGCCGTGATAATAAAGACCGCTGTAATATTCAGGGGTTCCCTCCGAAATGCCGGATTCATTTTTAAAATTTCTGATATTTTGCAACGTATTTTTTAGATAAAGTTTATTTGCAAAAACGGTACACCAAATTCTTAAAAACAGACGCATAGTATCTAAAATCATCATTAGGGGCGCTAGCTTGGTGGCCAGATGAGAATTGTATGCAATTGTGACACCCATCATCGAGATTGTCGCATCCGTCGGCTCGAAGTAGCAAAGCAATGTCGGAATACTCGAGACTATATAAAACCCCAGTAACGCAAAACCGACCTTGTACATTTTTCGATAAAAGAAATAAAAATAGTTAAAGATCAGAGCGCTCCAGTTCCAGCTCATGTTAAACTGCGTGCGCAGAATCAATTTAAATTGCCGTAAAAAATAATAAGACCCGCTGCCGGTATAGGCCGAGATTTCTTGCGAACTGATACCGTTGATATCCCAGTGTTCAAAAGTGGTGTTGCTGTTATAGTTAAAACCGGAATCAGGCTGTGCGCGATAATCTTGCGTGCTGTTGTTATATTGGCCATGAGCGTTTGCAGTATATGACGAGGCGTTACCAGCATTTTCAAGCGGCGAGCCGCACATCTGACAATATCGCCCTTGCGATGGGTTTGCCGCATTGCAGTTTGGGCAAATCTTCGAAGGGGCTTGGTTCTGTTCGTTTTCGGCGTCAGGCCTATGTGCCTGCCACACAAACTTATCGCTGTGCTTATCCTGCAGCTCACAATGGCCTTGTGACTCATAGCAGTTTCTGTGGTGTGGGGCGCCGCAATCGGGGCAGACGACAATATCATCGTCGTCGGTAAAAGCTTTTTTGCAGCTTTCGCATAAAAGACCGGTGTATCGGCTCAAATTAGAACCCTCCATTCGGGATAAAGCAGCCTGGGCGATGCCGAATGCCCATGACTACATTTTCACTTTAATGTTAATATTTCTATTATAGCGTAGGGGCGATGAAATCACAATTGATAATTTGTGAATAAACCTTTCGGCGCGTTGCTTTTCTACCCTTTACAACAACCGCCTTTTTCCGTATAATAACAAACGATATTGAATAAAGGATGGATAACATGCTTCAGCTCGAAGAAATGCGATTGGCACTTTCCGCCCGAAAGCCTGAGCTTTTAGATTTGGCGGAGGCGATAAACTACAAAAGACTGGGTGATCAGGTAGCTGAGCTGGAAATGAAGGCGGCTGAACCGGGCTTTTGGGACGATTTAACCAATTCTCAACAGGTACTTTCACGTACAAAGCAGCTTAAAAACCGCATAGAGGAATATGATGCGCTGACCATCCAATACGAGGACGCTATGACGCTCATTGAGATTGCGCAGGAGGAAAACGATGAAAGCGTCCTGCAGGAAATTGAAGCGCTCAGCGAAAATTTTCTTACCAAGCTTGATGAAATGAAACTCTCTACGCTGCTAACTGGCGACTATGATGACAAAAATGCGATTATGACCTTTCACGCGGGCGCAGGTGGTACAGAGGCACAGGATTGGGCGCAGATGCTTTATCGCATGTATACCCGATGGGCCGAGCGCCACGGCTTTGCTTATAAGATTGTCGATTATCTCGACGGGGATGAGGCAGGGTTAAAAAGCGCCAGTATCATCATAGAAGGCCTTAATGCCTACGGCTATTTAAAGTCGGAGGGTGGGGTGCACCGCCTGGTGCGCATCTCTCCGTTTGATTCCTCCGGCCGGCGGCACACTTCGTTTGCCTCGCTGGAAGTTATGCCTGAAATTGACGACACCATCGAAGTGGATATCCGCCCCGAAGATCTTCGCACCGACGTCTATCGTGCGAGTGGTGCAGGTGGACAGCACGTCAATAAGACCTCGTCGGCGGTCAGAATCACGCATATTCCCACCGGGGTGGTGGTCGCCTGCCAGAATGAGCGTAGCCAGCACCAAAACCGAGATATGGCGATGAAGATGTTGCGTTCCAAACTGGTAGAAATCAAGGAGCGCGAGCATTTAGAGCACATTGAAGACATCAAAGGTGTGCAGAAAGAAATTGCATGGGGCAGCCAGATACGCTCCTATGTGTTCATGCCCTATACACTGGCTAAGGATCACCGCACAGGATTTGAGTCGGGCAATATCAATGCCGTTATGGATGGTGATATCGACGGCTTTATCAATGCCTATCTCAAGGCGGCTAGTTTAGGTGCGCTTGAACAACAATCTGAATAACAGTATGAACCGCACAGCGCTGTCTCAATACATGAGACAGCGCTGTTAATCTTATTAGGCAAAAAATAAAACGTAGTATGTATTAATTAAATTCTTTAAAAAACAAATCAGAAAACACATCACTCAAGCATGCTTGTTGATGGCCTTTTGATAAAGCTCCAGCAGATATTTTGCGATGCTATCGCTGCTGCGCTCTCTGACTGATTCGCGTACCGAGTCGCTCAGCGCCTTGTGCTCCTGAGGGGTCAGGTCGTGCAGTCTTTTCATGATCTGACCAAACTCCTCGGCACTTTCAAATAGAAAACCGTTTACACCCACCTTGATCTGGTCAATATTGTCAGGGTCGAGCCTTTGTACCACAGGTAGGCCGGAAGCCTGTGCTTCCAGCATGGAGATGGAGTACATCTCGGAAAGCGAGGCGGTTGCATAGGCGTTGCAGCAGGCATAATAAGGCGGAATATCCTCGTGCGCCACCGCGCCGGTAAAAATAACGCGCTCATTGATGCCAAGACTGATTGTCAGCTGCTCCAATTCTTCGCGCGCGGGGCCGTTGCCAATAATCATTAGGTAAGAATTACTCTCGGGGTCGATTTGTTCCTTCCAGAGTCGAATGAGATTATCGACGCCTTTTTCTTTACCGATGCGCCCGCAGAAGCAGGCGACAAAGGCGTTTTCGGGTATCGAATACTTTTGGCGTATGGCAGCGCGCTGTTCCGGCGTAGTGGCGTCTTCGGTATAGTTTTCAAGCTCGACCGAGTTGGGGATGACGTAAACCTTTCGGTGAACGCCAGCGTTTGCCAGATAATCAACGCACTTTTTCGAGGGGCCGGTTACGATGTCGGCACGGCGTGAGATAAAGCGTATGTAATTGTGGGAAATGCGCCGCACCATGTCGGTGAGGGGCCGCGGGGCGATATAGTAAAGATAATCATCGTACATGGTGTGCAGCGTATAAACCAGCGGTACATTGAGCGCTCGCGCGGCGCGTATGCCCGCCAAACCGATGCCGAATTCCTGCTGAATATGGATGATATCAGGATTGAACTCCCGAATCTTCTTTTTAAGTGTGATGCTCAACGGGCTTGAAATCCCATAGCCGTAAATCTTTTTGACTTCCAGTGCGGGGCAGCGCAGGACACCGTCCTGAATGACATGTTCGCGCACGTTTTTATCGGCGGTGACAATCAAAACCTCGTGCCCGTTATGCACCAAGCCCTCACGTAAAATTTTAACGTGCGTAACGACGCCGTTGAGATAGGGGAGATAGGTCTCCACAAAAATAGCAATTCTCACAACGTTTCCTCCGGATAATTTTTTGTCTGCAATCAGGCGGATTGTCCGTTTTTTAAAAACGCAATGCGCTGCAAAAGCGACGTTTTTTGAAGAGCGACGGCCGAGCTTTGGGCCAAGCGTTAACATTAAAATGGAAAATAGTAGTTTCGCGGCTATTATACCATTAAGTTTATAAAAAGAAAACCGCAAAAGTGTTTTTAAAACGGACAATAGGTTTGAAAAATAACCAATCTTCTTGTATAATGAACCCATAGTGTAAAAAGTTAAATGATAAGGTGCTGATAGGCATGTCGACAAAATTTCACATAGCGCTCTCTAAGCTAATTGATGAATTTAAGCTGGAGACAATTTATCTCCCCATACCTGCCGACCAAATTAATATTTCCAGTTCCGAGGTCAATCGTCCCGGCCTCCAGATGGCGGGCTATTTTGAGGTGTTTGACAGCCACAGGGTTCAGATTCTGGGCAAAACCGAGATGAGTTATCTGCACACCCTTGAAAAATCGGTGGCGGCAGCGCGTCTTGAACGCCTTTTTTCCATGAAACCACCCGTGGTTATCATTACCCGCAGTCTGGAAGTGTGCCCGCCGCTGATTGATGCGGCCAAGCATGCGCAGATTCCGTTGTTGCGCACCGACGAGAACACTTGTTCGTTTATGTCCTCGCTGATATCTCAGTTGAATATCGACCTTGCTCCGCGCATCACCCGTCATGGCGTGCTCATGGAACTATTTGGCGATGGTGTGCTTATTTTGGGTGAAAGTGGCGTTGGTAAAAGTGAGGTGGCTGTTGAGCTGATAGTGCGTGGGCACCGTCTGGTGGCGGATGACGCCGTCGAAATCCGAAAGGTGTCCAGCAAGGCACTGGTCGGAACCTCTCCAGATAATATCCGGCATTTTATGGAGCTGCGTGGCATAGGTGTTATAAATGCGCAGCGAATGTTCGGCATGCGCGCCGTTAAGATCGCCGAGAAAATACTGCTCATAGTACAGCTTGAGCCATGGAATGAAGAAACGCCCTACGATCGTTTGGGCTTTGAAAATCAAGTTATGGATATTTTGGGAATCAAGATACCCTGCGTGACTATTCCAGTTAAGCCGGGCCGGAATTTGTCGGTCATTATTGAAGCGGCCACCATGAATCTTCGGCTTAAAAAGCTGGGCTACAGTGCGCCGCACGACTTGATGCGCAGCCTTGGCATGCCGGAGGATGAACTGCCTCCGGTGGAAAAGATCGCGATAAACAGCTATTGGCAATAACGCTTTTAGGAGGAAACCCAACCGATGTCGCAAACAGAAAACCTGAAAGTAAAGCTTGGGCAAGCGGGATGTTTATTTTTGTGCGAAGAGCCGATGCGCCGGCACACTTCTTTTCATATAGGGGGTCCGGCCGAGATTTTTATTACGCCCGCGAGCGAGGCGCAGGCGATGCAAGCGCTTTCTCTTTGCCATGCGGCATCCATTCCGGTGTATGTCATAGGCAACGGTTCAAACCTGCTGGTGGCAGATGAGGGTCTGCGTGGGGCGGTGATCGCCTTTTCGCAGCCGATGAGCAGCATTACCCGCAAAGGTAATACACTTTCGGCCCAGGCAGGCGTGACGCTCTTGCAGCTTTGCCGTTTTGCGCAGCGGCAAGGCCTTGGCGGTTTGGAGTTTGCCTATGGAATTCCGGGTAGCGTCGGCGGCGCGGTATACATGAATGCGGGTGCCTACGGCGGCGAAATGAAGGATGTAGTGGTCTCAGCCCGTGTACTTGATAAGATGGACTGCTTTCTCACCATACCGGCTGAACAGGCGGGATTTGCTTACCGCAGCAGCCGTTTTCAAAAGGAAGGGCAGATTGTTTGTTCAGCCGACTTTGAATTGAACCCCGACACGCCCGAGGCGATTGACACACGCATGAAAGACATCATGGCACGGCGTGTTACCAAGCAACCGCTGGAATTCCCAAGCGCAGGCAGCGCGTTTAAGCGCCCTTCAGGCGCTTATGCTGCTGCGCTGATAGAAGAATGCGGCTTAAAGGGCTTCTCGGTTGGTGGTGCGCAGGTCAGCACCAAGCATTCAGGATTTGTCATCAACACCGGCGGTGCCACCTGCCGCGATGTGCTGGCACTTTTGGAGGCTGTCAAAAACGAAGTCTGTCGACGTACTGGCGTACTGCTAGAGCCCGAGATTAAATACCTTGCATAAAAAGAGGATACCAACATGGATTTTTTAATTATTACCGGCCTTTCGGGTGCTGGAAAGTCGCAGGCTGTACATGCTCTGGAGGATATCGGTTATTTTTGTATTGACAATATCCCGGCTGAGCTTTTAGAGCAGTTTATTACATTGTGCCAAACATCTGCCCGGCATGACAAATATGCCGTTGTGGTGGATATCCGCAGCTGTTGCTATTTTGATGGTTTTAGCGAAACAAAGAAAATGTTTACCGATAAGGGTTATAATGTACGCACTCTCTATCTGGATGCTGCCGACGAGGTTTTGATTCGGCGTTTTAAAGAGACGCGCCGCAAGCACCCGCTGATGGACGATTCGGTCAAGGTTTTACAGGAAGCCATCATGCTTGAGCGTAAAGCCATGAGCCCATTGCGTGAGTGCGCCGATTATCTGGTTGATACTTCAACGCTTTCTACCGCACAGTTAAAAGAGCGCATTGTGTCGCTGTTTTTTTCCAAAAGTAGTAACGCCATGGCTATTACCGTCATGTCATTCGGCTTTAAATATGGCATTCCGGCGGATGCTGACATTGTACTGGACGTGCGATGCCTGCCCAACCCGCATTATATACAGGAACTGCGTCCGCTCACCGGCTGTGATAAGCGGGTGAGCGACTATGTTTTTAGTTTTGAAGAATCCAACGGGCTGATGGCCCGTTATAATGATATGATCGATTATTCATTGCCGCTCTATGTGCGAGAGGGCAAAAGCAGTCTTGTGATTGCGTTCGGTTGCACCGGCGGCCGTCACCGCTCAGTTTCGTTCGCCGAGCGGGTCGGAGAACGCCTAAAAGAAAGCCACGATTTACTTTTGGTTTTGCACCGCGATTACGAACGTTGATGAGGTGACGCAGCTTGTCTTATGCAGCGCGTGTCAAAGAAGAAATATATCTTTCTCGACCGTCAAAAAGCCCACAATACAGGGCTTTTTGCTACGGTCTGCTTTTAATGGGCAAAAAGTTTGATAGTCAGGGTGTTTCCATTTCTACCGAGCATCTGACCGTATCAAAGCTCTATGGTTTTGCAATCAAGGACGCTATCGGCGTACATGCGGCCTTTTCAGAGCAGAAAGCGCCACGCGGTGCTTTGCTTTATACCGTGGAATTAAACCGCCCGCAAGATGCTACGCGGTTACTGCGCAGTTTTGATCACAGTGAAGATCTTTTTAATCGGGAACTGATGTCGGAAGAAAATTTCGCAAAATTTTTCTGCGGAGCCTTTATGGCCTGTGGCACTGTCAGCGAACCTTCCAAAAGTTATCATTTAGAGCTTCTGCCGCCTGACGACTCGCTGGCGGACATGCTGTTTGAGCAGCTGGCAATTGTCGGCTATCCGCCAAAATCAACGGTACGCCGTGGGCAGACGGTGCTTTATTTTAAAGAGAGTGAGCAGATTGAGGATCTTCTAACCATGATCGGTGCCACCCGCTGTTCGCTGGAATTGATGGAAACAAAAATATATAAAGACCTGCGCAACCGCGCCAACCGAGCGGCCAACTGCGATGCCGCGAACGCTGGAAAGCTGTTTAAGGCGGCAGAGAAGCAGCTGTCCGATATTCAGCTTTTGCGCACGCATAACCTGCTGGAAACGCTGCCCCCACAGACAATGGCGGTAGCCCGGTTGCGGGAAGAGAATACCGAGGCGTCGCTTTCTGAACTTTCAAAGCTGTCAGGGCTATCTCGCTCAGGAATTAACCACCGCTTTAATCAGATTGCACAGGCTGCCCAACAGCTGCGAAACCAAGAGGAGGTGGTTTGATGAATGATTTCGTCCACCTGCATCTGCATACTGAATACAGCTTGCTCGACGGTGCCTGCCGCATAGACAGAGTTCTTGAGTACGCTAAAAAAATTGGCCAGTCCGCCGTTGCTATCACTGACCACGGCGTAATGTACGGCGTCATCGACTTTTACAAGAAGGCGAAGGCCGTGGGGGTCAAGCCCATCATCGGGTGCGAGGTATATGTCGCGCCGCGAAGCATGCAGGATAAAGTACACCGCATCGACTCTTCGCCCCATCATTTGGTTCTGTTGTGCAAAAACATGACGGGCTATCAGAACCTGATTTCGTTGGTGTCGCACGGTTGTATTGAGGGCTTTTATACTAAGCCGCGCGTCGATATGGCGCTGTTGGCGCAGAAATCCGAGGGGTTAATCGCCCTCTCTGCCTGCCTGTCAGGACAGATTCCCCGCCTTCTGATGGCGGGAGACTACGATGGTGCTAAACAGGCCGCAGAAAAACACATTGAAATTTTTGGTCGAGAGAACTATTATATCGAGGTGCAGAACCATGGCATTACTGAGCAACAGCGCATTTTGCCAATGCTGCGCCGTTTAGCCAACGAGCTTGAGGTGGGCATTGTCGCGACTAACGATGCGCATTATATCCGCCGCGAGGACAGCCGCATGCAGCATGTGTTGACCTGCATTCAGACCAATACCACCGTCGACAATTCCAGCATGGAGTTTTCCACCGACGAATTTTTTGTTAAGACTCGCGACGAGATGCAAAAAGCACTGCCCGGCTTTGAGGATGCGATGGATACGACCCTGAAAATTGCCGAGCGTTGCAATGTGGATTTTACATTTGGAGAACTAAAGCTCCCGAGCTTTACAGTGCCGGACGGTCGGGAAAACCGTGAATATTTTCGCACGAGCTGCTATGAGGGGCTGCGTCGTTACTATGGTGAGAATCCTTCGCAGGAGGTTGTAGACCGGCTAGAATACGAGCTTTCGGTTATCGAAAAGATGGGGTATGTTGATTATTACCTCATCGTACATGATTTCATCGCTTATGCTAAATCACAGGGCATTCCGGTTGGCCCAGGCAGAGGCTCAGGTGCGGGCAGCCTAGCGGCGTACTGCATCGGCATCACCGGCATCGACCCGATGAAATATCACTTGATTTTTGAACGCTTTTTAAATCCTGAGCGTGTCAGTATGCCGGACTTTGATATCGATTTCTGCTATGTCCGCAGGCCGGAGGTTATTGAATATGTCGTCCGGCGCTACGGGGCCGACCATGTGGCGCAGATCATCACCTTCGGCACCATGGCGGCACGCGCCGCAATCAGAGACAGCGGCCGTGCATTGGGTATGAGCTATCAGCAGGTGGACGTTGTAGCTAAGCTGGTGCCCGCCGAATTGGGTATTACGCTTTCTAAGGCGCTGACCTCCTCAAAGGACTTTAAGCGCCTGTATGACGAAGACTCCGCCGCACACGATTTAATCGACGTGGCCATGAGTCTTGAGGGTATGCCACGCCACGCCTCAACCCACGCAGCGGGTGTCGTAATCTCCAAAGAGCCCGTGGAAAGGTATGTGCCTTTACAGAGTGGGGAGGATGCGATTGTGACGCAGTTTCCGATGGGAACGCTTGAGGAACTGGGTCTTCTTAAGATGGATTTTCTGGGGCTGCGAAACCTCACGGTTATCGCCGACAGTGAAAGTATGATACGCAAAACAACCCCCGGTTTTTCTGCTGATGATATTTCGCTTGATGATGCTGCGGTCTATGCCATGTTCTCAAAGGGGCATACCGAGGGCGTATTCCAGTTTGAATCGTCCGGTATGCGACAGGTGCTGATGCAGTTGCGCCCCGAACACATGGAGGATTTGATCGCAGTTATCTCGCTCTATCGCCCCGGTCCGATGGAATCAATTCCTCGTTATATTCAGAACCGGCATAAGCCGGAGCTGGTGACCTATAAACACCCCAAGCTTAAAAATATCCTAGACGTTACCTATGGATGCATTGTCTATCAGGAACAGGTCATGCAGATCTGCCGTGAGTTGGCGGGTTTCTCTTACGGGCGGGCCGATCTTGTGCGCCGCGCCATGAGCAAAAAGAAAGCCTCTGTCATGCAAAAGGAGCGCGAGCATTTCATCTACGGCATGAAAAATGACGATGGAACGGTTGAGTGTGCAGGTTGTATCGCCAATGGTATTCCAGAGGGCATCGCCAGCGACATATTTGACGAGATGAGCGCTTTTGCTGCCTACGCGTTTAACAAATCGCACGCGGCGGCCTACGCTTATATTTCGTATCAGACCGCTTGGCTGAAATGTCATTATCCCAAGGAGTATATGGCGGCGCTGCTGACCAGCATATTGGACAATACTTCAAAGGTTGTGTCTTATATCGGAGAGTGTGCCAGATTGGGTATCCGCATCCTGCCCCCCGATGTCAACGAGAGCCTTGAGGAATTTTCTGCTGCCGAGCAGGGGATACGCTTTGGGTTGCTTGCTATCAAAAACCTTGGACGAGGTGTGGTGCGCGCGATACTCGACGCGCGGGAAGCCGACGGGCGATTCACCGATATCTACGACTTTTGCAACCGTCTCTACGGCTCCGATCTGCGCCGCAGAAGTCTGGAAAGTTTAATCAAATGTGGCGCCTGCGACGGATTTGGCCTGTCGCGGCGTGCGCTGCTCTCGGGCTGTGACGCGCTTTTGGAAGACATCGACCGGGTACATAAAGCTAATATTTCGGGACAGGTCAACCTGTTTGATAACCTTTCTTCCGATGCAAATAATTCTAACCAGCAGATTGCTCAACAACCGGAATACGAACCCTCGCAGCTTTTGAAGATGGAAAAGGAAATCATCGGACTTTATGTTTCGGGGCATCCATTACTGGCTTATCGCGATTTAATTGCGTCGTTGCCGGTGACATGCGTCTCCGATATCATCGCTTCCGCCGAGAATAGAACTGAGGCATTGCACGACGATGCCAGGGTCAGTATTGCGGCAGTGGTAGATACCAAAAAACTGAGTATCACCAAAAAGGGCGACACGATGGCTTACCTCACTGTTGAAGATCTTACCGGCAGCATCGAGGCGTTGGTCTTTCCGCGGGTGCTTGAGCAATATGCGGCGCTGACCGATGTCGACCGATTGGTGGTTTTAAGCGGAAGGCTCTCTTACCGCGAGGACGAGGATCCCAAACTGATTTTGGAGGAGGCTCGGCCGATGGACGAAATGGGAAGTGTCTCTCAACAGGCTGGCGTTTATACCAATAAAGTTAGACCGCCGGAGGAAAAAAAACACAATAGGGCGGCGAGGCCGGGGCTATATTTAAAGGTTCTCACGCCGGACGCGCCCGAATGGCTCAGCGCACAAAAATATATGGCGGTATTTGACGGGAACACGCCGGTTTATGTATACTTTACAGAAAGCCGTCAGCTGACCCTTGCGCCACGCAGTATGTGGGTTTCGCTGTGCGAAGTGTTGCTGCGGGTTCTGAAGGAAGAGTTAGGTGAACAGAATATAGCGGTAGTTGAATAGACTGCTGTTTGATATCAATTGTATGGGAGGATTTGTTATGATGAGGAAAAAGGCAATCGGCATATTAAGCAGCGGTGGAGACGCCCCCGGCATGAACGCCGCGATACGCGCAGTGGTACGCATGGGCATCAATCGTGGATTTTCAGTCGTGGGTATTAAGCGTGGATATACCGGGTTGCTGGCCAACGATATGGAAGATATGCACTTGCGAAGTGTCAGCGAAACTCTTCAGCGCGGCGGCACAATGCTCTATTCTTCGCGCTGCCCTGAGTTTTCAGAGGAACGCAATATCATCAAGGCGGTTGAAATCTGCAAAAAGGCCGGTATTGGCACTCTGGTTACCATCGGCGGCGACGGCACATTCCGCGGTGCACTTGACCTGTGCCGCCATGGATTACCCTGTATCGGAATTCCGGGTACCATCGACAACGACATTTCCTCCTCAGATTACACAATAGGCTTTGATACCGCCATCAATACCGTAGTACAGATGGTCGACCGCGTGCGCGACACCTCACAGTCGCACGATCGTTGCTCGGTCATCGAGGTTATGGGGCGGCATGCGGGGCATATCGCGTTACACGCGGGCATTGCCTGCGGTGCGTTAGCGATACTGGTGCCGGAGATTGAGTTTTCCATCGAGCGGGATGTGGTGGCCAAAATGGTCAGCACGTTGCGTTCCGGAAAACAGAACTTCATTGTTATGGTGGCTGAAGGCGTTGGAAGTGCGCCGGAGATCGCCGAGCAGATTGAGCGGCTGACTGGCATTGATACCAACGCAGTTGTGTTGGGCCATGTTCAGCGCGGCGGAACTCCCACCGCTAAGGAGCGTGTGATTGCCAGCGTGATGGGGCACCACGCAGTCGAGCTTATTGAGCAGGGCGCAGGAAAACGCGTAGTAGTCTACCGTCAGGGCAAGGTCGTGGACATCGACATTGAAGAGGCGCTTGCTATGCACAAGGGCATAGATATGAATCTATATCGCGTCGCCAACGATATTTCCATCTGAAGTTAAGCTGTGTTGTGCTCGGGCAAAGATTTTTTGTAGAAAAGGCAAAGTTATTTGTAAGCTTTAATAATAAAAATAAAGCTCCTTGGGGAAGTTTTAAGTGACTTTTCCAAGGGGCTTTTTGCGTTAAAAATGCGATGATTATGCCATTATTTCGCAGCCCATACTATGGTCGTTCCTGTTTTCTAGTCAGCCCTATTTGACTGATACCTGTACAAAAAACTTTGCCCTTTTTACAAATATTTGTTGCCCGAGACATAGAGTAGGAAATAAAATAAATGGTCCATACATGGGAATTTGAAATTATAATAATATTAAATTCATATTCAGGCTAAAAACAGATGACAAAAGGCTAAAACTATTGAAATATGAATTTAAATAGTTAGTAATCATGCAAATTTTCATTATCATAGCTTCCCATGTCTTAGCCAAAAAAGCCAAATAAGACTCGGGGAAGACATGGGAACACACTTGGGAGCAAACATGGGAAGTGTATTTTTAGATTTAAATAACATGGGGGTATGACATGTACAAGCAACCCAATAAGCGTAAAGTAATCAATTTCTACAGCAACAAATCAGAAAAGTGGCTACCAGTCTTTGATGATTTATCAGAGCGGTATGCGATAAAGTTAGAAGCTGATAGCACAATTACTGAATTCGAAACCAATGTTCAACTTAATAGCTGGTCATCTGAAATTGATATGACTAACATCTCAGTTGCAACCTCGTGTGTGTTCTGCTCTGATTTTTTAATCAGGTGTGCTAATGGAAAATCCGCAATAAGAGAGGTTGCCACCAGAAGCCGCCTGGGCAGAAGTGACTTTCTCGAATATCTTGAAATCTCACGACGTTTTTGGCAGGCGAAAGGTTACACAGACTGGGGCGTGATATCTTCATTGGAGGGAAAGTAGGATGCTGAAAAAGGGTGGCGTTTACAAAACCAATGAACAATCGTTTCGCCTGATTGATTTTAATGCAATCTCCGCAGTAATTATAGAAATCAATACGCAGACGGCACCGAGAATTGTTTCAGTAGCATATGTAGAATCAATGAGTAGCCCGGATATTGATGCCACCGAACGCTTTGTGCATGAAGATGAGCTTACAGAAAAGCAAAAAGCTATCCGTGACAAAAGGTATCAAGTCATTGAGGACATGTTGGATGACAAACAGTGTATTTTTGATTTATCATTCCGAAATGAGAAAATAAAGGCTGCCGCTGCCCAAAACAACCTTTCTGTGAGTACGGTAAGAAATTATGTTTTTGAAGCGTGGCGATACAATGGAAAAGCATCTTTAAGTACTATATTGATTAGAACCGTGATGTGTGGATAGATATGGGAAAGTGGTGATTCTTTTGAATAAACTAAAAAAGTGTGCATTATGTGGTTTGGAACTCATGCCCAAGGTGACAGCGCCGTGCGATAACCTCTCACATGGCTTAGGTAAGTGTTGAAACGCGTGGAGAAAAATCGGTGGATAAATGCTAAAAACCTTATTTTAATGCGGATTTATCGGAAGGGTTTAGAATTAATTAGAGATTGGCTATCTGCTTGATTGTTGAAATGCATAGGGGTTTATTGAGATTAGTCCACGTCTCTTTCTTCCGTGCCGCAGCACGGTGAGGCCGGCGGAGCCGGCCGAACATCCGCGCGTAGCGCGGGCCGCCGCCGCCCCCAGCCGCGCTGAAAATCCCCCTCGTTATTCTCTTAACTTGTGGGTAAAAAGTCGTGTATTTAGGGGTAAAAAATAACGGCCGGCACAAGTTGTTGTAGCGAACAAAACTTTTTACCCTAAAAGCCGCGTATTTTTACGGACTTGTTAAGGGAATGAAGAGCGTCATTACTTCGGTAATGGCGCTCTTTTTTTGTACCCAAAAGAGGGGACGAGTGGCTCCGCTCCGTCCTTCGTCCTCCGCTCCGCCACTCGCCTGCGGCGCTCATGCCCAAGGTGACAGCTCCGTGCGCGAGCATCCCTAACGATGTCAGCTCCTATGAGTGTAATGTGGCGCTGAATATTGGAAGGCTTTTCATACGAACCAAAAACATTGCAGGAATCATATACCTCTGATTTTTTGGTTCACTATGTAAATGGCGATGAAAAGGTATTAGACGTCCTCCAACAGAAAGCTTCAGGGTCCAAGAAGATGATGGAGCTGCTTGATATTGGAGGCCAATGTGAAAAAGGCAGTGCGTAAATACTAGTTGACTATGCACAAACAGACCTTGCATTATGCGTACATAAAAATGCTGCAAGAGTTTTATATGGACAGTGGAGGAAAGTTAAAAGATGATTTTCCATCGTACAGGAGCTTTAAGCATTACTACGATAAGAATCGCAGTCTCGTAAACGAAATCATAACACGCGAGGGAAAAAGCTATTTCTGCCGTAATGCCAAACTGGTAACAGGCACTGTGTATGACTACGTTGATGATATAGGTGTTTACTTCTGCAATGCTACTAAATGTGATATAAGCCTAATTAGTGAAGTAACAGGAGAGTTGATTGGCAGACCAATTTTATATTTGGCAGTAGGCTCTTGTAATTTTTAAAAGACTATCTCATAATAAAAAGGAAACTGACAGCTTCAGGAGGCGACAATTTGGTTATCATATTTTTAGGCGCTCTATCACATAGTGAAAAAGAACTAGTCAACCAGATTTTTAAAGATTCCAATGTGAAGTTTTATAACATATCCTTTCAAATGCTACGTTCTCATTCGGATGCGGAGGAGGCTGTTTCAGAGGCCTTTTTAAAGATTATGGACCATATTGAAAAAATAATAGGGCTGCCCGGTCCCAAAATCATCCCTTACTGCGTTGTAATAGTAAAGAATGAATCGGCAAATATTTTAAGAAAACGAATTAAAGCTGTCCCCTTGGAAGAGCTTGAAGCTTATGACGGCAGTGATTATTCTGAGATTGAAAATATGTGGGAACAAAATATTGACAGAGAACAATTGATTTTCGCAATCGAAGAGCTTTCCGACGAAGAAAAGTATCTGGTCTACTTGCGCTATGCAAATGATATGAACTTCAAAGAGATTGCTGCTTTACTGGGTGTCAGCGAAGAGACAGCTAAAAAGAGAAGTTATCGCATCCTTAAAAAATTACGTATCTTTTATAAGGCAGGTGATAAAAATGTCCAGCACGTTTAATGATTTGATGGGTGACGTATGCATACAAGCGCTGGTGGATGATTTTGAAGCACTTGAACGGTCTAGTTTTAACGATATGCCGGTTCGGTCGCTCGCTGCGGAAGAAGTTGCGACATTGGCTCAGAAGATAGCGGCACTGCCGCTGGAATATATGAATACGCTCTTCATTAAGTATTATTTCAACTTCTCACCTGAAGACACCGACACTATGCTGGTAACGACGCATTCTGCTGGCAGGCTGCGGTATGCCAAAAATATGTTATCACACTTCATGGGATTGGATGGCGCCATAATTGATGACCATTCCATGAGACTTGCTTGCGAGGCGGCTCTTTCGGCGTATGTTGCCCAAAACGTTCCAGACGTATGGCGTATCCCGAAGTATTCCAACGCCTTCAGAAAGAAGTTGAAGCTGGTTAAAGCCGCTCAGAAATCTTCGAGTATGGTAATGGCTATCATGAAACGGGTGGCGGTCTTCATCCTTATTTGCGCCATCAGCTTCTCAACCGCGCTTGTGGCGAACGCTAAATTGAGAGGTCGATTCATGAACTGGGTCGTTGAGACATTCCCGAAGTTCAGCATTTTCATTACACAGACCGAAGAACCGCCTTCTGAGGCTGCTCTAAGTCAGAGCGATATCGCTTTGGGCTATCTTCCGGACGGATATGTTTTGAACGATGTTTCTCAAGGCAGAAATATACTCAAATATAACTTTTTAAGTGGAGAGAAGGATAAAATGCTTACGATATCCTTTGAGGTTACTAAAGCGGAAGTTAAAACATATTACAACACGGAAAATTCTGAGATGCAGCGTGTCGACTTTAAAAATCTTGAAGCATATGCCTGGCAGACTGACAAGAAGACCTACCTTGTTTGGATTGAAAGTGACATTGAGTGCCGGATATCAGGTAATCTTGACTATAAAGAGATTATAAAAATTGCTGAAAATGTAGAATTTAAAAAATAATTAAACAAATGTGTCCCTTTTTTCCTCCTTATACGTTATATAGGTGGGAGCCTAAATAACAACAAGGAGGATTTCTTATGAAAATGAAAAAAGCAGCAGTAAAAATCGCAGCATTTATCCTGATTGTCGGTAGTATGGCAATTACAACTCCGGCGGCACAACCCCAAAGTGTGCAAACACTTAGAACGGGCGATGTCATCATTACGCCTTTTTGGGTAAATATCAGCGAGATAGCACCAAGAATTGACGCAGAGGGCACGACGCTATATTCTGAGGTATCTATCACAGCGGAAACTCCCTCTGCAAATATCAAAGGTACCATGTATCTCGAAAATATTCGTCCGGAAGATGGCGGTCGGTAAAATCAGAGTTTAGGGAATTATATTATTTCCCAAGTAGATACGTTTGCTAATGCTGTCTATGGCAGTGCTAACGCCAAAAAGACTAAAAAATATTATTACCTATATGGGGAATATGATGTTGCCTTAGTGAATAACCCCGGCCCTTATCATAAAGGCATCGACCTTAAATGCACAACCTCTGGCGTGGACATTAAAACCGCACACTCTGGAAATTTAAAGCATAATGCTACCTATGGTGCCGCATGCATACAAGCAACTTATGGCTCATCCCAGAGAACCTACACATATGCCCACATGACGAATCTGAAGTCTCCAGGGGCTGTGACAGCCCGCGTTGACACTATCGGTAAGCAGAGTAATAAGGGTGCGAAAGGTGAACATCTTCACTTTGAAGTAAGAACCGCTTATAAGACAACATTAGCCGACCCCGCAAATTCTTGGCAGACAGAAACCACTTCGCCGTATAGCGCTATGACAATAGAACTTAGCGGACGAAGCTTGACAAAAAAATAAAGGTTAGTACTGAAAGCCTAATAACCAAGGGCGTTTTAATACGCCCTTGGTTATAAAAAGTAACGGGAGGATGGATATTATGAGCCAAAGAAGTAATTTATTTGCACTTATTATTTTAGTAAGTATGCTTTTACCCGGATGTAAAGGGGAGATTACTTCATCGTATATACAGCCCAATACATCTCAAGAATCTTCTTCCCAAAAACAGGAGCAAATAGAAAATCCTTATATGTAATAATTGATGAAAAAGAATTTGAAAATAGATTTTGTAGCTCTTATAGCAGCAATATTTGCTGGTTAAATGAAAATGAATTATTGATACAGGGCGTGGCGTACAAAAATAATAATTTTGAGTCTGTTTTGTCAATTACCAATATAGATGCGTGGCAACCTAATGTAATTCTTGAAGAAAACGAAAACAACGTTGGTTATTTGTCCGATATTATAAAATTCCAAAATAATATTTATGCTACAAAAATTAATGGAGATTATATTGTTTTAAATAAAGATTACAGTATAGCACAAAAACATTATTTTGATGTTCAAGATAGCCTTGCCGCTATTTTCAATCCTATAAACAATACCCTTTATTATTACGAAGATGGCGGTATGTATGCCAAAGACCTATCAGGAAAAAGACTGGTTTATTCGCTTCCTTCTCAATGGCAAGAAGGAGGATATATCAGAGCGGTTACTCTTTCAGCTTCCTATGAAAAAGTAGCTTTTTCCGTAATATTAGAGCCTGCTTATAGTGTGTTAACCGTCGTCTTAGATACTAAAACAGATAAGTATAACGAAATTGACATCAAAATGAATATGCCTTCTTATTTTTGGATAGGTGAAGAATTGTTTGCCATAGAAAATGTTGATGCTGAGCAGTCTTATTGTAATGTATATTATGGCGAAAACTTATCGCAGGTAAAAACTATTGACCGTAATTTTCTTGCCCAAAAATTGGGTTTGTCGCTGCTGTCAGAGGAAGACGGTGACTGGGGTTATATAGAATACAATACTACACAGAAAAATTTGGGGGGAAATGCGTTCGGTATACCGTTGGTAGCGGATTATAACGTCAAAGCTGATAAACGCGTATCCGCTTTACTCCTATTGCGGAAGAAAAACAACGAGGTGACAATATCTTTGCTGGAACGCGGCGATGAGATGTATGCAGAATTCATCGTATCACCAGAAGGTAAGAAAATATTATTTAGAAAATGGGGTAATAAAAATAAGGACAGCGCTTATTATATTCTCCCCATAAACTAACTCTTGCCGATGTGCGCAAATATCAAATAGAACTACCGTATATCGCTATTTTTTATTGACTCTGAAGAAGAACTACTCTGTCTTATTATAAATTCACTGAGTTATAAGTAGGCTATTATATTGCTATTTTCATTCATCTTCAACAAAGGCGTAAAAGTCATTTTCCAAATTGATTCTTACGCCTTTGTTGTAAAAGACAACTGGAATAATTCGGGAGAATCTAATGTCGTACCGTTATCAAAAGTCAGGAAGTGCTTTAAGCTGAAGTCTATGCCGACAGCATGACCTGCTCGTGCAATAGGTGGCTCATTTCCTGCTTTGTGACAACGAAAATGTAGTATTCTCCTAAACGATTGCGCTTGACAGCTGTGTTGTGCTCGGGCAAAGGTTTTTTGCAAAAAGGCAAAGTAATTTGTAAGCCCTCATAACTAAAATGAGCCCCTTGGAGAAGTTTTAAGTGACTTTTCCAAGGGGCTTTTTTGTGAAAATGTGATGTATCTAATTTTCAAGTTGACCAGAGTGTCTGGCGGCCATTTAGTGTTTTCTGTTATCACTCATGCACTTGCAGCACAATAGCAAAACATGTAAAATGAGAACTAGAAGAGTGATTAGTCTGTGAATAACTTTAGGTCGATGATTGGAGGAATCAGAAATGGCAAAACCAACCGAGTATACATTGAGCTGGATAGTGACAGAGGATATGACCGCAAAACGTATTGGCGGCGCTGGTGCTCAAATTTTTTCGACGCCCAACATGGTTGCCTTGATGGAGGGTGCGGCATTGGAGTTGGCAAAATCTTATCTGGACGAGGGGATGAATACCGTAGGCGCGGAAATACACTGCCGCCATTTGGCCCCGACGCCGGTGGGGATGAAAATCAGCGCTACCGCCCATCTGCGCAGTATAGAAGGCCGGAAAATGTGGTTTGACGTACAGGTGAATGATGAAAAGGGTAAGTGCGGGGAAGGCTCGCATTTGCGTGTCATAATTTCTAACGACCGCCTGGGACAAAAAGCCCAAACAAAAAAAGAAGACGCCTGATTTAATCGCTTCATGATCAAAAAGTGAAAACTGTTTCCCGCGGTATTTGTCGAGGATAAACGTAAATAGCCCGTCGGCGACTTCTGGTCATCGGCGGGTTACTTTTTTGGGTTTGCGATCTTTAAGTTAGCAATCGCAAAACAGGTTTTTAGACCAATATGTTAAATATATACACTTTGATATTTTTCTTTCTAAAGCTTCTACACTTTGTCCATCCATTGAATATGCAAAAAAATGTAGAATAACAACGTAGATAATATGAATATTACGACATAATATTCAATCAAAATTAAGTCTACCGAGTTTAATAATCTCTTTGAGATACCCCAGCAGCCTATGTCTACGGATAAAAATATATATTATAGATTTTTATCAAAAAGGGAAAGAAGGTTCGTGATATGCGGGTCATTAAACATCCTATTTTGGAGGAACTGACCGATCTTAGAATGGTCACATTATATTATAACGGAGAACCGATCGAGGCGGTGGAAGGGGAGCCTGTCGCCGCAGCGCTGATCAATGCGGGTATTAAGGTTTTCCGCACCACTGCCAAGCGGCATGAACCGCGCAGCGTATTTTGCGCCATTGGACGCTGCACCGACTGTATGATGATTGTGGATGGCGTCCCCAACACCCGCACCTGCGTAACCCCGGTGCGAGACGGCATGCATGTCGAACGGCAGGAAGGTCTTGCGCCGCTACGCACCAAGGAGGTGTCCAAATGAAAACACTTGAAACCGAAGTTGCTGTAATTGGCGCAGGTTCCGCTGGCCTAAGCGCGGCCTATCAGGCACGCTCGGCCGGCGCGGACGTCTTGGTGATTGACGAAAACCAATTCCCCGGTGGGCAGCTTTTTAAGCAGATACATAAGTTTTTCGGTTCCAGCGCCCATCAGGCCGGTGTGCGTGGCTATGAAATAGGGCAAAAGCTCTTAAAGCGCACCTACGACTGCGGCGCGAAAGTCATGATGGACAGCCTTGTCTTTGGCATACAGCCCGACAAAAGTATGGGCATTGTCAGTGGTGGTGTCAGCTACCTTCTAAAGCCTAAAAAAGTTATTATCGCCACCGGCGCAAAGGAAAATTATATGCCGTTCCCCGGTAGCACACTACCCGGTGTAATGGGTGCAGGCGCGGCACAAACGATGATCAATGTCAATCGTGTACTGCCTGGAAAACGCATTGCGATGATGGGCTCCGGTAATGTTGGGCTAATCGTTTCCTATCAACTCATGCAGGCGGGGGCCGAGGTGGTTGCCATCGTTGAGGGTGCGCCAAAAATAGGTGGTTATGGCGTTCACGCAGGCAAGGTTCGCCGTGCTGGGGTACCAATTTATCTTGGGCACACCGTCAAAAAGGCTTACGGTGTCAACAGCGTAGAACGTGTGGAAATCGCCGCAGTCAATGAAAAATTTCAGCCGATTCCCGGAACCGAACAGATGCTCGATGCGGATACCGTCTGTCTTGCGGTTGGCCTCAACCCGATGACCGAGTTGGTCTGGATGGCAGGCTGTCAGTTCGATTTTATCCCCGCATTTGGCGGTCATGTGCCGCTGCATGACAGCAATATGGAAACGACCATTGAGGGTATCTATGTGGCGGGTGATGTTACCGGCGTTGAAGAAGCTTCTTCCGCAATGGAGGAGGGGAATCTGGCCGGCGTGGCTGCTGCCGAGGCGTTGGGATATCTCTCCAAACAGGAAGCAGCGGCTAAAAAGGCCGAGATACAGCTACGGCTGGATACGTTGCGCTGTGGTCCGTTTGGCGAGCGCCGAAAGCTCTGCAAAGATCAGCAGATCGCTGATATGGAAGCGCTGCAACAGGGCAAATTTTGCGGGAGGAGCATCGAGATATGAATACCGGAATTGTATATACAGGTATCCCATCGGCCGAGGAGCTGGCAGGCTGCCCGGGTGTTCCGACCGAGGTACGCATGAAAAAAGGCCGCGTGGCGGTTATAGAATGTGTCCAGCAGATACCCTGCAACCCCTGTGAAGGTGCATGCCCATTTGGGGCCATCACCATCGGTGAACAGATTACCAATCTACCCTGCATTGATGTTGATAAATGCACCGGCTGTGGGCTGTGCATTGTGCGTTGCCCGGGGCTTGCTATTACAGTTGTGGACAAAGTGCTCAATGAATTAGAGGCGTCGGTTGATTTTCCGTTTGAATATATCCCGCTTCCGGCCGAGGGCGATATTGTGGAGGCGGTAGGCCGCGACGGCCAGCCGGTCTGCAAGGGTCGCATCCTCAAAGTCAAAAAGCTACCGTCTTACGGCGGCACAACGGTTATCAGCATGGCTATTCCGGCCGAATATGCCGACACGGTGCGCAGCATGAAGCGTCTGCCTACAGAGAGGACTGATAAAAGGGGGGACAAATAATGGATATAGATAATGAAATATTAATTTGCCGTTGCCAAGAGGTAACGCGCAAAATGATTTTAGACGCCATCGCCGACGGTGCTACCACCGTGGATGGCATTAAGCGTCGTACCCGCGCTGGTATGGGTCTGTGCCAGGGCAAATCTTGCGAACGGTTAATTCAGGGTATTTTGGCCGGGGCCACCGGACAGGACAGGGCGGAAATCACACCTCAAAAAAGCCGTATGCCGGTGCGTCCGGTCAAAATCGGCATTATGGGAGGGGCCGATGATGAGTAAATATGATGTGATTGTCATCGGCGGCGGTGTCATCGGCTGTTCGGTGGCTTATTATTTAAGTAAACGCAGTCAAAGGGTGCTTTTAATTGAAAAAAAAGACCACGCACAGGGCTCGGCGGGCGCGACCGACGGCGTGGTGAGTTACCACACTAAAAAACCGGGCAAGCAGATGGAGTTGGCTGTGCAATCTATGAAGCTGTTTAAGACGTTGTCGGACGATTTGCAGGAAGACATTGAATATGAAGAAAGCTGTGGCGGCTTTCAGGCTGCCGAAGATAAAGAACAGTGGGATATGCTTTGCAGCATTGCCGAAAAGCAGCGTGAAAGCGGCGTTGATGTCAGAATGCTGAAAATTGATGAAGCCCGCGAAATTGAACCGATGCTTGCTCCGGATTTATATGGCATACTTTATGCCTCCTCGGGCGCCAAGGTCGAGCCAATTCGTCTGACAATGGCATTTTCGCACGGAGCAAAGCGGCTAGGCACGACGGTGTTAACCCACACGGCTGTGACTGGTATTACCAAAAGTAGCGCGGGGGCGGTTATCGGCGTTACGGTTGAAGATGGCACGCACTATGAGTCGGATAAGGTGGTCATCGCCTGTGGTTCCTGGTCGGCTGAGGTTGGCAAGATGGCGGATATCGACTTGCCCATCAAACCCAGAAAGGGTCAGTTGATCATCACCGAGCCCATCGGGCATTTTATGAAATGCACGATGCAGTGTGCGCTTTATAATGTCATTAAATATATGCCTGAAAAAATTACCGACCCCCAAATTCTTAAACTGGGCGCCTCTCTGAGCGTGCACCAGACACATGATGGTGGGCTTTTAATAGGTGGTACACGCGAGTGGGCGGATTTTGACCGCACGAACACCTTTGAGGCAATTGAGGCTATCATGCGCCGCGCGGTTCGCTTTTTTCCAGCGATCAAGGATGTGAGCATCATCCGCACCTTTGCGGGCCTGCGGCCCTATAGCCCAGATGGTCTGGCGCTGATTGGCCAGACTAAAAAGGTTCCGGGGCTTTATATTGCCGCAGGGCACGAGGGCGACGGCATTGCGCTGGCCCCGATCACCGGCAAACTGATTTCAGAGGAGATTGTGGACGGTCGGGCATCCTATCCCATTGACACATTCAGTCCGGATCGCTTTTGCTAAAGTTTTTATTGGCCCATTAAATAGGTTATATCTTTGCTCGGTGTGTGCATGAAAAAAGGAGAGCAGCTGCTCTCCTTTTTTGTATCTGTTTTAGTGGTCAGGTGTTGTCCCTGTGCATTTTGCGGCGAACAAGCAGCCTGAGTAGCTTCTGCCCATCAAAGGGAATCAGGGGCGTTAAATAGCTTTGCCCAGTGATGGTAGGGGTGGTGGCAACCAGCACCAGTATTAGCACGATACCCCCGATATAGCCCCAAAGGTTAAACAGCGCTGTAACCACCAGCAGCATCATGCGGCAGAGCTTGACGGCGTAGCCCAATTCAAAGCTGGGGGAAGCGAAGTTCGCCACCGCAACAAACGCCATATACAGCAGCACCTCGGGCACAAACCAGCGCGCCTTTACGGCAAAATCGCCCAGAATCAATGCCGATACGACCGAAAAGGAGCTGCCTAACGCCGCAGGGGTATTTAGCGACGCCTGTTTTAGACAGTCGATGATCAGCTCAACAACCATGAGTTGAAAAAATATTGGAACTTTATTCATTTCCAGAACGCTGATGAAATCAATGGAATTGGGAATCCAATCTGGGTTTTTGATAAAGAGAAACCATGTCGGAATCAGCAGCATGGTCAGCGTGTGGATGATATAGCGCACAATGCGCAGATAGGTTCCAACCAGCGGGGGAAAGTAATAGTCGTTTGTATCTTGAAAGAAATCAAAAAAAGCAGTTGGCAACAGAATAACCGAAGGGGAACCGTCTACAATCAGCAGAATGCCACCTTCTGTTACGGTGGCGGCGGCGGTGTCGGGACGCTCGGTGTAGCGCACCTTTGGAAAAGGGTTGTACCACCGTCGAGGCAGTAGCGCTTCGGTCAGACTTTCCTGCGCCATAGCCAGTGTCTTGACCTTGAGCGAGTCGAGCTTTTTGGCAAGGTTGTCAATCGTTTTCTGGTCGGCCCGACCGTCGAGGTAACATAGAATCACGTCGGTTTTAGAAATGCTGCCGATGGTGTGATTTTGCATTGTCAGGTGCGGGTCGCGGATGTGGCGCCTAATGAGGGCGGTATTTAAAAGAAGCGTCTCGCAAAAACTATCGCGCGCACCATGCATAACGCGGTCGCTGTCCGGCTCTTGCAGAGAGCGGGTCGGGGCGGTGCGTACGCCAACCAGAATTGTTTCGGGAATGCCCTCTACCACAAGAGCCACTTGCCCTGCAAGAACCTGTGTTACAATCTTTTCTACATCGCTGCTACTTTCAACTTCGGTATAGGGAATATAGGCGTTGATAAAGCTCTTGGTATCGGTGCATTTATTTAGCTCAGACGGATTTATTAGGATAAGGGTGTTTAATATGCGCTCCATGATCTCATCTTTGACAAGCCCTTGGGTAAAATAGATGCGTGCATCCTTCGTGCCAAAAACAAAATCGCGCATGCCTAAATCAAAGCTTGCACTTACCCGCAATTTGGTGTCCAGTGTTTTTATTGTATCTAGATATTGCTTCTTATCCGGTGTCAGTTCTGTTTGCTTTGCCATAAACGCCTCCGAATACAGATGGTTATTTTAAGTTCATGCAGTATTATGCGCGATTTCTGACAAGATATGTTTGACAACCGCATTTGTGTGAACGAGGTTTGTATTGTATTATTTTTTTGATACTGGTAAAATATCACCTATAAGTATTTTAAATGCGGAGGAACGTCATGGCGATTAATAAATATATGCGCGCGGCGTTAAAGACACTTTCTTATACTGAAGTCAGTATGCTTGAAAGCTATGAGATGATGCGTCGTTTAAACGCTCTTAAAAGCTATGGCCGGTCGATAAAAACCTGCTGCCAGTGGGATCATCTGGTACCCAATGGGGATTACGATGTACCGGTTCGTATTTTTTCGCCTGATTCCGGCCCGCTCGATCACCCGGTGTTGCTGTTTTTTCACGGCGGCGGCTGGGTGACCGGCAATATTGACGACTATAACGGGCTATGCGCCAGTTTAGCCAAAGCCACGGGGCAGATTGTTGCCTCGGTGGATTATCGCCTGGCGCCGGAGCATAAATTCCCCGCGGGGTTAAACGATTGCTATGCAGTGGCGCAATCACTCTTTAAAACGCCCAATATTCTGCGTGTAAAGCCTGAACAGATTACGTTGATCGGCGACAGCGCAGGTGGTAACTTAGCCGCTGCCGTCTCGCTGATGGCACGAGATCGGGGCGAGTTTTTACCCCGGCGGCAGATTTTGATTTATCCGGCGACACAATCTGACCACTCTGAACAGTCGCCCTTTAACTCGGTGCGAGAAAACGGCACCGACTATCTATTGACCTCAAAGCGGGTGGCTGAATATATGCAGCTTTATATGTCCACGAACGAAGATTTGAAAAACCCTTATCTGGCGCCTTTACTGGCGCAGGATTTGAGCCGCCAGCCCGATACGCTGGTCATTACCGCAGAGTTTGACCCGCTGCGCGACGAGGGCGAGGCCTATGCCAAGGCACTGGCATTCGCTTCTAACCGCGTGGTGTTGCACCGAATACCCGACGCGTTACATGGCTTTTTTATGCTGCCGCCACGATTTAAGCATGTGCAGCTTTGCATGGACTATATCAAGAATTTTATATCGGATGAGGAGCTGCCGCTTTGTGAATAAACGTTCTACTTCAGGTTGGCGCAAGTTGGACAACGCTGCAAAGATATTTCCAAGTGCCACCTCAAAGGCGGATACCAAGGTGTTTCGGTTTTCGGCCGAATTAACCGAGCCGGTGGATCAATATTATCTTCAAGATGCTTTGGATCGCACGCTTGAGGATTTCCCCAGTTTTCGCTGCGTTTTAAAGCGCGGCCTGTTCTGGTATTATCTCGAGGAAGCCGGTACCAGTTTTCTGGTGCGTGAGGAGGACGTCCCCCCCTGCAGCACCATGTATTATGATTCACGCTCACCGCTGTTCAACGTAACTTTTTATTTGAATCGTATCAATCTCGAGGTCTACCATGTTCTCACCGACGGGGCGGGCGCGCTACAATTTTTAAAGGCGTTGACCTACCACTATCTACTGTTGTCGCATCCCGAACTGGCCGCGTGCTGCTCCGCGCTGGATTTTGATGCCTCTGTGGCACAACGGATGGACGATAGCTTTGCCAAGTACTACACTGGAAAAAAGAACATCACCGCCGCTCTGGCCAAAAGCCGGATACCGGTCTATATCCTGAAAGGACCTAAAACCGCCGAGTGGCGCTTAAAGGTCATTGAAGGGGTTGTCCCGGCCGACCGAGTGGTGGCCTGCGCCAAGAGCATGGGTGTTACAGTGACAGCTTTTCTCACGGCGGTGTTGATCTGCGCCATAAAAGAGGAGATGAGCGAGCGGGATAAAGGAAAAAGCGTGGTGGTATCCATCCCGATCAACCTGCACAAGTATTTTCCGTCCAAGACAGTACGCAATTTTTTCAGCGTTGTGAATATCGGTTATTGTTTTGAAGGTCACTCCGACGCGCTGGAAGATGTGGCTGCTTCGGTTCGCAATAGTCTGGCCGAAACGCTGGGCGGGGAATATCTGCAAAGGCGTTTGGATATGATGGCAGAGCTAGAGCATTGGTTGGTGGCGCGCATCATTCCACTATTTATAAAGAATATTGTGTTAAAACGGTTTTATAAACGCTCCGAAAAGGAATACACTACGACGCTTTCAAATGTCGGAACCGTGGTCATGCCCGAAGAGCTTCGGCCTTTTATCCAACGAATTGATATCTTTAACAGCACCAAAGACATTCAGGTTTGCCTTTGCACCTATGAAAATATGCTGAGCATCAGCTTTACGTCACGTTTTTTGAGCAACGATATCCAACGGCGTTTCTTTCGCACACTGAGCGGCATGAATATTCCCGTGGAAATAGTCGCAAACCGATTTGAGGGAATGGGGGAGAGTGTATGAAAAACTGTGAGCGCTGCCGTGTGAGGGTGGTGGGGGGATTTAATAAGTGCCCACTATGTCAGCACACCCTGACCGATAATGGTCAAAAGCATCCGGATGTTTTCCCGGTGATCGAAACAGTTTCTTATACCCATGGCCTGTTTTTTAAAATATTGATTTTTTGCCTAATCGCTGTTTCAATCATTTCGATTATGCTGGATCTTATGATGCCTGAGCAGAATTTCTGGTCGCTACTCGTTACGGTGGGGGCCGCTTGTGTCTGGCTGAGTGTGGTGACGGCCATTCGGCAACAGGGTGCGTTCCATAAAAAACTCATGGATATGGGGGTTTTGATCAGTCTATTTTCGCTGTTATGGGATTACCTCACCGGTTGGCACCGGTGGTCTATCGACTATGTGATTCCGGTGACCTTTATTTGCTGCATGTTGATTGCGGCGATACTCGGCTGGGTATTAAAGCTGCCACCGGAGCATTTTGCCGTCTATCTGTTGATCTTAAATCTGTGCGGGCTAATTCCGACGATATTTTTACTGGCGGGGTGGAATCGTCACCGGCTACCGTCCTTTATCTGTGTCACCGTCAGTCTTCTGCTGTTTTCTGCGCTGATGGTGTTTCAGTGGCAGATGGTCAAAAACGAGACTCGGCGTCGGCTGCATCTGTAAGCAACTGGTACACCCTATAAAAATAGCGAGGAGGCTCAAAATGAAAAAATCATTTCTCGGTTTTGTTTGCACCGTTGTTTTTGCGGCTATTGTAATTCTGCCCGCATGTGGCAAAGAACAGACTCTGCCCGAACCGGCGGTTGATTTGCCTGTTGCGCTTTCTTCATTTGATGGAGTAAAATTCAATTATGATTTTGAACTTGGCGATTATGAGCATGATTTTGAACTTTCTAAAACACAGCAGGTCGATTTTCAGATGCTGTTGCAAGCTGATAAATGGTTTGATCCCGGTGAGCTTCCGGGGCGGGGCTATACGTCTATTTTGGATGCCGATAACAGCATGGGCTGGAATTTGACGGTGGGTTACTGGGATGAGGAAAATACAATCATTGCATTATCATGCGATAATCAAACCGAGAAAGTCTTCTATTTTGCACCATTTACAGTGCAAGAAAATGCCAAAGAATTTTGTGAAAAACTCAAGTAATCACCGCGCTTACAGGTTTGCCCCTAGATTATTCAATTGTGAGGAGGGCACTTATGGCGATCAGAAACACGGCAAAAGCCATTATATTGCATAACAATAAAATACTCTTAAATAGATGCATCAATTATGGAGGAAAAGTTTATTTTGATTTGCCTGGCGGTGGCCAAAATCAGTTTGAAACAATCGAAGAAGCCGTCGTTAGAGAGGTTTTGGAAGAGACCGGATATCTGGTAAAGATCGGGCGATTTGCGGCCCTTACTGAGGAAATATGCGATAGCGAAGAATTGCGAATGAGATATCTTGATTATACACATAGAATATTACATATATTTCTGGCTGCTTTAGCGGATGAGCAAAAGAGGGAAGTCAAAGAAATGGATTGGCAGCAGCAAAACAGTCTGTGGGTTCCTTTAGAAGAAGTGGATGGCCTGAATTTTCGTCCTGTCAATTTAACCGGTAAAATAACGTCCTTGATTTCTGGCAAGCATACGCAGTATTTAGGGTGTACCCATTTTGTTAATCTGTAGCATTTTGGCACCTAAGCCAATAAAAAATCGTTGCGCGCCGGGTTACAGGAGCTGAAAGCAACAAACAAAATAAGAACTTTGACTGGTGTTGTACACGGCATGCGAAGAGTTGTAACTATTTGAACTAAGATGAGACATGGAAAGGGCGTATAGATCAGTCTTTTCATTTTTTACACGTTATTAAAAATATTTTGCAAGTGGTGTTTGATAATATGCCGCTTGCTTTTTTACTTTTAAAGTAACTTACAAAAATACCAACGGGCATTTGGAGTCGGTGGAATATGGTATGCCGACAGAGACACTCGATGATATGGCCAAAAGCACTCTCAGAACAGACCATATTTTAACGGTCACTGCAGCGACTGGTTTTATAAACCTAATATGATGGCGACAATTCCGATATAGATTGCCATGTTTCTTTTAAAAATACCCATCATTATGGTGGAGGCGATGCTTTTGCAGAATAATAAGAAATTGTTCCGTATCCGTTTATCGCAGCTGGTGCCCAGCGATAATGAAATTGAGGCCGGTTGTTATATGAAAGGATTTTTAAATTATGTTTTATTATCACACAATATTGATAAAGGAACCATTTTTAAAGACGAACAATTGTTCACTTTTGGGGTTTATTCCCGATTTGCTTTGTGGTATAATAGCTGCAAAGTCGCTATCGTCATGATGCCTAACGATTCGCCGTTTGACGCGGCAGGACCATTATAAATTGCATATCTGTGCTTGTGGTTATTAACCACAAAGCGGCTATAAAAAGAAAGCTTAGAGGAATAGAGCAATGACAGAGCAACGAAAATTTGAACTGGTGTCTCCTTTTAAGCCTACGGGTGACCAGCCCCAGGCGATTGCGCAGCTTGTCGACGGCCTTAATGCTGGTAGGCGGGAGCAGACCCTACTTGGCGTTACAGGCTCGGGCAAGACTTTTACCGTTGCCAATGTCATTGCGCAGGTGAATAAACCCACGCTCATACTGGCGCACAATAAAACGCTGGCAGCGCAGCTCTGTTCGGAGTTTCGCGAATTTTTTCCAAATAACGCTGTCGAATATTTTGTCAGCTATTATGATTACTACCAGCCGGAGGCATACATCGCCTCCACCGACACCTATATCGAAAAGGATTCCGCCATCAATGACGAGATTGAACGGCTGCGCCACTCGGCCACCGCATCATTGGGAGAGCGCAACGACGTGATCATTGTGGCATCAATCTCCTGCATTTATACCCTCGGCGACCCGATAGACTACCACAACATGGTCATTTCACTTCGCAAGGGTATGGTGAAGGACCGCGACGCGCTTTTAGCCAAACTGGTCGAATTGCAATATGAGCGCAATGATGTCAATTTTGTGCGCAATAAATTCCGTGTGCGGGGCGATTCGGTCGAGGTGTTTCCGTCTTATTACACCGACACCGCTGTTAGAGTTGAGTTTTTTGGTGACGAAATTGACCGCATCAGCGAGATTAACGTCGTGACCGGCGAGATAAAAAACTTTATAAATCACGTCGCTATTTACCCTGCGTCGCACTATATTGTCCCGCGAGACAAGATGATGGTGGCGCTTGATGAAATACGCCACGAATGCGACGAACGTGTCCGCTTTTTTCAGCAGAATAATAAATTGATAGAGGCGCAGCGAATCTCCGAACGCACAAATTACGATCTTGAAATGCTCAGTGAGATCGGCTTTTGCAAGGGTATTGAGAACTATTCTCGCGTGATTGCGGGGCGTGAGCCGGGCAGTAAACCATTTACGTTATTTGATTATTTCCCAGACGACTTTCTGTTCATCATCGACGAATCGCACGTTACGTTACCACAAGCCAGGGGTATGTTGGCCGGTGACCGCGCCCGTAAAGGTAACCTAATCGATTTTGGCTTCCGCCTGCCGTCGGCGCTGGATAACCGCCCGCTTTCGTTTGAAGAGATGTATGAAAACATCAATCAGGTTATTTTCGTCAGCGCAACGCCTGGCGCATTTGAAATGGAGAAGAGCGGCGCGCCAGTGGAGCAGCTTATCCGCCCAACCGGCCTGCTCGATCCTCTGATCGACGTACGTCCGGTCGAGGGGCAGATCGACGACCTGCTTTCAGAGATTAACATCCGCGCTGAAAAGAAGGAGCGCGTGCTGGTGACGACGCTCACCAAAAAAATGGCCGAGGATCTCACCGCGTATCTGGAAAACGCCGGGGTAAAGATCCGCTATATGCACCACGACATTGATACGATGGAGCGCATGGAGATCATCCGAGATCTGCGCTCGGGCGAATTTGACGTGTTGGTGGGCATCAACCTTTTGCGCGAGGGACTGGATATTCCCGAGGTGTCGCTTGTGGCGATTCTGGATGCCGATAAGGAGGGCTTCTTGCGTTCTGAGACATCACTGATCCAGACCATCGGCCGCGCCGCCCGAAACTCTGAGGGACGAGTTATCATGTATGCCGATTCGGTCACACCATCAATGGAACGCGCCATAACCGAAACGGTACGCCGCCGCAAACTTCAGGAGCAATACAACACCGAGCACAATATCACGCCTGTCACCATCAAGAAGGATATCCGTGATATCCTCGAAATCTCTAGCCGTGAAACGGTGGAAGGGGAGACCAAACCCAGAAAGCGTATGTCCGAAAAGGACAGGCAGGGGCTGATTATCCGCCTGACCAACGAGATGAAAAACGCGGCCAAGCTGTTGGAGTTCGAACACGCGGCCTATCTGCGCGATAAAATCAAGCAGCTGAAGGAGGGTAAAGCGTGAAGGCTTTACAGAGAATAATGGCCTTTCTTTTGCCGATGGCGCTGTTATTCGGTTGTTCTGACAAACAGATATCTGGCATCTCAGAGTCGGAAGCGTCAATGCCTTCTGAGTCGGAAAGTCAGGTTTCGGTTATCATATCGCCGTTCGCCGAATTGAAGGTGCCGCATACCATTACCATTTACCGATATTTTAGCGAGGGGCGGATTTACGAAGCCAAGGAGACAGACTATTCGGATGAAGAAAACCTGGTGGCTGTTATCAGCCATATCACCGAAGAACTTAATGTCGCGGAGCCGCTTCCAATTTTGAGCATAACACAACAAAAAAGCTTTGTTATTGTTGATTTAAATGAAACATTTATCGAACGTTTTAACAAAACAGAGATTGAGATACTGCTGACCACGTTGGTTATGACACTCCGGCAGAATGTTGTGTCGATTTGGGATGTGCAATTCCAGCTCGACGGTGAGATCGGTGCTTTCGGGGAAACCTTCGAGCCTGCGCCGCTGGCGTTTGCTCCGGGCGACCCCGCCGAGTTTGCCGCTATCTGCGCGGGCATACCTTATGAGGGAATTCAGCCTCGGCTACCGTACATTTCAGATACGATGTCTGAATTGATTAAGCCCATTGACGCAACTGCGGAGGAAATAGCCGAATTTTTATCAGTCCTTGGAAAAATCGAAAAAGATGCCACATCCCCCGCTGAACTGGATCCAAGCGACCTTTTCTACAGCTGTATCCAGGCAACAGCCTATTACTGGAGCCGCCCATATGAAGGCCAGCCGGAGCGCTACCGCAAGGAGCTGGCGCGCATTGCCGATTCGGTGACGGCCAAGTCAGGCATGTACGAAGATATGTTTTGGATCGTCGATCATGTCCGGCAGACTGCCAAGCTGTTGTGTGGGGACGATTATGAATTACAGCTGGATGGTGACCACTATTCCAAATGGCGATATTTTGAACTGGAAGGCGTCATCACCCCGCCGCATATGGGCGGCGGTTACGATGTGTTGCCAATCGTGCTCGATTATGAGGAGACGGCGGACGGCTACCGTGTCGAGGCGGCGTATATCTACGCCGGAGAAGGCGGATATTTTTTCTGGGGCCAGGGGGACACTGTCATACCGGAAAACCGACTGGTTGACGAAGCGCCCCGACGGGAAATTATATTAAAACGCGCTGACGATGGTGGTTTCCGGTTTGTCAGCCATCGATTTTTATAACAATAAAAATGAAGTCCACGGAGGAACATCACTTGTCAAAGGATCAAATTATTATAAAGGGTGCCAGAGAGCATAATCTGAAAAATATAGACCTCACTATTCCTCGCGATCAGCTCGTGGTGTTTACCGGGCTGTCAGGCTCGGGCAAAAGTTCGCTGGCGTTCGATACGCTCTACGCGGACGGTCAGCGCCGCTATGTTGAAAGTCTCAGTTCCTACGCGCGTCAGTTTTTGGGCCAAATGGAAAAGCCTAACGTCGACAGTATTGAGGGGCTTTCTCCCGCTATTTCAATCGACCAGAAGTCAACCTCCAACAACCCGCGCTCCACGGTGGGTACCGTCACCGAAATTTACGACTATCTGCGCTTGCTTTACGCCAGGATCGGCATTCCGCACTGCCCGATTTGCGGACGTGAAATTTCTCAGCAGACGGTGGATCAAATGGTCGACCGCATACTCACGCTGCCCGAAAAGACTAAGATTCAGGTGATGGCGCCGGTCATCCGCGGGCGCAAGGGCACCCATCAGCAGGAGCTGGATTCGGCGCGCCGTTCGGGCTATGTGCGTGTTCGGGTCGACGGACATATGCATGATCTATCCGAGAATATCACGCTGGAAAAGAACAAAAAGCATACGATAGAGGTAGTCATCGACCGTCTGGTGGTGTCTCCTGCCATTCGTTCACGTCTGGCGGGCTCGATTGAAACGGCACTATCCTTAACCGGCAGTTTGGTGCTTATCGACGTAGTAGATGGGGAGGAACTGTTGTTTTCTCAGAGCTACTCCTGCCCCGAACATGATATTTCTATCGACGACCTTGCACCGCGTATGTTCTCGTTTAACAGTCCGTTTGGCGCCTGTGAGAAATGCACCGGCCTGGGAACCTTTATGAAGGTTGATCCCGACCTTGTGCTGCCAAATAAAAATCTTTCGGTTCGCGAGGGTGCCATCAAAGCCAGCGGCTGGTACTACGCCGAGGGCGGCATCGCCCAAATGTACTATGAGGGGCTGGCCGAGCATTACGGCTTTTCATTAGACGTACCATTTAAAAAGCTACCGAAGTCTGCGCAGGATATCCTGCTTTTCGGCAACAATGGTGAGAAAATCACGGTGCGGCGCGAGACAGGTAGCATGCGCGGGGCATATCATACCGACTTCGAGGGTGTCGTCAACAACCTCGAGCGGCGTTTTCGTGAAACCTCCAGCCAGTGGATGAAAGAAGAGATTGCGAGCTGGATGAGCTCGGTGCTCTGCCCGGATTGCCACGGAGAACGCTTAAAGCCCGTATCACTGGCGGTGATGGTGGGTGGCGTCAACATCAGTCAATTTTCGGCCCTGTCGGTGGCCAAGGCGCTGGAGTTTTTGGATGGTCTTGTGTTGACCGAACGCGAACAAATGATTGCTACCCAGATTCTAAAAGAAATCCGTGAGCGCTTAGGGTTCTTAAAGAGCGTGGGTCTAGAATATCTGACCCTTTCCCGTGCGGCGGGTACACTTTCGGGCGGAGAAAGCCAGCGCATACGCCTTGCTACCCAGATTGGCTCCTACCTCATGGGGGTCCTGTATATTCTGGACGAGCCCTCCATCGGCCTGCACCAACGCGACAATGATAAGCTGATCGCCACGTTGCAGCGACTGCGCGATCTGGGCAACACCGTCATCGTGGTCGAACACGACGAGGATACAATTCGCGCGGCAGATTTCATTGTCGATATCGGCCCGGGGGCTGGCGTTCACGGTGGCAGCGTGGTTTACGCTGGCAATCTCAAGGGCCTGATGAAATGCAAATCGTCCGTCACGGGCAATTATTTGAGCGGACGCGAGAAAATAGCACTCCCCGAGACACGGCGGCAGGGCAATGGCTTACAGCTTGTCATCAAGGGGGCAAATCACAATAACCTGAAAAATATTAATGTGACCATCCCGTTGGGTACACTTACGGCGGTGACCGGCGTTTCGGGTTCGGGAAAAAGCTCGCTGATCAACGAGATTCTCTATAAAAAACTCGCAGGTGAGTTAAACGGCGCGCGCATCAAGCCCGGCAAGCATGAAGAAATTCTGGGGATAGAGGCGCTTGATAAGGTCATCGCCATCGACCAGTCGCCGATTGGGCGCACACCGCGTTCCAACCCCGCAACCTACACCGGTGTGTTTACCGATATCCGCGAGCTGTATGCTTCGACCAATGAAGCAAACCTACGCGGCTATACCGGTGGGCGGTTTTCGTTTAATGTTAAAGGTGGGCGCTGCGAGGCGTGTCAGGGCGACGGTATCATCAAAATAGAAATGCACTTTTTGCCCGATATCTACGTTCCCTGCGAGGTGTGCAAAGGCAAGCGCTACAACCGCGAGACGCTAGAGATTAAGTATAAGGGCAAGAGCATTTACGATATTCTGGAGATGACCGTTGAGGAAGCATTGGGCTTCTTCGAGAACATCCCTAAGATACGTCGGCGCATACAGACGCTTTATGACGTGGGGTTAGGCTATGTCAAACTTGGGCAGCCCGCCACCACGCTTTCGGGTGGTGAGGCGCAGCGTGTCAAGTTGGCAACCGAGCTTTCAAAGCGGCCGACTGGACGGACAATTTACGTGCTGGATGAGCCAACGACGGGGCTGCATACCGACGACGTTCGCAAGCTTGTTGAGGTTTTACAGACGCTGGTGACCGCTGGAAACTCGGTGGTAGTCATCGAGCATAATCTTGACGTTATCAAGGTCGCTGATTATATCGTTGACCTCGGCCCCGAGGGGGGCGACCGCGGCGGCGAGTTGGTGGCCTGTGGCACGCCTGAAGAAATCGCGGCCTGTGAGGCATCCTACACTGGGCGTTATCTAAAAAAGATGCTTTAACATAGGTGTCTTGATCGCATATTTTGTCGCTTTTTATGCCGTTTTATAATAAATTTGTTGCGGTATTATCTTCGTGTTTGTGATGGGATACGGGGCAATGCACGCTGAAGCCCCATGTCGATTTGCGCTGTCGAGTGTTGTACAGAAAAATATTTTATGCTATACTGTTTTAGTTATATTTGACACCGAAAAGGAGTTAATACCGTGAGAGATTCTCTCAGCTTAGAGCTGCCAGACGAGCAGTTTGAAGATTTTATGCTCGCGCGTTCAGCGCAGCTTATACAGGCGCGTTTTGATCACCCTCCGCTGGCATTTGTACACAGTTTTGGATGTCAGCAAAACGTTTCAGACACCGAACACATCAAAGGGTTGTTGGTTAAAATGGGCTTTGGTTTTACCGATAACGCCGACAATGCCGATTTTGTGCTGTTTAACACTTGTGCGGTGCGAGAAACAGCCGAAGATCGCGTGTTCGGCAATGTTGGCGCTTTAAAGAACATTAAACGAGCCCGCCCTGACATGATGATTGCGCTCTGCGGTTGTATGATGCAGCAACAGTCGGTGGCCGACAAAATCAAGAACAGCTTCCCCTATGTTGATATCGTGTTTGGCACTGGTGCGCTGCATCGATTGCCCAGTATGATTGCCGACCGCCTTTCTAAAAACAAACGGGTATTTGACCATGAATCTGCAAAAACTGTAGTGGAGGGCGTTCCGATCGTGCGCGAAGAAGGCATCAAAGCTTGGCTGCCCATCATGCAGGGATGTGACAATTTCTGTTCCTACTGCATAGTACCGCATGTGCGCGGGCGAGAGGTTTCGCGTGTGCCAGAGATGGTAGAAACCGAGGCTAAAGAGATTTTGGCTCAGGGATTTAAAGAAATTACGCTGCTCGGGCAGAATGTCAATTCTTATGGCAAGGGTTTAAATCCACCCTACGATTTTACAGCGCTTTTAAAGCGGTTGGATAAAATCCCCGGGGAATATCGCCTTCGTTTTATGACCTCGCACCCCAAGGATTGCACCTTTGCGCTGATTGATGCTATTGCCGAAAGCGCGCATATCTGCCGTCATATTCATCTGCCGGTGCAAAGTGGCAACGATCGGGTGCTAAAGGCGATGAACCGCCATTATGATATTGCGCATTACCGAGAGCTGATCACCTACGCCAAGCAGCGTATTCCGGGTATCACCTTTTCAAGCGATATCATCGTTGGCTTCCCAGGTGAAACACGAGAGGAGTTTTTGGACACGCTCAACCTTGTCAAAGAGGTGGGTTACAATGCGCTCTTTACCTTTATTTATTCCCGCAGAAGTGGAACCAGCGCTGCAAAAATGCCAGATATTGTCTCAGAAAAAGAAAAATCCGAGTGGTTCCGAGAACTGTTAAAGGTTCAACAGGATATTTGTAGCGAACAAAACCATGCGATGGTCGGTAAAACGCTGCGGGTGTTGATTGATTCTGTGGGCAAAAGCGGGGAAGGCTTTATCGCAGGACGCACTGAAGGTAACGTCATCGTGGAGACAAAGGGCGACCACAGCCTAATCGGTAGCTTTGTGGATATTGAAATCACAGAGGCGATGAACTGGGCCATGGTTGGGACAATTGTATGATAATTTTAGCCGACTTTTAAGGGAAATTATCCCACTGCGCGCCTTGGCGCTCATGGTATAATGGTATAAATATGATTTATGATGAAGGAGTTAAACACATGGATATTATTACAATGGCGCGCGAACTGGGCAAAGCGATTCAGCAGGATGAACTTTATAAAAAGATGAACGAGGCCAGTGCGGCAACCGAGAAATCCGCCGAACTGCAGAGCAAAATCAACGAGTTTTCCGAGCTTCGCCTCCAGCTTAATCAAGAGGTTATGAAGAGCGAGGGCGAGAAGAACGAAGACCTGATCACCGAACTCGATTCCAAGCTGCGCACCCTCTACCAGAGTGTTACCGAGGACCCGGCCATGATGGCTTACAATTCCGCTAAGGCACAGCTGGAGAGTACCTTGAACTTTATTTCTCAGATTATCACCGGCAGCGCCAACGGCCAAGACCCTGACTCAATTGAACAGCAGGCTAGCTGCTCAGGCTCCTGTGGTTCCTGCGGCGGCTGCCACTAAGTCACTGCCGTACCAATAGATTTAATGTGGGCTGTTTTTGCCGCCCGCTAGTTTGTTATTATCTTTTTTGTGTGTCTGGCGGACACGCTGTTGACTGTTGCATGATGCAGACGGTCTTAATTCTCTTGAATTCGGGGTGAAGGACATGGCACCGCTTTCTCCAATGATGCGACAGTACTTTGAGATTAAAGAGCAGCATAAGGATCATATTCTGTTTTTTAGACTGGGCGACTTTTATGAGATGTTTTTTGAGGATGCCCAGATTGCTTCCCGCGAGCTTGAGCTGGTGCTAACCGGCAGAGACTGCGGGCAGACGGAGCGCGCGCCGATGTGCGGCGTACCTTATCACAGTTGTGAAGCGTATATTGCCAGGCTGATCAAAAAGGGGTATAAGGTTGCGATTTGCGAACAGGTTGAAGACCCCAAAGAAGCCAAAGGCGTTGTTAAACGCGAGGTGATTCGTGTTGTCACCCCCGGAACCCTGATCGAAGCGAACATGCTCGATGAGGGGGCTAACAACTATATTGCATCGGTGTACGCAGGTGAAGATGCATTTGGTCTGGCGTTCGCCGATATTTCCACAGGGCAGGTGTTTGTTACGCACCTGCCCTCGGGAGATTTAACAGGGTTAAAGAATGAACTGGCGAGATTTTCGCCTAGTGAAGTTGTTTTTAATGACAGGTTTTTAAATTTTTCAGAGATGGGGGTGTTTTTAAAAGACCGCCTGCGTTGCTGTGCCGATGTGATCTCACAGGAGGCCTACGTGGGTGAAACGCCCAAGGAGCTGATCACAGCTCAGTTTAGCGCGGGGGCTTGCGCGCCGGATGGTGCGGCCGCGGAGCCTGAGACCGCCTGCGCCTTAGGTGGATTGTTGCATTATCTGCATGACACCCAAAAGACGGGCGTAGAGCGTTTGATTGCGCTGGAGCGTTATAATGAAACGCGCTATATGGTGCTGGATGCCACCGCGCGAAGAAATTTGGAACTGACCCAAACCATGCGCAGCGGCGAAAAACGTGGCAGTTTGCTTTGGGTAATTGATAAAACCAAAACTGCGATGGGTAAGCGTCTTCTGCGCCGTTATCTTGAGCAGCCACTTTGTCATCCCGTCATGATTGAAAAGCGTTTAAACGTTGTCTCAGAAATAAAGGATGATACCATGCTGCGGTTGGATTTAACGGAACAGCTCGGCGGTATTTACGATATGGAACGCCTGCTCACCCGTATTGTGTGCGGGGCAACAAACCCCAGAGAGCTGTGCAGCTTTGCAGCGGCGTTGCGGCAGTTACCTAAGGTGATAGCGCTTCTTGGTAATTGCCAATCGCGCTATCTGCGCCAGATTGTGTCGGCTATTGACCCCATGCAGGATATTGAAGCGTTGATTACAAATGCCATCGCCGACGAACCGCCTGTCTCTACCAAAGACGGCTGGTTTTTGCGGGAAGGATTCAACCCCGAACTCGATGAGATACGCGGGCTGTTGACGCATACCAAGGAGTTTCTGGCCAAGATAGAATCAGATGAGCGTGAGCGTACCGGCATCAAAAATCTTAAAATAGGCTATAACAAGGTGTTTGGCTATTACATAGAGATCACCAATTCATATAAATCAATGGCGCCGCCAGAATATATCCGTAAACAGACGCTGGCCAACTGCGAGCGCTATATCACTCAGCAGTTAAAGGAAATTGAAGACAAGATTCTTACCGCCCGTGACCAGCTGATTGTGCTGGAGCTGCGGCTCTATGAAGAACTGCGTCTCCAAATTGCGTCGCAGACTCAACGGATTCAAAAAACCGCTGACGCGATTGCACAACTGGATGTTTTTACTGGATTTGCGACATTAGCTTCTGAAAACAATTACTGCCGTCCGCAAATTACGACAGACGGAGTGATTATGATAGAGGATGGAAGACACCCGGTGGTGGAGCAGATTTTGGGTGCCTCTCAGCGGTTTGTGGCAAACGATTGCCAGCTGGATTTAAACGACAACCGCATCGCCATCATCACTGGCCCCAATATGGCGGGAAAATCCACCTATATCCGCCAGGTGGCCATCATTGTGCTGTTGGCGCAAATCGGATGCTTTGTTCCGGCCAAGTCGGCCTCCATCGGCGTGGTGGATGGCATTTACACCCGTGTTGGCGCCTCTGACGATCTTTCTACCGGGCAGTCGACCTTCATGGTGGAGATGAACGAAGTGGCGCAGATTTTACAAAGTGCAACCCAAAATAGTCTGCTAATATTGGATGAGGTCGGGCGTGGCACATCTACTTTTGATGGTATGAGTATTGCCCGCGCGATGTTGGAGTTTATTGCCGACCGTAAAAAGTTGGGGGCAAAGACGTTGTTTGCTACCCATTATCATGAACTCACTGAGCTTGAACAGTGTCTGCCTTGTGTTAAAAATTACAATACGGCTGTCAAAAAGCGGGGAGACGACATTACATTTTTGCGCCGCATTGTCCCTGGGGCAGTGGACGATAGCTATGGCATCGAAGTTTCCAAGCTGGCGGGCATTCCCGAGTGGATTATCAAGCGTGCGCACGAAATTCTGGCTGATCTTGAAGCGGACAGGCCGGTATCAGAAAACCAAAAGAGTGTAAAGCTTAATAGCTTAACAAATGAAGAATCTCCCCAACTTGTCCTACCGCAGGTCTCCGCATTAGAGACCGCTTTACGTAAACTGGACTTGAACACTCTGACACCGCTTGAAGCGTTAAACAAACTATACGAATTCAAAGCCATGCTTTAAATGATAATTTTGAGGAAAAGAGGTGTTTGCCGTGGGGAAGATTAATGTGCTGCCTGCTACAGTTGCCGAGCTGATAGCTGCGGGAGAGGTTGTAGACCGGCCCGCATCCATTATTAAGGAATTGGTTGAGAACGCGCTTGATGCCGGTGCGACCCGCATATCGGTTGAACTGAAAAACGGCGGAATCACGTATTTGCGTGTGACCGATAACGGCAGCGGAATGACACGCGAGGATGTACCACTCGCATTTATTCGCCATGCTACCAGTAAAATTTCCTCTGAAAGGGATCTCGATTCGATTGGCACGCTGGGTTTTCGTGGCGAGGCGTTGCCCTCAATAGCAGCGGTTAGCCATGTAAAGGTTATTACCCGTACAGCGGACAACCCGATTGGCTGCTGCTATTCCATCACAGCCAATGAGTCACCTGTGCTTGAAGAGATTGGCTGCGCGGTGGGCACCAGCATTGAAGTGCGTGACGTGTTCTATAACACCCCGGCCCGCATGAAATTTTTAAAAAAAGACGCAACCGAAGGAAATGCGGTAGCTTCTTTGATGGACAGGCTGGCGCTGGCTAACCCGGCGGTGGCGCTTGAGTTGATTCGAGATGGAAAACGGGTTCTGAAAACGCCCGGTGACGGCAAGCTTCTGTCGGTTCTACGCGTTGTCTGCGGCGCTGAAGTTGCCGCGGGTATGATCCCGGTATCGCTTAAAAGCGAAGGCGTGTTGATTACAGGGTTGATTTCCCGGCCGAATGTTTCTCGGAGCACCCGTTCTTTGCAAACTTTTTTTATTAATTCACGTTATGTTCGTTCTAAAACTTGCGCTGGCGCAGTGGAAGAGGCCTATAAAAACCGATTGATGGCCGGGCGATTTCCCGCCTGTGTACTGAACCTTGAGGTTGATTTTGATACGGTTGATGTCAATGTTCACCCGGCAAAGTTGGAGGTGCGTTTCTCCAACGAAAGATTGGTTTACAATGCGGTTTATTCCGCCTGTATTGACGCGCTGTCACAACATGAGCATGGACCCGCCGACTTTAAAAAGAAAAAAATAACACCTTTTTCGCTATCAGACTTTGATTATACTGGGCGGCAGGTTTCGTTGCATCAAATCAGCCGCGCGGCGGATAGTCTGGTACCCGCTTTTACCCCGAGGGCCGACAGCGTCGCGCCGAAGACGAAGGTGATTTCTGGGGTGTATACACCGCCTGTTGCTCACGTTTCTGAAGCCACCAACATTTTAGAGTTACATGACGATACCCAGCTTGATTCGTTGAGCCTGAAACGGAAAGTGGAATATCCACCTGTTTCGGCTTCTGTAAAAAACACATTGATTGATATTGAAAAAACCGAGCCAGAGAAGATGAATATTACGGTGAATACCGTTGTTCCGCCGATTCCGCAGCAATATACAGCGACGCGTGACAACAACGATATTTCGCCTAAAGCTGTACCAACTACCGCAAAAGTGCTTGCAGACCAATCGCCACAACCCGAGACCGACTATTGTCCGGAGCCCGAGACAGATTTAGCGGCACAGCCGCAGCCTTATCGCATCATCGGTGAGTTGTTTGACACCTATATTCTGGTGGAGCAAGCCGGGCAGTTTATTATGATTGACAAGCACGCCGCGCATGAGCGGTATATTTACAACGGTATTAAGCATCTTGAAGAATCGACCGACCGCCAGATTTTTTTAACACCACAGGCGATAACGCTGCCGCGTGATGAATATTTTGCACTCACAGAGCATCCCGAAGCGCTGAAGACGCTGGGGATTGTGGCTGAGGATTTTGGCGAGGGCACATTGCTAGTGCGCGAGATACCGATGCTTTTAGATGGCTTTTCGGTTTCTGGGCTGCTTGGTGAGGTGGCCAAGGCACTGCTCATAAAGAAAAACAGCGTAACACCACAAATGCTTGACGAACTGTTATATTCAGTTTCTTGTCGGGCTGCCGTCATGGCAGGCAAACGATCTTCGTTGCCTGAAATGTCGCTTATTGCTGACATGGTGTTGGGCAAAGAACAAATTCGTCACTGCCCGCACGGCAGACCGGTTCTGGTAACTTATACACAACGTGAGGTGGAAAAGCTCTTTGGCAGAATTGGATAACGTATTAAATAAAATTCCTATAGTCGCGGTGGTGGGCCCGACGGCTTCTGGCAAGACCAAGCTAGGTGTCGATATTGCGTTAAAATTTAATGGTGAGGTTGTCTCTGCTGATTCGATGCAAATTTATCAGGGGATGGCGATTGCCACCGCCAAGCCGACCTTGGCGGAAATGCGGGGCGTGCCGCACCACCTGATCGACTTTTTGCCACCTGAACAGGGCTATAGCGTTGCCCGATATGTCGAGGATGCCCAAGCATCCATTACGGATATTACATCGCGTGGCAAGTTGCCGGTGCTGGTTGGCGGAACAGGACTTTACGTCGACGCCCTTTTGGGGGGCATTCGGTTTGCGAAAGAACCGGGCACACCCGAGATTCGTGCACAACTTTACGATCAGGCGGCACAGCTCGGCAACGAAGCGATGCACGCCATGCTCACACAAATTGACCCGCAATATGCCGCGGGCCTGCATCCAAATAATCTAGGACGGGTGCTGCGGGCGATAGAGCTCTACCGTGCCACCGGCAAAACGATGAGCGAACAGCAAAAAAATTCGCGCGAAAAGCCTTCGGATTATGCCCCCATTATGTTGGGTTTAAATTTTTCCGACCGTGCGCAGCTTTATGAGCGTATCAACGGCCGTGTAGATACGATGCTCGAACAAGGTCTCATCGAAGAGGTGCAGGCGTTTTATAAAGCGCACAGCCCCAAAACGGCGGCGCAGGCGATCGGCTGCAAAGAGTTTTTAGGTTATCTAAGCGGTGAAAAAACACTGGAGCAATGCACGGAAGACCTCAAGCGCGAGACCCGGCGCTATGCTAAGCGTCAGTTGACATGGTTTAAACGCAACACACAGATATCTTGGCTGAATCACGATGAATTTGACAGTTATCAGGCGTTGCTAGACCATGCCTGTCGCATCGTTTTAGATGGACCTTCTCGCCGATAATTTTAAAGAAGGGATGATGGTGTAAATGAACAGTCGACTGACCGGCATGCTACTTTCGACCGTGATGATACTGTTTGTCGCTTCTTACAGCATTTACACCGGCGTTCGTTATTTTTATTCGCCCTACCAGACGGAAACGGTTTTCAGCTATACCGTTTCGGATTATTACCGGGCCAAGGCTGTGGTCATACGCAACGAGCAGCTGCTTTCGCAGCAGTTGGATGCAACCGGTGTACTCAGTTATGTTAAGCCCGACGGCGCTGTGGTTATTCCTGGCTCGGTGATTGCCAAGGTCTATACCGATGCATCTCAGCTGCGCAGTCAGTTACAGATGGATCATCTGGATAGCGAAATTGCTCTGCTTAGCGAAGCGCAGCAAACCTCCGCCCGTCTTTTAGGTGCAGATATGCTAAGTGGGCAGGTCAACGACACGGTGGGTAATATTGTCGACGCCACTATCAGACGCGACATTGCGGATATTTATGATGCCCGCAACCGACTGCAGCTGCTTCTGGGTAAATATCGTATTTCCACTGGGCGGGACGAGAATTATACCGAACGAATTGCCTATTTACAACAGGAAAAAAAACGTCTGATGTCCGAGTTTTCGCAGCCTATTAAAAGCGTTGCTATCGACGCCGATGGCTATTTTTGTTCGACGGCCGACGGGTACGAAACGCTCTTGACCACCAACTTTGAGGCACTTTCCATCGACGACTATAGGCGCGCGATCAACGGCACAATGAGGCCGGAGCGCACCAACACTATCGGCAAAGTGCAGCAGGGGCACGACTGGTATCTCGCGCTTGTGGCTGAAAAGAATGATGTTAAACGTTTTGTTGTGGGCACCATGATTAACTTAGATTTTAACATTCAGGGCTGCAATGATATTCCCGCTTCGGTTTACCGTGTGATTCCTGATGAAAGCGGAGATGCCGTCGTCATTCTCAAAACGAATTATATCAACACCATGCTTATCAATTTGCGGCGGACGGATGTTGATGTCAACTTTAACTCCTACACTGGTTTACGAATCAGTAAACAGGCGTTGCGCTATGAGGGGCAGACCGAGGGTGTCTATGTCAAAAACGGCAATCTCATTACTTTTAAACCTATAGAACGTATTTACACTAGCGAAAATTTTGTGTTGTGCACCACACCTTCGTCAAACGAAGAGGATACCGGCTATGAACCGATAAATCAATTCGATGAAGTGGTTGTAAAGGGGACGGATATCTATGATGGAAAAATCGTCTGACATAAGAGAAAATGCCAAGATTTTAATGGAGCGGATTGCACTGGCTGCACAAGCTGCACACCGCAATCCTTCGGACATTCGACTGATGGCAGTCACAAAGACCAACAGCGCGCAGCGGGTGAACGAGGCTATTGCCGCGGGGATCACGCTACTGGGTGAAAACCGTGCGCAGGAGCTTTTAAAAAAATATGACGATTATGAAAAAGCGAATTGCGAAATCCATTTTATTGGTCATTTACAGACCAATAAGGTCAAGGCGATAATTGACAAGGTTTCGCTAATTCAATCGGTTGATAGATTGTCCTTGGCCGAGAAAATTGACCGCTGTGCTAAAGAAGCCGAACGCGTAATGTCAGTACTCGTTGAGGTGAACATTGGGGGCGAGGCGACAAAGTCGGGTGTAGCGCCTCAAATGCTTCCTGATTTGTTGGCTCAAATGGCCGGTTTCTCCAATATTAAAGTCAAAGGATTGATGTGCATTCCGCCAAAAGTGACGGATGATCTGACAAAAGAGCAATATTTTGCGCAGATGTATCGCCATTTTATTGACATTAGGGCCAAAAAAATGGATAATGTCTGTATGGATATTCTATCTATGGGAATGTCATATGATTTTCCGCTTGCAATCAAGCATGGAAGCAATATTGTCCGAATAGGCCGGGAGCTGTTCGGAGAAAGACTGTGAGGGATGTTTAACAATGGGTATGATGGATAAATTCCGCAGTTTTATGGGAATGCCCGATGATGACGACTATGATGATGACTATGATTATGGAAAAGAGAGCGAGACCGATTATGCCGCTCATAAACGTGCAGCAAAGGAGGATCCTATTGCTGACAACCCCTACGCGGGTGAAACTGAAATGATGAAACGTTCAAACAAGGTAGTTAATATTGCGGCTACCACCCAGCTTTCAGTGGTGTTGGTCAAGCCCGAGCGCTTTGACGACGCATCTTCTATTGCCGACCACCTAAATGACAAGCGTACTGTCGTGCTCAATCTCGAGTCGACCAACAAAGATGTGTCGCGCCGTCTTGTCGACTTTTTAAGCGGCGTGGCTTATGCCAATCAGGGGCAGATCAAGCGCGTGGCAAACAGCACCTTTATCATAACGCCCTATAACGTAGATTTTGTGGGCGATTTGCTGGACGAGCTTGAAAGCAACGGTGTATATTTCTAAATGAAGCGCCGTTTTGACTCGATCATCGAGGAATCCGACCGCATACTGCTTTCGCGGTTGACCGATTTGTGTGATTTGGCCGATAAGCGGGGCAAGCCTTGCTTTTCAGCTTTTCTCAATGAGCATGAGCAGGCGCTGACCGAACAATATGGGCTTTTAAATGCCAGTGAAGTGCGCTGCTTTTTTCAGGGTGGCTTTGAAGACGCGCAACGGCGCGTGTTTTGTGCGGTTGCACCTGACTATGCCGATTGCATTTCTCTTGACGAAACCGATTATCCTTTTACAGCTTTGACCATCCTATTTCCAAAGGGCTACACTGTTTCACATCGGGACGTGCTAGGGTCGTTGATGGCTTTAAGGATTAAACGTGAGGCAGTCGGCGACATTTTGGTCGGAGACTGCCTCGCCGTTGTGTTTTTGTTGAATGCCGCGGCTGAATTGGCCCTGTCCGAACTTGAAAAGATTGGCAACATCGGGGTGGAATGTAGGGTGGGTAAACCGCAAGTGTTGCCACCTGCCTTCAAAACCGAAACATGCACCGGCATTGTCAGTGCCATGCGGCTTGACGCCGTCGTTGCGGTGCTCACCGGCACCAGCAGAGCTGACAGTGTCCGCTTGATTACGCAGGGCTGTGTCCAGAATAATGCGCAGACGCAGTCTTCCGTCTCCAAAGAGATCAAAGAGGGCGACAAGCTTTCTATACGTGGCTTTGGAAAATTTGTGATCTCAGCTATTGGTAGTCCCACTAAAAAAGGGAGACTTCATATCACGTACCTGAAATATGTTTAAGGGGGAAAACGCATGCTCACGCCAAAAGAAATTGCTGAAAAAACTTTTGACAAAACTTTCGGATTCGGTTACAGAATGGACGATGTCAATGCCTTTTTAGAAGAGGCGGCAAAGTCGATGTCCGAGCTGCTTGAAATAAATTCAGACTTAGAGAAAAAGCTGGAGGTTTTGGCCGACAAGCTCACCGAATACCGCGAGGATGAAGAAAGCTTGCGTACAGCGATACTCGGTTCACAAAAACTTGGTGACAGCGTCATTCGCGAGTCTAAAACCAAAGCAGAAATTATATTGCGCGATGCCACCATCAAAGCTGAGGCGATGACCAACCACGCCAAGCGGCAGATAGAGCGTGAGCAGGACAATTTGCTGCGAACCCAGCGCGAGGTGGCCAGCTTTAAAAACCGTCTGCTTGATATGTATAAGCGGCACCTTGAATTAATCAGCGCACTGCCGGGGCAGGAGGAAGAGGAAGAGACTGAGACTCCTGCGGTTTCTGACGACATTCAGGCTGGTACTGAAACAACACCCCCACAGTCTGAGTCTTATAGCGGCTATGAAAAGCCGGCACCCCAAGCAGAACCCGAGATCACTGATCCGACGGCGGCTGATATAGACGCTGAGGAAGAAGATGAGGAGCTCGCCGGTTTTGGTGTGGCGCTCGAGGAAGAAGAAACCGAGACCGACGCGTATGATAATGACCCCACTTCATCTTATACGGCGCCTGACAATTCCAAATTTGGCGATATGAGATTTGGAGAGGCCTTTAAAATAAAACGTAACAGCAATCAGCCCAAGTTCAAAAAATAGTATTGTTATCCCACTTCCCACTAAAGATTAGATATGTTTGCGGCAGTTTTCAGCCTTGTGGCTCTTGCCAGGCTAAAATTCTATCGCCAATCTTCCGCTCTTTAATGGGGGAGAACAGTACAAGCTAATTTAAGGAGAGAGAACCCAATGGCTAATGACTACAACAGCACGATGAATCTGCCTAAAACAGACTTCTCAATGCGTGCCTCGCTTCCTCAAAAGGAACCGGAAATGATCAAGGAATGGGACGCAAATGATCTTTATTACAAGATGATTGAGCACAATCAAGGCAAGCCTTCTTTTATTTTTCATGACGGCCCGCCCTATGCTAATGCATCCATTCATCTTGGAACTGCACTGAATAAGACGTTAAAGGATATTATCGTCCGTTCTAAAAATATGTTGGGTTACTGTGCACCATACATCCCGGGCTGGGATACCCATGGCCTGCCCATTGAGCTGAAAGCATTGGCCGAGCTTGGCATTGAAAAGCCCATCACCCCGGTTGAGCTGCGCCAGACCTGCCGTGCGTTTGCTAAAAAGCATGTTGAGATTCAAAAGGGCCAGTTTAAGCGCCTTGGTACATTAGCCGATTACAACCATCCTTATATTACGCTAGACAATGCCTTTGAAGCCAAGCAGATCGAGGTTTTTGGCGCAATGGCCAAAAAAGGTTATATTTATAAAGGCTTAAAGCCGGTTCATTGGTGCCCAGATTGCCAGACCGCGCTGGCCGAGGCCGAGATTGAATATGCCGAGGATCCCTGCACGACCGTTTATGTGAAATTTCAGGTCACCGACGACAAGGGTGGCCTGTTTACCAAACTCGGTGCCGATCTTTCCAAAACCTATGTGGTTATCTGGACAACCACCATCTGGACATTGCCCGCAAACCTGGCGCTTTGCGTCGGCCCGCGGTATGAGTATGCGCTGGTTAAGGCTAACGACGAATTCTATGTCATTGCCGAAGAGCTACTGCCCCAGGTTATGAAGGCAGCCGACATCTCAGATTACACCGTGCTGGGCAGTTTTTCCGGTGCGGACTTGGAGCTTTGCGTCTGCAAGCACCCCTTTATTGATCGCGATTCACTGGTCATCGTTGGCGACCATGTCACGCTTGAAAGTGGCACCGGCATTGTCCACACTGCACCGGGCCACGGCCTCGAGGACTTTGAGGTCTGTAAGCATTATCCGCAGATTCCGATTCTTGTCCCGGTGGACAACAAGGGTCGCATGACCAAGGATGCCGGTCAGTTTGCCGGCTTGACCACCGAAGAAGCCAACAAGGCAATTTATGCGCACATCAAGGAGAGCGGTTCGTTGTTTGCCGGCGAACACGTCATCCATCAATACCCGCACTGCTGGCGCTGCAAGCAGCCCATTCTCTTCCGTGCTACCGAACAGTGGTTCTGCTCGGTCGATCAGTTTAAGGATCAGGCGGTCGAGGCTCTCAGACAAGTTCATTGGATTCCCGGCTGGGGCGAGGACCGTATGGCAGGCATGGTACAGGACCGCAGCGACTGGTGCATTTCGCGTCAGCGTACTTGGGGTGTGCCGATTCCAATTTTCTTCTGTAAAGATTGCGGCAAAGAATATGTCACTGATGAGAGTATTGCAGCCGTATCTGAGCTGTTCAGAACCGAGGGTTCCGACGCATGGTATACCAAGGATGCTGCTGACATTCTACCCAAGGGTACGACCTGCCCACATTGCGGTGGCAAGGAATTCACTAAAGAAACCGACATCATGGATGTTTGGTTTGATTCCGGCGTAACGCATGCTGCGGTACTTGACACCCGCGAGGGGCAAAGCTGGCCCGCCGACCTGTATCTGGAAGGTGCCGACCAGTACCGTGGCTGGTTCCAGTCATCGCTACTGACGGCTGTGGCTTGGCGCAACACTGCGCCTTACCGCGAGGTTTGTACCCACGGCTGGGTTGTAGACGGCGAAGGCAAAAAGATGTCAAAGTCTTTGGGCAATGGCATGGTACCCGAGGATATTACCGATCAGTACGGTGCTGATATCCTGCGTTTATGGGTTGCATCCTCCGACTATCATTCCGATATTCGTGTCTCCAAGGAGATTTTAAAGCAACTCTCTGAGGTTTACCGCAAGATCCGCAACACCGCGCGCTATATTCTGGGCAACCTCTACGACTTTGACCCGAACAAGGATATGGTTTCAGACGACAAGCTGTTTGATATCGACCGCTGGGCACTGACAACGCTCTCGGACCTCGCGAAAAAGGTACGCGAATCTTACGGCACCTATGAGTTCTATACTATTTATCACGCGATTCACAATTTCTGTACAGTTGATATGTCTAATTTCTATCTGGACGTGCTCAAAGACCGCTTGTATGTTGAAGCAGCTGATTCTGACGCGCGTCGTGCAGCTCAGACGGCCATTTATCGCATTCTGCGCGGCCTGACGCTTATGTTGGCACCGATCATCCCATTTACCGCTGAGGAAATCTGGCGTTATCTGCCTAAGCAGGCGGGCGACAAATCTGAATCGGTTATGTTCCATGAGATGCCCGACGGAACCGCAGACAAGGCTTCCGAGGCGTTTATGGCGAAGTGGGATCGCATCCATGAGATTCGCGACAGTGCCAACAAAGTGCTGGAAGTGGCGCGCGCTCAGAAGAAGATCGGAAAATCCTTGGAGGCCAAGGTCATTCTCCACGCCAAAGGCGAGCTTTATGACTTTGTTTCTTCGGTCAAGGAACTGTTGCCGATGGTGCTAATCGTTTCGCAAGTGGAGGTCGTTAATGCCCCGGGCGGAGAATCTTCCGATATCGACGGACTCGGCATCGAGGTGCTTAGCGCGGATGGCGTGAAATGCGAACGCTGCTGGTCCTTCTCCGATACGGTTGGTAAAGACCATGATCATTCCACGCTTTGCGCACGTTGCGCTGCTATCGTCAAATAAATCAGCTTGTGCATATGGCGGCGCATCATACTCCTGTGATGCGCCGTTCTTCATACTACTTGCATAAAAATCTTATGAAGATTTTAAGGAGCAGAATTGTACGGCGCAACCGGGCATTTCTTTTTTAATAAGGAACATCATCGGTGGTAACGGACATCGCCCGTCAACAACAAGCGGAAGGAACGGTTCATAATTTATGTCTGCAACAATATGTTTTATATTGGTGGCTGTGCTGGTTATATGCGATCAGCTCATTAAGCTTTGGGCGCTGAACAGTCTTGCCCCCATCGGCACCATGATGGTGATTCCCGGTGTTTTAAGTTTTACTTACGTCGAAAATCCCGGTGCTGCCTTTGGCATTTTCACTGGCCGACGAACGCTACTGATTATTTTAGTAGCGACTATTCTCTGTGTCGCAGCCTGGCTGCTGCTCAGCGGAAAAATCAAGGGCAGGTTGGAGAAGTTATCTACTCTGCTGATTATTTCGGGTGGCTTAGGTAATTTGATTGATCGCATTCGGTACGGATTTGTAGTGGACTACATCGACATCAACGCGCTTTTCAGTTACCCGATGTTCAATCTGGCCGATTGCTGCGTTGTGGTTGGCGCTTGTTTGATGCTTATTACGGCATTTCGTTCAGAACAAAAAACACAACAACAACAACACGCGGATGAGGAAAAGGGGAACAATGGCGATACAGATTCAAGTAACGGTTGAGCATGAGGGCGCCCGTCTGGACGCCTTTGTCAGCGCTGTTTCTGACCCACCACTAAGCCGCAACGCTGTTCAGCAACTTTGTGAGCGAGGTCTGGTGCTGTGTAACGGTGCTGCAGCGGGTAAAAGTCTTAGAGTTAAAATCGGGGACAAGGTTGAATACAGCGAACCGGAACCTGTAAAGCTAGATGCCTTTCCGGAGAACATTGCAATTAATATTGTTTATGAGGATGATCATTTGCTGGTCGTGGATAAGCCGCAGGGAATGGTGGTGCATCCGGCGGCGGGCAATTTGAGCGGTACGCTGGTCAACGCGGTGCTATATCATTGCGCAGGCAGGCTTTCTTCGATCAATGGCGTAATCCGCCCGGGGATTGTCCATCGAATAGATAAAGATACCAGTGGGCTACTGGTTATCGCAAAGGATAATGTCACGCACGAGGGGTTATCCGCCCAATTTGCCGAACACAGCATCGACCGCTTTTATTTTGCCGTGGTACATGGACGCGTCAAGGAAGAGCTCGGGAGAATTGATAAGCCGATTGGAAGGCACCCGGTTGACCGTAAAAAAATGTGTGTCACCGAAAAAAATTCTCGCAATGCTGCCACGAACTATGAGGTGCTGGAGTGCTTTTCACAGTTTTCACTGGTGCGGTGCAAGCTTGAAACTGGGCGGACACATCAGATCAGGGTGCATATGGCGTCTATCGGGCATCCCGTCGCGGGCGATCCCATTTATGGGCCTGCAAAGCGTGTACCTTTGCCAGGCCAATGCCTGCATGCTGCCGTACTGGGATTTATTCATCCAATAACCGGAGCGCACCTGGTATTTGAATCACCATTACCCCAATATTTTAGCGATTTTATAGAAAAACTCAGAAGGAGCTCTAACTGATGAAGAAATTTGACGGATTCTGTCTATTTTCAGATGTGGACGGCACTCTGATAACCGACAAGTATGAAATTCCACAAAAGAACATAGATGCACTTAAGTATTTCACCGAAAACGGTGGCCTTTTCGCCCTAGCAACAGGCAGAGGGCTGCATGCTACTACTGTTGAATTGCAGAAAAAGCTGCCGGTTAATCTACCTTGTATTATGCTAAACGGTGGCTTAATTTATGATTTTAATAGTCAGCAAAGCCTCTATACCGCTGTTTTGCCTGACAACGCAGCTCTGTCTCTCGTGGATACGCTACTGGCTAACTACCCAAAGCACAGCATTGCGGTTTGGTGTCCCGACCACCGGGTGGAGTTGGGTGTGAGCGCGGAATGGATGCCGCCAAGCAAGACGGGGGAATTGGCCTCAGTAACCGACCCGTGGTGTAAGCTGGTCGTCCATCACGACCCTGGCGAGCAGAGCGAAATACTGGATTTTATCGAGCGACACCTGACCGGTGGCATGCAAACGACGGTATCTTGTGACCGTTTTATTGAGGTTATGCCGGACGGTGTTTCAAAGGGTAGTTCTATCGAATGGTTGGTTGACCATCTGGCGCTCGATCGCAGCCGTGTGCTGACGATTGGGGACTATTACAACGATTTTGAAATGCTCTCACTTCCGGGTATCCGCTCTTTTTGCCCCCAGAATGCCCCGGATGATATCAAAGCATTATGCGAACACACGCTTTGCCATGTCGAGGATGCTGCCTTAGAGGCATTGATTACATATATCGAGACACATTAAACCACATATATTATGTAAAGGAGCAGCAGAGATGGTAGCAGAACAGCAAAAGCGACAAAAACGCTGGCTTTTCTTTATTCTGTTTTACTGTCTGGGTCTGCTCCTTGTTTTGATAATTATCATGTTGTGGGAAAATCGACTCTTTGAACACGGCGTCACTACCGATGTGTACGCACAGCTGCCATCGGCTTCGGAAGTTTATTTGGTTAACCTGAACCACGCTACGACCGAAGAGTTGCAGGAACTACCCAAGATTGGTCCTGTATTGGCTGGTGAAATTATTGCCTATCGCGAGGCGCACGGCGGATTTTCCGAAAAGGAAGAACTGCTTCAGGTCAAGGGTATTGGTCAGGTGATTTACGATACTATTTGCAATCGGGTTACCATATAGGGATAAAGGTATTATTTTTTATTTTCGATCATAAATTCTCTACTGTCGACGACGCATTCAGCGCTGTTGAGTGGTGCGTTGCCTCGGCCGGACTTATGCCTTTCGGTTACGGCGTAGGTATCAAAGGCGCTTAATAGCTCTGCACCGGTGGGAACGGTGGTGTTATTACCTTTAATAATTCTTTTGTGCTCCATTATATTGACCCCTTTCATTGTTTATTTAGAATTACTGTTTGCTATTAAGGATAAAACTATGCATCGGTCTGATGCAAAAGTCTTTTATGCTGTCGGCTTTGTTTTGAGTGCCGCTTTTATCGTAGAACGACGAACACTTTGGCGGTTGATCCTGCTCATTTTCCTAATAATGTGCGAAGTAGACATTGAATTATTCCTATTATAAAGCCAAAAAATTGAGGTTTTGTTGCCAGTGTGTATTCTTAGGCGGATTATTTGTATAAAGCTGTTGACAAATGTGTGGGGTTGTTATATAATAACAGAGTCGCTGAAACGATGACGGTTGCTTGGTCAGGCTACTATGTTGATTGTTTGTGAGGACGAATATGGCCCGGTAGTTCAGTTGGTTAGAACGCTAGCCTGTCACGCTAGAGGTCGTGGGTTCGAGCCCCATCCGGGTCGCCATTTTCTCTTGCCTGCGGCGGATTTGCCAAGGCATTGACATGCCTTTGTAGCTCAGTTGGTAGAGCAGAGGACTGAAAATCCTCGTGTCGTTGGTTCGATTCCGACCGAAGGCACCATTTATGCGGGTTTAGCTCATCTGGTAGAGCGCCACCTTGCCAAGGTGGAGGTAGCGAGTTCGAGCCTCGTAACCCGCTCCAATTTCTCTAAAGCCTGATTTTTCAGGCAAACGGTACGGTTTTATCGTCCGTTTTTATGGCGCCATAGCCAAGCGGTAAGGCAGAGGTCTGCAAAACCTTTATCCCCGGTTCGATTCCGGGTGGCGCCTCCAATAGTAAATATAAGATCGGTAATACACCGGTCTTATTATTTTTCCTAACTATTGAACGTTTGTTCTAATTCTGGTATGATAAAGTAAAATAGCATTCCGCCTGCCGTTTATGCATATCAATGCTTAGGGGGAGGTGGCAATATGCGTAAAAAATTATTTTTTTGCATCGCGCTAAGCGCTTTATTAGCTTTTGCCTGTGGTTTGGGGATTTATTCTGTGACTAGGGTGATGAACAGTTTACATACACCAAGTTCTCCAATCATTATTATTGATGCGGGACATGGGGGCATGGACGGCGGTGCGACAGGTGTCAGCGGCGTCTTGGAAAAAGATATTAATCTGTCCATTGCCAGAAAGCTTTATAGTCTGGCGCAGTTGGATGGCTATGAGGCCATCATGGTGCGCAGCACCGATCAATCAGTACATGAAAAAGGAATCAGCGGGGTGCGCAAGCAAAAGGTGTCAGACATCCATCAACGGTTGGCGCTGGCCAAACAATATCCTGATGCAATTTTCATAAGCATACACCAAAACTACTTTCCGCAGCAATCCTCCTGGGGAACGCAGGTATTTTATAGCACCGAAAATGAACAAAGTCGGGTACTGGCTCAAAAGATACAGGATAATATCCGAGAGGCGCTACAACTGGATAATAAACGGGAAATAAAAGCTGCGGGCAAAAATTTATATCTGCTTAGTCATATGGATAATCCGGCCGTGATGGTCGAGTGTGGTTTTATTTCTAATCCAGAGGATTGTCAACGCCTACTGCAAGCGGATTACCAGCAACAGTTGGCGTTTAAAATATTGCAGTCAGTCACAGAGCTGCATATGAAAACCGAAACAGAAGGGGAAGTTGTCAATGGCACAAAAAATTAAACAGGTGTATACCTGCTCAGAATGCGGCTATGAAAGCGTAAAATGGCTGGGTAAATGCCCCGATTGCGGCAGTTGGAACACCATGAATGAAGAAATCAAGACATTGACACCCCAAAAAAGATCTGACAGCATAGCCACACATGCGGCTCCTGCTGCTGTTTCGTCCCTAAATGCCGTTGAATCGGGCGAGGAAATCCGGTATGTGACAGGAATCACAGAGCTTGATCGCGTATTGGGCGGGGGAATGGTACCGGGTTCGGTGGTACTTATCAGTGGCGACCCAGGCATCGGCAAATCCACATTACTTTTGCAGATGTGTCAGCCGCTCTCTTCCATGCTAAAGGTGCTATACATCACCGGAGAGGAAAGTGTACGGCAAATTAAACTGCGCGCCATACGCCTGGGCGTCAGCAATGACGGCATGTACATCTGCGCCAGTACCGATCTTGGGCAGATTCTGGCGACAATAGAGCAATGTAGGCCAGACCTTGTCATCGTCGATTCGATACAAACCATCAGCCATGCCGGGCTTTCATCGTCATCGGGCAGTGTTACACAGGTCAGAGAATGTACACAGCAGCTCACCCGTGCCGCAAAGGACAGAGAGATACCACTGTTTTTGGTCGGACATGTCAATAAGGATGGCGCAATTGCGGGGCCCAAAGTTTTAGAGCATATGGTTGATGCCGTTTTGTATTTTGAGGGAGAGCGCAATCTTTCTTACCGCATTTTGCGCGCGATCAAAAATCGGTTCGGTTCCACCAATGAAATTGGCGTGTTTGAAATGACTGATCAAGGCCTTGAAGAGGTGGACAACCCTTCGGTTTTATTGCTTTCCGGTCGGCCAGAGCATACCTCTGGTACCTGTGTAACCGCTGTCATTGAGGGAACCCGGCCTATTTTGGCCGAAATTCAAGCACTGGTTAGCAAAAGCAGCTACCCGGTGCCCAAGCGAAGCACCAACGGCTTTGACTTTAATCGCGCGGCCATGCTTTTAGCTGTTCTTGAAAAACGCTGTGGCTATTTTTTTGGTACGTTGGATGTGTACATAAATGTTGTTGGAGGATTAAGGCTCGATGAACCTTCGGCCGATTTATCGGTTGTGCTGGCGTTGATTTCAAACCTTTTGGACAAGCCGGTCGATGAGTCGTTGGCTGCATTTGGCGAGGTGGGACTTGCGGGTGAAATTCGCACCGTCAGTCGCGCACAACAGAGGGTAGGGGAAGCGTATCGACTTGGTTTTAGGCAGATTATTCTTCCTCAACAGAATGCTGAAAGCATCAACCCCGAAAACTACCCAGGACTAAAACTTATCACTGTCAAGAGTGTTGGTGATTTGCGCCGGTTGTTCGCATGACGCGCTGTAAAAATAAATGCAGTCGGTATTCATGCTGGCGTCGCTTTGGTTCAACTGCTGCAATGTGCAATAGCCGTCTTTTTGATGAACGCAGTGGTGCGCACATTTTATCAAATTCAATTTAGAGCACCTCCGGAACCTTTTTTGTATATTGTTTTCGCTGCGGAAACCGATTATTCTATAACTTTTTTCGTAAACTTTTAGGAGACATTAGACGGAATTTTAAGTTCTGGTAAAAGGTTGATACTTCTAAAGAAGTAGCCAGAAAAGCAGTTATGGAAAATAAGATGCTCATGACTTTGTAAAAACATAGCATTGTTTTTGAGAAAAAGTACATGATCTTGTTAAATTCCGTCCATTCCATTTCGCTAAATATTTATTTAGCGAAATGGAATGTGCGAAATAAAACATTCTATTCTCTAAAATTATAACTGTTTAAATTCAGTATGTAAAGCTTGCAACAATTTTGCAATTTTATAATAAGGATTTTTTCGTTTCACCTTAACTTTGTACATAGGTTTACCTGTAAACATTTTAAAATATTCGCATTCCAACAAGGGTTCACCACGTTCAGACATCATGCAATGTGTGCATCCTGGGTGACTGGGATAACAATGATAAAGCTGCTCATATGGACAGGATATGCAGCTGCAACGCATACACAAACATTTATTACAAGGCAAATTAGCCTTTCTTCTAAACTTATATCCCATATATTTTTAATTGTTCCCCCTCAATTTCACTAAATTTTTGATAAATCAAATCTGTAACATCCTCAAGTGGCCATTCCATAACCTCTTGATACATCCAGCCAGTATCATCTATAAACGGTTCAGTTGCGTCAGCACGTTCATAAGCGATTATACAATACTCGTTTTCAAATTCTGGCTTAAAGATCAATGGTATATCGTCAGAATCGAAAACCAGTTCAGGACGCTTTAACCCAGTCGAACACATATAAACTCTCTTCCCTTTTTCCATATCCGCTAAATCTTTTGTTATATACTTTGTAATGTAAAATGCACACGCGTCATAGTTACGAATTTTTGAGCAATTGAAAATTCCGAATGTTTTTCGATATCTAGGCCAATCCAAATAACCGCGAGTATTAGGAACCATGCAAAGTTTATTGTCAATTCGTTTTAAAACCTTATCAGGCCGAATTAACTCACCATCAGCAAACCCACTACACAGACCATGAAAATGAATAGCACCATCTTTATGAAACTCTGGGATAATTAAATACAAAAAATCTGGTGCATAGCGATTTTTATAATTATTAAAAAACTTTCTTAATTTCTTTTGACATTCGCCATAATTGTAGCGGTCTACCTTTTGGGCATCAAATGTAAAGGTACAAAAATATTCAAAGCGATTACACAAAACCAAATCACGAATATTTCTACGTGAACGTGACAGGCTTTCGGCTAACTTCCCTTCCCTTTCCTGCTCACTCAAAACATCTAAAATAGCTGATGTATTCCCAGCTGCCCTATCAATGATTTTATCTCTATCCCGCTTTATGTAAACATGCTTATATGGTACCGCGCTTGATGGATATTCCCAAATCCGATAAAAAGACAAATACAACACGCCCTTTTAAGTAGTGTTATATTAAAAACCCATAAAGTGAGTAAGAAGTGTTATTAAGTCTAGTATTGCAAAAAACATGCCAAGTCTGATCTCGTGCTATGCTTTAGGCAAAAGAACGAAGGGGGCTATCCCCTCTTGCGCCATTGAAAGTAAGACTTTCAACAGCGCAATTCACCCCGCACCCGCAGGGGCAGCCGACGCTAAGGCGTCGGCCTTCCTTTCTTTGAGAGTGAATTTTTATCTTTGAGCGCGTGGTATGAACTCCAGCCGCTTCATGCGCTCCACCTTTTCCCATGTGTCATAGAGTGAACGAAGTCCATCGCTTTGCACGAAGCCTTTACGCCCTGACGGAACACAGCGTTTTTTGACGATATAAGGTGTGTCGCCTGTCCCAAAAGTAGCAGCATCGTATTCTGTCCAACGCGTATAGCGGTTCAAGTAAGTACGACACATTCGAACATTTGAAGTCTGTTCACGGATAGGCTTTGCCACTCGTGAAAAGGCTTGCGCTGTCGACACTATTTTTATACGTTGTTTGCGCTGCTGGGAGATTTCAGAAAGAAGTTGCTCGGGAAAGTCCTTCCATTTATCAGAGCTATATTCCCCTTGAATTTCATCTATCGCAAAAATAACGCCATCCGTACCATTACGGATTTCAAACAAATCCCGCCATTCCTGCATGAGATAATCGGCATTTAGATATTTAAAATTAGTAACAATTTTTACTCGTGGATATTTCTGCCGCATCTCTTCAAGATATTCAACCATGCTGATGGTCTTCCCTGCCCCCTGCCGCCCTACAAAGAGCGTGAAACCGTATTCACTGAACACTTCGGCACGCTCCCTACGCGTAATAAAATCGCATAGCAGCCATCTAAAAAGGTCATACGGTACCCATGGTATAGCCAAGCTGCGAAGCCTTACAAGATATGCCGATGTAGGCAAAACACGATAATAAACAAAAAAGACTGTCGAAAAAGCAAACAAAGACAAGGCGAGTCCTGACAAGAAATAAAAGATAGCATTGCGAATCCACATCAGGACAGGCAAGAAGAAGGATAGAATTGTTAGTACCATTAAGACACCCCCGGAATTTTACGAATAACCCACATGACAACTGACCAAATAGCACGTGCATTATAGCAAAGTAAGATAAGAACAAAACAGGTCGAAACCGTAGGAACATGTATCCAGACGTTGGCATTATTGATCACCTTAACAACAGGATCGAAAAAACCATTAACAAACGACGTATCAGGTAGATCAGGAAACAAATTTAAGACAAAAAGAACAAGTGTTTTAAGCAGGTTTAAAATACCTTCAACGATCAACTTTATCCTCCTCCCCTACTGTTCAAATAGCGTCACTAAGCGGCGATAGCACACAACAGCGGTAAACAGAACAACACAGCCAGTCAAAAAGCCTTTCACCCACTCGACATACGACCGCACATGCCCCAAAACATCAAAAGTCACCAAAGGCGAATAAGGAAACATACTATTCGCAGGAATCTGAAAAGTCATAGACGGCGTATCTCCATTCAATGATTGGAAAGCGCCCAAAAGGGCATTATACAAAGAAAGCAATCCGCCCATCTTAACACTAGCAACAGCCCGAATATCTTCAAAATAATCGGCAAAGAATCCTTCACTAGGCACAAACAGTCCTATAAAAGCATCTTTCAAAGCATCCCAAAAGCCCTTCAAAAACCCCAGAATACCTCCGCCATCGTCTGGCTCCTCCTTGATATCAGACATCAAGCCACCATCATCACGAAAAAATAAAGAACCTTCAAAATCAGCAACATATGGAGACGTAGGAGTAGGAAAATTCATAGTGCATGAATCAAAATAGCGACCACTAACAATAACGCAATCTTTTTGAAAAGAATTCAACCCAAAAGTAGTTAATGCGGCAAAAGTCATATTGGGACCCGAAACATCAAAAACAACCCCTAAAGCACCATCAGTAAAAACAAGGTTAGCAAGTCCATTAGGTGAAAGAGTATCAACAAAAATGCTATCAGGGGATTTTACTTCGAGAAGAAGGTAACGATCAGAGGATGGAATATAGAGAACCAAACCCAACTCACTAGCCAAAAATGAACGCACTCTCTCCTTAGACGTATCATCCATAGTGGAAGTAATGAAAGTTTCTAAAACACTATTCCCGTTCTCAACCGTCAAATTTGGAGGGTTATATGCAAAAACCTGTAGCGTCAAAAAAGCCATACACAAAACAGCACTAATAAAAAAACGCTTCACAATACCACCGCCTTATCTAGAAGGTAAGAACCACCGAATGACCCAAATAATGAGCAAAATACCAAGCAAAGACGCAAAAATAAGAATGCCAACCTTTGCAGCCGTAGACATGGTAGAAAGAATATGCACCAAAAAACCTAGCCATGCACTTGTATCATAGGGAACATATTCACCATCACCAGCAGGGATTTCAGGTAGCGTTGGCACAGATGGGGTGCTACTGCTGGGTTCTTCAGGTTCTTCAGGTTCGTCCGGTGGCAATAAACCACCGTTGTCTACGAGTGTCAATTTACCGTTAAAAGTCGACTGAAGAGCGGCCGAGGGAACACCCTCATATACCATAGGGTCTGATTGATTCGACCACAACAACCCACCAACATAATTATTAGGAGCAACAGAAGCGGTAGGAAACGAATGCAATTCAAAACTTTTAGAATGGAGAAAAAACTGAGAGTCAACCTTAAAAGAACTAAGATAAAATACAGAGTCACTAGACCTAAAAGAAAACCGCATATAGTCAAGGCTAGGTTTTAAACGATTCCACACTAGAATCCTATCACTGCTGTAACCCACATCAAGTTTAGTAGGATGTTTTACAAAATAAAAGGAAGCACCGTCAAAACCGACACCAAGAAAAACACAATAAGTAGAACTAGTAATTTTCTCGTCAGTAAAAACCTCTAAAAAGTCCCGCATCCAATCCTTTTCGGATTCCGTCAGAGCGGCAGTATCAAGAACGCCCAAATAAGTATTACCATCACCTTTGTCGATAAGGTAACCCTTATCAGCATAAAAAGGCTTAGTCAAATCCACCGCCGCTAAAGAACTCAAAGACATACAGACCAGCAGCCCGATGAAAAGAAAAACAGCCAACAAACGTTTACACAAGTGCGAATCACCCCTTTTATATATTGGAATCGCCTTTTTCCTTGCGGCGCGCCACACGCGCGGCGCTAAGAAAAAGGCGATTTTCCTTTCTTAATATCTCACACACACCCAATGCTCTACATGGAATAATTTAAGGGGAAGGGAGAAAAACCCCCTCCCCCCTAGAAGGAATATCCCAGTACTAAGGTCTAGCCCTTCACGAACCACTTAATAACAGTGGGAACGAGACGGACGCCCAGCACAGCGGCAAAAATAGCAATGCCGACAGGAACAATGACAGCCAGATTAGAATTGACACCTGTTGAAATAGGAGCAAGCATTTCGGCAGTAATAGCGACAGCTTCCATACAAAATAACCTCCCTTCTAAACTACTTCCACGGTATAAAAGTACTCGAGAACCATTTACACACCGCTATAAATATGAGAACAGCAATTATCAGCGGAAACAGTCCATAAAGAGTAAAATGATACTCTTTATAAAGAGCTATAATCGCTTGGTCTGCTGTAAGACCCGTTTCGGCGTCTGTATACTGGTAATTCTCCGCATATTCGCGTAGCTCCTCATATGTAAGATAAACGCCATTATCACTATTTTCCCTGTCCTCAGGGAAACCACTGTCCAGAATAATCTCCACGCCTGAATCCAAGACACTAGGCATGTAATCACCTGCTAACAATATGTAAGGGCTTCAACCTTGCCAAAGCGATTATAAGTAGGTGCCCAGCGATTCCCCACCAGATCATGCGGAGAAGCAATACCAAGTTGTGCCGCAAGGACAGCATAACGATCATCGGACAAGGAAACCTTAAACGGAATTGCACCGAAATATTTTTCCGGTTCCCCGACAACGTTTTCCCTCTCTTCCAGAAGCCAAATAGTAAAGCCTGTCAACACATCGGGCTTATCATCGGGCTTAAACGCATACCGGGAAACACCTACACAGAGATTGCCAGCACCAGAACCAGCGACCGAAACTTTTTTACTTTCAGACATTTTTTATTACCTCACTTTACTTGTTTTGATTTATTCAAAGGACAAGCATAGCCCTTATCAACAAAAAACATAGTGCAGCCAAAATCCTCGTCATAGCAGCCACAATAAAGACACGGATTCTCTGACATTCGCATTTTGTGCTTATCAGAAGAAAAAGCATTATCCTCAAAAATATCCTCTATGAATTGCCGCATAGAAATTAAAGAACGATAGAACAAATAAAAGAAAAATCCCATACCTAGAGAAAAACCAAGAATAACAGCAATCGAAAACACAACATTTTCATCCATTACCATCACCATTACCTTTCACAAACCGAATTTGAATAGTAGCCATATGTGATTACCTATAATCAATTATATAGCCATATGTGGCTACTGTCAAGTAATAATTTATGGCTACTGATAAAATAGTAATAAGGAGGTATAAAGATGGCGAAAACACATCTAGACAGATTAAAAGATTTAAGGGAAGACAGCGATAAAACCCAAGAAGAAATAGGGGCATATTTAGGCACCACAAAACAATATTATCAAAAATACGAAAAAGGAATTAGACCCCTGCCAATTAAGCATTTAATAAGTCTTGCAAACCTATATAAGACATCAACAGATTACATTCTGGGCATTACAAACGAACAAAAACCATACCCCCGCGCATAGCCACTAGAATTGACTTGTAGCTCGATTAAAGTATATAATGTAAAGCTATACGATAAAAGGCATAGAGAAGCTCATAAGCTCTCTATGCCCTGTCATGTGTCGAATTATGCCCAAAATCTTCATTTTAAATATTTATTTAGCGAAATGGAATGGACGAAAAAGGAGTGTTAAACGTATGCCGGCTGTTTTAAATAATAAATCTAAATATGCGCCATTCACCGATTGCCCTGGGCCTTTGCGTGAATTTTTATCATATATTTTGACCATTCGGGGTTTATCTCCGCGTACTGTTGATGCATATTATATTGAACTACGTACTTTTTTGCGTTTTCTGAAGCTTTATCGCTGCAATCAACTAAGCGCTGAGGATTTACCTGAAACCTCGATTATCGATGTCTCAACCGAAATGATTTGTGGCATTACACTGGCTGATATTTATGCTTATCTCAATTTTGCCCATACTGAGCTTGGCAACGCTGCTAGTGCGCGTGCGCGAAAAATTTCAGCGCTCAGTTCATTCTACAAGTTTTTATCGACAAAAACGCTTTATATCACCGATAATCCGATAAAAAATTTGGACAGACCTGCGACTAAACGCGCTCTGCCCAAATATCTTACATTAGACGAAAGCAACGGTTTGCTTGAAATTGCTGATTTGAACAATAATGCGCGTGATTATTGTATGTTGACCTTGTTTTTAAACTGTGGCATGCGCCTATCCGAGCTCGTAGCTATCAATCATACAGATATTCGAGACGACCATACGCTAAAGTTGCTCGGTAAAGGCAACAAGGAACGCATCGTTTACCTCAATGAAGCTTGTTTGGATGCAATAAATACCTATCTTGAGGATTCAAAAAAGATTAAACGAAAGGATGAAGCGCTGTTTGTCGGTCAAAACGGTCAGCGGCTTTCACCTCGCCGGGTCCAGCAAATCATTGGCGAGTGCCTTAAAAATGCTGGGTTATCTGGCAAGGGCTATACGCCACACAAGCTGCGCCACACCGCTGCAACATTAATGTATCAATACGGTAATGTAGATGTTCGGATACTAAAAGAAATTTTGGGGCACGCCAATTTGAATACAACTGAAATTTATACGCATGTTTCAAACCAACAGCTTGAAAAAGCGGCGGATAGCTCTCCCCTCGCGCAAAAGAAGCGCATTACAAAGAACCCTAAGGACAATGATTCTTCAGCGGAATAGCGCGTAACTATACGCTTCCAGCGCGGCACCTGCAATTAAAAAGATGCCGTATAGAACCATTTTTCCGCAAAAAAGCCCCGGTGAAATACTGGCACTACCCCGCTGCTGTGGAACGATCGATTGCCAGAAATACTGGCTGAGCTGCATGGCATCACAGCAGCAAAACATAATGGTAACGGTAGAAATCATCAGGTTTGGTAGTAGAAAGACGAAAATGTAACGCATCGCTGAGTTAGGATAGCAAGCCAGCAGACCGCTAGCTAAGACGCCATACCCCATCCCTTTGACACAGGGGGCCAGCGCGATAATAGGCGCTGATACCGCGCAAAAACCGCATATCAGAAGAATAAACCACGCAGCAGCATTTGGCGTGAGTGCGCTGAAAAAGGTCTGCATCATTGACTGGTTTTCTCGGCTGATGATAAACTGCTTCAAAACTTCGGTGACACTGTCCAGTTTGCCGATGCCCAGCCATACCGATGCTGCAGTGCCGACCAACACACCAATTAAGAACATAACGCCAAAGAACAGCATGCCCCAGTGCATTCTAATCCATAAAATAAGACTTTTTCGCCTAGCGGCATAGTTGCTTGCACGACCTACTCTTTCCATACAAAATAACACCCCCGACATTGTCCTTTGATAAAGGATATGCCGGGGGTTGTCCTTATTATGATTCCACACAAAAATTTGTACCTATCGACCCAACTCATAGGCGCGTTTAACGCAGTTATCAATACCAGCTACAACGGCCTCCTCCAGGTTATGCTGCTCCATGGCGTCAAGGCCAGCCAGTGTTGTACCACCCTTGGAACAGACCATCTTGATCAACTGGTCAAGATCGATACCACTATCAATCATCATGTGGGCTGATCCAATCAGCGTGCTGCAAAACAGCTTGAGCGCTGTCTCCTGATCAAAACCTAGTGCAACGGCACGCTGTACAAAAATCTGCGTAAAGCGATAGATAAAAGCTGGACTGCTGCCGTTGAACGGAATAACCTCGTTCATCAGGTTGGAGGGAATTTGAATCGCATCACCACAGGCAGCGAAAAAGCTGAGCACGGTATTAAACTCATCTTGGTTGGTTGGGCTGACCAAAGAAAGTGCCGAAGTACCATATCCCAATAAAACAGGGGTATTCGGCATAACCAAAACCACCTTAGCGTCATAGTCCAAAGCTTTTTTAATAAAATCACCTGAGATGCCCGCCGCAATTGAGATGAAAATATTCTGGCCTTTACATGCAGGCTTTATCTCTTCCAAAACCCCTGTAAAGCCTTGTGGCTTTACGGCTAAAAGCACATATTTACAGCTTTCTACTACTTCGCAAGGATTTGCAGCTTGGCGAATTCCCAGACTATACAACGCTTCATGGCGTTCTGGGTGCCGGTCGCAAAGCAAAATCTGCTCAGGCGGGACCACGCCATTTTTTAGAATGCCGCCAAGCAGCGCAGCTGCCATATTCCCTACACCTATCACGCCCAGTTTTAACATAACCCTTCCCTGCCTTTCAGTGTTTAAAGAGTTGCAGCTTTAATATAAAGCGCGCATTCAATACGCTTTTTCTCGGTTTCACAGGATATCTTATGTGGTTTTAGGATATCACCGTTGTAGATCATGCCGTTGGCATTGCAGCCGCCGCTGCAATAGAACTTAGCCCAGCAATTACGGCAATCTTCTTTGCCATAAACGGTTGATTTTGCAAACCGTTCCTTCATCGCGGTATCGATTGAACGATCAAATACGCTGCCCATTTTCCATTCCTCGTGCCCCACAAATTGATGGCAGGGATAGACGTCACCATCGGGTGTCACGGCCACATATTCATTGCCGCACCCGCACCCGCGCAACCGCTTAATGGCGCAGGGGCCTTGATCAAGATCTATCATAAAGTGGAAAAAATTAAACCACTTTTTCTCGCCATTTTCTCTTTTGATCATTTCCTCGGCTAGTTTTTCATATTCAGCATAAATGTCAGGCAGATCCTTTTCTGTGATGGCGTAAGGCATATTATCTTCGGCGACCACCGGCTCAACCGAAATCTGATCAAACCCAAGTTCGTTTAAGTACAAAACATCCTCGACAAAATCGAGATTATACTTGGTAAAAGTACCACGCACATAATAGGGTTTATCCCCTCTTGCTGCCACCATTTTCTGAAACTTAGGTACAATAGCGTCGTAACAGCTTGAACCATCGACACGCTTGCGCACCCGGTCGTTGACACCTGGTCGACCATCTAAAGACAGCACGACGTTGGACATTTCGCGATTGATAAACTCAATCTTATCGTCGGTCAACAGAAGGCCGTTCGTCGTGATGGTGAAGCGGAACACCTTATTGTATTCCTTTTCCTTAGAACGGGCATAATCGACAATCTCCTTGACAACATCAAAGTTCATCAGCGGCTCTCCGCCGAAGAAGTCAAGCTCAAGATTCCGCCGCCCCTGAGAGTGGTGCAGCAGGTAGTCAATCGCTTTCTTCCCCACCTCGGCACTCATCAGCATTCTACCGCCCTGATAGTCGCCGGTGGAGGCAAAACAGTATTCACAGCGCATATTGCAGTCATGCGCGATATGCAAGCACATGGCCTTTACAGGTGAAACTGCCGTTATACTCTGGTATTTTTCATAATCATCCGCGCTGAACAGCTCCCCTGCCTGATAAAGCGCATAAAGCTCAGCGTAGGTTTCAGTAATTTCCTGTTCAGAAAAGTTCCCAGAGAATTTGTTCAGCAGTGATTGCGGACATTTCTCTGTCATGGGAGCCGACAACATACCCGTCATATCATAGCCAAGCCTGTCCATTAAGTGGATTGCGCCGCTGTTGACATCCATAACGATGTAGTAACCGCCTTGAATATAGCGATGGAGCATTATACTATTCATCCTAACTCATAAATTCGTTTAAAAAAGCAAGGGACAGGTAAACTGCCCCTTTCTAATGCTTTAATCAGAACCTTACTTTCTCTCGCACTTCTGGTTGGCGACAGTGCAGGAGGTCTTGCATGCGGACTGACAGGAGGCCTGGCACTCGCCGCAGCCGCCCTTGGCAGCCGTTTCCTTCAGGTTAGCTTTATTTATCGTTTTAATGTGTTTCATTTAAATCATCCTCCGAATATTTTATCAAAAATATTATAGCATACCTACTAGCATCTTTCAAATACTATTTTCGCTTAAATTTGGCATTAACACCAATAATTCCACCAATGGCACCGCTGGCCACCGAAATAATAAGCTTAATCAAGGCGGTAAGACCGACATCAAACCGGCTCATAAACGACGCCAGCATCAACAGCGAGAATATGATCAGCCCGCAGAGTGCTCCAACCATCATGCCACGTTCGCGAATGCGGCGTGCCGCTAGATACCCGGATAAAAACGAGCCGAGCATCAAAAGGCCTGCCGAAAAAGGATTTAGTAGCACGAATGGAACGTCTTTTTTACACATTACAAACGAAAAAAGCAGCAACACGACCGTTGTTGCCAACAGCCCAAATGTCACTGCTTTAAGCATAGTAACCATATTTGTGGTTGCGTTGTTGCTTTTGCCGGCTGTACGCTGTTTAGCCTTGCCCTTCATCGTGCTTCCCCTCCTAAGCTCTTTACGAAAGCTTATTCGAGGTATCGGACAAATATGCCTTTATTGCCGATCAAAAACACAGAAAACCTATCAACAATAAGGTATCGGTACTTATTCCTTGGGGGTGGTGTTGGCTACAATGGCGCTGCGCAGAATTCTAATCTTGACGCGGTCAGAGCCGGTTTCGATAACAATGGTATCATCCTTCAGACTGACGACACGACCGATGATGCCGCCCTGGGTCAGCACCTCATTGCCGACGTCAAGCGAAGCACGCATTTGTGCGTCCCTTTTCTGCTGCTTTCTCTGGGGCAGGAACATGACCAGATAAACTACAACGAGCATTGCGCCCATCATAATATAAGAGCCTACCGGATTTGTCGCCTGTAACATATAATTACCCATTTTGTTCTTCCCTTCAATCTATTATAACATTGTCATTATACATAAAAAAATACCAACAATCAAGAGAAAATCAGCCAATTATAAAGTCTTTCTTTCAAACGACCATTATATGCGGGTAGCCAGCAGCGTGGTGTACTGGCTACGGAAAGCCTCAAATTCCCCTGCATCAAGCGCTGCGCGAATTTTTTCCATCAGCGTGTTGTAAAAATAAAGGTTGTGCTGTACCGCCAGACGCATACCCAACATCTCGTTTGCTTTGAGAAGATGCCGCAGGTAGGCGCGGGAATAATGCTGACAGGCCGGACATCCGCACTGAGAATCCACAGGATTGCTGTCATTCTGATATTTGGCATTATTGATGTTGATAATACCGCTCCAGGTAAACAAATGTCCATGACGCGCATTTCGGCTGGGCATAACGCAGTCAAATAGATCGACACCGCGCCAGACCGCTTCAATAATATTTGCCGGTGTTCCCACACCCATTAGGTAGCGGATTTTGCCTTTAGGCATGAATGGTTCAACTTGTTCGATGATGTGGTACATCATCTCGGTTTCCTCACCTACCGCCAGACCGCCTATGGCATAACCGTCAAGGTCGAGCGTTGCAATGTCCTTCATGTGCTGGATGCGTAGATCATCAAAGGTGGCACCTTGATTGATGCCAAACAGCAGTTGGTGCGGGTTTAAGGTACCCGGTAGGGCGTTTAAGCGCGCCATTTCGGCTTTGCAGCGCTCCAGCCAGCGGGTGGTGCGCCCAATTGATCGCTTGGCGTAGTCATATTCCGCAGGATTCGAAATACACTCGTCAAATGCCATCGCAATGGTAGAGCCCAAATTTGACTGGATGCGCATGCTCTCCTCCGGCCCCATGAAAATGCGCTTTCCGTCCACATGAGACTGGAATGTAACGCCTTCTTCTTTTATTGTACGCAGCGACGCGAGCGAAAACACTTGGAAACCGCCGGAATCGGTCAGCGTCGGGCCGTCCCAGCGGGTAAAACCCTTGAGGCCACCTTGGTCGCGAACAACATTGTCTCCGGGTCTTACGTGCAGGTGATAAGTATTGCTCAACATGATCTGACATTTTAGATCCATTAAGTCATGCGCCGAAATACCGCCTTTGATGGCGGCAGCAGTCGCTACGTTCATAAACGCAGGGGTCTGAAACGTGCCGTCCACCGTTTTAAATTCTGCGCGGCGCGCCCTGCCCTCTTGTTTTAATAAATGATACATAATGTCCCCCTGTTAGTCGATATCGGCGATAAAACAAGCGTCGCCGAAAGAGAAAAAACGGTATTGCTGTGCGACAGCTTCGTTATACGCCGCAAGCACATGTTCACGTCCTGCAAAGGCCGAAACCAGCATAATCAACGTGCTTTCCGGCAGATGAAAATTGGTGATCAACCCGTCAATGGCGGTGAATTCCTTGCCGGGGTAAAGGAAAATCTCAGTGTACCCTTCATACGCCTTTAGGGGCATGCCCATCTGACCAACCGCTTCAAGTGTGCGGCAGCTGGTGGTGCCCACGGCGATAACCCGTCCGCCGTTTTGCTTGGTTTCGTTAACCAAGTCAGCTGTTTCTTGTGGCAAGAAAATATGTTCTGAGTGCATTTTGTGGTCGTTGATATCATCTTCCTTGACCGGTCGGAAAGTACCCAAACCCACATGCAGCGTGACGAATGCAGTTTTAATGCCCATAGCACGCAGATCGTTCAGCATTTGCTCGGTAAAATGCAACCCAGCAGTAGGAGCTGCGGCGGAACCCAACTCTTTAGAATAAACCGTCTGATAACGTTCAGGGTCGTCGAGTTTTTCGGTAATGTAGGGCGGCAGCGGCATCTGCCCAATCTGTTCCAGGTTGGTATAAAAGCTGCCGCTATCGTAAGAAAAACGCACGAGACGGTTGCCTCCGTCTAAAATCTCAAGCACTTCGGCGTATAATAATCCTTCGCCAAAGATAAATTTTGCACCCGGTTTAGCGCGCTTTCCTGGGCGCACCAGCACTTCCCATTCATCTTGGCGCTTTTGTTGAAGCAGCAAAAACTCCATTGGGCTACCGGTTGTTTCAGAAACGCCAAGAATTCGCGCAGGCAGTACACGTGAATCGTTTAAAACCAGTAGATCCCCCGGTTTTAACAGCGTGTAAAGGTCGGTGAACATCCGGTGTTCAACAGCGCCGCTTTTTCTGTCAAGCGTCAACAGTCTGGAAGCATTTCGCGGTTCGATAGGTGTTTGGGCTATTAATTCCTTGGGAAGAGCAAAGTAGAAGTCAGATTTTAGCATAGATTCTCCTAAAAAGTTTATTTAAAAAATATTTGACAATTTTTATAATGAATGCTACTATAATGGACAATAAAGATAGAGGTGCGTTTTTCATCAGTAATACTTCGGCAAGATCGCCAGATCGCTTGAAGCCGTTATGAAAGGGAAAGACGCCGAAGGAAACGGTACGGCAGCCGTTGATCCTGGGGGTACGTTAAAGAAACGTGCAACTGTCACCACTGCAAATGGTGAAGGGCTATCGACTTTTGAGCATGCATTGGGAGTGGTGCATGTTTTAAGCGTCAATATCTCTATTATATTGCAGTGGATGCCGGTTTTCAACCGGTATTTTTATTTATACGGCAAAGTTAGAAAAATACTAATATTTGACGAACTGATTAAAATAGGAAATAGTTTTCCCTTGTTTTTATTCATTATACCAAATATTAGGGTTTAAAAAGGAACGTTATGGAGGTGCTTTTATTATGAAGCAGTACAATGTAGGTGTAATTGGTGCAACCGGTATGGTGGGTCAGCGTTTTTTGACGCTCCTGGATAATCATCCGTGGTTTAAGGTGACAGCAATTGCTGCTTCCGCACGATCTGCGGGTAAAAAATATACTGATGCAGTAAACGATCGCTGGGCACTCAGTGTTCCGATGCCGGAATATTGCAAGGATATGGTTATCATGGATGCCGAAGCGGACGTTGAAAAGATCGTCTCGCTTGTCGATTTTGTCTTTTGCGCCGTCGATATGAAAAAAGATGAAATCCGTGCACTTGAAGAGCGTTATGCAAAGGCGGAATGCCCTGTTATGTCAAATAACTCCGCGCACCGCTGGACACCCGATGTTCCGATGATTGTACCAGAAATCAACCCCGAGCATGTGGAAGTTGTAAAAGCGCAGAGAGCGCGTCTTGGCACCAAGCGTGGTTTTATCTCGGTTAAATCTAACTGCTCATTGCAGTCCTATGTGCCTGCTCTCTCTCCCCTGCGCGAATTTGGCATTGAAAATGTGCTGGTTTGCACCTATCAGGCGATCTCGGGCGCGGGCAAAAACTTTGAGCGCTGGCCCGAGATGGTGGATAACGTCATTCCCTATATCGGCGGCGAGGAAGAAAAGAGTGAAAAAGAGCCTCTCAAGCTGTTTGGCAAGGTTGAGGGAGACCGGATTGTCAACGCCGAAGGCCCCGCTATCACGGCGCAGTGTCTGCGTGTTCCTGCCAGTGACGGCCACATGGCTGCTGTGTTTGTAAGTTTTAAAAACAAGCCTTCTGTGGAAGAAATTAAAGCGCGTTGGGACGCCTTTAAGGGCGAGCCTCAAGAATTAGAACTCCCCTTAGCGCCCAAGCAATTTTTACACTATTTTGAAGAGAGCAATCGTCCCCAAACCCGCCTTGATCGCAATATTGAAAAAGGCATGGCGGTTTCTGTCGGACGCCTACGCCCCGATACCCAGTATGACTATAAATTTGTCTGTCTTTCACACAATACGCTGCGCGGCGCTGCCGGCGGTGCGGTATTAATGGCCGAATTGTATGCAGCAAAGGGCTTTTTTGACTAATCGACAGACCATAGAATTGACAGTAAGGAGCAAGCAGCTATGAAAAGAGAAATTTTTCGCGGCGCAGGTTGCGCTATTGCCACCCCAATGTTTGAAGACGGCAGCATCAACTATAAAGAGCTTGCCAGACTGATAGACTTTCAGATTGATAACGGTACCGATGCCATTGTCATCTGCGGAACCACAGGCGAATCCTCAACTTTAACCGACGAAGAACACACCGAGTGTATCCGTTTTGCTGTTGAAACAGTGAATCACCGCGTACCGGTTATCGCGGGTGTAGGCAGCAACGATACTGCCTATGCCGTCTGGCTGAGCAAAGAAGCAAAACAGGTGGGTGCTGATGCCCTGCTCCATGTTTCGCCGTACTATAACAAGGCCTCACAGACCGGCCTTGTCCGTCACTATAACGCGATTGCGGACGCCACCGATCTGCCTATTGTGGTCTACAGCGTGCCCAGCCGCACTGGCGTAACTTTTAAACCCACGACTTATGCTGAGCTTGCAAAGCATCCGAACATTGTGGCGCTTAAAGAAGCCAGCGGCGACATTTCTGCCATTGCACAAACCCATGCACTGTGCGGCGACAATCTTGACATCTATTCTGGCAATGACGATCAGATTGTCCCCCTCTTGTCACTGGGCGGCAAGGGTGTTATCTCGGTGCTTTCAAACATCTGCCCGAGAGAAACACATGACATTTGTCAGCTTTATTTTGATGGCAAGGTCAAAGAAAGCGCCGATCTACAAATCGCTCACATCGAGCTGATTGCTGCACTTTTCTCGGATGTTAACCCCATTCCGGTGAAGCAGGCGCTCAACTTTATGGGCTTTGCTGCAGGCTCCTGCCGGCTGCCGTTGGATGAAATGTCGCCAGCTGCCAAACAGCATCTGCGTGATGTCATGGTAAAATATCATCTGATTAACGCATAAAGGAGACCCTCATGAACATTATTATTTCAGGTGCCCTCGGCGCAATGGGGCGTACGGTGGGCGCTGTCGCCCCGAAACTAGATATTACGGTGCTGGCGGGCATAGATCAAAAAGAAAGCAGTACGCTACCTTACCCCATCTATGCAGGCTTTGAAAATGCGCCTGTTTCCGCCGACGTCATCGTGGATTTTTCCCACCCTTCTACCCTCCCTCATCTGCTGGCGTTCGCCAAAAAGAACCAGATTCCGGCTGTTATCGCAACCACTGGAATGAGCGAAGCAGATATTGCCATGATTCAGGAGGCGGCAAAGAGTGTGCCTATCTTCTTTACTTTTAATATGTCGCTAGGTGTTAATCTGCTCTGTGAGCTGGCCAGACATGCCGCTACCGTGCTGGGCAAGGGCTTTGATATAGAAATTATCGAAAAACATCACAACCAAAAGATTGATGCACCTTCCGGAACCGCTATCATGATGGCAAATGCTATCACGGAAGCGTTACCCTACGAACCCGAACTGGTCTATGACCGTCACGCGGTGAGAAAGCGCCGAGAGTCTAGCGAAATCGGTATGCACGCTGTCCGCGGTGGTACGATTGCGGGCGAACATGAGATTATGTTCTGCGGTATGGATGAGGTCATTACCCTTTCACATGCTGCAAGTTCGAAGGATGTCTTTGCTATCGGCGCGCTAAAGGCCGCTGTTTTCATGGCATCCGACAAAGAACCTGGGTTATATAATATGAAGGATATCCTTAAATTCTAACCTTGTCTTAGCTTTTACAGGTCGAATAGTATCTAAAGGTACAATACGTTTCATCATTTAGCGATAGATTGTAAGTAAATCTATGAATGTACTTGCAGTCTATCGCTTTTCTCTGGTATAATAGCCGAAAAGGATTAGTATACTAGTCGACATCTAACAGCTCGCCCCTTAAAGGGCAACCGCTTTTGATAGTTTCGTTTTGCCGCTGAGCACTTTGCGCTTGTGTGGCACATACAACGGTTGTCCCTTAACAGGGCGGCCGCTTTTGATATGTTAATATCGGGCGCGGACTGTTTTTCAGGCCGCGCCTTTGCATAAAAAGGGGTAAGTATATGAGAAAAACCAAGATTGTTTGTACACTGGGCCCCGCTACTGATCAAGGGGATATCCTGCGTCAGATAGCGCTTGCCGGCATGAATGTGGCGAGATTTAACTTCTCCCACGGTACCCATGCCGAACACTTAGCACGGCTCAAGGCTCTCAAGCAAGTCCGTGAAGAATTGAATCTTCCTATTGCCGCACTGCTCGACACCCGAGGGCCGGAAATAAGACTGCGAAATTTTGAAGAAGGAAAGGTAGTTCTTGCTGACGGCAGCGACTTCACCTTGACAACACGTGATCTGCTAGGTAATACGCAAATTGCATCGGTGACATATCAAAATTTGCCCACCGATGTCAGGCCTGGAACCAAGCTTCTGTTGGATGACGGTTTGATAGAGCTTTCGGTGACAGATGTAGTCGATAACGACATTCACTGCAAGGTCGTGCATGGTGGCCCGATCTCAAACCGCAAAAGCGTCAACGTACCAGGTGTTGCACTTTCCATGCCCTATCTAAGCGCACAGGACGAGTCGGATATTCTGTTTGGTATTGAAAATGGCTTTGATTTTATCGCAGCTTCCTTTGTTCGCTGTGCACGCGACATTCTAGATATTCGAGAGCTACTCGACAGCCATAAATGCGATAGTATCAAGATCATCGCCAAGCTTGAAAATGCCGAGGGTGTCGCCAATATTGACGAGATACTGGCTGTTTCGGATGGCATTATGATCGCGCGCGGCGACATGGGCGTTGAAATCGACTTCACTGAAATTCCAATTATCCAAAAGAGACTTATTGTGCATTGTTCTACTGCGGGCAAGCCAGTTATCACCGCCACGCAGATGTTAGAATCGATGATTCAGCATGCACGCCCCACCCGCGCCGAGATGAGTGATGTCGCGAATGCCATCTACGACGGTACCTCGGCCATTATGCTCTCAGGCGAAACCGCCGCCGGAAAATTCCCGGTTGAGGCGGTGCAGACCATGGCCGCTATTGCCGAGCGCACCGAACAGGATATCAACTACGATAAAAGGTTGCGCGCCCGCAGCTCTGAAGCGCATTTAAGCGTCTCAGATGCTATCGCGCATTCTGCCTGCACCACCGCCATGGATGTTGGTGCACAGGCCATTGTGACCATTACCCATAGCGGTGAGACGGCACGGCTTGTTTGTAAATACCGCCCGAGCGCCCCCATTATTGCCTGCGCAATAACCGAGCAAACCTGCCGTCATCTTGCAATTTCATGGGGTATCTCCCCTGTTGTTATGCCTTTGAAAAAAACCACCGATGAAGCGCTTGAGCATGCTATACAATTGGCAAGAAGACAGGGCTATGTTAAATCTGGCGATCTGACAGTGCTTACGGCAGGTGTTCCGATCGGCATTCCCGGTACAACCAATATGATTAAGGTTCATTTGGTTGGTGATACGTTGCTGTCCGGCGTGGGTGTTGGCAAGTTAGTCGGCATTGGCCGGCTGTGTATTTGTAAAAACGAGGAGGAGGTTGCTGCAAAATACCACCCCGGCGACGTGTTGGTTATGCCTTCAACCAGCAACGCCATTCTCGACGAGATGCGAACAGCTGCCGCCATTGTCACCGAAGAGCCAGGGCTTAACAGTCACGCAGCCATTGTGGGCTTGACACTTGGCAAGCCGGTGTTGGTGGGCGCGGTCGGTGCAACCACTCGATTAAAGAGCGGTTCTGACGTTGCTGTCGATACCGAACGCGGTATCGTTCGTGCAATATCCGAATAAAAATAAATAATAAGCCGTCGGCCGATTTGCATGGGTATACGTTAAAAAACGCTGCCCAAAGCGGAAAATCGGCTCGGCGGCTTGTGTTTAATCTATATTGGTTGGGCAATACAGAAGAAAACAAAAAGCTGCCAATGGCAGCTTTTTTACTTTTTATTAACTTATCTCTTTACGTTGCTTTTCAATGGGGTTACAGTATATTAATCCTTGAGTGGAGTACCGTTAGCGTCACAGTTGATAGCCCCGGCCAGCAACATAATACCCTCGACGAGACCCCAGATTGCGCCAATGCCAAAGCAGAATGACAGCGCAATCTGAGCAATAGCTCTACCGGTATATCCCAAATAAAAATTGTGAATACCAAGACCACCTAAAAATATGCCGAACAAGCCGGCCGCCAGCCGTGACTTTTGACCGTAAGCCGGTATTGGCTGAATCAGACCTGCGCCACAATAGGTGCAGACAACGGCATTAGGTGCAGTGGTCTCCCTGCCACAATTCTGGCAGTAGTTTGGACCATCACCAGCCCGTACACCACATTTGACGCAAACCACCGCCCTGTCATCCATAGCGTTGCCGCAATTTCTGCAATACATAAAATATCCCCCTGTTTAGTACTACCCGGACAAGCCGGCCAGCTTAATAATATAGTTAACTAAAAAACCGGCTCCGATTAACACCAATATGAAATCGTTAAAACCTTTATGCTTCAACAGACGCCCGTTCATTAGAATATAGCCCGCCACCAGCGGGAGCGAAAATACCATTGGATGGTATGAAAAGGCAGATTTCCAATCCAGCGCCAGCGCAGATTTTATTGCCCTCGTCATGCCGCAGCCCGGACATGGAATATGCAAAAAGCGCTGAAAAAGGCAACCGAAATGAATATAATCCAAGAAAAAATATGCCGCTGCAAGCAGCAACACAGCAAATAAAATAAGGCGTTTGCGCCGCTGTAATAAAATTATCAAGCGGCCCCTCTCCCCTTACTGTATCAAATAATATGTCATCAGTATAGGGCAACAGCGTCAAAAAGTCAATCGGCGCATCAAATCCTTGACACGCCGATTGGCTATAAGTTCTAAGCCTGTAAAACAGCCTTATGGAACACCTTTTTACCCTTTTTAATGACAACATAGCCTTTTTCAAAGGCCGCGGCGGGAATATTAGCGGCAAAGTCGCCCACCTTTTCATCGTCTACCATGATGCCGCCCTGCTGGATTAAGCGGCGGGCTTCACCGTTGGATGAGGCGAGGCCTGTGACCTTTAACAGCTCAACGATGTTGATGGCGCCATCCGTCAGTGTAATCTCAGTCGAGGGCATGTGTTCGCTGTCAGCCCCCGAAACAAACAGCGCACGGGCTGCATCCAGCGCCTTCTGGGCATCTTCTTCGCTGTGAACCATCTTAGTCAGTTCAAAAGCCAAAATTTCTTTTGCGCGGTTTAACTGTGCGCCCTCCCAGCTTTCCATTGCTTCAATTTCCTCAATCGGCAGGAAGGTCAAAAACTTCAGGCACTTGATGACGTCATTGTCGCCGACGTTACGCCAGTACTGGAAGAATTCATAAGGCGGCATTTTCTCACGATCAAGCCACACGGCGCCTTTTTCGGTCTTGCCCATCTTATTACCTTCGCTGTTGGTCAAAAGATTGAAGGTCATGCCAAAAACCTCTTTGCCCTCTGCGCGGCGTACAAGATCAACACCGCCCAGAATGTTGGACCACTGGTCGTCTCCACCCAGCTCCATCGTATTGTTGTAGGTTCTGTAGAGGTGCAGGAAATCGTAGCTCTGCATAATCATGTAGTTGAATTCTAAGAAGGTCAGGCCTTTTTCCATGCGGGATTTATAGCATTCGGCGGAGAGCATGCGGTTGACCGAGAAATGTACGCCGACATCGCGCAGTAGCTGAATGTAGTTAAGATCCTTCAGCCAGTCGCCGTTGCGCGCCACAATACACTTTTCAGGAGAAAAGTCGATGAATTTTTCCATCTGCTTTTTAAAGCATTCGGCATTGTGGTTGATCTGATCGACAGTGAGCATCTTTCTCATGTCGCTTTTGCCCGAAGGGTCACCGACCATCGTGGTACCGGTGCCCAGCAGTACGATGGGGCGATGCCCCGCCATCTGCAAGCGCTTGATGATCAGAATCTGTAAAAAGTGGCCGACATGTAGGCTGTCTGCCGTGGCGTCAAAACCGATATAGAAGGTTACACGCTCGTTATCTAGCGCCTTTTGAATCGCTTCTTCATTTGTAGTCTGTGCAACTAATCCACGGCGCTTGAGTTCTTCAAATACTGTCATATTGATCTTCTCCTTTTTAATAGCTTGTCTTATTCTAGAATGATTAATCACAAAAACGCCCTCTGCCCCGATATCGGAGCAGAGGGCGTAAAATTTAACGCGGTACCACCTCTGTTCGCCGCAAAAGCGGCCTCACCGAACGCAAACACGTTCTCGCACCATAACGGGCGCACCCGGCAGATACGACTGACAGTTTTAAAAACTGCGTTTGCATCTGCAGCTCCGGGAAGTATTCGCTAAAGTCTGCGGCGTTCCTTTACACCAACCAGGAACTCTCTGCGGCACGCAAGATTAAAGCTACTTATTCCCTTCACAGCCATTAAGCTAGATTATAGCCTTACCAAACACGTTTGTCAACCCTAATAAAAATATATGTGCTATGCCGTTAGCGAACGGCGACTGTTTTTAAGCAGCTGCCGCGCGTTTTCAAGCGCTAGCGCAGTGATCGGTTCACCGTTCATGATTCGGGCCAGTTCTTTTGCACGCCCCTCTTCATCCAGCGCTTGTAGCTGTGTAAAAGTGCGTCCCTCGCTGACTTGTTTTTCAATGAGTAAATGATGTTCACCGAAGGCGGCCACCTGTGCTAAGTGAGTGACGCAGATAACCTGCCGGCTGTTGGCGACAGCCTGGAGCTTGGCTCCGACTTTCTGTGCTGCGCGCCCACTGATTCCCGTGTCAATTTCGTCAAAGATCAGCGTCCCGATATCCTCCTTGCCGGAGAGTACGTTCTTGATGCCGAGCATAATGCGGCTCATTTCACCGCCCGAGGCAATTTTGGAGAGCGGCTTTAATGCCTCACCTGGGTTAACCGACAGCAGGAATTCCGCCTCGTCTGCACCGTTATCACCCAAACGCTTTTTCGTCATGGCAATATCCATCTGTACCGCGGGCATGTCCAGATCGCGTAGCTCTGCCTTGACAGCGTCAATTAGCCCGTCGGCAGCGGTACGGCGCGCCTGTGTCAAGGCGCCCGCTGCGGCTTCGGCATCTTTCTTCGCCTTTTCCTGCGCCATTTTTAGTTTTTGTATCGTTTGCTCTGAGAGCGTTATCTCATCGAGTTGCTGCTGTGCCTTTTCACAATAAGCGAGAATTTCGGTGATGCTGCCGCCATATTTTTTCTTTAGCCGACTAATAGTATCGAGCCGTTCTTCAATATCATCAAGCTCCCGCGGATCAAATTCCAGCGCGTCAAGCTGCTCTCGCAACTGTGAGGAGATATCCTCCAACTCATATTCAAAGCTCGAAACAGTCTGTGCGGCCTGATTAAGGTCGTCTATGTACTTGCTGGCATCCTCCAGTGCCTCTGCGGTGTCGGACAGCAGCGCGATGGCGCCCTGGAATTCCTCCGCACCTGAGAGGTTCTGGCGGCAGCGGTACAGCAGTTCGCTTAAATGTTCGGCATTTCTTATAACCCGCCTGCGCGTCAACAATTCTTCTTCTTCGCCGTCCACCAAGCGGCAGGTGGTGATTTCGTTTATTTCGTAATTTAATAGATCAATCTGGCGGGCTTTTGAGGCCTCGTCGGTTTCGATTGTGGCCAGCTTGTTTTCAATGCTGCATAATTCCCCATAATGCTGTCGATAGGTTGCAAGGACAGGCTGTAATTCGCCGTAGCTATCAACAAATTGCAAGTGCGTCTCCGGCAGGGACAACAGTTGGCTATCCTGCTGTCCATGGGTGTGAATCAACAGCGCGCCAATATTTTTGAGCATGGCAACGGTTGACAGCTTGCCATTGACACGGCAAACAGTGCTGTCGCTGGTAATTTCGCGCTCAATCAGCAGTTCATTTTCCTGCACATCAACGCCTAGTTCGGCAAGGCTTTGGTTGACTGCATTCGAGAGATTTGTAAACAACGCCGTGACCGAAGCCTTTTTCTCACCGGTGCGGATCAGCTCCTTAGAAGTGCGCGAACCCAAAACAGCACCAATGGCCCCAATCAAAATAGATTTACCTGCACCAGTTTCGCCGGTAAACACGTTCAGACCGCCCTTGAAGGCGATCTGTGCGCTCTGTATAACCGCTATATTTTGTATCCAAAGCTGTGAAAGCATCTTATTCCGCCGCCTTACTTGTTAATCAGCTTTTTAAGTCTTTCGGTGATTTGTGCGGCGCTTTCGATAGAACGGGCGACCACAATAAAAGTATCGTCGCCTGAAAGCGTACCGACAACGTCGCTAAACTCCGCAGCGTCAAAGGTGGCGCAAGCGGCGTTGGCCATACCGGTAAAGCATTTGATAACCACAATATTCTGTGCATAATCAATCGCCTTGACCGATTCACTGAAGATCATAGCAAATTTACCGGACATGTTTGCGCCTTGCTTAATGCGCATCGACACATAGCGGTATCTGCCGTTTTCTGAACGCACCTTATGAATGCCGAGCTCACGTATATCGCGCGATACGGTTGCCTGGGTCACGTCAAAGCCGCAGCCTTTGAGATGTTCAAGCAACCCCTCCTGCGTATCTATTGCTTCATCGGCAATCAATTCCAAAATTTTAGCATGACGACTTGCTTTCATGTGGTTTACCCCCTAAGTTTTAACTTTTGATTCAGTGTTTGATAAAAACTGCGGTTTTTCAGACAGATGAAGCGAGAAACATACCGCGATTTTTCAATTAAAACGTGATCAATTTTGCCGATGTCGGCCACGGCCTTACCGTCAACCGTCACGCATAGCTCGGCGTTGGGATCGGGCATGAGGGGTCTGACAACCAGACATTTGTCCGACGAAAAAACGATCGATCTGCCCGATAGCGAATGCGGGCAGATGGGTGTCATCGTGATTGTTTCGACCGAGGGATCGATGATGGGGCCACCGGCGGAAAGCGAATAGGCGGTGGAGCCGGTCGGGGTGGCGAAGATAATGCCATCTGCGCGGTATTCTCCTACTGTATCAGCACCGCACAGCACACTAATGTCGATGGCGCGTCCAAACTGTGTGCGGCAAATCACGACGTCGTTGATGGCAAAACCAGTCACCCGCTGCGCGTTGGCACCAAAGACAGACATGCGCAGCACCATGCGGTTTTCAATATCGAATTCACCAGTTTTAAGCGCCTCAAGATCAGAGAGATCGCTCGACTCCATCTGGGATAAAAAGCCCAGACGCCCAGAGTTGATGCCTAAAATCGGCTTGTCATAACGCATGGCGACGCCCGCCTGATGAAATATTGTGCCGTCACCGCCGATAGCGATGACCGCATCGCATATCTTTAACAGCGTATCAAGATCGTCCGTCGCAATATCTTTACAGCAATTAAGCATCTCAGCATCCTGCTTGGACAACATGGGTACGAGACCGCAATTTTTAAGGCGGGCAACTGTCTCTGAGGTGCAGGACATCGCATTGGCAAGCTTTAGATTTGGGCAAAGTAAGATTTTCTTCATCATGATTTAAGTTGCGCTTAAGTTCTGATGCGCATCCTCCACAATTTTTAGGGCATCACCCAAAGATTCCCCACTCGGTATCTCTTTGACGAGATAGAGCAGATATTCAATATTCCCTTCAGGCCCTTTTACGGGTGAAAAGGATAATCCCTTTACATTAAATCTTAGCGTTTTTGCGCAATTTATGATCTTTTCAATCACCGATAGATGTACGGCTTGATCGCTAACAACGCCCTTTTTGCCAACCTGGTCGCGCTCGGCTTCAAACTGTGGCTTGATGAGACAGATGACCGCGCCCCCGGGCTTTAACAGTTCATAAGCTACGGGCAGTACCAGTGCCAATGAGATAAAAGACACGTCAATACTGATAAAATCAATTGGTTCGGCGACATCCTCCTGCGTGAGATGGCGCACGTTGGTACGCTCGCGGTTGACAACACGCGCATCTTGGCGCAGGCTCCAGGCCAGCTGTCCATATCCCACATCAAAGGCATAGACCTTTTTAGCATCGTTTTGTAGCATGCAATCGGTAAATCCACCGGTCGAAGCGCCAAAATCGCAGCAAACGCAGTCCTTTAAGTTTAGTGGAAAAGACGCCAACGCCTTTTCAAGCTTCAACCCGCCGCGGCTGACATACCGCAGCGCACCGCCTCTGACCTCTATCGGGGTTGTATCTTTATAGTCTTCCCCGGATTTATCCGATTTTTGTCCGGCGGCATAGACTCTGCCAGACATGATCAGCGCCTGTGCCTGGGTGATATCGGGCGCAAGGCCACGTTCGACCAAAAGCACATCAAGCCGTTTTTTCATTTTAACACGCACCTGTCATTAGTCCATTTGCTCAAGCAGTTCAGTCAAACCGTCGGCATCCAATCGCAGTGTATGCAAAGCACTTTCCACCGCGCTTTGCGGTACAAAACCATCAATGGCATGCAACTCGGTTTTCCCGCGGTAGCCGTTTAATGCGAGTGCGGCGATAAATTGCATCCCTGCGCCGCCGTTACGAATGCCCTCCTCAGCGAAAAGAATTCGATCATATTTAAAAGCAGCCGCTACTGCATCGTCATCCAGCGGCAAAACACGATTTAGCTTAATAACGGCGGTATCGCCAAGCCGTGCAGCAGCCTCTTTAGCAGCGGCAAAGGTTCTACCATAGGTCACGATTACCTGTTTGCTGCCGGTGGTGGCATATTCGTCAAAAGCTGCACCGGTCGAGGGGAGTTCTGCCAGCGTAGGGCTTTCGCTACCTCTGGGGTAGCGAACCGCAACAGGACCGTCGTGGTCATTTAGCGCACTTTTAAGCATTGCTTTAAGTTCAGCGTAGTTGGCTGGAGCCAAAACCGTCACACCTGGAATGGTTGATAAAAATGCCACATCAAAGATGCCCTGATGCGTTTCACCATCGTCGCCAACAATACCGGCACGATCGACGCCCAGCACGATGTGCCGCCTTTCAATGGCTGCGTCGTGAATCAACTGGTCATATCCACGCTGTAAAAAGGTGGAATAGATTGCGAAAACCGGTAACATACCACCCGCCTCAAGTGCGCTGGCAAAGGTGACGCCAAATTCCTCTGCGATACCTACGTCGTAATACCGGCCGGCGTTCTTAAACCGTCTGCCAAAATATTGCAATCCGGTGCCGTGTTCCATTGCGGCCGTGATGGCGCAGATCCGAGGATTTTCCTCCGCCAGCCGAACCAGTTCCTTGCCAAACACCGAAGAAAAGCTATCCCCAGTCGCTTTGAGCGGCTGACCGGTTTTAATATCAAAACGCGAAACGCCGTGATAGGCACCCGGGTTTTGCTCTGCAAAAGTATAGCCCTTCCCTTTTTTTGTTTGCACATGGATGATGCTAGGGCCGTCGTTTTTCTTAGCCTCGGCCAGAATATCGCAGAGGTTTTGCAGGTTATGTCCATCCATCGGGCCAAAATAGGTGAACCCAAGCTCTTCAAAAAAAGTGCTCGGATAAATGACCTGCTTTAACACCGTTTTAGACCCCGCGACGAGATCGCGAAGCGCCTCGCCCGCAACAGGTACACTGAGCAATGCTTGTTCGGTCACCTTTTTTACTTTGAAATAGCCAGGCTTTGAACGAATGAATGATAAATATTTAGCAATGGCCCCCTCATTTTTTGAGATGGCCATTTCGTTATCATTGATAATAATGATGAGGTTTTCGCCGCTCTTTCCGACGTTATTTAAGCCCTCATAAGCCATACCGCCGGTCAGCGAGCCGTCGCCGATGACCGCGACAACATGGCTGCTCTTACCCTGCAGTGTCAGACTGCGCTTTAGCCCGTAAGCTGCGGCAATCGACGTGCTGGCATGCCCCGCGATAAAGCTGTCATAGGTGCTTTCCTCAGTTTTTGGGAAACCAGAAATACCATTTTCTTGCCGGAGCGTCCCAAAACGGCTCAAACGGCCGGTCAACAGTTTGTAGGTATAGCATTGGTGTCCGACATCCCAGACAATTTTGTCTTTGGAAACGTCAAAACAATACATCAACGCTAATGTCAGCTCCACCACACCGAGATTGGAGGCCAGATGTCCCCCGGTTTGTGAGACGGTGTTCACCAACTCAGCCCTGATTTCTTCGGCTAGCAGCTTAAGCTGAAAGACAGAAAGCTGTCGCAACCCCTGCGGGTTGCCGGACAGATCTAAAATTCGTTTTGAAGACATGTCATACCCCTTAAATATATATTATAACGGATAGATCATTGCAATAAGTATTCCAAGTAATGCACCTGCGATAACCTCCAGCGGTGTGTGTCCCAGATATTCTTTAAGCGCCTTGCGATCCTGCTCAGAGGCCGTTTCATCTGCTGGAGCGTTTTCCTCTTGATTTACCTCTTCGGTTACGTTTTCCTGTGGTGCAACAACTTCCTCGTCGTCGCCAAAATCTAATAATGGATGAGACTTTAAAACATCCCAAAAATCTTTATAGCTACCCAGCAACCAGTTGATGGTTTTTGCCTGTTCGCCTGCGGCCCGTCGTACGCCCATTGCATCATACATCACCACCGCGGCAAAGGCGATGGTCAGGGCAAACACCGGCGAAACAAAGCCCTCGACGCGCGCCATACCGATGGTCAACGATACCACCAACGCAGAATGTGAACTGGGCATACCGCCCGAACCTGTCAGACGATCTAATCTTAAAATACCGTGTGAAAACCAATGCAGCAGCGTTTTGATTAATTGTGCGGCAAACCACGCCACTGCACAAATATTGACAAGTGGATTGCTGCAAAGAACTTGAATAATCGGCATGTCAATAACTTCCTTTTTAATCGGAGAATACAAATTATGCGTTACGGTGCGCTAATAGCTCGGTCAACGCAGGTAGGAAAGTGTTCTCGGGGAACAGCTCGGCAAGGTCCTGTTGTGCGCTTTTAAATAATGCTTCCGCCTCTTTTTGAGCAGCGCCCAAGCCCATCAGCGAAACAAAGGTAACCTTTTGCGCTTTTTCATCGCTACCAATGTTTTTGCCCAACATGGTGCTGTCGCCGGTTACATCGAGAATATCGTCGGTGATCTGAAAGGCTAGCCCAATTTTTTTGGCAAAGGCCAGCGCCTTTTCGGTCTGGTTTGTCGAAGCCCCGGCGGCAATACAGCCGCAGTGAACTGCAGCACAAATCAGTGCCCCCGTTTTCATCGCGACCATGTCGTGATGTTTGGGTAATGTGAGCGAGTGCCCCTCGCTCAGTACGTCGATAACTTGGCCGCCCAGCATACCATATTCACCTGCTGCCTGTGAGAGCGTGCGTACGAGTGCGAGTGCACAATCGGCTCCCAGCAGGCGCTGGGTCTCGTCGCTTGAAACTACCTCAAAGGCGAGTGTCAATAGGCCGTCGCCCGCCAGCACCGCTAGTCCCTCACCAAACTGCTTGTGGTTTGAGGGTTTGCCGCGGCGCATGTCGTCGTCGTCCATGCAGGGCAGATCGTCGTGTATTAATGAATAGGCGTGAATCATCTCTAGCGCGCAGGCAGCGGGCATCGCCAGCTCACCGGGCATGCCGAAGGCCTTACAAAATTCAACCGCCAGCACCGCACGAATACGTTTGCCGCCACCCAACAGACTATACCGCATAGCCTCTAGCACAGGAGCTTGCATCATGTCCTCGGCATATTCGGTATAATATTGCAAATTGTTTTCAATCTGTGCTTGAAGTGCGGAAAATTTGTCCTCAAATCGCATCGCTCGGTCCCTCTTTCTCAGGAAAAAGCTTTTCTATTTTTGTTTTGGCTTCATTTAACTGCTGTGAGCAGGTTTCAATCAACCCAGCACCCTCAGCATAAAGTGCCAGCGACTGCTCCAGACTGGTGCTACCGTTTGATAGCAGTGCGGTAATTTCATCCAAGCGGGTAAGCGCCTGTTCAAAGGTCATGTCTCTTCTCCTTCTGTGGCGATGCTTTGAATAACAGCCGTGGCGCTGCCCTCATGTAACCGAAGTGTAATATTATCCTCTTCTTGCAGATGCCCAGCGGAAATGACGGGGTGTCCTTCCTTTGTCGCAATGCAATAGCCCCGGGCCAGTATCCTAAGAGGGCTTAGAGAATCGAGCAGGGCGGCCCGTTGTGAAACAGGCTTAAGCCTGTTAGAGATCTCACTTTGAGAAAGGTTATACATCGATTCTATCAAATTATTCAATCTTTGTCTATTTTTATTAATAAAAAACCAGGGATTTTTTAGTGGCTCGGTCGATTTTTTTTCAAGCAACAGCCGTTCTTTTAAAATTAGCTGGTGTGTCATCGCGTTTTTAAGCATATTTTTACGCTGCCCCAACCGCTCCAGAAGCTGCGCGCGGTCAGTTACGGCCAGTTCGGCGGCTGCGGTCGGTGTTGCAGCGCGAAGGTCGGCGGCAAGGTCGCACAGCGTGATATCGGTCTCATGACCCACAGCTGAAATAGTCGGAATGCGGGACTGGGCTACAGCGCGCACCACTGACTCCTCGTTAAAGGCCCAGAGATCCTCAGCGGAACCACCTCCCCGTCCGACGATCAGAACCTCACTTCTGCCATCGCGATTGATTGCTGCGATCGCCGCAGCAATTGACGCGGGTGCCTCCGGCCCCTGTACCACAGCGGGTGCCAGCAACAGCTGCACCGTGGGGTTTTTGCGTGCGATCACACTGAAGATATCATGCAGCGCTGCGCCCGAATCGGACGTCACCACGCCGACTATCGTCGGATTAGGTGGAATAGCACGTTTTTTGTGCTCATCAAAATAGCCTTTTGCGGCCAGCAGCTGCTTTTGCTTCTCAAAGGCGAAGCCCTGTGCGCCCGCGCCATCAAGCATCAACTCAGACACCATTAACTGGAACGTGCCGTCACGTTCATAAAGGGTGGCCGCACCACGCGCTACAACCGCCAGACCGCTTTGAGGCATAAACTTGAGCTGCAACGCGTTGCCGGCGAACATAACGGCTTTGATGGAGGACGTATCGTCGCGCAGCGTAAAGTAGAGGTGCCCCGAGCGCTGGTTAGCGGTCAGAGTGCCAATTTCGCCCGCAACATAGATTTCTTTAAGCCTAGGATCGGCTTCCAGCTGTGATTTAACATAGCGGTTTAACTGCGATACTTTTAAAATCGGCAGTCTCATGCGCGTGCACCTCCTCCCACACCTGCCCGAGTCACCGTTTCACCTGCGGCAAGCGCCGTGAGCACAGCAATGCCCGCCGCGTTGTCACAGGAAAACTCGGGCGGTGCAAAAATGCCATTGTACCGGCCCTCAACCTCAGCACGGATAATAGAATTGGACATCACGCCCCCTGCAAACACCAAATCGGTACAGCCGGTGGCGGTTTTGGCATTCTCAGCCATTTTTAAAAGCGCCGACAAAATAGATAGCAGGCAAAACCGAGCAATATCTGCAGGTGGTTCCCCCTTTGTCAGCATGGCCCGGCACTGGTTTTCTATACCGGAAAGACAAGGATTTTCGCTTTGAAACGCCGATTTAACCTTAAAGCTACGAGTGGACTGCTGCGCGAGCGCATCCAGCGCGGGTCCCGCAGGAAAGTCAAGCCCAAGCATATGTCCAACTCTGTCCACCACCTGTCCGGCGTTCAAGTCATTGGTACAGCTCAATAGTACAATATCAGCTTTGGGCAGTGACTTAACCCACAAGCACTCAGTGGTTCCTCCCGAAAGATGAAATGCTAAAAAGTTTTTGTTGATTAATTCAAGCCGGTCGGCACCGTAAAGCGCCGCCGCAACATGCCCCGCCTGATGTGAAAAAGTATATAGCGGTACGTCGGTTGCTGCAGCAGCAGTTTCAGCCGCCATTAGCCCCGTTAAAAAACAGGGCATGTACGAGCCTTCTATATCGCGCGGGCGCCGCGTTGCACCGATAGCAGCAAGTGGCTGATTATCCTGTGCACGAAGCGTCGTCATAAGTTCGCCAAGCGCCTTAACATGCGAAAAAACGGCATCGCTCTGCCGTAGGCCAACCTGACCCTGCGGCACGGGCAAAAGCCGTTTTTGCGAAACGACACCCCCCGCGCGATAAATGGCGCAGGAGGTGGTATAGTTACTGGTGTCAATCCCTAAATATCCAAGCATGATTCGTTCTCGTCAGCCTCTTTATTCTTGACCGGTACGGCCTCCTTGACAAAGGAGCCCAGCACGCCGTTGATATATGAAGCGTCGTTCTCAGTTGCATATTTTTTTGCCAATTCAATGGCCTCATTAATGGTTACGCGCACCGGAATATCCGGGAAATAGCTCAACTCACAGACTGCCAACCGCAGTACCGCCAAAGTAACCCGCGCCAGACGAGTGATTTTCCACTTAGTCAGGTGTTTCTCGATATTTTGATCGAGTTCAGCTTCTTTTTCATCCACTGTTAGCACCAACCGCCGGGCATAGTCATTAAGCTCAAGCGCGCGACTCTCAACCGCCAGCGTAATAAGCTCATCCATGGGCTCTTCGCGAAAGGATTTTTCAAAAATAAGCAGGAATGCAGCTTCTCGCGCATCTCTTCTCTTCATAGGAACGACCTCTCATGTAAAAATACAAAAACATACCCTCCGGCGTATCAGGCGGGAGGGTATCTCATTGCTGGTTTAAGCCTGCATTTCGCTGGCCTCGTATGCAATTCCCTCAACAACGATGTTGACCTTAGAAACGGTGATGGCAGTCATGCTTTGAATAGATTCCTTAACAGCCTTTTGCACCATCTCAGAAACGACCGGGATTTTAACACCATGTTTCAAAACGAGATGCAGCGTTATATCAGCCATATCATCATTGAGTGCAATGTTTACTGCTTTGGGGAACGACCGTCTGGATAGCATGCCCTTAAAATCGACCGGCGAAGCAGTAATGCTGTGCACGCCCTCGACCTCTGATGCAGCCGTACCGGCAATGGTGACTAAAACCTCTTTGGAAATGCGCAGCGTTCCGACCGCGCTTTCTCTTATTTTCTCATTCATCTATAAGTTTCCTCCGTTGTCTTTTCAAATGCCGCGCAAAATTGTCCCGAAAAATCAAAGCCCATGGCTATGTAAAGAATTAGAACCTTTAAAAGTGTTATTGCATCAGCGGCAAACCGTTGGACATCATCCGGTATAATAATTGCTTTTCAGTTATTATACCACATATTTGCTGCAAGACAACCGGATGATACAAAAATATCTGTGGTTTGCTGCAAAAGTCCTCTGCCACAGCCTTTTTGACTGTATTTTGAAAGTAATAAGGTGGCCGATTGCGCATATTGAGGCGCACCCAAAGTGCGCCTCAATATCATAGTATGTTTTAGCAAGCCCCGATACTATACTCAGTTGACCTCAATAATGGCGATGTTCTCATCGGGAATGGTGACCTCTTTAACGATGATATCCTTCATCTGTGCCACTTCGTTCGTGAGAAGACCGTTGGTTTTAACAATGACATCGACGCGTTCGGTATCATAATAGACCATGCATTCTGTAAAGCCTTTTGCCTTTATAAGGTTTTCGATTTTGCCTTCTGTCTCGATCGCCTGTGCCATTGAGGTGGTTTTCAGCGCCAGCTCGGTACGTTGTTCTGGGGTGATGGCGTCACTTTCGATGAGGTTCTTTAATGTCTGAACCGCTTCATCGCGGGTCTTCTGTCGGCTGATTTTTGCCTCAGCAAAGAAGGCATCGGCATCCTCGCCAATATTGACATACTGAGAGTCGCCGTAGTTTTTATCCGTCTCCAGCGTGCTTGTGGTTGGCAGCTCGAACCCGTCGCCGGAATATACCCAGTTGAGATATACCGCCAGAGACAGGCAGAGCACCAAAGCAGCCAAAATAATCTGTTTCTTGCCAACAATCATATTCATTCTAAATTTTTTCATTCGGATTGCCTCCCGCTTATTATTCTGCTGATTGAATTACGCATACCTGTAAGGATGTAACGCCCAACGCCGTTGTCACCGCGTCGGTCACGCGCTGGCGTATCACCGGATTCCCGGCGCCGCTGCAAACCACCACCACACCCTTTACCCTGGGTGAAAGCTCGGTAAGCACCAAAGGCTTCTTGCCACCTGAAGAATCAACGAGGATATAGCTTTGTTGCCGGTCTTCCTTTTCCTGAACCTTAGAGGGGGCGTCGCTGCCGTCCGCGTAGGTAAAAACGCTGTCGTCAGACTGTTTTTCGTCCGCAGCATACCGATATTCAACACCGTTTTCCAACGTGACCATAACATGTACCGCGCCCACCCCTTTAATTTGTTTTAATATCTCAGCCAAACGCTGCTCGGTCTGCTGCGCGTGAGTATCCAGCGAACCGACAACATCCTTTGACACATCGGACTGGCCGCTATCGTCCGGCCATAGGCCGGTCAACATAATTAACAGCATGCCTGCCACGCCCAGCATCGTCAACCATTTGGCCTGTTTTTGGGAAATGCCGCTTTTTGAAAATAATCCTTTGAGAAATCCAGACGCTTCCATACTATTTCACCTCCCCGTATATAGCGGTTTGAACAGCTATACCTAAGAAGCTTTCAAGCTCCTTTTTAGTCTCATCTTGTCTTTGACTATCCTTCGGCTCTAAAAGGATATGAACTTTTGAAACCTCTAACGCGTTCTCCGATACGCTAAAGTCTATTCCGATTTCGCGTGGAAATATGCCAAGCATTTCTAATTTATTAGAAATCAATTGGGTCATCTTAGACTTAAACTGTACCTTTAAAATTTCGTCGGTATCAAGAGCCTCTATCGCCTGCTCCTGAACAGATGACAGTTCAATCTTGGGTCTGTCATTCAGCCAACCAGCGGCTGGCGCAATCAGACAGAGCAGCAGGAACATCTGCAATATGTAACCCAGCTGTTTCTTCTGTGACGATGGGGTCAGGTTCTCAAAAATAGCGGCTACCATTGCGCTGACGAGGAGTGTAAAGGTCCATAGCTTTATATCATTCATACACCTGTTCCTCCGGTCAGTGAAAGCATTACGGCCGTAGAAATGACCAACAACATCATCATCGAAAGTAAAATTGCGGTCATAATCGAAAGCAGATTAGAAAACCCAGATAGAATACCCTTGACAGGCGACACCGATAACATTTCCCCCATGATGGCGGCGATGGCCACAACGGCGCGTAGCACCGTAATGCGCAGCAGTACCGGAAGGAAGGTCAGCACCGCTACCAGAATACCAAAGCTGCCGACGCTCGCCTTGATAATTTGCAGACTGCCTTGCATGGCGGAAAGCGCGTCGGTCAGTACCGATCCCACCACCGGAATAAAACTGCCAACTAAAAACTTGGCGGTTTTAATGGCAGCACCGTCCGCCGCCGAGCTTAGAAAGCTTTGCAGCGATAACAGCCCCGTAAAAGCTGTCATCACCAGCACCATCCCCCAATTGATGATCTTTTTGATTGCGCCGGAGGTCATGACAATGCCGCTGTTCTGCCCGATTCCCCCTGCTAAAGACAGCATCATATACGATTGCGTCAGCGGCAAAAACACCCCAGCCGCCAGTTGTGCGACGGTCTGAGCCGCCATCATGAGCACCGCATGATATACCGCCGCTGTCGCCGGCGCACCGCCAGTGGCCACCACCGTGGCATACACTGGCACATAGACCAGCATAAACTGCGCACAAGCGCGGATGCTTTCTGCCCCCTGCTCAAGGCAGTCGAGCACCGGCCCACTGAGGATAGCGGTGATGCTTAAAACGCCGATTAGGCCAAACACACAGGAAGCCTGTGTCTTTTCACCCAACACTGACAAAATGGCGCAAAGCAGCACAGCGGCCAGAATTGAAAACAGTTCTTTTTTATAGGTTGCCACCGTGTGCGCAAAATGTCGCGTCAGTAAATCCCAGAGTGTCTGCGGTGAAACGGTGAGCAGCTTTCCCATGCTTAAATCATCCAGGGAGAGCTCGTCCGCCATTTCCTGCGCCGAGGGTGGAATCTGCTGCTGTAAAAGCTCTAAGCCAAACTGGTCAGCTAATTCCTCTACCGGAGAAGCAGCGAGGCAATGGGTTGTCATCAACAGCAAAAAAAGAAGAACAAAGGCTATTTTTTTCACGTCCACGGCTCCCCTCACGCAGAAAATATTTTGGTCGCCAGTCGCAACAACTCTCCGAACAACGGTAGGCTTAAAGCAAGCAGACAGACTTTTCCGCAAAATTCCACCTTGCTACTTATAGCCGTCTCACCCGCGTCCTTGCAGGCGTCACAGGCCAGCTGAGTACAGACCGCAATGCCCAACGCCTTTAGTAGAAGCGTTGAATATTCGGTATCGAGCTGTGTCAGCGCCACCAGCTCAGACATTTGCTCCACCACCGGGCTCAACGCATTGACGCCCCACAGCAACAGCAAAATACCACAGACCAGTGACAGCAGTAACGCATATTCCTTTTTTAAATCACGCAATGTCACCGCCAGCAGCATTGCCATCAAGGCGGCGGCCAATACGGCAAAAAATTCTTGCATCACAGATTAAACACCGTCTTTACTGTTTCAAAAAGTGTGTTAATCTCGTAAATCATCATCATCAAAACAACAATTAACCCTGCCAGCGTCGTCATCATTGCCTGTTCCTCACGCCCGGAGCGGATGAGAACCTGGTTAAGTACCGAAACGATAATGCCGACAGCAGCAATGCGAAAAATTAAATCGACGTCCATTTTGTTTTTCCCTCCTAAAACAGTATGACGGCCAGAGAAAGCCCAAGCAGCGAACCGAGTGTAGCCGAGAGCCGCTGGTTTTTCTCGCAGGAAACGCGCGCCTGCGCGAGTATCGTATCGAGCTGCTCAGATAACAGATCAAGCTGACCGATCTGGGTTTCGAGATCGCTTGTCCCGAGGATATCGCCCACTGATGCGAGTAACCCGCGTTCGGGCGGATCCAGCGGTTCGGCACTCGTCCCCACCGCCTGTGCCCACATGGTTTTAAAGTTTGCTGCCCTGTCGTCCCTTACCGCCTCAGCAAGATAATCGCAACCAGACAACACTGAATCGTTTTGCATTATTGTCAAAAGCTGATCCGGCGGCGCCAGTGTAAAGCGTAATGTATGGCGCAGTGTTAAAATAAAGGTGCGCGCGCGCTCAATTGCCAAAATTCGTTGCTGATACCGTGCGCCGTGATAAATCCCACCAATTGTGCAGCTGAGCGCCAGAAGGGCCAGCCCCGTGATGCGAAGCCAAATCATCAACTGAAAACACCTCCCTGATGCTGGATGGGTGCGGAAATTCGCTTAGTATGGCTACTTTGTTAAAAGCGCCGCTTCCAAACAGCAGCTTGCCCGCCTGACGGTTTGCCAGCTCCGTTTTACTCCCTGCGTGAATGGTTGTGATAACCGAAACACCGCAGTTGAGTGCATGCACCACCGAAGCTACCTCTCGTTCTGAGCCCAGCTCGTCGCAGAGGATGACCTGCGGTGACAGATTGCGCACTGCCATTAGCAGCCCGTCCCCCTTGTCATAGCCCGAGAGTACGCAGCAGTTGTGGCAAAACCCGCTGAGTTCGCCGCGCTCATCCACCACAACCACCCGGTCGCACCCTTTAACCACACCACCAGCCAGCGAGACGGCTAAGTCGCGCAACACCGTGGTCTTACCGCTGGCGGGCGCACCGGCGATCAGTAGGCCGCAGATGCCGTTGCCAAAAGCCTCGCGTAGCAGCCTGTCCGCCACGCCGCGATATTCTCTGGCGATGCGCAGCACAATGGCGTTAACCCCCCGCAGGCTCATCAGTGCGCCATCGCTGCCGTATACCGCCGTGGCTGCAAAACCCGCGCGGTGCCCACCCACTAAGGTGAGATAGCCCTGCGCCAGCTCACGCTGATGGCTGTGGACAGCCTGTCCGCATAACGAAATATAGCATTGTGCCAGCTCCTGCTCGGTGACCGGCGGCCAGTCACGCAGTACGATACTGCTGTTATTCACCCGAAGCTGCGGGCAGGCTCCCGCTATCAGCCGTAGCTCCTGCGCGTTTTCGCACAATGCATCCGGCAGGTGGGACAACCTTTTTTTATAAACATCAGAAAGCGAGGCGACCGCTTGCATGAATGCGGCTCGTCCAGAAAACATTTAAATTCCTCCTCTCTTTCTACTGCTATTTGTATGGACAGCCCCCCGCTTCTAGAACATAAAAATACCGCGTCGTCCATTTAAGACGACGCGGTAGATGAAAATATTTTCAGGTTTTCTTTGTGATGGTGGTGCGGCAGTTTGGACATGTGATCGTGATTTTGCCCCGGCCTCGAGGCACACGCAATGTCTGCTTGCAGCGTGGGCAGCTGTAATAGCGGTGATCTCTGTCCTTGAGCCGATTATTCCAGCGCTTTAAAAATAAGATAGCAGGCTCAGCTTTTTGCAAAAAGACTCGATTTTCAGCACTACGCTTATAAATATCCCGCGAAAGAAAACGAATCCAGAATAAAGCCAGTGGAATTGCCGCAATAAAACGCCACAAGCTGGATGGCAGCAGTATCGATAACACCAGATAGGTTCCCAGTAAAGTCCATTGAAGTTGATCGACGCCGTAGCGCCCAGCCATAAAGTTGCGCAGCCAGTTCATCATAATAATCCCCCTGTTATAGCCTGTTGTTCCAGCTCAAGATAAAAGCGGTTAAGGTTACCAATATAATTCTCTTTCCATGGCTTGTTTCTGCCACAGTAATGGACAATTGCGGTGTTTTGCCGCACCCAGTCTAATGTCATCGGCTGCTCCCAATTTTCAGGCCGCAAATTATACAGTTGAAAGCAGCGCTCACTCAAATTATAGCGCAGATGATCCACCGTCATTATTCGGGTCGCGTAGACAGCATTGAGCACATCCTGATCGGGTAGCATCAAAACCGATTTGTGCGCCTCAATATAATCAAAGACCTCGTCCTCATTTTGTTCACGGCGAAGCGCGTCAATATTCATCATCATAACGCCGGAGTTAACGTAGCTGGATCCCTTGGGTTTTGAGAGACGCAGGTCGTTAACTCTGTTCAGTTTGGAACACGACGAAATATGTGAAGCCGCCGCAAACAGGTTTCCTCCAAATTCAAGGGTATACAGCGTCTCTAGCGAGTTGAGTACCACAAGATCGGGGTCTAAATATAATATACGGTCAACCGTTTCAGGTAGTAGCTGTGCTGCAAAAATACGATAATACATCTCAACAGGATAGCGCCCGCTGGTCGGTGCATCAGCCAAAAATCCCTCTGGGATGACGATGGAATGAATTTCAAGCCTTTCGGGGCAGATTCGTTTGAGCTTTTCAAAATGCGTTTCAGTCAGTGAGGTGTGCAGCACATATAACGAAACGCTTGTTGCCGGATTCGCCTTTAAAAGCGAAAACAGCATGACGGTCAGCTGTTTTAAATACCCCGCATTGAGTGTCACCAATATGTTCATTTTTATAGTTCCCCATTGCCATTAATATGTCAAATTGTAGTTTATAGTATAGCGAAAGGATATTAATGATTTGGGAACAATTAATGTAATAATAATATATTTTACTAATAAAATCAAAAGAATAATCAAAATGTTGTAGTAACAACCGCTAAAAAACGTTTACGCTCCGATTGTCAGGGCGTAAACGTTTTTCTATAAAATCTGTTGAGGTACTTTGCTTCGCGGTGGCTGAGCATAAATAACATACTGATGGCTAAACAGAGATCAGAACAGTCCAAAGATGCGGCCGTTCTCATCAACGTCAATATTTTCTGCCGCAGGCTTCTTGGGCAGTCCTGGCATGGTCATGACGTCGCCGGTCAACGCCACGATAAATCCTGCGCCGGCCGATACCTTTAGATTGCTGACCTTGATGGCAAAGTCATTCGGGGCGCCCAGCGCCTTGGGATCATCGGTGAAGCTATACTGAGTTTTGGCCATGCAAATGGGCAGATTGCCAAATCCGAGTTCTTCTAGCTGCAGGGCCTGCTTGGCAGCTGGAGCGGTTAGCACAGCACCATTGCCACGATAAACACGCTGTACAATCGCGTCTAGCTTTTCCTTAATCGGTAGTTCGGCGTCGTAAACATAATTGAAATCATTAGGCATTTCGCACAGGCGCATAACCTCCTGCGCCAGCTCTAAAGCACCTTCCCCGCCCTTGGCCCAAACCTCACTGAGCGCAACATTGACGCCAATCTCACGGCATTTTTCACGTACAAGCGCTAGCTCCGCCTCGCTGTCGGTCGGGAAGCGGTTGATGGCCACTACACAGGGCAGACCATAGACCTTGGTGACGTTTTCTACATGACGCAGCAGGTTGGGCATTCCTTTTTGAAGTGCCTCAAGGTTTTCCGAATTTAAATCGGATTTTAAAACGCCACCGTGGTGCTTGAGCGCGCGCACTGTTGCGACAACGACCACGGCGCTTGGCTTAAAGCCAGCCATGCGGCACTTGATATCCAGAAATTTTTCAGCGCCGAGATCAGCCCCGAAGCCCGCCTCGGTAACAGCGTACTCACCCAGTTTCATCGCCATGTGGGTTGCCATGACCGAGTTGCAACCATGCGCAATATTGGCAAATGGGCCGCCGTGGATAAACGCCGGTGTCCCCTCGAGCGTCTGTACAAGGTTCGGCTTGATCGCATCCTTGAGCAGTGCGCACATAGCACCTTCTGCATGAAGCTGTCCAGCGGTAACGGGCTGGTTGTCATAGTCGTAGCCGACAATCATCTTTGCGAGCCGGGCTTTCATATCACTCATGGACGAGGATAAGCAGAGTACCGCCATAATTTCGGAGGCAACGGTGATATCATAGCCGTCCTCGCGGGTGACGCCATTGGTGCGGGGTCCAAGTCCGTCAATGACGCTGCGCAACTGGCGGTCGTTCATATCCACAACGCGTTTCCAGGTGATGCGCTTGGGGTCAATGCGAAGCAAATTACCCTGGTAGATATGGTTATCCAGCAATGCGGCCAGCAAGTTATTCGCCGCACCGATGGCATGAAAATCGCCGGTAAAGTGTAGGTTGATGTCCTCCATTGGCACGACCTGTGCATAACCACCGCCAGCGGCACCGCCCTTCACGCCGAACACCGGCCCCAGAGAAGGCTCACGCAGTACGACAACAGCCTTTTTCCCAAGGCGGCGCAGGCCATCAGTCAACCCAACGCTTGTCGTGGTCTTTCCCTCCCCAGCAGGGGTCGGGTTGATCGCAGTCACCAGAATCAGCTTACCTGTTGGCGTATTTTTCAGGTCGGAGAGCAGCTTGTAGTCTACCTTTGCCTTAGTACGACCATACAGCTCGAGATATTTTTCGTCTACACCCACCTCTTTTGCAATTTCGCGAATGTCCTTGGGCTCGCAGCTCTGCGCGATCTCGATATCGGATAAAAAAGCCATTTAAAAAAGTCCTCCTAAAGCGTTTTGGAATTTACAGCACCTCAAACGATATGTTTCTGCGCCACAATTTCAGCCTCACCATAGCACATGTCCCTTCGGCGAAACAATATCCAATCCACTTCCCGTTTTATCATTTGACGGAAAAAAGATGCTTTTAGTGGTCACACATTCCATATATGCGCGTATGCGATCGATGTAAACAACGCAAACTGTTAATGAGTTATTAAACAAACAAGTATCAGGCTAATAGAAGCTGAAATTGTCCTTTTGCCAGTGATATGATGCGCTCATAGTTGGGGAATGGATAAAGTCCGACTCCTACAGCGCGACAGTGGTAGAGCTAAGGCGAAAATTGAAATCCCTATCAGCATCTTCGTCTTAAAGTGGATCAATGGCAATTTGTCTTGTCTTTCCACCCGACCAATCGCTGATAATATAGGTATCAGGTGTTAATTTTCTCATTATTATGACACTTTCCTTTCTATATGCGCTTTTTAAAGGTGAAATTTACTGTCCGAAAGTATAATGGCCTTATCGTCTAATAAACGTCATAAAGTGATGCGCGAGATGCCAAAACAGATTTTATATGGTTGCGTTCACAAAATTCATCCCCTATGATGAACTTGCAGATTACTTTTATAGAAACGGAGCCGATGACTATGAACAAAATTCTGGAATGTGTACCAAACTTCAGTGAAGGCCGCGACCTTGATAAAGTTGAAAAAATTGTTGCCCCATTCCGCGGCAAAGAAAATGTCAAGCTGCTGGACTACAGCACCGACAAAGACCACAACCGTTGCGTTGTCACGGTAGTCGGTGAACCGGAGTCTGTGCGAGATGCCGTCATTGAGGCAATCGGAATTGCTGCTGAGTTGATCGACATGACCAAGCATGAAGGTCAACACCCCCGCATGGGCGCTACCGATGTGGTACCCTTTATTCCGATTCGCAACTGCACTGTAGAAGAGGCTGATCAAATAGCCCGTGATGTTGCCTTGGCAGTCGGTGAAAAGTTTGGTGTTCCCAGCTTTTTGTATGAAAAATCAGCCACAGCACCCCACCGCGCCAACCTGTCCGACATCCGCAAGGGTCAGTTTGAAGGAATGCCTGAAAAGATGAAGGACACTAAGTGGAAGCCCGACTTTGGCCCGGATACCATCCATCCGACCGCCGGTGTAACCGCTATTGGCGCACGCATGCCGCTCATCGCCTTCAACATCAACCTTGATACGCCCAATCTGGATATAGCCACCCAGATCGCACACAGGGTTCGCCACATAAACGGCGGGTTCCGTTTTGTCAAGGCGATGGGTGTCATGCTGGAGGATCGCAACATTGCGCAGGTTTCAATGAATCTCACTGATTACACCAAAAGTGCTGTCTACCGCGTGTTTGAAACCGTGAAGATGGAAGCACGCCGCTACGGCGTTAACGTGGTCGGAAGCGAAGTCATCGGTTTGACCCCCATGGCTGCGCTGATCGACTGCGCTGAATACTATCTACAGATCGAGAACTTCAACATGGATCAGGTTCTCGAGACCCGACTCTAAACGCTTGAACCGGAGGAATAATCGATGGAAATGAAAAATATGACCTTGGAGGTCTTTTGCGCCACGACCGCTTCTAACGAGCCGGCTCCCGGCGGCGGCAGTGTCGCCGCATTGGCCGGTGCTCTGGCGGCCTCTTTGGCGGAGATGGTCGCGCAGTTAACCGTTGGTAAAAAGGGCTACGAAGCCGTCGCGGAAGAAATGACCGCGCTAATTCCTCAGGCAGCTGCACTGCGTAACACACTGCTCGACGATATCACCCGTGACAGTACATCCTTTAACGCCTACATGGAAGCGCTGGCCCTGCCGAAAAACACCGATGAGGAAAAGGCTGTCCGCCGTAAAGCGATGCAGGACGCGCTGAAAAAAGCGGCTGAAGTTCCGCTCAGCGTTGCTCAAACAGCAGCTAAAATCATGCCTTTGGCAGCTATTCTGGTTAAAAAAGGGAATGCCAACGCGGTGACCGACGGCCTAGTTTCCGCCATGATGACGCGAACCGCTGTACTTGGCGCTTTGCTAAATGTTAAAATCAATTTAGGCTCGATCAAGGATGAATCCTATGTTTCTCAAATGAGGGAAAAGATTCAGAAGCTTGAAACCGAAATAATCAGTGGCGAGGCTACTGTACTAGCTACTTCCCCGCTTGAAAATTGATCGCACATCTTTTTATTGTTTCAAAGTAGCCCACCACGAAAGCGGCAATGAATCGCATACTAATTGCTAATACTTGATCGACTAACTCAGAGCAACCAGATTTCTGGTTGCTCTGTTGATTTTCTATAAAAACGATTCTGCCAGCAGATTAGCATCTTTTGAAATGCCTCTTATAACGTTTTCGAATTATAAATTCAGTGCAATAAATTTTGACTAAATTTTTATTTATTTTTTAGAAAATAACTAGTAAAATATACTTTATGCTTATCGGCAAATTAAATATAATGCATATTGCCGTTTAAATATTAAAAACCCTATTGTATTGCCGCTTCGCCATTTCGTTAGCATATTACCGGAATAAAGTTTCATCTTTATTGCGTCTTTTGGCTATTATAAACAATCCGGTACCTTCCTCAAAATGGCTTTATAATCGTTATTTTTGTTATAAATTCTTATTTTTTTCATAAGCTAATTTTATACCTATTTTTATTAAGTTATACTCTATTGTCAATTTTACCAAACAACTACAAATAAATTAGACTAAAGGCCGAACAATCTGATTATTCTGCTAGCCTTTACCGTCTTGCATGATTGCAAATCACCGTTTACAGCGTGAAAGCAGCGTCGATAATATGTCTTACCCACTAATAGAAATGGAATCACTTAGACGTTTCTTTGACAGGGTATCTTTATACTTTAGTCATATAATTAACCGGAGAGTTGTGTATGGTCTGTATGACACCTCCCTCTGATAAAGGAGATTATGCGAAATGAAATCAATTGTTTTGACCGGTCAGAATCTGACTTTGGAAGAAGTAGCGCTTGTCTGCCGCCAGGATGCGCCTGTGGTACTTTCGGAAGCAGCCAAGCAAAGCATCATCGCGTCGCGCGAGGTTGTGGATCAGATCATCAAAGAGGGTCGCGTAGTTTACGGCGTCACAACTGGTTTCGGTAAATTTAGCGATGTTGTCATCAGCAGCGAGGCGTCCAAGCTGCTGCAAAAGAATTTGATTATCACCCACGCCGTGGGGGCGGGAGAGCCTTTTCCGCGTGAAGTGGTACGCGGCATGCTCCTTTTGCGCATTAACAACATTGCTAAAGGATATTCCGGCCCAAGAATGGAAGTCGTAGAGACCATGGTTGATATGCTCAATAAAGGGGTGACACCGGTTGTTCCTCAAAAAGGGTCGCTGGGTGCCTCGGGAGATCTGGCGCCACTGTCTCACATGGTGCTGCCGATGATCGGACTTGGTAAAGCGGAGTACAAGGGTGAAATTCTGGACGGCGCGGAGGCGATGAATCGTGCGGGTATCCCGACTATCGAGTTAAGCGCTAAAGAGGGTCTGGCACTTATCAATGGAACGCAGGCTATGACGGCAAGCGGTGCGCTAACGGTTTATGATGCACTAGAACTTTTAAAGGTTGCGGACGTTGCTGCCGCATTGAGCTTTGAGGCACAAAATGGTATTATTGATGCACTTGATTCGCGCATTCATGCGATACGCCCGCATCAAGGTCAGATTGATACGGCCCGTATCGTCAGTCAGCTTTTGCAAGACAGTAAAAACACGACACGCCAGGGTCAAATTCGCGTACAGGACGCCTATTCTCTGCGCTGTGTACCACAGGTTCATGGGGCGAGCAAGGACGCAATCAACTTCGTGAAAAACAAGCTTGATATCGAAATGAATTCCGTGACCGACAACCCCATCATTTTAAAAGACACGATGGAGGTTATCTCCGGTGGAAACTTCCACGGCCAGCCGATGGCGATTCCTTTTGACTATTTGGGTATGGCTATATCCGAAATCGCCAATATCTCAGAACGACGTCTCGAGCGTCTTGTCAACCCTGCGTTAAGCGGACTTCCAGCCTTCTTGACAAAGCACGGCGGTGTCAACTCCGGCTTTATGATTGTACAATATTCTGCAGCTTCCCTTGTTTCTGAAAACAAAGTACTTGCACATCCGGCTAGCGTGGACAGCATCCCATCCTCAGCAAATCAGGAAGACCATGTCAGCATGGGAACCACCGCCGCCCGCAAGGCATGCGAAATTCTCAACAATACGCGACGCGTACTTGCTATGGAGATCATGTGTGCCTGTCAGGCCATCGATCTGCGCGGTAATAAAGGAATGGGTGTCGGCACCCAACCGGCTTATGAAACCATCCGTGCTTTAGTTGCCCCGCTGGAAGAAGACCGCCCACTGTATGGAGATATTGATCAGTGCGAAAATGCGATTATAGATGGTAGCCTAGTCTCTAACGTAGAACGCCACGTTTCACGAATTGAATTTTAGTTAATATCTATAATGCTGCCGATGAAACGATGACGCATATACTTCATTGGAAAGCTTAGATAAGCAGCTAAATTCGATATATAAGGATTGGAGGAATACAATATGTTGTTCAACCCTGTAATTGTAGCAGTAGTCATTCTCTGCGCACTATGCCTCGCGAAGATGAATATCCTCCTCGCTATGATCATCTCGTTGTTTGCGGGTGGTCTTGCGGGCGGCCTCGGTCTGAAGGGAACAATGTCTTCCCTGCTTTCCGGGCTGGGCAGCAACGGCGAAACCGCATTGGCCTATATCCTTCTTGGCACTTTTGCCACAGCGATGGCAACCACAGGCATTGTCGATATTCTAGGTCAAAAAATGACCAAGTTTATCGGTAACAAAAAGCTAGTCTTTTTATGGACACTTGCATTTATCGCTTGCCTTTCACAAAATGCCATTCCGGTACATATTGCGTTTATTCCTATCCTTATCCCCCCGCTGCTTATACTGATGAACAAACTGAAAATTGATCGTCGTGCTGCGGCCTGCTCATTAGCATTCGGCTTAAAAGCGCCGTACATCACCTTACCCGTAGGCTTCGGATTGATATTCCACGGTATTGTGGCTAAAAATATGACCACTAACGGCATGCCTGTCGATGTCAAGGAAGTTTGGAGAGCGAACTGGATTCTCGGGTTGGCCATGTTCATCGGTTTGTGTATTGCAGTGTTCTTTACCTATCGCAAGCCCCGTGATTATCAGAATGTCCAGATTATCGAACACGAAATTCCTCAGGAACTCAAGTTTGAACGCCATCATTGGTTTACGCTAGTTACCGTTATTGTAATGGTTATCCTGCAGATTCAGTTTGGATCACTTCCCATTGCGGCGCTCGGTGGCTTGCTACTCCTGATAATCACCGGCACTATTAAATGGAACCAAATTGATGCCCAGTTTGAAGGCGGCATCAAGCTGATGGGCTTTATCGCCTTCGTCATGCTTGTCGCTGGCGGTTTTGCACAGGTTCTTAAAGATACCGGCGCAGTTGACGAACTTGTTAAGAACTCCATCGGCCTGATGGGTGGCAACAAGCTGATTGCAGCCACCATGATTACGCTGATCGGCCTGTTGGTCACAATGGGCATCGGCACTTCCTTTGGTACCATTCCGGTTCTGGCAGTGCTTTACGTTCCGCTTTGTCAGCAAATTGGATTCAGTACCCCGGCGACAATTTTGCTGATCTCTGCGGCAGCGGCTCTTGGCGATGCCGGTTCCCCTGCTTCTGACACCACGCTTGGACCGACCAGCGGATTAAATGCGGATGGCCAGCATGATCACATCTGGGATACCTGCGTCCCAACCTTCCTGCATTTCAATATCCCACTGATGATCGCTGCGATTATCGGCGCTCAGTTCATATGATTCCAGTCAAAACTGCTAGTTAAGCTGGCGAGTTGGGAAAGGTTGCCTTATGGCAACCTTTTCTCAGTTTGTCCCAAAAGTCTTTTGCTTCGCTTAGTCTTTTACGTAGTTTCGCAAAGTTGGGCAAAGGCTCGCTTTTGCGCCTGCGGACGAATGATCTGTTGTACTTGAAAGTGGGGCTGGTGGCTGAATGACTTCTCTGATTGCTGTATATGATATAGGCAATTGCCGTCACGCCTCCCTTTTCACATCGTTTCCCCGTTGTCATGATACCTGGAGCTTATATCTATTAAAATAGGATTCGCTAAATTTTACTTTAGCGAATCCTATCTATATATAACTAGCCAATCACAGTGTTTACAATTTATTTCTATCGGTACCGAGGGTTAAAAGCTCAAAATTTCGGCATTGTCCACTTGATCTCCTTAGATAAGCTGACTGGCCCACCCATACTACATTGTACTACCCTTCCGCCTTCGGCACGCGCAACCGCCTCAATAATACCACCGGGCTGCTGCAAAGCACGGTGACACACACCGTTTATTTGCGTTATGGCCCCCAGTACGGCCACCGCCATCGAACCGCTACCGCAGCTACTCTCCCACACCACCGAATCAGTTTCGCAGACATAGACAACAGGCGTCATATTGTCTCCATCTAAAAACATGATGCCATAAGCACTACTATCCACCTTGCTTTTTGCCGTTGCGAAAAGGCCATCGACAAAATGCTGGCCGCGCGAAGCACCTGGTACGATTATATGTATAATCCCATCAAAGTGGATCGCGTCAAATTCTTCGCCTTCAAATTTGATGGTACCCTTCCCTGCCGGCAACGGCATCTGTGTTTCGCACCTGCCGTGCTCACAATCAATTTTCACCAACAGCGGGTGGTCGGCACCGCTGATTTCTACTTTTACCTCGCTCGGATGATTGGGCAACAGCGCGCTAAGCAAATAGCCGTAGCTGCGGGTTGCGTTGCCGCAGAACTCCCCGCCCATCATCTCGATGCGACCATCCGCGCCCCTCTTCGGTGCGACATGAAACGCTACCTGCTCGGCACGGAATCTGCTGTCAGCCAGCAGCATTGCCGCTACCGACGCATACTGCTGTGGCGAGACGGCGCTCATGACAAAAATTGTGATGTTGCCGGCCGGGTCGGCAATTCTTATTGAAAGCTCCATATAAAATTAATACCCCTCGCTCCGGAACCATCCGGTCTATTATTAACCACAGTGTAGTACCCCGCCGTCTTTTTTGCGTTTATTCGCCCACTCGCGGAAGTTCAAGCGGAAGTTCAAGCTCATAAGCGCCCGGAAGCTCGGCCAGATATTTTTCGCTTTTTATGCAGCAAGCTTCAAGACTGTCTGATATAACACCGCTAAACACTTCTGGGAAGTTTTTTAGCAGCATCGCTTTGATGCGTTCAACAATCCCCATCGCCATAGGGGAACTGATGATGCGGGCTGTTTTTTCGGCCTCTGTCAGCAGACGCCTAGCATCACTTGCGTTACCATCCATGGCATAAAGTAAGCAGCAATGCGCCTTTGTTGCCGCGCGCCCGACAAGAATATTGGAAGCGTCATACAGCTTATTGGCATAGAAAAAAAGCTCTGCTGCCTTTTCCTTTTTGCCCAGCATCATCAATGCACAGGCCTGATTAGAATAGAAAATTGGATTTTTGGGATATTTGCGATCACCGCAAAGCGCAATTGCCCGCTCGTAAAACGCCAGAGAGGCATCAAAGTGCTTTTGCTTACGCTCCAATTCCCCCAGATAATTGTAACAGGCTGCGAGATTCAAAACATAATTCTGGCCGTCCAGCGCTGTGGATTCAAACAGGCCTATAGCCTGATTTAACCGGTCCCTGCTTTCGTCATACCGACCGCACATTGTCAAATACAATCCATATAGGCGGCATTCAATGGCGTAATCGATGCTCAGCCGTTTCTCCTTTGCAATTGCCATGCCTTTCTCAATGTTTTCGCGCATTAGATTGGCATTCCACGTCTGTATTCCGTAAAATGTAAGCTGCCGCAGGCAAGAAATATGGATATGCGGATGTGTTTCTAAATAACCAGTGTGTGCAAGACTGCGTTTAATGGCCTCAAGCCCCTTTTTATAAAAGCCCTGTGAAATGCAGTATTTTCCGATAACGAGATAGAGCAACGTCTCTAGCTCTACAAAATCGATGGCGTTAGGCTGATAATTATATAGTCGGACAAGCTCTGTCACCAGCTCATCAAAATATTTCGAAAGCTGCTTGGGCGCTTCCAGTGCAGAATCTTTCTGCGGCTGAAGAACTGGATACAGCTCATAGTTATACCGCGAATAGTCCGCTAAACTAAGAATTTTGTACTGGAGGACCTTAACGTCGTTACAAGCCTGCGCATAATGATAAATAATCCGTTGGTACCAGTTATTATTGTGCAGCAGCTCCGGCGTCTGCTCGTAGTAGTTTGCCACTCGAGCATGCAACAGCCTACGCTTGGAGGGCGAAAGCTGCGAATGGACAAAGTCCTGCATTTTTGCATGGCGGAACTGAAACCGAATTTGCCCATCGGTGACCTTTTCCTTAATCAGACTATGTTGCTTGAGATTGTCGGTCAATTCAATGATTTCCAGCGTATCACGATTGAGAATATACTCCACAATATCAAGTGTGATAGATTCAGGACAGACGGACATGGTATCCAGTAACTGCCGGGAATCGGCGGAAAGCGCCTCAAGCCGTTCGAGCAGAATGTCATGCGGATTGGACGGCATTCGGCGTGAAGCACCTTTGTCGTTGGTAAGATAACCGAGGAGCATATCAAGGAAAAAGCCGTTCCCTTCAGAGTCTTGATAAATATGAGAGATGATCTGTTCGTTGAGCGCATCCGGGCCAAGCCGGTCGGTGATAATCTCCGATACATCCTTTTCAGTGAATGGCGGAACTAGCAACGGGCTTACAAATTTTTCGCGCACCAGCGCGTTGATCTGCTTTTGCAGATAGGGCATCTGTATATCAAGACAGGTACTGACACAAAGAATATTTGGGTTGCGCTCTCTTATAATCAGCGAAAGCAGCTCCAGGCTGTGATTGTCCATAAACTGAATATTATCGAAAAACAAAATGATCGGGCTCTCTTCCCCGACATATGAAAACAGCTTGAGCACGCTGTTTCTGGCGGTGCGGTAGTTGTAGGATGTCATCACATCTTCCGGCACCTGCGAGGTTTGCTCACTGTCACCAAAAAGCGGAAACAAGGTATTGATATAGCTAGTGTAGCTTGTGGGAACCGTCATATTGCGGCTACGAATTTGCTGGTCAAGCTGTAGCATAATGGTGTTCCATGGCTGCAGAATAAACTCGCGTTCTGCCTGAAAACAAATCGTTTTAAGTACAATGCAGGCATCTTCGCCGATGCTGTCTAAAAAACTGTTGACGAGATATGTTTTTCCGACGCCGTTTTCGCCCAAAATCAAAAGCGCCGTCGGTGTGCCAAGCAAAAAGGCACGGTATGCCTTCATCATAAACTGCATTTCCTCTGCGCGGCCGATCACACGCACAGGCGCTTGTTCCTGCTCCTCGGCTGTGGATTCGGTCCACGCGCTCAAGAGTTCGCGGTGTAGCTGTGTCAGTTCGGCACAGGGGGCAATTCTCAGTTCAGTATTTAACAACTTGCTGATATTCTGATACACCTTGATTCCCTTGTAATACAGAGCATTTTTCTGGTAGCACGTCATCATAAGTTGATAAACACGCTCGTCCAGCGGACCTTTTTTGATATATCGGGTAAAGAGCATTTCGGTTTCAGAGACATCTCTTTCCACCGCTTGAATCATTACGTCATACAGCTGGTGAAGATAGTATTCCCGAAACTCATTGCGCTCCATTTCTAGCCAGTTTTCAAAAGCATCGGCGTTTTTCAGGCTGAAGCCTTGTAGCAACTCTCCATCGTAGAGTGAAAAGTCGTGGGTTTTCATGAAATAATCATAATCAATGTCATATTCTAGTTCAGGGTTTAAGGTCAGCAGATGCTTTTTGGGGGAAACGATCAATTCGATGCCAAATACTCTTTTAATCGTATACAGCGTATGGCGTAAATTCTTCTTTGCAACCTGCGAATCATCGGTATCCCAGAGCAGGTTTGCCGCCTGTTCGCGCGAAACAGTCTTTTTTATCGCAAGGCAATACAACAGCGCCTCCGCCTTTTTAAATGGCAGAAGAATCTGTTGACCGTCTAATAATATCATCGGCATTTGCAGCAGTTTAAAAGAAATTACAGCCATAGACACGCTCTCTTTCTCATTATTCAAGTTAAAACAGCCTCACCAAACAATATAGAATATCTTAAATAAAATTCATCTATTTTATTATACAATATTTTTCCATAAAAGCATCTACAAAATTAAAAAAAGGCTAGTAAAAGATACTGTTTATAGACGTTATTTAGACATAGCTGTGATAATATTTAACTGCAAAACATTAGTAAAGGAGGCATCTGCCATGAATAATTGTGATATCGGAAAAGCAATGACCATAAAGCTTGATGCTACTCTGCCGGAATATCCCAAGTTTAAAGATGGGGTTCGCCGTGCACCAAAGCGTGAGCTGACGCTTAATGAACGGGAAATAAAGCTGGCTTTAAAAAATGCGCTACGTTATATTCCGGAAGAACTCCACGCGCAACTCGCACCTGAGTTTTTAGAGGAGCTGTTGACCCTAGGGCGTATCTACGGCTACCGCTTTATGCCCAAGGAGCGTATCTATGGCAAACCCATTGATGCATACAAAGGCAACTGTATTGAGGGGAAGGCCTTTCAGGTTATGATTGACAACAATCTGAATCATGAAGTGGCACTCTACCCTTATGAGCTTGTCACCTACGGCGAAACCGGTCAGGTCTGCCAGAACTGGATGCAGTATCAGCTCATCAAGAAGTATCTTGAAATTCTGACAGACGAACAGACGCTCGTCATGATGTCCGGGCATCCCATGGGCCTGTTTAAATCGCACAAGACCAGCCCGCGCGTCGTTATTACCAATGGCCTCATGGTCGGCATGTTTGATAATCCCCACGATTGGGCCAAGGCCACCGCGATGGGTTGCTCGAGCTACGGCCAGATGACAGCAGGTGGCTGGATGTATATCGGCCCGCAGGGTATTGTACACGGTACCTTTAATACATTGCTGAATGCTGGTCGAAAGGTGCTTGGTGTCGCACCAGACGGTGATCTAAGCGGCCACCTGTTTGTGACGTCGGGTCTTGGCGGCATGAGCGGCGCGCAGCCTAAAGCAATTGAAATCGCGGGCGGTGTGGGTATCGTGGCCGAAGTTGATCCCTCGCGCATTGAAACCCGTCACAGTCAGGGCTGGGTGGGCAAGGTTACCGACAACCTCAAAGAAGCATTTGCCTGGGCAAAAGACGCGCAGGAAAAGAAAGAGGTTCTCTCCATCGCCTACCAAGGAAACATCATTGATCTGCTCGAGTACGCTTTAGACAATAACATTCACATCGATCTGTTGTCCGACCAGACCTCCTGCCATGTGCCTTATGACGGCGGCTATTGCCCACAAGGTCTCACCTTTGAGCAGCGCACCGAAATGCTCAAAAATGATATAGAAAACTTTAGTAAGCTGGTTGATGCGTCACTGATCCATCATTATCATATTATTAAAAAGCTGGTCGAACGCGGAAGCTATTTCTTCGATTATGGCAACGCTTTTATGAAGGCTGTATTTGATGCCGGTGCCAAGGATATAGCCAAAAACGGCATTGATACCAGCGAAGGCTTTATCTTCCCGTCCTATGTCGAGGACATCATGGGCCCCATGCTATTTGACTACGGTTACGGCCCGTTCCGTTGGTGCTGTCTCTCGGGCAAGCCGGAGGATCTGCACAAAACAGATCATGCCGCAATGAAAGTCATCGACCCTAACCGCCGTGGCCAGGACCGCGACAACTATATCTGGATTCGTGATGCGGAAAAGAATAAGCTGGTCGTTGGTACTCAGTGCCGTATTCTCTATCAAGATGCTTTGGGCCGCCGCGATATTGCATTGAAATTCAACGAAATGATTCGTAACGGCGAGATTGGGCCGGTTATGCTTGGCCGTGACCATCACGATACCGGCGGTACTGATTCCCCTTATCGTGAAACCTCCAATATCTATGACGGGAGCAACGTCACCGCGGATATGGCCATTCAGTGCTATGCCGGCAACGCCGCACGCGGTATGAGTCTTGTTGCGTTGCATAACGGCGGTGGCGTTGGCGTTAGCAAAGCAATCAATGGCGGCTTCGGTATGGTGCTCGATGGCAGTAAACGCGTGGACGACATCCTGATGACGGCAATGCCGTGGGATACCATGATTGGCGTAGCCAGAAGAAACTGGGCCCGCTGTGAGCATTCCATCGAAACGGTGGCCGAATATAATGAAATTCGCAATGGTACAGACTACATCACAATGCCCTATATCGCCTCGGATGAGCTAATCGAAAAAGTTTACCGCGAGGTTATCAAATAAAGCAAGACGGAGGAACCGCCATGAGCAAAAAATTAATTTGTCACGCCGCAGAACTGGTTACCTGCGCTGGCAGCGCGCCAAAGCATGGCATCAAAATGTCGGATATCGGCCTGATTCGAGATGGCGCAGTTCTGATCAGCGGCGATAAAATTGAAGCTGTCGGAACGACCGAAGAGCTGATAAAAGAGTGTGGAAATACCGGCTGCGAAATCATAGACGCCACCGGAAAAACCGTTCTGCCTGGTTTTGTCGATTCGCATACGCATTTTGTTTTCGGTGGCTATCGCGCCGATGAATTTTCATGGCGGCTGCGCGGTGACAGCTATATGTCTATCATGGAGCGCGGCGGCGGCATCAATGCCACCGTCGGAAAAACCCGTGCGGCCACACTGGAAGAGCTTGTTGAGGCCGGTCGCGACCGTCTGACACGGATGCTGGAATTCGGTGTGACCACCGTAGAAGGCAAAAGCGGCTATGGTTTGGATAAGGAGACCGAGCTCAAGCAACTGCGCGCTATGAAAGCGCTGGATAGCATGCAGCCTGTGGACATTGTACCCACCTTTATGGGTCCACACAGTGTACTGCCAGAATACAAAGGGCGCGAGCGGGACTTTCTCGATATGCTACTGCGTGATGTTGCCCCCGTTGTAAAGGCTGAAAATCTCGCGGAGTTTGCGGATATCTTCACTGAAAAGAACGTTTTCTCCATTGAGGATTCGCGTTATTACCTCAATGCCGCCAAGGCGATGGGCTTTAAGCTTAAAATCCATGCCGACGAAATGGTGCAGCTTGGCGGCGCCGAACTGGCCGCCGAGGTTGGCGCGATTTCTGCCGACCATCTGCTACAAGCGTCCGACAAAGGCATTTATGACATGGCCAAGGCTGGCGTTATCGGCACCATGCTGCCCGCCACCGCGTTCTGTCTCAAGGAAGATTTCGCACGTGCCCGCAAGATGATCGACGACGGCATGGCGGTCGCTATTGCCAGCGATTTGAATCCTGGTAGCTGCTTTACTAATTCCATTCCCCTACTGATTGCACTGGCCTGCATTTACATGCATCTGTCCATAGAAGAAGTGATTACCGCGTTGACCATTAATGGTGCTGCAGCTGTTGGCCGCGCCGACCGAGTCGGCAGTATAGAGCCAGGCAAACAGGCGGATATCATCTTTTTGAAATATCCGTCGGTTCACTTTCTTCCCTATCACACCACCATCAATCTGGTCGAAACCGTCATGAAAAACGGCGAAATCGTATTGACTCGATAATCACTCTCCCCTATAAAAATGGAAAACGGGCTTGCTATTTATAGCGGGCCCGTTTTCCTCATATTAGAAGAACTGAAACACCCGCCCCCGAAAATAATCTCGGCGACGGGCGGTTTTAATCTTTTGGGCGCAGATAGAACAATTAAGTATCCAGCGGCTTCTGATCAAAATAGGTGTTTAATAAAATAGAAGTCTGAGACATACCAAATTTCCGTATTTCACTTAGCTGTTGCTCTAGCTCTGTAGAATCGGCAACCTGAATACGAAGCAAAGCATTATTGACACCAATGATGTGATGATGCTCAACAATGGCCGGATTTTCTTCAGCAAAAGTGCAGAATTTAGTATAGGTTTCCGGTGGTACATTGATCATAATATAAGCCGAAAGTTTTTTACCTATCATATTGACATCTAGCTTTGCCCGAAATGCCTGAATAGCCCCAGACTCGCGCAGGCGCAAAATGCGTTCTGAAACGGCGGGTGCAGTCAGGCCAACCTGCTTACCAATTTCGCGCGTGGTCGTCTTACAATCCTGCTGCAAAATATTCATGATTTTGATGTCTGTCCGATCCATATGCGGGCTCCTTCTGTAACGGTAGCATTTTGTAAAGCTAAAGCCTGATTGTTTTAAATATTGTTAATCGAAAGGATTATAGCACAAAACAGATTCCATGTACAGTTCACGCGGATCAGGCTATAATGAACACAAAATCTGAGCAAACCACAAAATAGGATTACAGGAGATGATCATATGGAACATCTGAATCTGCCTATAACAGGCATCTGTTCTTTCGGAAAATACCCAATCTGCACCGATTTATCACAGCTTGACGCAGATATCGCCGTTTTAGGCGTACCGGTTGATTTTGCTGTCGGATATATGAGTGGCGCGCGGCTTGCGCCCCGCCGAATTCGTGAAGCCTCCACCCAGTATGGACGTGGCGACGCAGGCTTCTACGATTTTGAAAGCGATTGTGTACGCCTTGCCGCACCCCTTAAAATTGTGGACTGTGGAGATGCAGACATTTTACATGCCGACCCACAACACACCTTTGACGCAGTAGTGGAAAGCGTCAAGGCTATCTTACACCGCGGTGCTGTGCCGATTGTCATCGGTGGCGACCATTCTATCAGTGCGCCAGTGGGTAAAGCGCTTGAAGCGATCGGCGAAGAAATTTGCGTGGTGCAGATAGACGCTCACCTCGACTGGGCTGACCACGTAGGGCAGTTAAAATACGGCAATGGTAGTCCAATGCGTCGCATGTCCGAAATGCCTCACATCGGGCCAATGGCGCAAATTGGCCTGCGCGGTATTGGCAGCAGCAAAAAAGCGGATTTTGAAACCGCAAAAGCCTATGGTAGCGTTTTGATTTCGGCCCGAGAGGCACATACTATCGGTGTCGCAGGTATCTTAGCCAAAATACCAGAAGCAAAAAATTATTATATTACCGTGGACATTGACGGATTTGATATCTCTATTGCGCCCGGCGTCGCCTCTCCCTATCCGGGCGGGTTGTTGTTTGATCAGGTATGTGATATCATTTGCGGCATTGCACAAAAAGGCCGCATTGTCGCTGCCGATCTGGTGGAGGTCTCCCCTGCTTATGACCCTTCCGGCAGCACCGTGCGTTTGGGTGCTTTAACCCTGTTACATATCATGACCCAGATTGAAACACAGATTAAAATATGATAAGGCAAAGCCGCGTGCGAATCAACACGCGGCTTTATTATATACACTAGGAGCGCGGTCCTGCCAACTGCACAACAGCAAAGGGGGATCATTCAATCGACGGTGTAAACGGTTTAGATTGCAATACACGATTTCCAGAAGCGTGAGGACGCTTTTAGTTATGCTTGGATATTTTTAGTTGGTATTAAACAATGATGGGTAATAATCCCCTGTTTTGCATCTGTTTTTAGTTAGTGTGTATCAGGTCGACTTAGTCGTCGGTATTGTGGCGGCAGAATGGCTAATTATCGTTCTTAGTCTAATCGCGGAAATATAAGTCTCTGGTGTAGACTTTGTCCAATACATCCGCTATATCTTCGTGATATCGGTTTGCTATAATTACGTCACTTATAGATTTAAATTCCTCTAGATCTCGGATAACACGGCTATTGAAGAAACAGTCCTCCGACATAGACGGCTCATAGATGACCACTTCTATTCCCTTCGCCTTAATGCGCTTCATGACGCCTTGTATAGAGGACTGACGGAAGTTATCAGAATTCGCTTTCATGGTCAATCGATAAACACCGACGATCTTAGGATTATGTGCAATAATCTGGTCTGCAATAAAGTCTTTACGAGTTGTGTTTGCGTCTACTATCGCACCGATCAGATTCTGTGGAACATCTTCATAATTGGCGCGAAGCTGTTTGGTATCTTTAGGCAAGCAATAGCCGCCATAGCCAAAGGATGGGTTGTTATATTGATCTCCTATGCGTGGATCAAGGCAAACACCCTCTATGATTGCTTTTGTATTCAGCCCCTTGGTTTCAGCATATGTGTCCAACTCATTGAAATAAGCTACGCGCAACGCTAGGTATGTATTAGAAAACAGCTTAATCGCTTCTGCCTCAGTTGGATTCACGTATAGCGTAGGAATATTCTCTTTTAATGCGCCTTGCTTTAATAGGTTTGCAAAGGTCTGTGCTGCTTTTTGTAAACGTGCATTTCCAATAGGTGTGCCGACAATAATTCGGCTTGGATAAAGATTGTCATATAGGGCATGTCCTTCGCGTAGAAATTCTGGGCTGAAAAGAATATTGTCACAGCAATATTTTGTACGAACATGCTCTGTAAAACCAACGGGCACTGTCGATTTGATAATCATAACAGCATCGGGGTTGACCTTAATAACCTGTTGAATAACGCTCTCGACCGATGTAGTATCAAAATAGTTCTTTACAGGATCATAGTTTGTTGGCGCTGCAATAATTACGTATTCAGCATCTGCATAGGCAGAGTCCCCGTCGATCGTAGCAACCAAATCCAGTATTTTGGTGGTCAGAAATACTTCTATGTCTTCGTCCACAATAGGAGACATTTTTTCGTTTATAAGTGCTACTTTTGCCGGAATAATGTCAACTGCTTTGACAGCATTATATTGTGATAACAAAACAGCCATCGAAAGGCCGACATATCCAGTGCCTGCAACTGCGATATTCATGTAATCGCACTCCTTTTTCCCATATAATATTCTCTTACACCATTGGGTAAACATTTTTTACCCATCGCATAAAGGCATACTGAGTTTAAACAAAAATCACGTTCTGCGCTGATGTGTCAGCGCATGTAATTAGCTCATCTCCCAAGTTGCATCGGAACCGGTTTTTATGTGCTTCCAAATCATAATCTGATGCCAGCATACTTGCTCAGATCAGCTCTTGCTGCAGAGCGAGCATCCACTAAATTTAGCAGATTTCTGGATGGTTGTTGCCATGTTACCGGTAATAATGATCCCATTTATAATTTTCATAATTAAAAATGCCTATCGTTTCACTAAGCCTGCCGAGTGTCCTTGCATAATGTATTTTAAGTATACTAGCAGCACATTATATTTCTTGACGATCTTATATAGTTTAAAGAATTGTCTACCTTCAGTAGAATATAGACCCTTGGTGTATAATTAATCTATCTAAAAACTGGAGCATAAATCATGTACTCTGCCGCATGTAGGTAGCATAAGATATTAGTTAAGTTTTCTGGCCTTTACTTTCTAACCCACTCTGTTTCCAAAGAGCAATAAAAAGTAATATATATAGTCCAAAGTAAGTCCAGTTTATAAAGCATAGAAATTCTTCGATATCAAGAACGTTCTTTGAAGCGAGATTATATCCAACAAGGATAGCAACAATGAATAAACTTTGCAGCATTGTCTTGAGTCGCTGTTTATTTGCAATAACAAAACCATGCATCATTCCATTAACAACAAAACGCGCTGCATACATTGGAATAAGAATTTTCACAAATGTTCCACTTCGTATCCACGCATTACCATAGATTAATGAAAATGCAGGTTCCGCAATAAACCATAGCAATGTAAATCCAAGCGATGATATCGCTACTAGTAAAATGGCGGTACTACGCAAAGTAGAACGAAATGCTCCGGTATTGTCGTACTCTGCTGAAGCATTTTTAAAAAAAACTCTTGACACATTATTGCTTACTAAGGAAAGTGGGATCCCTAAAATAGTCACTGAAAGTGAGAAGAATCCACCTTCTCGAGATGAAAATATCGTATTAATTATGAGCACAAGTGTCGAATATGAAAACTGTAAAATGAATATGCCTGGGAGAGCATAAAATGGTTGCGCTTTATAAATCTTTGCCACTTCGACAACTCTTTTTATATCTATCGCTAAAATATAACCCATATGTCGTACTATTGATTGTGATTGCCTTTTTATGCCTGCAATGTATCCCAATGTTTGCCCAACTAACAATCCTAAGATGCTAGAATGAAATAAACCAAGCACTACTTTTACAAGGTTAGACACTATCGATCGCCTTAAGGTAATTTTCGCCATAAGCCCATACTCATTATGTCTGTTATTGTATGATTCTACAATAGCCACTAATCCTGACATCATAAACCAAAAAACAGCAATGTATATTAGATTGCCAACCGATTTGTATTTCTCAGATTTGAAATGAAGAAAGAAAATTAACCCTATCAAAAAAATAACTGATGTCAAAATAACTAACAAAAATGTAAGCTTACACAAAGCATACTCATCTTGGTCTTTAGAATTCACAATAGAAATATGATATTGTAGAGTTGCGATCGGGACGAACATAGTCGCTAATGATACAATTAATGATAAATCACCAAATGTTTCAGGAGCATATAATCTCGTGGTTATGGGACTTATCAGCATACTAATAATCTGTCCACTAAGTACTCCAACAGAAAGCATCACAATATGTTTTGCATCTGCTTTTTGAGCCATTCTTTTGATTCGATTCCAAACACCAGACATATATGTTCTCATCTCTGACTTCTAGTATTTAAATACTTCATTAAACAATCATACATATCGTTTTGCATTGCCTTTACCATATCATCTGTAATCTGATATCTATCAATAATATGATTAATTGACGGGACATCTTCAAACGACTTTACTTTACAAGGAGGACATTCAACACCATGAGCAGAATAATAGTCGTCAAATTTAAAACCGGAGCCCATAGGCGCATCAGTAAAATAAATACGTTGATTTGGAATACGAAAAGCATCTGCAATGATCAGTCCATGCAAACTACTGGATAGGATGATTTCACATTCTGCGATTTCCCTAACGACATCAAGGACATCTCTACGCATATCAATAATATGAATATTGGGGTATCGCTCTAGTACATACTTTAATTCACAACATTCACTTTCACGATAATGTGGGATTATACCTACTTTATACTTTTTATACACAATTCCATCAAGTAACATTGGTGTTAGTATTCCAGCGTCACCCAATACAGGAGATATGTTGCAGTTTAGAGTTTTTTCAATGAGTTCTTTGCTCTTCTGACCACGTAATGCCATCAATTGAACATTATTCCTAGCCAATCCCTTTAATTTTTTTCCATAATCATGAATAAAACCAGTCCCCCATGTCACACAGCATTCACTGCTGTTTTTGTACATAAATGGTTTTTTTATTATCGTCCTTAAGTTATTTCCGTTCCAATCATAATTAATGAATAGTATCTCTAAAAAACTTCCTATCCCTGTTAATTCTGTCTCCCAAATATTTGTACTTTTAACAATAGGGACTTGAAAAACCCTGTCAAATAGATACTCATTCAGTAAGTCCCCAGCATTCTGAATTTTGCTGTATGCCAATTTGATTGGTAACATGTTGCTGCCTCCCTATCTTCTATTGTAAACTGATACTATATGTTTTTGTTTATTAGGATTCTTAAATCTCAATCCTGTACCTTTACCGAACAAGAACCCTAACAAAACGTAAAAATACCCCTCTATCATAAAACTGTTTGAAACCATCAGCCTAAATAACGAAAGTATACTCAATGCAATATAAAGGCGTTTGCGGCCTTCCCCTCCTATAAATAGATTCTCAATTGCTTTGGCCATCAATATCACAGCCAGAACCGTCCCCCATACTGTTCCAAAATCCATCCATAACTCAAGAAAAAGATTATGTGGATAAGCTATCCACCTGCCAAACTGCCTTATATAATATCTGTCGGCAAATAATCCAGAGACCTTAGTTCCATTTGCAGCGATAGATACAATTGCAGACTCGTATATATAATTTCTGGTTAATGTACTAAACAGATTACCATTTGCTAAGTATTCAAGTGCTCTCATCTTTTCCAGCCCCAATGATTGAAGTATTTCGAGCATACACTTGAATATGGCAATGTAAAAGTCTGATACTAAAATGATTGAAACAATAACACCTAACGAAATTAAAAGAAGTATTTTAGTAGACTTTTTTCGATTATCATATAAGTAAAGCATCAGGCAGGATGCTGAAATAACAATAAATGATTGTCTACCACCTGCTAATATCATAACTAAGCTAATTGCTAATAAAGCAAAATCACTTTTCCTCTTATTTTTTATATAATTTTCGAATATTATAATTGTGAGTGGAGACAACTGCACTCCCCAATATTGTTCTCCCCAATAATTCATATACCCTAATGGAAAAGCAGTCAGCATAAGCAAACTACCTATCCAAGCATATTTTCTTAATATCCCAAATGTGTCTTCAAACGTCTTTACCTGTGATAGAACCACCCCACATGGTAGAAACACTAAAACAATTTGTCTAAGAAACATATGATATTCAATGTAATATTGCTCTGTATATGGAAATGTCGCTTTATTTATCATCAAAATACCGATATATAAGAGTTCAAAAAAAACTATCTTCTTTATAATAAATTTATTTTGTATTGAAATTTTCACCAAATTATAAAACCACAATATATAAAAAAATAATGAGCCAAAATTTGTAACAGCTTCTAATCCGATTCCTGACAAAATTACTTTAATCGAATATGATCCTGAGTAAAATAAAAACATACAGCCAAGGAGTGCAATTGCATCTGAATCATAAGTCGTTTTATAATTTCTAATTTTTAATTCTGCCGTATTTGTCATTTAATACCTCTAAATTGAAATTTATCATTTTATTTCTTTTTTATATATTCTACAATTGATGCAAAAGTATTAGGAAAATGGAAGATTTGCTGAGATTGCTTCCTAATAGATTCTGCAACCAGAGCAGCATCCTTACCATCATACATACAGTGATAAAAGTCAACAATCTCGTCAATTAAAACTGCGTCATCATTTGCAGGAACTCTATGATAGTAGTCACAATTCATATCATCTAACTCGGTTATCACTCCGGAAATAATTGGAAGACCTTTTGCACAGTATTCCTTTCCTTTTAATGTGCTGTTATAATTAACACCAACTCTGTGCCTGGCTAATGTATCTATCCCAATATCGCACACATCATAAATAGTTTCTAGCGCTTCACCAAAAAGCCTTCCATGAAAGACCACATTATCTTCAAGACTATTTTCTTCTACAATTTCTTTATATTTCGTCAGAGCTCTTCCTTCTCCTACCATATGAAATACCACACCATTTGTTTTAACAACATCTTTTTGATTTGCGATACCCATTAGGATTCTGTCATAGCCATGCCAATAATCAAATAATGCAACTGCGATTATATTAATACCGTCATGCGTCTTAGTGTTTTTTAAGGATACTTTTTTATAATCTATTCCATTTGATATTCTCAACGTAGGTATCCCAAAAATAACTGGATCAACTGAATATGTAACAATACGATCTAGATATTTGTACAAATATTTTCTCGCCTTTTTATCTCTGGGAATCGCCAAAAATCTTCTCCGCCCACCGAATTCTTGATCATACGGATATGTAGGTATTTCCATTAATATTTTAATGGACGGGTTAATTCTCTTGATTTTTTTAAGTGCATGAATCTGTCTTATATCACAATAGCCTTTGCGAATATAGATAAAGTCCACTGTATTTAAATCAATATTGTTAATTAAATAATCATATAAACATCCTGTTACGTAAGCAGTAGCTAAAAACTTTGAAATTATTTTTCTAAATTTATAATAATTCCCCGATGGAATATCATTGGCGTCCACAATAATCATATCAAAGCCCGCATTTTCAAAGCACTTTATTTGTGAAACAATTTTCTTGGCAACACCATCAGATGGATTAGTTATATCATAGGTAGTTAAATAAACACCCCTCATATGCATTATCCTTTACCTTTATATCTTATTTATTAACTTATTGACATTAAACATCGTAGAAGCCCCAAACGGTTCATCAAGAACACCGCAGCAATTCGTATTCTTAGATTTAAGGACTGTAATTCCATGGATGTCTATCCAATCTTTTTTCACAGTAAAGAATACCTTGTTTTTAAATGGAAGTTTCATAAACTGTTCTGCGTGTTCTTTTTTGCAGACATTCTGGTCATTCATTTTCACGAGCATAGATTCCCAGTTTATTCGCTCACAGCGACTTTTCCACTTAAAAGCCGCCTCTTCTCGAGAATGAAAATGTAGCATTGCAATCTCCACATCATCCAATCTTGCAATTGGATATGATCCAAACCTTTTATCATTCATGTAATAATTCTTGTGCCTAGCTTGATCTGGTTCAACAAAAATCATTTCACAATCTTCCACATAATGTCTTAGGTTTGAGACAAACTTTAAATATTCCTCTGCCATGAAGAACATACCTACAGTAGGAGTCTGTTTCGGCAATCCGTATGATTCGTAAACAATTCCACCCCAACAATTGTTGGAAATAATTGTGAAATTTGTCGTATCTAGTTTTTTTCTTCTATAATTGCTGCTAGCTTTTACATAATTGTTACGTAGCCCAAGTAGAATCCCATCTAAAGTCATATTTTCACCTTTCCTACAACTTTTGTGGCAAAGCCACATATCATAACAAATTTTGCTCAAGATAGTATTTCTCAAGCTGACAAGCAGACTGACGACTATCAAAGCCTTTTTTCTTTATTAATGCTATTGCGTTATTAGAGACTAAGGTGCGATCCATATCAATATCTAGATTCAGTATTACATTACTCCACTTCACAATTTCTGCATACAACGGGATGAAAATAAGATTACCCGTTAAATCCACATCCGTTGTTATGGCATCTGACACTATGCATTTGAGTCCGTTGGACTGTTCCTCAACAAGCGCCAGTGGAAGCCCTTCAAAAAGCGATGGCATAAGAACTAAATCCATAGCACACAGATAATCTGCAACATAATCTGTATTCCCGACAAAACACACCATGTCAGCAATTTTCAGTGCTTGCGCTTTCTTCATAATATCCTGTTTCAGTCTTCCATCACCCAAAAGTAGCAACCTGCAATTGTTATCTTTTTGATATGCATCCGCAAATATGTCTAAAATCAGAGTATGATTTTTTGCCTCTACAAAGTTTCCTACGTGACCGATTATTTTATTAGAATGCCAGCCCAACTTATCCCTTATTACATAACGCTTCTTCTGGTCAAATGCAAATTTCTCTGTATCAATACCGTTGTTGATGACCTGGAATCCCCGTTTGCCAAATAACCATTCTCCTGCTTTCTGACCACAGGCAAGGTAACCATTGCATAAGGCATAGAAAGGAATTCTACACAGTATATCTAATTTTTTGAATTTGCACGTGCTGTTGTGACTGTGTGCAATCCTAGTCTTTATCCCAGCTTTCTTTGCTGCAAACAGTTCCAAGGCAATTGTTGCACTATTACCATGAACATGAACAATATCATAACCCTTACAAACTTTGGAAAACCTACTAATAAATCTGATAAAGTGTCTGATACTTCTCGGCACAACCGTAATTTTGCTCTTGGCAGCTTCTATCTCCAATCGTATATTATCATCCGGTTCTTCAATTGCAACAAAATCAATCCGAATATCTGTTTTATCGATATTTCTGAATAAATTGAGCATTACATTAGTGACGCCATTTTTGGTATAGGAGTTTGTCGAGCTCATTAGTACCTTTATCTTTTTCATCTAAATATCTCCCAAATTAGCAAGAGAAAAATCTATATTGAGCTTCTCTCGCAGCAGCTTCAATATTTATTGATCTGTTCTACCAATCATAATTCCATTTAAATCGTGAGCTTTTTATAAATCAATCTATAAGCCGCGAAAAACTAAAATTATCTAGATCATTATTTGGGAAGTTTGAAGTTTGAATTCACTTTACGTTCTGTTGCTCATAAATTTTAGCATCTACAAGCGTTCGATACCATTGATGATACATATAGTGGTATATAAAGCCTTCCTTACCATCCAAAAAGCCAAGTTTGAAAATATAATTATATATAAAAAGAAGCCAACACCGTAAAAACAAGGGGAAGCGATAATACACCCCAAATTTCTTATTTCTTGTACTCGATATTGCTGCATCCTTAACAATTATTTCCGCTGATTTTCCATTTTTAAACTCGTAATAATCTTGCACTTCCCGAGTTGCATACCAGTTCATTTTATCTATCCAGTGTGTCAAATTTTTGAAATCATAATGTATAAACCTATTTTTTGCATATACTGACGTGCCATTACTTAGTATAGTATGCTCATCCATATTGCGGTCCTCTATCCGACCAATTCCTGTTTTAAAAAGCATAAGCTTTCGTTTATTGCGACACCCATGCTTGATTTTACGATCCATAAAATATAACCACGCTTCCATGGTTATACCATTGACATCATCATCAAAATGATCAGCCATTAGCTGCTCCAATTCGCTACGGAGGTCGATTGTAAGCCTTTCGTCGGCATCAAGACGAAAAGTCCATTTTGTTGTGATATTTACGTTGTCCAATCCCCAGTTAAACTGTCTTGCATAATTTTCAAAAGGATGTATATATACATCCGCTCCCCATTCCCTCGCAATTTGCGTTGTGCGGTCTGTACTTCCGCTGTCCAACACAACTACGCGTGTAGCAAAACCGTTTAAAGATTTTAGACAATCCGGCAAATTTACTTCTTCATTTTTTGTCAATATCAAAATTGTAACATCAGCCATTATCAATCTCCATTTTCTTAACAGAGGAGGATAGTGTATATTCTCTGTAGTTAATCCTATATTCGCTAATCGTCATAACATAACTCATACTACCAAAGGCTTTATGTATAATTCTAGTAAAGCATCCTGCTAGTTCCAACATCCAACCAGTGCCCCTAGCAAGTCTTATTTTCCTGCCGTGCGCTTCGGCAACCATTTTAACCATCTCTGATGTATTGCTGTACTCTGCATTCTGCGGCCAGAAAAGGCCTTGGTCATTGTTTGTCACCATCAGCCGGACAAACTCACAGAGATTTTCAATATACAGCATGGAACGCTGATTCTTTACATATGGAAAAAACGGCATTTTCAACGCAACCTTTACGAGCGTCTGATAATTTCCTTTGCAACCTTTACCGTAAATCATTGGCGCTCGAATAATTGCGACATGAAATCGCTCATCATTTAGCGGCAAAATACCATTTTCGGCCTGTAATTTACTGTCACCGTAAAAATTAGATGGACATGGAACAGTATCTTTAGTGATAACCTTATTCTTGCCTATAGGTGCACTATCACCATAAACTATAATGCTGCTCATAAAAATAAACTGTTTTGCGCCGTCATTTTTAGCCTTTGTAGCCACCTCTATTGTCAAATTAGTATTAACACGATAGTATCTTGCTCTTGTCTCTTGCGATGCATGTCCTGTATCAGAGTGTGCAATACCCGCTACATGGAAAATTGAATCATACTGACTAAAATTCTTCTTGCGCCATCCATCGCCATGGATGCTAATAGTATCAACCTGATATTTATCCGGCCACTGCTTAACATAATTCTCAAAAGAAGTTCCCACATAGCTATTGGCGCCGGTAATTAAAATACGTTTCATTTTACAACCGACTCCCTTTTTCGCAATTCACCTGTCCCACCCTCTACAACGCCATCGTGTTTAAGCACAGCCAGTACCGTACCTATAAAACAGCGGCAGTCAAACACAATACTCATCCGTTCGACGTATTCACCATCAAGTCTAGCTTTGACTTCTATCGGCAGTTCGTCTCTACCATTAATTTGCGCCCAGCCAGTCAAGCCTACCGGGACATCATTGGCACCATATTTGTCCCGCTCTTCAATCAAATCGTATTGATTCCAAAGTGCCGGTCTGGGGCCAATAATGCTCATTTCGCCTATGAAGATATTCCAAATCTGCGGCAGTTCATCTAAGCTTGTTTTTCTCAGAAATTTACCGACTCTCGTTATCCACTGTTCCGGATCTTCTAGCAAATGCGTCGGCATATCTTTTGGCGTATCAATACGCATAGTGCGGAATTTAAGAATATTAAAGTGGCTTTTATGTATACCCACTCTCGTTTGCTTGAAAAGAATTGGCCCCGGCGAATCAAGCTTAATTGCAATAACTAAAACTAAAAATACCGGTGCTAAAACAACTATTCCCAATAAGGATAACAGAATATCAATTACACGTTTAAGCCGCATATAAGACATATTAATTACTCCCTAATGTATCAGACTATTATTCTTTTCTTACTGTTCTGCCGCATTCAATATGCGTCCAATCTTGTATTGTTACATTACGTTCGATGATTGCGCCGCTACTGATAATGCACCCCACGCCGATTTTAGCGTTTGCACTAATCGTAACCTTCGCCTCCACTACCGTACCATAGCCGATCTCGGCACTAGGGGAGACAGTTGCAGTACTATGTATCAGCGTCGGCAGAATAAAACCATATTGCACCAGCATTCCAATCCACTTTTGGCGTAGTGCATTGTTACCAACAGATGGGATCGCAATTGGGTATTCATCTAAATACTTCCAACAGTTATCGCAAGTATCCATCGTATGGGGATTGAGCGGATCATCGTCCAAAAAAGCGATTTTCTTAAACACTCTGACGTCTTGCGCAAGTTCTTTAACCACTTGCCCCTGACCGCCTGCACCTAAAATCAGCAGATTCATCTGCTTCGCATGGGACTGTTTTGACAATGTCGCTAGAGCTTTATTTTTCTTTTCTTCAGCCTCTGAACGGGTCTTGGCATAGCAATATCCATACACAATTTTGCCGTCCGGAGTTCTGCCTTTTTCGTACCGCGCTTCAAAGCGCCCGTCGCTTCTTAGTCGAATATTAGCACCCGTTTTCATGGAGCACTCCTTAAGTGGTCAATAGTAGTCAATTGTTTATTAAAACCTTGTTCATATTAGCATTATTTCCATCTATTGTCAATATGGTGTACGTATTTATAAAATTTGCAACTGATAATAGTGGTCGATTGATGGTCAATGGTGGGCAACTTGTAGTAACAACAAACAATTACTATTCAAGCCCTTTTTTCTTATCTATCACTCTAGTAGCAAAAAAATTACGCCATGGCTTTGCATTAGGCCTTAGCGTAATTTTTATTGTTCTCTATTACGTTGGTAGTCAATTATTCCTCAATATAACAGCAGCAATAATCAACCACGATGTCGGTAGAGACCTTGAATTTACTGCTCGCTGGCACCTCAAACATTTGACCTTCACCATAGGCCACCCATGTTTCGCTACCGGGGAGCAGAGCATTCAGCGTTCCAGCTAATACCTCCATCTTTTCTTTCGCCGCTGTGCCAAACTCGTATTCACCGGGCATAATGATGCCCAGCGTTTTGCGTGTGCCGTCAGCCAGATAAATGGTTCGGCTGGTCACCTTGCCGTCATAGTAAACATTTGCTCTTTTAACAATTGTGGCATTCTGAAATTGATCCATGATAATACCCCCGGAAGTTATTTTTACGATACTACCACATACTACAGCAATATAGCAATCATTATTTTTCAGCATCAAACGTCGTAAAAAACCCCTATAAAAGAAAAAACATAATCTTTACAAGCATTTAGCTGTGTAGAGATTATGTGTATATGGGTGGCTCGTTCGTTAATTATTCCGCTTCCGGTAGGAATATCTCGCCTGAAAGTTTTTCAACAGCATCCTTTTGCATTTTGGGTGAAACATGAGAATAGGTGTCCAATGTGATTGCAATGCCGGAATGCCCTAGCCGTTCAGAGGCAATCTTTGCGGGAATGCCATTCTCCAGCATCATCGTTGCATTGGTATGCCTAATGTCATGCAGTCGAATGTGTTTCAGCCCATGTTTTTTCAAAAAGTTGGCAAATTTGTGAGAAAAGCTACCAGTGTGATAAGGGCTGCCGTCATCCCGACAACAGATCAAGTCATTATTTTTGTATGTTGAACCTAATTGCAGCCTAATCTTATTCTGTCTGACTCGGTGTTGTCTTAACTTCTCAATCAATGATTCCGATAACAACAACTTACGGTTGCCCGATTTCGTCTTAGGACTACCAAATTTATGCTCACCATTGATGCACACCAGATTGCGGTATATAGTTATCGTTTGTTCGTCCCAGTTGATATCTGACCATTTTAACGCTAATAGCTCACCACGTCTCAAGCCAGTCTCTAAATCAACCATGAGAGGTATTTCCATATCAGTCCCTTTGGCGCAACTGAGTAATTTAGCCACCTCATCGGTGTTGTAGACCTCGGCTTTATATTTTCCCTGCTTTGGCGCACTCACAAAATCAGCTGGATTAAGGGATATCAGTCGTGTCTTGTAGGCATATTGCAGTACTTCGCGCAAGGTTGTGTGAACGTAGCGAACACTGCGTGGTGATAATCCGATTTGTGACAACTGCGTATACATGTGCTGTATCTCTATGCCGGTCAGCTTCTGAACCAAGATATGTCCGATATAGGGAATTGTATGTTTATCAAAGTTTACTTTATAACCGCGAACTGTGCTGGGCGCTAGTTGTGGCACGGCATAGACCGTAAGCCATTGGTCAATGAGCATTTGTACCGTCATTTTCGACGGTGCTATGTAGCTGCCGCTGTTGTATTCCGAAATTCTCTTGGCAAGCTCATCTTGCGCCTGCCCTTTGTTGCCCTTTACAGTGATGTATTCTCTTATGCGCTTTCCGTTAACATCGACACCCTTATCCAGAACAACCTGCCAAGATGTGCCATTTTTAGTTTTGCGTTTCCTAACGTGACCTGTCATAATTATCTCTTCCTTTCGATTGAAAAACATAGCCCGGCAAAACACCGGGCTTTCCTCTTCCATAAGCGACCATTTCAGCTTTCAAGTCCAAGCCACTTCACAAAGTGCTGCTTGGGAACGCGGTAGGTCGAACCCAGCTTAAGGTGCTGAATGCCCTCATATTGGATTAGATGCAGCGCCTTGGTATATCCGATATCAAGGTAGTCAGCGATCATTCGTGCGGTTAAGATTTCAGGTAGGTCTTCTAGCTTTCTATTTTCATGCGAACAATTCATATCGTACGCTCCTTAAATTAATTAGGGTGGTTACCCTTTTGCGCTATAATATCATGCAAATAAAACATTGGCAAATTTCTCCCATTGATGTTTTTTGTTGCATTTGCATAGCGGATTTTTGCTATATGCTGTCATTTATGAGGCACCAAGGCTTTTTGCAAATGTCGTACTAACCCATAGGCGCGTAATCGGAAAATGCTCTCGCAATTGCCTCAAATGCCTTTTTAGAAACGTGATGGTAGGCTTTTCAGACATTATTTTCAGTATTATGCACAATTTTCACTCATAAAAAGAGTTTGTTTAAACTTGACAACATACATTGGAACCTTCAAATTATTGATTTTTCTGGTACGAGTGTAACGATCCCGCTCACAATCTAAAATGCCCGACTGCTTCCATGATGACAGAATCACCTCAGTGCTGCTGAAGTTGGCTTGGCTGAGTATTTTGGGCAACTCAGATTTCAAAACCGCAATTTCGACATTGTCTCCAATAGACTTATAAGTACCAATCGCATTTGTAGTATACATTGGATTATAGTTATTACCTTTTGAATCTTGAAACTGGCTGTTATGAGTTACCGTGTATTGGTACAGCATTTCAAGCGCCTCCATACCGATGTCCCGTTTCTGCTGAGAATCTAGTTTAGCAAGCATCTCCTCGATAGCCGCAATATTAAGCCCAAGAGCTAATACGTGATTGGCATAATGAGCTGCAAGAACAATGATTGCCAGCACATTTACGGCCCTTGCGGCATAATGGTTCGAGGGTATTATCCCCAACAGCTGTTCTTTACAAGCGTCATAGTCTGCAAACAGTGCATCATCGGGTAATGCAAGCAGGTACTCTGCCATCTCAATCGAAGGATGTCCATAGTTTTTCTGAATCACACGCTTAATTCTATGAGAATTTTCTGCCGAGCGGGTAAAAGTAGCGTCGCAGATTTCGATCAGGCGAAACGATAAGCCAACATTGTTATTGCGAGGCAATTTCGACTCACCCGATGATATTAATGTGCAGTTCCATCTACCGGCGCGCCTTACCCCTCCGTCAGGTTTAGCACGCTCTTTGCCCTTGCCCTGGCTGATGTTGTAAATCGTGCCAGTGAAATCGGATAGATTAGACTCTTCGCTCTCATCAATCACAATTGGAAACCCGAAATTTCCATCAGTGCTCCAAAGAGTGCATTCTTCGTATTAACCCATTGTTTGAATAGACGTTCGCACTCAGGGTGGGCGAATGCGGATAGCGCCAGCTTCTCTGCCGTGGTTTTTCCAACACTTGAATTACCGACCATATGGATAAATAAAGCTTTGTGGCTACTGACCTCCTGAAGCCTTGGCACCAGCATAGCTGAAAAGCCTGCCGCCAAAACGAGCTCCATCGCGGTCTGCCCAAGAACCTCTTCCTTCACCATGTTGACCCAAGCCGACAACGTACCAGTAGGTGCAAGCGCAGTGGCATCGGTATGATTGCTTGGTACACCCTCACCGAGCAACTTGTGGTGATAAAATATGTAATGGTTCTGATTCTCTAAATCCCACCCCAATTTTTCATGTCGATAGTCCACCGGCGCATCTTTTTCCGTCTTCAAGAGGTACGCCAACACGTCCTTATAATTTTTGTCTGTGATGTCCACGCCCTTATCAGCCAAAACATCATAGCGTTTGGCTGTCAAGTCACCTCGGCTGATAACAATCTTCTTAAGGCGATTCGGGTCGTTCGTTTGCATCGTCAACTCCAAAAGCTCAGTGTCCTAATGCAAGTTAACCAACTTCTTACTTACTTCCACATATCTGCACAGCGGCAGCCAGGATTGCTCATCTGTATCTTTTTTCTTTACGTAACGGTAGACCAACCCATTTTCAGGATATGGGTAATAGGGATAATACGGGTAATCTGCTGGGTTAATTTCATTAGTTTTCATATATATAAAACCTCCTTTAAAGGTAGCAAGGAGATTTTATACCATATTTTCCTGATTATCAAGCCATTTTTTCATTTTTAGTGAATTGAACAAGGGACATCGAAAAACGCGCTTTTACGGCGATGCTTTAAAAATCCGCCATTTTTATCCTACCGCTCAAAGTTCGCAGTTTTTTACGCAGATTCCTGTCATTTTGGGCATGACGAATATTGAAATCTCTTTCCACATTCAAAAAATCGATAATTGATAAAAAAAGTGCACAAAAATTTTTTAGTGTCACGGGGATTCGGGACGATTACACGAAGGTGCCGGGGCGAGAAAGATCAGGTTGAACCTGTGGATTTTCCAAAAACCACGTGATTCCCGCCCGTTGGCACACACATATATAATTATATCTTATGTTTGTTGGCCTGTTCCTTAACGGTAGCCAGCGCTGTTTGATAAACAGTGAGTGCCAGCGATACCCCAGCCACAAAAAGATCCAGTAGCTTTTCGTTCATTCACAGTCCCCCTTTTTTAAAACGCCTTGCTCAGACAATAATCAAAGCAACACAGAATAATTAACGTGCCAAAGAAACCGATCAAATAGACGTTCATGAATTTCCCTCCACTAATTATAACGACCCGACAAAGCGATGATCTCTGCTTTATCGGGTCATTTTATTATTATTTTGTATGCATCCGCTCAATGTGCCAATGCTTCAAGCTCCTTTTTCTGGCTTTCGGTGAGTGCCGCTTGTTTATGTATTAGAAGAACGAAGTCTGTTCCCCCAATATTCACACGGTATTTGCTCACCTTATCGCTTGTCAGGAACTTGCCGATAATCCCCAGCGAAATAAAAAGCAGTGGATTAAACGGCGTCAAAAGAAACACCATATTGCTCAATTTTGAAAGCTTTCGGTTACCAGCATATTTTTTAATGGATTCCCGAAGACTTTGTGCGGCATCCCCAACGGCGACTACAGCGCCATATTCGCTATCAAGTGCGTCGTTAAGGGCAGCCGGATTATTGACGGTGATTGTTTTACTCAGATATGCAGGGTCGCTAAACATACTTTAAATCCTCCTCATTCATTTTTATTGTCCTACTCTTAATGATTTTCCGCACCCACCTTTCGCTATAACCGTACTTTAAAGCGATATGTTTATAATTTTTGCCATCATACTCCTTTAGAATCTGAGTTTGTATAAACTTGCTGTCCAGCAGCTTTGTAGGAAAAACAACCTGTAAACCCTTATAATGCTCATACATCTGGACAGCAATTTCCACGTCCATGTCCGACGCAATATCTCGATAGAAGCCGTTCAACTGTTCCGCAATTAACTCCTCAGCCATTACCATCCCCTCCCAATGGTGTGATTATAGCGCCTTCGCATTGAACTTTCTTGCGTCCAGTTGCCTGAACTTTTTCTTAGAAAATTCCATTGGCTATTGGAGCATGATCTAACCGGCATTGTCCTGCGGAAGTGTAAAGGGCTTTAATATCCACCGATGGCGCACAGCCGCGCCAAGAGGATGATATCCGACGCCATCCTCGGAAGCAATTTGATAAAGCTTTTGGGCATAGGGTTTTAGAAGCAGATAGAGCTCCCCTATCCGCTTTACCACCTGTTTAGTCTGGCAACCGGTACCATAGGCTAAAATGATCTTATCGCAGTCTTTGCATGACTTATTAATAATGAGATCGTTCTCACCGTTTGTGCCGTAAATACCGCCTTTAAGTTGAGAATACAGATTCATGATAGACACCGAACCAATCCCCAGCTTACAACAATTCTGGAGTATATACATACCGCTCATATCAGTCGCAATGACGTTGGCAACGGATGACGGTGACAGCATAATAATTGCTGCTGACGGCTGATTAGCCTCCCACACCCTGCGTATTAGATATAAGTGCGTCTTATCATCAGAATAAATAGCCTCATTTTTAATCGAAGCCTTTTGGATAATCATAAACAGTACTCCTCTTTAAATGCTCCTATTTGCTTTGGCGTCATGAGCGCGTGTGGAATTAAATATTCTTTACAAGTGCTGTTATTGACCGGTACCAATGCAACGAAGAGATCATAGTCCTTTAAAGACTGTATCCATGCTGTTTCAATTATCAGAGGCTTAAGCTCTTCGTACGATTGAACCAGAACTATTGCGCCGTAATCTGCCAAGCTGAATTCTGAAAGCGACCGGCAGATTTTTTCGGAGGCGCAATAGCTCTGATGAAGAGTGCGAAAGCGTGCTGTAATATAAATATACAAATCATTATCGATCTGCTTTTCCAATTCTAGAGCATCCGACCATGTTTGGACTTCAATCATTTTACCACCTCATTTTTTATAGTTATCGGGTAATATGAAAACGGCGCTGGCGTTTGCAGCCATAAAGCTGTAAACGCCAGCGCAATTTTTATAAACAGCAATAGTACTGTTTATAGTTTATTAAATCATCTCCCATCTTTTTCCCCTGCAATAATTTCGACAGAGATATCGCTTTCCTGTATTGCCATCATTAATTGAGCCCCAAGCCGGAACCCCTGTTCAAAGGCGGCTTCAAGCTCTATCATGTTTTGCTCACTATACCACTCCTGCAACTGCTCCAATAGATAATGCTTGTCGGACGGAATGACGTCTTCCAACTCATGAATGGCAGAAATTATTTTTAATGTGGCATTGGCATAAGCTGGATTATTAGAGGGTGACGATTCAACCGGACATATGTCGCCATGATCGCGGTGATTGTGCTTTCATCCAATTTTAAGCCTCCTCAAAATTATTTATAGAATAATATATATTTAAGAGGCTTTTAGAAACGTTTCGGGCGCTTACAGCGGTCAAGCTGTAAGCGCCCTTATTATACTATTATGTTATTCTCTAGTGGGCGGCGGTTCTTCCGCCGCCCATAATTGACACTTCAGAGCTATATTAATTGTGTGATAATCAACGCATATCTACGTAATAAACCCATCATAGTATGATACTAATTTTCAATTAGTACGCGTTGTTTACGGTTGTTTTTAGATATTTTCAGCTATTGAGGCGACAAATCGGCGTCTTTTTTGCTTTTTGGGCATGAGATTATATATGTTCCGAATTGGTTTTGGGCATAAGAAAAAACCGCACAAACGTTATGTTCATGCGGTTTCTTTGGCGGAGAGAGAGGGATTCGAACCCTCGGTCGGGTATTAGCCGACACACGATTTCCAGTCGTGCGCCTTAGACCAGCTCAGCCATCTCTCCAAGACCGTTTCACAGGTACTTGCATATTATAGAGGGTAAATCGAAATTTGTCAAGATCATTTTAATAAAATATGCCACATATAAAATATTGAACCTGCACAGACGTTTCCATGTAATAAAGTAGTAATTGCACAAACAACCGCCCGCATGCCCTTTTTAGCATGCAAGCGGCCTTGTGTTGTTTACACATTCCGATATTGTCCGCTATGTAGTTTAGCTATTTTTAATAACCGCTATAAAATACGGCTTAGGAATTCTTTTGTCCGCTCATTTTGGGGATTATTATAGATATTGACAGCCGAGCCTTCTTCTACGATTCGTCCTTCATCCATATAGATGATTCTGTCTGCCACTTCGCGCGCAAAGCCCATTTCATGGGTGACAACAATCATCGTCATGCCGTCGGATGCTAGCTTTTTCATAACCAGTAGGACGTCGCCCACCAATTCGGGATCAAGCGCTGATGTCGGCTCATCAAAAAGCATAATTTTAGGATTCATAGCCAATGCACGTGCAATAGCCACACGCTGCTTTTGCCCACCCGAAATCATTGAAGGATAAAAATCTGCCCTTTCAAGCAGACCGACCTTATCGAGCATCTTTTCGCCTATTTTTACCGCTTCGCTATAATTCTTCCCTTTAACCTGCGTCAAACCCTCAATTACATTTTGCATTACCGTCATATGGGGGAATAGATTAAAATGTTGGAATACCATGCCCACATCGCGTCGTACAAGATGAAGTTTTTTCGTTTTGCTACTGATTTCTTTGCCAGCAATATTAATCGTTCCTTTTTGCGGTTTTTCAAGAAAATTAATACAGCGCAGCAGTGTGCTTTTACCTGAACCGCTCGCTCCTATAATAACCACAACCTCACCTTGTTCCACTGTAAGGTTTATGTCATTTAGGACCTTGTGTCCCCCATACCACTTACACAAATTTTGTATTATTATCATAAGACCACCTCTTTTCATAGTTAAACGGTCCGGGCGTCGCTGACGCGCAGGCGTCTTTCTATTACATGAACCAAAAATGTCAGTATCGTGGTCATGGTCAAGTAATAAATTGCAGCAATCGATAACATTTCCATATAATGAAAATTTGAAGAACCCAACTGACGAGCATGAAGCAGAAGCTCCGGTACCGAAATCGAACTGGCGAGAGATGAATCCTTAAGCGCAATAATAAACTGGTTGCCCAGAGGTGGGACAGCTCTCTTAAAAGCCTGGGGTAGAATGATGCGCCTCATCATCCGCCTGTAGGTCATACCAAGCGAAAGTCCCGCCTCACGCTGCCCCCTATCGACAGATTGAATGGCACCCCTGAAAATCTCCGCAATATATGCGCCATTATGTACCCCCAGTGCCAATGCGGCCGCCGGCAGTTTATCGAGCAGGATTATATTGGTAAAGCCAAAATATAAAATCAGAAGCTGTAATAGCAATGGCGTCCCTCTGATAATCCAAATGTAGAATTTTGCTGGGTTGTTCAATAATTTAAACTTAGAGATTCTAAGTAGGGCAAAGATAAGGCCTAGGCCAAGACCAATCAACAGTCCCAAAACCGTAATCTGCACTGTCATCCATGCAAACGGCACAAAGGATACAAAGTATGTTGGTATAATGGAAAAATCCCATACAGTCATTAAAATACCTCTTTTCGAAAAGGATCCGTGTACGCAGGTTCCTCATGTTTTTTTGCTAGACAGATCACTATTCTACTGTAATATCCACCCCGTTATGCCATTTATTACTAATTTCTGACAGGGTGCCGTCCTCGCGCATTTCTTCGAGTATCTCATTGACCGCTGCCAATAGGGTCGTATCATCCTTGTTAATAGCAATACCCATTTCCTCAAGTCGCAAAATTTTACCGGCCAGCACAAGGTCACTGCCGCCACTCATTTCTTCCATTGCCTTAAGTGCCACAAGCCTGTCGGTTATAATGCCGTCAATTCTGCCGTTGATCAGCTCCATCAGAGTGGCGTTATCATCTTGATAAAGACTAACCTCGGCACCTAACTCTTTAGCATCGTCCACGTAGTTGGTTCCGGTGGTCACGCCAATCGTCTTACCTTTCATCTGGGGAGAATCAGTAATTCCAGAATCGCTACGCACTACAAGCTGTGCACCGGAGTAATAATATGGATCGGAGAAGGCTACAACCTTAAGTCGATCCTCGGTAATTGCCATACTACCTAGTATTCCGTCATAGCGTTTATTTCTTAGTCCTTCCACAAGGCCATCCCAATCGCTTGTAACATAATTGAGCTCAACCCCCATCCGCTCTGCAATGGCTTGCCCGACGTCAACATCAAATCCAACCACCTTACCATTATCATCAAAAAAGTTAAATGGAGGGTATCCACCGCTACCAACCACTGTGAGCTTTCCAGTGTCTTTGACCCGCTGAAGGCTGTCTTTATCCTTTGCCGCATTTACAGCAGTACCGCTACCACCGCAGGCGGCAAGTAAAATTGATAACAGAAGGATGGCGATTATTGATGTGCTTGCTCTCTTAAATAATTTCATTACATACCTCTTTTCTGTCTACATGTTTATTTTAGGCGAAGCTTCAGAAAACAACTGACAACTTATTATATATTATAAGTTGTCAGTTTGTCAATTAATGTAAAAATTATTCTTACAAAAATATTTTATAGTAACAGGCATATCAAAAAGTGCGGACAATCACGCTTTTTAGCGCTTTTGTCCGCACCACATAAAAATATAGTTCCTAAACGTGGTATCTCGCGTATACCTTATTCTAGTGTAGCAATAATAACATCCCAACAAACAACAAAATTGCAATAAAGATTCTCTAAGTTATCATATTTCTCTGCCCTGAGCGCATTAACAATGTCGCTCACGGGACGATATAAAGGTATCAGTCCTAAATTTCCTGCCACACCTTTCAATGCATGCGCATACTCATAGGCTTGCTTATAGCTTTTCGCCTCAATTGCCTTTCCTAGCGCAACAAATTTCTCATCCTGCATAAACTCTTTAAAGCAATCGGTATAAAATGCCTCATCCCCTAGAAAGCGTTCCATAATACCATCTATGTCTGCGCCTTGTTCCCGAAGAATATCCATAAGACAATTCAATGCCGATCACCCTTTTCTTTAAATCTCTGCGATACGATGCTATTTTGTTTTTTTAGCTGCAAGCTGCGCCTCAGATATCATCGGGATATCGTGTGCCTCAAACAACGCGCGGGCAGCGCCTGGAAGATTAGCACGCAGAACCACGACCCCGTCGCCCTCAAGCTGCCGCATGAACGAATAAAGATATTCCACGCAAATATTATTCGCGCGCAACAGCTCTAGAATTTCAGCCAGCGAACCGGGGTGGTCAAAAAGCGGGATAGCAAGCACATCGGTGACAGTAACAGCATAATGCGCCTTGCGCAACAGTTCTAAAGCGGTGTCTGGATCGCTGACCACTGCGCGCAGCGTGCCCGTTTCGCCGGTATCGACAAGCGTAGACGCAATTAAATCAACATTATTTTCGGCCATCAGCGTGGCCCAGTCGGCCAAAGTGCCTTTTTTGTTCTCAATAATAACGCTCAATTGCTTAATAAACATCTTCTTTCCTCCCTATCGGTTTCAGCAATCTTCCAATGGCTGAAAAATGTAGGTTCTAGCCTGCTCCTCGCCCCGCAGTACCCGTAGCGCTCCGTGGGCCAACGCTTCCATTTCGTTTTCCCCTGCCAGAATCTTAACGGGCGCAATCCATTTAACCCGCTCAGTTATTTCAGCGGTGAAGGAGCGCGAATATGCGATGCCACCGGTCAAAATAATGGCATCCACATGACCGTTGACCACCGTACTCAGCCTTGCGATATCCTTTGAGACATTGAGTGCCATAGCGTCATAAACCAGTTTGGCGTATTCGTCCCCTTCCAGAATGCGGTGCTCAACCTCGCGCAGGTCAGTCGTGACAAGATGATCCATCAGGCCACCCTGACGTTGAACCTTACGCATCATTTCCTTGTAGGTAGTGTCGCCTTGCATACACTCGCCAATCAGCTTTTGCGCCGGCAAGCTGCCGGCACGCTCGGGCGAAAAAGCGCCCTCATCGTCCGAGATCATATCGATGATGCGCCCTTTGCTGTGCAGCGATGAGGTAATTCCCCCACCCAGATGGGTCACCACGAGGTTAAGATGTTGGTAGTCCAGTCCGTTTTCTCGGGCGTAGCGCAGAGCGGCAGCGCGCATGTTCAGGTTATGCCCCTTTCCAAATCGCTTGATGCTTTTTCGCCCTGTGATGCGCACGACATCAATCATCTCATCGACTGTAACAGGGTCGTAAATATACGCTGGTACGCCCAATTGTTCCGCCACACGAAAAGCTAGCGGCGCACCGAGATTTGCCGCGTGCTCCAACACCGGTGCTTCCTCAAGCTGTACCAACATATCGTGGTTGACCAAATAAGCGCCGGATTTTACCGGTGGCAACAGGCCACCCCGTCCCACCACAGCGGACAGGTCAGTCATAGGAATATCATGGATAGTGATGGTGTCCACAATCTTTTCATAGCGCATGATCAGCTGGTCGAATAGCCTATGATAATTTAAAAGATCTTCAGTGGAATGCAAAATGCTGCGCGACCACACCTCATGCTCATCTTCATAGACGGCAATTTTGGTGGACGTGGAACCCGGATTGATGACCAGAATTTTATACCGCATTTTAAATATTCCCCCTTTTACACTTAATCGGGCGAAGAAATGGCGGCCAGCGCCATTGAATATAGTTTTTCCTGCGCGGAAGAACCGCGCGAGTTAAGCACCACCGGCACCTTAGCCCCAACGATCAGCCCCGCCATATCGGCGCCCGCCGTCAGAATCCAGCTTTTGGCCAGAATATTACCGCAGGCCATAGTTGGCGCAATCAGAATGTCAAAATCGCCGCAATGAGGACAATCGTAGTGCTTGATCTGCGCGATGTCGCTGCTCATGACTAAGTCGTAGGAGATAGGCCCAACCACTGTACAGTTGGGGATATCCCCTGCGCGATTCATCTCAACCAGCGCCTGTGCGTCGGTCGTCTCCACCATCTTAGGGCTGACCGTCTCAACGGCGCACAGCACTGCGACGCTGGGCTTTTTATAGCCGATATCGCATAGCAATGACACTGCGTTATTGATTATATCGCGCTTTTCTTCCAGCGTAGGGTTAATCAGCATACCGCCGTCGGTGATAATCATCAGCTTTTTAGCGCCTGGAATTCCAAAAAAGCCGACATGTGACATCGTCCTGCCGGTATGGAGCTGGTTTTCTTTTTTGACCAGTGGCTTTAGCACGTCGCGGGTTTCAATCATCCCCTTCATGATAAAGTCGGCGTTACCCAACTTGATCTGTTGCACCGCTATCTCACCGCATTCTGCAGGGGATTGTCCGGCTATCATTAAAAAATGCTCAGGGGCGGCTCCTAGCGCGGTGAGTAGCGCGCTGATCTCCGACTTATCACCAACCAGCACCGGCTCTGCTATACCGAGATTTTTGGCTGCTAAGACTGCCTCAATCACATGGGTATCCGCCGCGCCTGCAACCACAACCCGTCGGGTGCGCACAGCCGATTTTGCGCGTTTTAACACCACATCAAAATTTTCTAACACCATATAAAAACCCCCGCTTACATATTCCATAAAAATCATTGTCATTAACGTCGTGCATAAATACCTTTTTTATCTAAACCATCTGGTGCACCACAAGATGGTTAGGTCATGCGGCTAAAGAAAACCGATATGTCTAACTCCTGCATAAGCTCGGCGTACTGCACCTATGCTGTGATGAATAGCCCAGACTGAGCAAATGAGACGTAGTCATCTCGCGCCACGATAATGTGATCTACCACATCAACCGAAAGGATTTTAAGTGCTTCAGCGACGCGGCTCGTCACTCTGATGTCATCATGTGAAGGCAGCGCAAAACCTTGCGTGTGGTTATGTGCCAGCGCCACCGAAGAGGCCGAGCATCGCACCACCGTTTCTATAATCAGCCGCATATCAACCGAAACCTTCCCCAGCGAGCCCTCGGCCAACAGCGTACAGTTTAACAGTTTGCGTTTTTTATCCAGACAGATCAAATAAAGCTGTTCGTTATTGGTCCCGATGAAATATGGGTGAATGAATTCACCGAGCTTTTGTGGTGAATCAAGCACGACGCCAGCGTCGTTTTTATCGACGAGATAGCGACGGGCAATAGCCGGAATCATCGAAAGCAGCGTAGCGCTGGCCGCGCCGATTCCCTCAACTTTCATCAGCTCGCTTTGCGGTGCTTCCAGTACGGCTGAAAGCGAACCAAAATGTGCCAACAGCCGGTGTGCAATCGGATTGGTATCCGCACGGGGAATGGAATAAAACAAAATCAGCTCAAGAATTTCGTGCGGCTGAAAACCGTTTAGCCCTTCGTGTTCCAACCGCTTTCGCAGCCGCTCACGATGCCCAGTGTGAACCTGAGACAAGCCATTCCCTCCTTAATCCCATGTTGGTACTTCCAGAAACAGGAGCATCGGACAAACCGTTCAAAACGGGCCATCTAAAAATATTATAGCTTAAACTATATGGAATTTAAAGAGTATAAGCGCAATATTATACAATGAATAATCCGCTATGGTTGTCTGGAAATGATGGCTGTTATTGTGGTATAATAATTGCAACGCATCTATTGCGTTACATACATGTCCAATACCATCTAAAAAGCGAGGACAAGATGAAATCTTTTATAATAAATGAAAATGATGCCGGTCAACGATTGGATCGGTTTGTAAAAAAAGTGGCACCTTCCCTACCTTCTTCGCTGTTACAACGTTACATTCGAATAAAACGAATTAAGGTCAACAATAAGCGAGCCGAAAATGCCACGGTGTTGACGCCCGGCGATATGGTCGCGCTCTATATCAACGACGAGTTTTTTCCGCCGGACGAAACCTCTGCTCTCGCCTTTTTAGCCGCACAACAAAAACTTTCGGTTGTCTATGAGGATGAAAACATCCTACTGGCTGACAAAGAACCGGGTCTGGTGGTGCACGAGGATGACACAGGTGAGCGTGACACATTGATTGCGCGCATCCAACGCTATCTTTATGAAAAAAAAGAATATGACCCCGCAGCCGAAAACAGCTTTGCACCCGCTTTGTGCAACCGGATAGACCGCAACACCGGCGGCATTGTAATCGCCGCGAAAAACGCCGCTACCCTCAGGGTTGTCAATGCCCTGATCCGTGACAGACTGATCGAAAAATATTACCTCTGTGTAGTACACGGCCGCATCTCGCCCCAGAGTGGAACGATCAAAAGTTATTTGCTCAAGGATGAATCCCAAAACCGGGTGGAAGTGTTTTCTTCCCCACAGCCGGGAGCCAAAACGGCCGTGACAAAATACCGGGCGCTTAAAGAAAACGAGCGCTATTCACTGCTTGAAATTGAGCTTTTAACCGGACGCACCCACCAGATACGCGCTCAGATGAGTAGCACCGGCCATCCCCTGCTAGGCGACACCAAATACGGTACAGCAAAGCAAAATAAAGGGACAGGCTTTAAGTTTCAGGCGCTGTACGCCTATCGGCTAAAGTTTTGCGCCGGGGAACGGGCCGAGCATCTGCAATATCTAAATGACCGCTTATTTGAGGTTAAAGACGTTCCGTTTTTGTCGCTTTTTCAATAGACTGAAACATGTAGAGTAAAAACGGGACGTAGCTCAAGAGATGATCCCGACAGCATTAGGCATCAATATAGTATTTTAGACAACATTAAAGAAACTGAAAAACGTTAGTGCCCCCTATCGCAGTCAATAAAGCTGCAATCGGGGGCACTAATATTTTATTCTCTGCCTCAAATAACTGACCGTCCCATTTATATATAGCAATAGCGACATTTTTAAAAAATAGCAAACATATTGGTATGATCACTTTATCATATTTTATTGAAAAAACAACTGTGCGTACCCGTGTGGCAGGCGTTACCAATTTGCTCAACTTCGATTAGTAACGTGTCGTTGTCGCAGTCACCGTAGACAGAAAGTACCTTTTGCACATGGCCCGAGGTTGCTCCCTTGTTCCACAGTTCATGGCGGGAGCGGCTATAAAACCAGGTGTAGCCGGTTTTAAGCGTCAGCTCAAGGCTTTTGCGGTTCATGTAGGCGAGCATCAGTACCTGTTTCGTGCCGGTTTCCTGTACAATTGCAGGGATGAGCTCCCCTTTTTTAAAAAACAAATCTAAATCCATCTGTCGCTCACCTCCTCGCCGGGATGCCGCAGGCGCGCAGATCTTCCTTGACCTGCCCGACCGTCAGCTCACCGTAGTGAAACAAGCTCGCAGCCAGCGCCGCGTCCGCCCCGGTTTTCTGAAATACCTCTGTAAAGTGTTCGAGCTTTCCACAACCTCCAGAGGCAATGACCGGTACATTTACCGCTTTTGAAACAGCATCGGTCAGTTCAATATCAAACCCACCGCGAACACCATCGGTATCCATTGAGGTGAGCAAAATTTCACCCGCACCCAGCTCGACGACCTTTCTAACCCAACCGAGCACCTCGATACCGGTGTCGATACGTCCGCCATTAATAACAACGGTGAAGGTCCCTTCCGGCGTTCTTTTTGCGTCGATAGCAACCACGATACACTGACTGCCGAACCGTTCAGCGCCCTCGCTGATCAATTCGGGCTTTCGTACGGCGGCAGAATTGAGCGAGACCTTGTCGGCACCGACCCGCAGAAGATTCTTAATATCTTCCACCGAACCGATGCCCCCGCCGACGGTCAGCGGTACAAACACCTTTTTTGCGGTGCGGCGTACGACATCTACCATGGTGCCCCGACCCTCGTGCGTGGCGGTGATATCAAGAAAAGTTATTTCATCTGCACCTTGATTGTTGTAAGCAACAGCACATTCTACCGGGTCGCCCACATCTTGCAGACCGACAAAGTTGACACCTTTGACCACCCTGCCATCCTTAACGTCTAGGCACGGGATGATGCGCTTTGCTAACATGACTGATCGCCTCCCGCCATAATTGCCTGAGACAGGCTGAGTGTTCCAGCATAGAGCGCCTTACCGCAAATTGCACCATATAGGTCAGCTTTTGTTAGCAGGTCAATATCCGAAAGCTGCCCGATGCCACCGGATGCAATGATCTTGCAGTCCACTGCATTTTTAAGCTCAGTGAGCTGGTCAATGGACGGTCCGGACAGCGTTCCATCGCGCGAAATATCCGTAAAAATAATATACTTTACACCTTTATCTTCCACTCTCTTGGCCATTTCTATAAAATCCACCTCGCTAGCATCTAGCCAGCCGCGAGTGGCAACCATTCGGTTTTTGGCATCGATGCCGACGGCGATTTGCTCACCAAAATTGCGAACGGCATCGTCCACCAGCTGTGGGTTGGTCAGGGCTGCCGAACCTAAAATTACCCGCTGTACGCCATGCGAGAGATAATAATCTACTGCAGCCATATCGCGAATGCCGCCGCCTAGCTCAACCTTCAATCCACTCTCTGCCGCAATTTGGGTGAACACAGCGGCATTGACACGTGCACCCTGCAACGCACCGTCGAGATCGACCATATGCAGCCACACCGCGCCCGACGCGCGAAAGCCTAAAGCAGTCTCTAAAGGATCTTCGGCAACCCGGTGTACCGTGGCAAAGTCGCCCTTGACCAGACGCACGCAGTTGCCATCTTTGATATCAATTGCCGGTAAAATAATCATTTTTCCACCAACTTCCCGAAGTTTTTGAGCATATTAAGCCCCACCTCACCACTCTTTTCGGGGTGGAACTGCGCACCGAACACATTTTTGTTGCCTACCAACGCGGGGATTTCGCAACCATATTCAGTGCTAGCCAGAATATATTGCGCGTCGCAGACTGCACCGAAGGAATGTACAAAATAAACATAATCGCCATCTTGGGTATCCGCCAGAATTGGCGAAGACTGATGCAACGTCAGAGAGTTCCAACCGATCTGCGGCAGCTTTAAATCTTTACAGAGTAACAGATCGACATAACCCGGTATCAGTCCTAGACCGTCGCATTTTCCAAACTCGGTGCCATAATCAAACAGCATCTGCATGCCAAGACAGATGCCAAGCAGCGGTTTTTTCTTTGCTTGCGCCTTGATGGTAGGAATCAGGCCGGTTGCGCTAAGCATTTTCATCGCATCAGGAAACGCGCCCACGCCCGGTAAAATAATACCGTCGGCAGTTTCTAAAATTGAAGCTTCACTGGTGGTTACCGTCTCTATAGATAAAAAATCGCAGGCATTTTTTACGCTAAAAAGATTGCCTGCACCGTAATCGACAATCGCAATCATCATAATCCCCCTCTTGCCTTGGGCGTCATTACAAACAGCCCTTGGTTGAAAGGACTACTTTTTCTTTTTGAATGACAATCGCCATTTTAACCGCATGGGCGGCAGCCTTAAAGAGCGCCTCGGCCTTGTGGTGGTCATTGCTACCGTACAACAATTTTAGGTGTAGCGTCACAGCGGCGTTCATCGTAAATGCTCGCCAGAACTCCTCCACCATCTGGGTATCCATAGTGCCGATTTGTGCGCTTTTAAACTCGGCGTCAAACACCAGATACGCCCGGCCGCTAATGTCGATGGCCGCCATAGCTAGTGCTTCGTCCATCGGTAGCATAAAATGCCCATAGCGTGCTATGCCCGCGCGGTCACCCACAGCCTGCAAAAACGCCTGCCCCAGCACAATGCCGACATCTTCAACAGTGTGGTGGCAGTCCACTTCCAGATCGCCCTTGCAGGTCACCGAAAGGTCCACGCCGGAATGAACAGCGAACGCCGTCAGCATATGGTCAAAAAACCCGGCGCCGGTATTGATATCAACCTTACCTCTGCCGTCTAAATTTAGGGACAGCGCGATATCGGTTTCCTTTGTTTTTCGGGTAATAGTAGCGGTTCTCATGTCAAACACTCCCCTATTTGGTCAAAATGGCTTCCAACTCGTCGAGAACATGGTTTAAAATATCCTCTCTGGCGACGCTGATGCGAACCAGATGATCGTCAAACTGCCGCAACGAAATATTTTTTTCATGCAGCGCGTCACTCACGGCCTTAGCATCCTCTAGCCACAGCAGCATAAAATTGACCACTGAGGGGTAGACAACAATTTTCTGCTTGGAGCGCCCGGCGATATAGGCCAACCGACGCTTCATAATCTCCATCAGTCGCTGGATTTCGGCAAGGGTTGCCCGGCGGTATTCGGGATGATCAAGAAGGATGGTGGCGATCATCTGGTCAACCGAGCTAACATTATAAGCGTCGCGCACCGAGCGCATGGCATAGGTTAGCTTCGGGGTTGAAATGGCAAACCCAATTCGGATGCCCGCTGCACCTATCGCCTTTGACAATGTACGCAACACGATAAGATTTTTATATTTTCCCGCTAAATCAAGAACCGACTGATCGGAAAAATCCATGTAAGCCTCATCCACGACGACAAGGCAATCCACCGATTCAATTAAGCGGATAACGTCGTCCCGCAACAGCTGTGCGCCGCTGGGATTGTTAGGATTCGAGAAAATAATAAGATCGGCGTTATGCTGTTTTGCACCTTCAATCAGCATATCAACCGTGAAAGTCATGTCCGGTAGGCGCGGTAGTTTGACAGCTTTTCGTCCAAAGATCGCCGCATTGCTCCAATAGCTGCCAAAATCGCGTTCAAACCCCAGTACGACGCCCCCCGGCGCAATAAGCCGCCCAACGATCATATTAATTAATTCATCTGAGCCGTTGCCAGGTACCACACATTCGGGGTCTACCGAGAACGCCTTGGCATAAGCATTTCTCAGCGTAACGGTACGGTCGTCGGGGTAGCAGTTTAAGTTCAGCTTAGTCGTAATGCCCTGCGCAATCTCATCCAGCAGTGCTTTGGGGATTGGAACGCAGCTTTCGTTGGCGTCTAGGCGGGTGGTATAATCGGTGCCACAGTAGGCAAAGGGTGAAAGCGATTCCAAAGCAGGATTTAGTCTCATGGTGTATCCCCTTTCTGCTAAAATGTGTCGTCAAGGCGAACCTGTACTGCGTTGCCGTGGGCCGAAAGTCCCTCGCGTTGTGCAATGGTCAGGATGTCGGCAGCGCTTTGCTGCATAGCCTCCTTGGTGTAGTATAAAAACGCACTGCGTTTGACAAAGCTGTCCACACCAAGTGGCGAGAAGAAGCGGGCGGTGCCGCTGGTCGGTAATACGTGGTTTGGGCCCGCATAGTAATCGCCCAGTGGTTCGGGAGTATATTCCCCGAGAAATATTGAGCCCGCGTTATCCAAAACGCCCAACAACCGCATCGGCTCTCGAATCTGCACCTCAAGATGCTCGGGTGCCAGCGTATTGGCCAGCTCGATCATCTGCGCTTCGCTTTCACACAGGATGATCGCGCCGTAATCTTTTAAAGAAGCTTCTATAATCTCGCGGCGCGGCAAAGTCTGAATCTGCCGGGAGAGCTCCTCGACCGTCTCTTTAGCCAGCCGTTCGCTGGTGGTCAGCAGCACGGCGGAGGCCATGCGGTCGTGCTCAGCCTGCCCCATCATATCTGCGGCGACATAGCGCCCGTTGGCGCTGTCATCCGCCATAATCAGAATCTCGCTCGGGCCGGCGATCATGTCGATATCCACGGTACCAAACAGCAACTTTTTAGCGGTCGCAACAAAGATGTTACCAGGGCCGACAATTTTGTCCACTCTGGGTACGCTCTCGGTGCCAAACGCCAGCGCTGCCACCGCCTGTGCACCACCCATTAGGAATATGCGGTCGACACCGCAGATGGCTGCCACCGTGAGAATATCTGGGTTCGGTTTACCGTTTTCGTCGGGTGGTGTAACCATAATCAACTCTTCGACACCCGCGATTTTGGCTGGAATTGCGTTCATGAGCACCGACGACGGGTAAGCCGCCGTACCACCGGGTACATATAGCCCGACCCGCTTTAAGCCTCGCACCCGCTGACCTAAAATAACACCATTCGGCTGCGTATCGATAAAACTCTGCGCCTTTTGCCGTTGGTGAAATGCAACAATATTCTCCTGAGCGTTTAGAATCGCGCTGACAAAGTCGGGATCGGCTTCGGTCAGCGCGTCGTTGATCAGCTCGCGCGGCACCTCAAAAACCTCGGGGCAGCGCTTATCAAATTTGGTGGTGTATTCGCGCACGGCATCGTCACCACGGGTGCGCACCGCTTCTACAATATCAGAAACGGCAGCGGTCACCGTGCGATCGGTTTCGACCGATCGGCTGCGCATCTTTTCAAAAAGCTCATATTCACAAACGCCGTCAGCTTTAATTGTTTTAATCATTTCGCCGCCTCCTTTGCCTGATTTAAGCGCTCCACAATTTCCTGAATCTGATTCTTAGAAAGCTTCAGACTTGCGATGTTGACGATCACACGGGTTGATACCTCGCAGACTGTTTCGACAACCTCTAGCCCGTTTTCGTCCAGTGTTTTGCCGGTTTCGACCAGATCGACAATCGCGTCGGTGATACCCAGCACCGGGCCTAACTCCACCGATCCCTCTATTTTAAGTATTTTAACGTCCATCTGCTTTCGAGCAAAATAGTCGGCGGTAATCTTGGGGTATTTGCTGGCGATGCGTTTAGCGGCATATCCTTCAAAAACATCCTTGCCTCTGGGGGCCGCCAGCACCATGCGACATTTCCCGATGCCCAAATCTGCCATTTCGTAAAAGGAACGGCCATTTTCTAAAATCGTATCCTTACCGACGATGCCAATATCGCATGCCCCGGTCTCAACATAGGTGATCACGTCGACGGCCTTGGCAAAAACAACGTCAATCTCGCCACCGTCGGTGGGAACAATAAGCCGCCGCCCCTTATTCTTGAGACCTTGGCAGCCATAGCCCGCCTTTTCGAGCAGTGCGATCGCGCCCTTTTCGATGCGCCCCTTTGTCAACGCCATTCTAATGGTGTTACTCATGCCAGCACCTCCCTGCTATCGCTGCTTGTGACGACAAACGTGCGATCAAAGCCACTTTGCAGGACGGCATCGGCAATACTGGCCACAGGAAGCAACTGTGCGCAAAAACGCTGATTGCCCAAACGGTCGAGCAGTTCAAAAGCCAATTTGATATCGCTGGTTTCATCCACCAGCACCGCCGCGGACGGCAGCTTGATAACGGCGGTCGCCTCAGTCTTTTCGCAAAGTATATCAAGATTGACGCCAAAGCCGGTAGCGGGGCGATCTTCGCCGAATTCCTTGATCAGCCCATCGTAGCGCCCACCGGAAAGCACCGGCTCGCCGGCTCCTGCGGTATATCCCCGAAAGATGATGCCGGTGTAATAATCTGCCTGATTCACCAGCCCTAAGTCGATGGTCAGGTGATTGTCCAGCCCCAGTACCGAGAGCGAACGGTAAATGTAGGCAAGGTAATCGAGCGCTTTGTCCGCCGCCTCGCTTCTAAACAAGCTGCGCGCCTCATCAAGCACCGCCGCCGAACCAAACAGCGCCGGTAGTTTTTTAAGTGCTTTTTGCGCTGGAAAATCAGAAAACCGATCCAAAATTTGGTCGAGTGCCGGAAAATTTTTATGTTCAACCAACTCCCTGATCTGCTCGCGGGTGTCGGCGTCAGTGTTCAGGCTGTCGATAAGCGCATTGAAATAGCCGATGTGGCAAAGTTCCAACTGGTAATCGGCCCCACATACCGAGCGCAAACTGCGACAGGCCAATTCGACAATCTCAACGTCGCAGATCGGCAAGCCACCACCAACGTATTCCACACCCATCTGGGCAATTTCTCCGGAAATAGCACTGTTGCCGTCTGCGTAGCGGTATATATTTTCATTGTAAAAAATGCGCAGCGGTCCATTCTCGTTTTTAAGGCGGGAGGCGACGAGACGTGCAATTGGAATCGTGCAGTCCGGCCTCAAAACTAGAATACGCCCGGTATGGTCAACCAACTTGTAGATACTCTCCGGCGAAAAATAAGCCCGCGCGGTATCAAACACGTCATAATATTCCAGCACCGGGGTCGAAACCTCACCAAATCCCCTGGACTCGAACAACGCACGCAGCGCCTGGGTAAACCGACCGCGCTTTTCACACTCGTCGAACAACCGGTCTTTTGTGCCATCCGGCGTAATTTTGCTGAACTGATTCATTTAGACACCCGCAATCATGTATGTAGTAGTAGTTCGCTTTAGTACGCTAACATATTGCCATATTAGTGTATAAATTGATTTTTGTCAACTAGAATAAAGAAATTTGATTCGTTTCAGGCAAATCACCAAATGCACCCAAGTTTTTAAGCGATTCAATGACCGTTTTGGATACACCCGCGTGCTCTGCAAACTCATCAATAGACAAGAACGGACCTTTTTTTGCTGCTTCATACAGCCCCTGTGCCGCTGTACCACCTACGCCCTTGAGCGCACCGAACGGAAGACGGATGTTATTCCCCTCCACCGTAAAGCGATCGGCTGAGGATTTTTGCAGGTCAACAGGCAAGAAGCCAAAGCCGCGCGCCAGCATCTCATAGATGATGCTCAACACGTACAAAAGGTTGTCGTCCTTGGCGGTGCGCTCCAGCCCCATGCTGCGCAAACTATCGATTCGGCTTTTGACCCCACCCCTGCCCATCAGGACGGTTTCAGCATCAAAATCTTCTGGGCGAACAGTAAAATAAGTCGCATAAAATTCCAGCGGATAGTGGATTTTATACCACCCCAGTTTGACCGCCGAGGTAACATAAGCTGCGGCGTGCGCCTTCGGGAACATGTATTTTATCTTAAAACAGCTTTCGATATACCAGTCGGGAACATCATGCTCCCTCATAGTTTTGACCATGTCAGGCGTCAGACTTGAGGTCGCTTTACCCTTTCGGGTGATCTCCATAATTTTAAACGCCAATCCCGGGTCCAAGCCCCTATGCATCAAGTAAACCATAATGCTGTCACGCGTGCCGATAACCTGTGAAATAGTGCAGGTGCCGTTGTGAATCAGATCCTGCGCGTTACCCAACCATACATCGGTTCCGTGCGAAAGGCCCGAAATCTGCAAAAGGTCTGAAAAATTCTTTGGCTGAGCTTCGACGAGCATCTGGCGGACAAAATTCGTCCCCATCTCAGGCAGCGCCAACGAACCGGTATTGCAATCGATCTGCTCCTCAGTCACACCAAGCGCCGCAGGCGATGTGAACAGGCTGATGACCTCGGAATCACCGTTGGGTACATCCCCGATTTTGACGCCTGTCATATCCTCGAGGTGTTTGTACATGGTCGGCACGTCATGCCCCAGTTCGTCAAGCTTTAAAATCGTATCGTGTAGCGAATGAAAGTCAAAGTGGGTGGTCATCATACCGGAATCGCTCTTATCCGCCGGATATTGCACCGGTGTAAAGTCCGTGACTTCCATCCCGCGCGGGATGACAACCATGCCGCCCGGATGCTGACCCGTTGTGCGTTTGACGTCGGTGCATCCGATGGCCAAACGTTCCTCCTCGGCCTTGTGCACAATGCGGTTGCGCTCGGCGAGGTATTTTTTCACATAGCCATAGGCGGTTTTTTCGGCGATGGTCGAGATTGTACCGGCCTTAAACACCTGAGAAGCACCGAACAACTCCTCAGTATATTTGTGGATACTCGATTGGCATTCGCCGGAGAAATTGAGGTCGATATCAGGCTGCTTGTCACCGTTAAAGCCCAAAAAGGTCTCAAATGGAATATCATGCCCGTCACGAACGCAGTCGCCTCCGCAGTTGGGGCAAGACTTTGGCGGTAGGTCATAACCGGAACCCACCGAACCATCGGTGATAAATTCGCTGTATTGACATTTTGGACAGGCATAGTGCGGTGGCAGAGGGTTGACCTCGGATATGCCCGACATGGTCGCCGCAAAGGATGAGCCAACCGAGCCACGCGAACCGACGAGATAACCTAAGCTCTCAGACTTAGCCACAAGCTTCTGTGCCGTAATGTACATGACCGAGAAGCCGTTTTTGATGATAGAATCCAGCTCTTTTTGCAGGCGGGTCGCCACCAGCTCCGGAACGGGATCACCATAGATACGCTTTGCGCGCTCCCAGCACAAGCGTTCTAACTCCTCGTCTGAACCCTCGATGGAGGGCGGAAAAGTTCCGTCGGGAATCGGCTTAATAGACTCGATGCGCTCGGCGATCATACCGGGGTTTTTCACCACCAGCTCAAACGCCTTTTCTTCGCCAAAATAAGAGAATTCCTCGAGCATTTCATCGGTGGTTTTAAGGTACAGCGGCGCCTGGTTGTCGGCGTCGGAAAAGCCTAAGCCCGCCATGAGCACCGCGCGAAACGTTGCGTCGGCCGGGTTTAGGAAATGTACGTCACCGGTGGCGCAAACCGGAAGGCCGAGATGGTCGCCCACCCGCACGATGGTGCGGTTGAGATCGCGTAACTCATCCTCAGATTTGCAGCGTCCGTTACGCAGCAAAAATTCGTTGTTGCCAATCGGTTGTACCTCTAAGAAGTCATAGAACTTCGCCACTTCACACAGCTCGCTAAATTGCGAGCCTTCCATCAGCGCGCGGAACAGCTCACCCGCCTCACACGCGCTGCCGAGAATCAACCCTTCGCGCCATTTAATGATGTTGCTTTTTAAGATGCGCGGGTTTTTATAAAAGTTGTTGACGTGGCTTTCAGAAATAAGTCGGTAAAGATTTTTAAGACCGACTAGATTTTCCGCCAGAATGATGATGTGATAGCTTGGAACTTTCTTAAAATCAACTGCGTCCAGCGAGGTGTTCAGGTCACTCACTGTTTCCAGCGTTCCATTGGTTTTTATTTTTGCGGTCATTTTAAAGAATATCTGTGCCAGCGCTCTCGCGTCATCGCAGGCGCGGTGGGCCTGGAACTCGTCCACGTTCAAATAATCCGCCAGCTTGCCCAACTTAAAGGATTTCAACTCAGAATAGACAGCGCGCGCCAAAATCAGCGTATCCACAACTGTAAAGTTATAAGGCTTGCCACACCTTCTGGCGGCAACCTTTAAGAACGATGTGTCAAAACGTGCGTTATGCGCAATTAAAACGGCGTTCTCGCCGCCGCAGAATTCATAAAACTGCTCAAGCGCCTCTGCCTCGCTTGGTGCACCGACTAACATTTCGTCGGTGATGCCGGTAAGCCTAATAATTTCGGGTGACAGCGTCTGCTGTGGGTCGACAAAAATATCAAACTCATCCAGAATTTCACCGTTTTTGATCTTGGTGGCGCCAATCTCAATAATACGTTCATTGGCAGCGGAAAGACCGGTCGTCTCAAGGTCGAAAACAATCATTTCGCTATCAATCGACTGGGTACCGTCGCCTGTCACAGCGGGAATCTGATCATTGACGAGGTACCCCTCAACACCATAGAGAATTTTAATCGGTTTTCCAGCCTTGGCCATCTTCTGGGCGGCAGCTGCTGCATCCGGATAAGCCTGTGCCACTCCGTGATCGGTGATGGCAATGGCCGGATGCCCGAAATTAGCGGCAGCAGTAACCAGATCGGTGGCGGAAACAATGCCGTCCATCGCCGACATTTTGCTATGGGCGTGCAACTCTACGCGCTTATTTTCAGAGGTATCCTGCCTCGTGATTTTTTGTACTCTTGCAATATGGTAAGCTCTTATATTGACCTCTCGGTCGTATTTGTCAAATGAGGCGTCACCCTGAACGACGATGGTGTCCCTTACCTTGATGCGTTCTAACGGGCCGACCTCCTGCATGTCCATCAACATCTTGATCATGTTGGAGCTCGTGTAGTCGGTCAGGTAGATGCTGAATATCCGACGCGAACCGTCACGGGTGTCGCGGGTCTCAATTTTAAAAACATCGCCCCAGACAGCGACCCGGCCACTGCCCTCATTGACTTCGTTGAGCGGTGTTAGCGCACCCTTGATCGGCTTGCCGTAAATCAGCTCCATCGAATCCTCAATAAACGGCAAATTTTTTGCCTGAAAGGATAGTTTATGCAGCTGCGGGCCCTGTGGCTTGACCAATTTAGCCATCTTAACCTCTTGTTCAATCTGAAGCAGAACAGGGTTAGAATCGGTCAGCTCCACTTCGCCGACTAACTGGATGTCACAATCCAGCCGGAACTGGTCAGCGATTAGCGATTGGAGCTTATCGACAAAGCCCATCTCCTCCAGCTGACGCCCGCCACCGTTTTTCAGGGCAATTTTTAACAGCTTGTCCTGAGCGTTAAACGACGCGGCACTGCCCTCTAAAAAACCGTTGACCGGAACCCCTTCGCGGCGTAGCTCATTTAAGAGCACGTCAAAATAGCCTTCTGTTGGCAAAAGTCCATGATAGCGTGGCAAAAACCGCGCCTGAGATAACGATAAACGGCTTTCAAGGCTGCGCTCTAAAAAGCGAATCTCATCCCAAAGCAACAGCCTGGCACAGACAACTGCAATAGACAGACTTCTGGATTTGGTAGCGATATGTATTTCCTCAACCTCTTTGAGGGCCTGAATAAGCTGTTGCTGCATAGTCAGGCCGCCGAACAACGCGACAAACTCCTCAAAGGTCTGTTTTTTCATCCGATTTGGCATGGGTCATCTCCTCTATCCTTTTGAGCAGCGCGGGTAGCAGTTCCTCCTCGGGCACTTTTTCGACGATCTTGCCCTTGACGAAGATTACGCCACAGCCGTCGCCACCCGCGATTCCGATGTCGGCCTCCTTGGCCTCGCCCGGCCCGTTGACGACGCAGCCCATCACAGCGACCTTGAGGTCGCAGGGACAGTTTTTCAGCACGTCCTCCACCCGATGCGCCAACGAAACAAGGTCGATGCGGGTGCGCCCACAGGTTGGGCAGGACACAAGCTGCACCCCGCTACCCTTTAACCCCAGCGCCTTTAAAATATCTTTTGCTGCTGCGATCTCTTGCACCGGGTCGGCCGTCAGCGAGACACGGATGGTGTCGCCGATGTGATCTATGAGCAGTGCGCCGATACCGATAGCAGATTTAAGCATACCGATGCGCTCGGTTCCCGCCTCGGTTACGCCTAGATGCAACGGGTAGTCAAACCGCTCCGCCGCAAGGCGGTAGGCTTCTATCATCGTTTTTAAATCCGAGCTTTTTAACGATAGGACACTATTGTTAAAATCGGCCTGTTCTAGCAGGGCCAGATGATTTGCAGCACTTTCAACCATCGCCTCGGCGGTAGGGCTGCCGTGCTTTGCCAACAACGTTTTTTCAACCGAGCCGGAATTGACACCCACGCGTATAGGGATGTTCTTGGCATTACAGGCTTTCGCCACCGCCCGCACCCTATCGGCCCCGCCGATGTTGCCCGGATTAATGCGAATTTTGTCTACACCCGCTTCCGCGCATTCTAATGCAAGCCGGTGATCAAAATGGATATCAGCCACAACAGGCATTGAAACCGCTTCTTTCAGTGCCGCAATTAGCCGCACCGCGTCATGGTCGGGCACCGCCGCACGGATAATCTGACACCCCGCCGCTTCAAGTGCTTTGGCCTGCGCAACACTACCCGTAATATCGTAAGAGGGAACGTTTAGCATCGACTGTATTGCCACCGGATGCCCAAATCCAAGCGGAATATTACCCACCCACACTGTTTTTGATTGTTTTCTCATTATGCAAATTCCTCGATTCCTTTAACAAAAATTGGCCAAACACCGTAACGCGATGCTCAGCCAATTAAGCCGCCTTTATTGAAATAGGCGAAAAATATCATTCCATGTGACATACAGCATCAATGTCAGCAGTAACCCTACGCTGATCATCATAATCCATTCCAGCACCCGCTGGTTAATCCTACGACCGATGATGGCTTCGAGAACCGCAATCATAATCTTGCCGCCATCTAAGATGGGGAACGGAACCAAATTAAAGATGCCAATGTTAATCGCAATAAAGGCAGCGATGAGTAGCAGGTTTTCAAACCCCATCTTACTGGCTTGCCCAATGGCGCTCACCACCCCCACCGGTCCGGAGAGCTGGTTGACGGCATAGCGCCCAGTGACCACATCGATGAGCGAACCCCAAACCTGTTTGATGATCGAAAGACCCCAGTTAAACGGATAGGTCACATATTCCAGCGACTGTGCCGGAACTGCAGCGACTTTAAAGTCGAGGTCGATGGCCTGCACCCCTTCGCCAAGCTGCTCCATTTTAAACTGGACTGGCGGTAGTGTCAGAGACTCGCCGTTTCGCTGCACCGTCATCTCAATCAGACCGTCGCGATCTCTCAAAAATTCATAGGTGATGTCGTTTGAGGTATGCACCCAATGTCCATTGATCTTGGTAATTTTATCTCCTAATTGCAATTGCTGTGAGCTCACAGCGCCCTCGTTGAACAGCGCAACGCGCGTGGTGCCAACATAGCCGGTCATGATGGTGAGCACCACTAGGATTAGATAACCCATAATTAGATTATTAAACGAACCTGCCAGCAAAATCGCTATCCGGTGCAGCAGCGGCTTACCGGAAAAGGAGCCCGGCGCATCCACCGGCTCATCCTCACCCTCCAGCATAACATAGCCGCCTACCGGCAGAATGCGTAGCGAATAAAGCGTTCCGCTTTTTTCGCGTTTAAAAATCGCGGGACCCATGCCGATTGAAAATTCATGCACCGACACACCCGCCCATTTTGCAACGGTAAAATGTCCCAGTTCATGGAACAAGATAATTGCGCCGAAAATTAAAATTGCTGCAACTGCCGTTGTAAGGCCACTGCTCAAAATGTCTCACACGCCCTTCTTAAAATCAAGCTCGGGGCTCATTATAAGCACCCTACACGCTTTGCCGCACCAACTCACGTGCGGCGGAATCTATTTCGTAGACCGTTTTTAAGTTGTAGTCCTGCCTGTCGCACGGCAGCGACAGCGCCTTTTCAACCAGCTCGCCGATTTTTAGGAACGATATCTTCCCTTTTAAAAACAACGCAACTGCCTCCTCGTTAGCTCCATTGACAGCGCAGGGATACAGCCCCTTTAATTCCGCCGCTTTTTGAGCGGCCGCAAGGCACAAAAACGTCTCTGGATCGGCATGCTCAAAGGTGAGCGCACCGACTTCGAACAATGACAGCGTTTTGCTGACCCCTGGCAGACGGTCGGGATAGGTAATCGCATACTGTATCGGCGTGCGCATATCAGCGGAACCAAGCTGCGCAATTACGCTACCGTCACAAAATTCCACCGCCGAATGCAAAATACTCTGTCGATGCACATGGATTTCAACCTGCCGCGCCGAAACATCGAATAGATGAATGGCCTCAATGAGCTCCAATCCCTTGTTCATCAGGGTCGCTGAATCGATCGAGATTTTCTGACCCATCTGCCAATTTGGATGTTTGAGCGCCTGTGCTGGGGTGATTTTTTTTAACTCAGATTTCGTTTTACCGAAGAACGGACCACCTGAGGCCGTTAATATGATCTTATTTATTCTATCACAATTTTCGCCGTTTAAGCACTGAAAAATTGCAGAATGCTCACTGTCAACCGGAATAATCGGTACATTATGGCGTTTAGCCGTTGACATCACCAGCTCGCCTGCGGTGACGAGCGATTCTTTGTTAGCTAGTGCCAGCGTGTTTTTTGCCTGCAAACAAGCCATTGTCGCGCCTAGCCCAGCAATACCCACCACGGCGTTGAGCACTAAATCCACAGGCTGTGCGGCCAACTCGGTCACCGCATCCGACCCGGCTGTCACGATAATATCGGTATCCGCCAAAGCGATCTTCAAGGTCTTATACAACGCGACATCTCCAATTGCAACACAGCGAGGGTGAAATGCCCTCGCCTGCTGTTCTAAAAGCGCCGTGTTCTGATGAGCGCAAAGCCCATACACCGACATATTCAAATTTTTTGCCACATCTAAAGCCTGCGTACCGATGGAACCGGTCGCGCCAAGAATAGTTAATTGTTTAGTCAAATCCTACGCCTCATTTCACGACAATCAAAGGAGCATATAAAAACAAATTGTAGACAAATGGTGCTACCAGAAGCACGCTGTCAAAGCGATCTAGCACACCGCCATGCCCAGGCATAATATTGCCAAAATCTTTGATGCCAAACTGTCGCTTCATCACCGAGGCAGAAAGGTCGCCAATAACACTGATGAGCGAAATAAGCGGAGAAACCAATACAAGCCGCAGATAGTTGATTTCTACCGGCGTACCATAATAGCGACATATCTGCACATAAGCAAACGCAATAATAAGCTGAGAAACCAGCGCAACTACAATGCCGCCAAAGAACCCTTCAATGGTCTTTTTGGGGCTGATATCGGGCGCAAGCTTATGCCGGCCAAACGCTATTCCAAAAAAATAAGCACCCGTGTCACTCATCCACGCACCACATAACGATACCAGCATGCCATAAAAGCCAATGACCACGCCAAAAATATCTCGCATATAAACAAAGCAGGTGACGGCAAAGCCGATCAACATGGTAAAAAAGAACACAAAGCCAAGCTGCTCAACCCGAACAGCGTCGTGATATCTGAGCAGCATACAAAACAGCGCAAGCGAAAACAAAAAACAGACGGAGGCCAAAATATTGTTAAGCAGACTGGTGCTGAAAAAAGGGATGGCAAAACCAAGTACCAGCGCTACCAAAGAGGTTGGGTTTCTTTTCTGCCCCGCCGCCTCAATCAACTCATACAGCGCCATGACGATTATAATGGCAACAGCAATATTGAGCACGATGGTATCAAACAAAGCAAATACCACAGCCAAAATCATAAGCCCTGCGATCGAAGAAATGACACGCTGTTTCATCACACGCCTCCAAACCGGCGGTTGCGCCCGGCATATTCGGCAATTGCGGCATCGAGATCGTTCGTCTTAAAGTCCGGCCAAAGCACGTCCATAAACACAAACTCCGAATACGCGCACTGCCACAGCAAAAAGTTAGAGAGCCGCTGCTCCCCGCTGGGGCGAATAATTAAATCGGGATCGGGCATGTCTGCCGTATAAAGCTGCCTATCAATAGCTGCTTCATCTATGTCCTCCGGCTTCAAATCGCCGGATTCGACCGCTTCTGCCAATTTGCGCATCGCATAAACAAGCTCCTGCCTGCCGCCGTAGTTGAGCGCAAAATTCACCGTCAAACCGGTATTTTGAGCAGTATCCTGTACGGACTTGGCAATCTGTTGCTGCAAATCCGCATCAAAACGCGACACATCGCCCAATACGCGTATCCGAATATTTTCGCCGGCAGATTTGGTCGCCTCGTCAAAATGTTCCTGAAGCAGATTCATAATACCATCCACTTCGTTTTGGGGGCGATTCCAGTTTTCGGTTGAAAACACATAAAGTGTCAGGTAACGCACACCAATATTTTGACAGTGCCGAATGACTGGCCTCAGCGCCCTAGTACCCTGACGATGCCCAATACTGCGCGCAAGACCGCGCTTTTTTGCCCAACGGCCATTGCCATCTAGAACAATGGCAATGTGAGTAGGAACGCCCGCAGCCGTGGTTTGAGAATAATCCATATGGTCCTCCAGACGATCAAAGAGCAAAATTAGAACCTGTATTCATAAGTGAGAGATGCCGGATTGGTAAGCACTTTTTGCGCCAGACTAGGTGAAAAGGATAAGAATACCAGATGTATTCCACGCATTTTCAACACAGTATGGCGCAAAAAGCGCCGCCAAGACGGTCATTTCAAGCTATAAATAAAGGTTCTTAAACCTCCATGATCTCCTTTTCCTTGGCAGCAGAAATCTGGTCAATTTCCTTGCAGTATTTATCGGTGATATCCTGAACCTGCTTTTCAATATCCTTGATGGTATCTTCAGGAAGCTCTTTTTTCTGTGCCTTGAGTTTGTCGTTAGCGTCACGGCGGATAGACCGGATCGCCACTTTAGACTCCTCACCCATCTTGGAAATCTGCTTGCAAAGCTCTTTTCTGCGCTCCTCGGTCAGGGGCGGAAACATGAGCCGAATCACAGAACCGTCGTTCTGTGGGTTAATGCCGATATCAGAAGCCATAATGGCCTTTTCAATCGCCTTTAAAACTGTGCGGTCCCATGGGGTAATCGTGAGGGTTCGCGCCTCGGTTACTGAAACGGAACCAACCTGATTGATTGGGGTAGGTACGTCGTAATACATCACCGTCACCTTATCAAGCAAGGTGGGGTTGGCGCGTCCAGCACGAATCGCGGCATAGTCCTGGCGCAGCACCGAAATGGTTTTGGTCATTTTAGTTTCAAAGCCTTTTACAAAGTCGTTCATCTAAGCTTCCTCCCTCAAAATAGTCCCTATTTCATCTCCCTGTATCGCTCTGACAATATTGTGCGGATCCTGCAGGGAAAAAATCAAGACAGGCATACGGTTATCGCGACAAAGTGAAGCGGCGGTGGAATCAATTACCGCCAGTTCCTTGTTAAGAATTTCAGAAAAAGATATCTGATCATACCGCTTGGCGTTGGGGTTTTTCTTTGGGTCGTCATTATAAACGCCGTCGACCATCTTGGCCATAAGAATAACATCGGCATTGATCTCGGCCGAGCGCAATGCCGCAGCCGTATCGGTAGAAAAGAAGGGGTTGCCGGTGCCACAGCCAAAGATGACGACCCTGCCCTTTTCCATATGACGAACCGCCTTATTGCGGATATAAGGCTCGGCGATGGACTGCATGGCAATCGCAGTCTGTACGCGGGTTTCTACCCCGAGCGATTCAAGCGCATCAGCCAAAGAAAGTGAGTTCATCACTGTAGCCAGCATGCCGATATGATCGGCTCTTGTGCGCTCCATGCCGCCGTTATCGCGACCGCGCCAGAAGTTACCGCCACCGACGACAATGGCAACCTGTGCGCCAACATCTACACATTCTTTTATACTTTTACAAATAGAAAGCACCGTTTTATAGTCCAGACCAAAATGCGCGCCGCCCGCCAGCGCTTCACCGCTTAATTTGAGCAGCACTCTTTTGTATTTTAGACCCATCCAATCATTCCAATCATTTTTATTCTATTGTACCACAAACGCAATGCGCGGGGTGGTATAATTGTCCATCAAAGGACAATTGCCTCCGCCTTGGGGGAGCCATTAGGCATCGCCACAGCGGAATAGATGTTTCGCATCTATTTTACCTTAAACCGCATGCGGTGTAAAGATTTAAGACGTAAATTATTCGTGTCCGGCACTAATTGCCCCACACCTCTAAAAACAACAACAGATTAGAGGTGAAAGCACGGCGGAAACAGCACCTAATCATGCAACCCACCCGTGTAAGCAACCCAACGAAGCCTAACCTTTTGTGACGAGGCACAAAATTATGCCTGTTTGTTCGTATTGTAGACGAAAAAACAGGTTTTGTAAGCTTGATATAAAATTAAACAAAGCGAAAGTAATTTCGACAAGCTAAAGGGAACCGGCTTCTCCGGTTCCCTTCACATTAAAGTTATTCGGCAAATTTTGTCGCCAGTGGGCAGAGCTTTTCCCATGCAAATCGGATTATCAGCACCATAATTGGCACCATGGTCAGGGACTTGACAATTCGCGGCACTAAAAGCGCCATATAAGCCTTGCCGGTGGTCATCTGAATCCAGACGGTGTTAAGCCCGAGATTGAGCACCAGGCCGACAATCAGCACCGCTAAAACAATACGCCCCCACGACTTTGGCTTTTGATAAAGCAATAGTCCATAGGTCAGCCCTGTCAGCGCCGCTGTCAGGGTATACCCTGGGAAATAGGCCCCCAGCGGGAAAAGCGCGACGCCAATAATATCGGCAATCGCCGCACCTGCGGCCGCGTAAAACGGCCCATAGAGCATGGCCAACATTGAAAGTGGTACAAACGAAAAGCTGATTTTAACAATTGGTGTGCTGATAGACAGAAACCGGGAAAGTACAATTTCCAGAGCAATCAGCAACGCGATGTTTGCAATCTTAAAAGCGGATTTGGATCTCATGATGTTTGCCTCCTCGTAACAGCCCGTTTGAAAAGCGCTTTCAGACAGGCGCATGGTGGGGCCACATGAAGAGAACTTCTTCAGATGGCAGCGGACGCGAAACAGCACCGCGGGTTTTTACCCTTCGTTCGGCGGCAACTTCCCATCCACCGACACTTGACGCGCTGTTTCTACTCTGCATATTTTCGACAAAGCCGCACGGGCACCGCGCCGCCTTGTTTATGCCTTAATAGGATATGAGGTTAAAACAACCCCGAGATTCTGCCCGAATCATCAACGTCGATTTTCTCTGCGGCAGGCACGGGCGGCAACCCCGGCATGGTCATTATATCACCTGTCAGCGCAACAATAAAGCCCGCGCCGGCAGAAATCTTTAAATTTTTTACCGTGATCAAAAAGCCACTCGGTGCGCCCAGCAAAGCTGGGTTATCCGAAAAGCTGTACTGCGTTTTTGCCATACAGACCGGAAGCGCATCAAAGCCCAACTCAGTGAGCTTTTTCGCCTGTTTTTTCGCGTTGGGGGTGAGAACAACACCATCGCCGCGATAAACTTTTTTGACAATGCTTTCTATTTTCTGCTCGATGCTCAAATCATCCTCATAGGCAAAGGTAAACTGTGACGGCTGTTCGCACAGGCGGACAACCTCACGCGCCAGTGTTACGCCGCCTTCCCCGCCCTTGCCCCAAACCTCTGAGAGCGCAACATTCACGCCGACGGCGTGGCATTTTTCAGCCACCAGCGCCAGCTCGGCCTCACTGTCGGTCGGGAACCGGTTGATAGCAACGATACAGGGCAAGCCATAAACCGCCGTGATATTGGCAACATGGCGCAGCAGATTAGGCAACCCCTCGCTCAGGGCAGACAGATTTTCGTTGTTGAGCGTCGCCTTCGGTACGCCGCCATGATGCTTTAAGGCGCGCACAGTCGCCACAACGACCACCGCCGAAGGCGTCAACCCCGACATGCGGCATTTGATATCGAGGAATTTTTCAGCACCCAGATCAGCACCAAATCCCGCCTCGGTGACAGCATAGTCGCTCAGGCGTAGTGCCATTTTAGTGGCCATAACCGAGTTGCAGCCATGCGCAATGTTAGCAAACGGCCCGCCATGAATAAAAGCGGGTGTGCCCTCCAGCGTCTGCACCAGGTTGGGTTTGAGCGCATCTTTCAAAAGCGCTGCGGCCGCACCCGCCGCCTTTAAATCACCAACCGTCACAGGCTCGTCTGCATAGGTATAACCCACAATGACACGGGCAAGGCGCTGCTTGAGATCACCGATGTCGTTTGACAGACACAGTACCGCCATGATCTCAGAGGCAACGGTAATATCATATCCGTCCTCTCTTGGGCAGCCATTTACCCGCCCGCCAAGACCGTCTATCACGTTGCGCAGCTGGCGGTCATTCATATCGACACACCGCCGCCAGGTGATGCGTCTGGGGTCAATATTCAGCGTGTTGCCCTGATAGATATGGTTGTCGAGCATGGCTGCAATCAAGTTGTTTGCAGCACCTATGGCATGAAAATCGCCGGTAAAATGCAGGTTGATGTCCTCCATCGGCACCACCTGTGCGTAACCGCCACCCGCAGCGCCGCCCTTGACACCGAACACCGGTCCCAAAGACGGCTCACGCAGTGCAACCACCGCGTTTTTACCGATTTTACGCAGCCCGTCGGCCAGTCCTATGGTGGTGGTGGTCTTACCTTCACCCGCCGGGGTGGGGTTTATGGCGGTCACCAAAATCAATTTGCCATCCGGTTTTTTAACCTCTTCAAGTAACTTATAATCTACCTTCGCTTTGTGCTTACCGTAAAGCTCAAGATAGTCCTCCGCAACCCCTGCAGTATCCGCAATCTCCCCAATGCGTTTCATACTGCACGCCTGCGCAATTTCAATATCGGATAAATAGCTCATCTACGTTCCTCCCGGTTCTGCGTTGTAAAGTCTGTATGGCAGCAACTGCCAAGATCATGCGTAAAGCTTTGAGCTTCACCATGTCCGGTCACCAATAACGACAACTAGAACAATCTTGCCGTCGTCGACCAAAGGTCAGATAAAGCGACAATCCTATATAAGATATCATACCGTAGATACGTCGTGGACACAATATATTTTCTAACTTTTAGAAATAACGACAACCATTTTAAACGATAAAATACAAAATATCTTGAATTCTTTGAAAAGGTCAATAAAAGGTTTGCAATTTCTTGCAAACCTTTTTGATGTTAGCCTTTTTCAGGCCGTGGAGTCAAGTGATTGCGCGTCTTTGTCGCTGAAAAGATATTCTTTAGCGTAGCGCTTTGGAGAAACTCCGGTAAGCTTTTTGAAAGTGCGTATAAAATGCTCGTTGTTATGAAATCCAACAAGCTCACCGGTTTCCTGAACGCGGTAACCGTTGCGCAGCAACGCCCTGGCCCTGAGTATACGGCAATGGATAATATAATCTCTTACGCTAAAACCGGTGGCCAATCTAAAATTGCGGCAAAGATAAAATTTGCTGATGAAAAAATGTGCCGCAATGGTATCCAAGGAAAGTGATTCTGCTAAATGTTCCTGTATGTATTTGATAACCGGTTTCATATTGGCCAGTTCCATGTTGATGTTGGTCGGTGTAGCTTCACCGGTCACAAAATAAGAAAAGCTTTTCACTAAAAAATCCATGAGTAAAATAAAGCGTTGCATATCGCCGCCAAATTGTTTGCTACCTGGCGCTTCCAGTTTGTCATACATTTCCTCAAGCTCGCGAGTTTGCGCCTCGTCCAGATTAACCTGTACCCTGCCGTATTGCTGGGTACAGCCAGCAAAATTACTTTGCGATGTAGATATCTCTTCAAGTAGGCTGGTAGGAACGCGTAGAACCCTACTGCGGTAAGAGTCGTTGGCCACACTGCGGTGCAATGTTGCAGGCACAATTAAAAAGAGTTGGCCGCGATGCAACGGATAGATTTCGGGTTCTAAAAAAAATATACCTTCTCCCGAGGTGCAAAGCGTAATCTCGACGTCTTCATGGAAATGCGGGCGCTCCATCGAGTAGGTGTCGTTGCGGCTGGAATGGATTTCATAGTTACACCGAATCATATACAGGACCCCTTTCTTTTGTGTGCTTAAAGGGAAACATCGTCCCTCTGATGACCAAAACTGTCTGATTGCTTGCACGATAAGTCAAATTATCACGAGTTTTTTAAAGAAGATAGCGTTTTACTCTTAACCTCCTTTTTCATATAATGTCGTCTTTCTTTTTGATAAATCTATGCAACATTGCTTTAAACGCCTGTTGTTTTATGTAATCTGATAATATGAAACCGAAAACAACTTCATTTTTAGGAATATTATACCACAAAATTATTGTGACTTTCTATAACCTTAGTTTACTGTGTCCAATATGTTTTTTTCAATAGCAGACAGCAAGGTGTACAAGATAAGCAAGATTTTATAACATTAAGTGCAGGAATTTATATAAATACGATGCTATTATAGGGCAAACGAAAGAAAATCTCGTGACGAATCTTATTTGCCAAATAAGCTACGACGCAAGATTTCCAAGTTTTAAAATCCGGATTTTAACGAGACTCAGAAGTTATTACACCACTTAAACAAGGAGGAATTTCCATGACATTGTGGACGGTTTTTATCGATGTTGGACTGATGGGCGGGCTGTTGCTCATAGGTCAGCTCATGCGAGCAAAGTTGAAAATTTTTCAAAAGCTTTTAATTCCACCAGCATTGATCGCCGGATTTCTTGCATTACTTTTTGGGCCAAACGGTCTGGGCTATCTCCCCTTTTCCGAAGGTCTGGGTACATATGCCAGCGTATTGATTGTTTTAATTTTTGCAGCTATGCCCATCGGTGATAAACCGAACAAAGAGGCACTTTCCGGCCCGGCTATCGGCGGTATGTTTTTTAATATTACCGGAATTGTTGTGCTGCAATATGCCGTTGGTATGTTCCTGACTGTCTATGTGCTAAACCATTTTTACGATTTGAATCCTGGTTTCGGCCTGATGATGGCGACCGGGTTCTACGGCGGGCATGGTACAGCTGCCGCTGTCGGTCAGGCCTACAATACGTTGGGCTGGGAAGAGGCTTCAGCACTGGGCTATACCACCGCGACGGTGGGTATTATCGGTGGTATTATTTTAGGTGTGGTGATAATTAACTGGGGAACTCGAAAAGGCTATACCAGCTATGTGACCTCGCCTAAAAATTTGCCCGCCTCAATGCGAACCGGCTTAATACAGCCTGAAGACCAACTGCCTAGCACCAAAACGACAGTATCCACCATTTGTCTGGATCCGATGGCCTTTCATCTGGCAGTTGTTTTATTGCCCTCTTTGGCAGGCTATTATCTAAGCCAATATCTTAAGCCAATAATCGGTGTTTCAATTCCCGCCTTTTGCACAGCTTTGTTGTTTGGTTTTATTATCAATGCCATCTTTAATCGAACTGGTGCGCATAAATACATCGACCGCGGCAGCATTAGCCGCATCAGCGGAGCCTCCACAGACTTTTTGATGATTTCGGGCATCGGATCGCTCAAACTGGGAGTTGTGGTTAAATATGCCATCCCGCTGCTGGTTGTTTGTTTAACCGGGTTTGCAATAAACTGGCTGTGGTTTCTTTTGGTTGGCAAGTATGCTTCCCCAAAAGATTGGTTTGAGCGCAACATGATGGTTTGGGGACACGCTACTGGCGTTGCAGCTACCGGTGTTATGTTGCAGCGTGTCGTTGACCCCGATTTAAAATCGCGTGGTATCGAAGATTCCGGCATCGCGGATCTGTTCAATCGGCCTATTGTTGTCGGCTTACAAGTGATACCACCACTTGTTATGACTTCAATGTCCGCACTGGGACCGCATATTGTAACCTGGGCGTGTTTTGGCATTGTAGCTGTGATGTTTATCGCCTCTTACCTTTTCAAATGGTGGCGGCCTATCGCAAGAAAACCTCTCAAGGCGGTACAGGCTGTCGACAATTGACAATTATTCCTGTTCTGGCGAAGTGTTCGATTTCATAAAAGGGGGACTGTAATATGACCTATGATGTAATACATTTCGAGGCACTAGGCGCAGAGGCAGCGCATCTTAAAGAGGCGACCGTCCTATCTCAAGAAAATGGCTGTCTGCCCAAAGACTTGAAATATTTGATAACGCCCGACACCGTGCAGGATTTTCTGGAGAAAAACCCCGATGTGGTTTTACCAAAGATCATCAGCACTAAAACCCATTCGGTACTACCAAAAGCTTATTTAGACGGCGTTAAAAAAAGCATCATTACCCGAAGCGCAGGCTACGATCATTACGAAGCATTGGCAAACCGGGCGAATATTGCATCGCTACGCAACTACTGTGTGGGCGCGGTCGCGCAGACGGCAATTAAATTTATGTATGCGACGCTTGGGCTTCTCAACGAATATATGGCTTGCACAAAAAGCTTTGAGCGCAACAAGGTAGAGTCCTTTATGGAGATTTCTCCGCAGCGAGTGGCCACAGTTTTTGGTGTGGGTAACATTGGCAAGCGCATTTATGATCTGGTCGCGGCAAATGGCCTTTATGCACAAGCGGTCGATATTCGGCAGAATATTCTGGCAGAGCAATATAACCACCAGATACGTTTTGTCAGCAAAGAAAAAGCTATTGCCAACAGCGATGTTATTATTAACGCAATGAACTTGACGCGAATCCCAAGCAGTCCCTTTTACAATGCCAATTATTTTTCCGAAGAGATACTTTCCAAAGCAAAACCGGGCCTGTGTTTTATTAATGTCACCCGCGGCGAAATAGCCCCCGAATCCGGTCTGCTTAAGCTTTACGATAAAGGTATTATTGCCGGTCTTGGGTTGGACGTTTTCACTGATGAGGAAGAGTTCTCCAAAAGCGTCACAAAAGAAAGCTCCTGCACAACGGCCGATTGCGCCGCTTCAAAAATCATCATGCAGCGCGCACTGGATCATAGCGCCAATATGTATGTCCAGCCGCATCAGGGCTTTAATTCAGATTTAGCGGTTGTCGCAAAAGCGCGTGAGGCTGTCCATCATTTAGAGGCATGGTATCGAAACAATGGGCGCAGCTTTGACGAGCAACTACCTTATTATCACATAGGCAAAATTCCGCTGGAAGCCCTTGTCTGAGGCAACAATGTTCAAAGCCTAATCTAAATGATCTATTTGGGTGCAACCAATATTAAAACGGAGACATTTTCTTATGTCTCCGTTTTAATATTCCAAGATAAAAAATGGCGGAGGGCCGACTGAATTGTCGACCCTCTACCAAAACAAATCATTTGCCTTTGTCTTTTAGATTTCTCTTAGAATACAATGATGGCAACCGCGCCAGCCAGAAGAATAGACAATATCACACGTTCCACCCAGATGATCATAAGGTCGGTAATTTTTATAGGAATTTTAGTGGAAAGAATGCAAGGAACCACCGCCGAGAAAAATATAATTTCGGAAATACAGGTAACAGCAACGACATAACGCGCCTGAATAGAAGCACCGATAAGAAACGCTGCCGGCAGGAACATTTCTGCGATACCGGTAGCCAGCGCCTGAGCTGTAACCAGTGCTTCAGGAATTTGCATAGCTAGGGTAAACGGATAGAAAACATACCCGATGATATTGAATATCGGTGTAAATATCGCCAGAAGCATACCGGCTAAGCCTATTGACATAATGGTCGGCAAAATGGTGCTGATCATTCGACCGCCATCCTTGGCACTGCGTAGGACATTGTGTACGATCGAGCCAGAATTTTCAGTGACGGCAATTGCTTCGTTAAAAGCTTTCTTTAAGCGATTGGTTTTGATAACTTCCTCGGGATCCGGCACCACGTTATCCATATATTCGTCCGGAATTTTAGATGTCGGGAACACCCTTGCAACAATTGCGGTCACCGTAAAAGTAATCACAAGCGTGGACCAGAAATAAAAATTCCATCTGTCCATCAGATCCAGCGTGCGGGCAACCACAACCATAAAAGTGGCAGATACGGTCGAAAATCCGGAAGCGATAATCGCCGCCTCTTTTTTGGTATATTTGCCGCTTTGATACACTTTGTCGGTGATCAACAGCGCCAGAGAATAACTGCCCACAAAGGAAGCTACGGCATCAACTGCAGATCGCCCGGGTGTTTTCCAGAGTTTGCGCATAAATGGCTGCATAAAAACACCTATAAACTCCATCAGACCATAGTCGGTCAAAAAAGCGAGAAACAACGAACCAAGCGGTATTAAAAATGCCAGCGAACAACAAAGGGTGTTGAATAGGAATGGGAATAAATCGGGGTTTTCATGAAGAAACGCCGGTCCTAAATGCCATATGTACATTACACCGCAAATAACACCTAGAATTTTAAAAACCGAGAAAAAGATATCGATCGGGCTTTTATTCCACGTCTTTTTGACAAAGGGCATAACGGCGCCAATTATCATAATGGCCAGAGCCACATATTTTTGGTTGCCTCCCAAGGCTGTTCGGATAATAGTCGTCAAATGGTCCAACGGAATAGAATTTTTACCATTATAGGGTACAGAAACAAAGAACATGAAAATGCCAATCAAGCTGCAGGCAAAGAACTTAAATATAGCTAGAGAACTTGCCTTTTTTGAAACCGTTTCCGTTTGCATAAAATATTCCTCCTCGTTGTAATGTTACGCTACTCTAAAAAGGGATTTATTATTATGCTATCATCTCGGCGTCGAATTTTTGTCGATTTTTATTCACAGAATGTTATCTTTTTAATTATATTTTAAACCTTTACACTTTATACGTTTTATCGTCCAATACCACGTAGCTACAATAATTGCGTGACTTTTGTAATGATGTAGTTCACGGAACACCATTCCTATTAGTTAAAATTAAAAAGTACGATCATCAATGAAGCGCACCCCAAAAGTAGACAGTACAGTATACTGAAACTACTTTGGGGTGCGCTTCATGATTTTCCCCTGTTAACAGAAAGTCTGATTTTATTGGCGTAGTTCAAAAATATCTTTAATCAAATAAATCTCAGGTGCAAGTTATCAGATTTAAAGGGCGGACGTAATAAACGTCCGCCCTTATATGTGAATTAAAGTTTTGTATTATTGATGTAGGTAATGTCCAATCACAAAAATGTTTCCGGCTCGGCTCTTCTTGTAAAGCGTCTTTCCAGATCCTCCTTGTGGAAGAGGTATCCCCCATCAACATAATATTTGGCGTGTACGGGACACTTTTTGATACACGCACCACACTTGATGCAGATGCCAGTAAATTCACGAACGTTCTCAGCGCTGATAGACCCCATTGGACAGACAGCAACACAGAGTTTACAGTTGATACAGTCTTCGTTGGTCAACGGCTTAACTTTACGAATATCGATGAAGTTGCCATTTTCGTCAAGCGGACGGTAATAGCCCTTGCCATAGGGCTTGGGATTCCCCTCCACCGCAATTTCGGGAATATCCGAGAGCGTCGTAGTGTTGGCAAGCTTTTGTGCCACTGATTTTGCAAAACCTTCAGCCTTTTCCATGTCCGATGCATCGGGGCGGCCACCCGCCAAAGTTTTTGAAAAAGAATGTTCACCGATAAATGCGCCGGCCGCAACGGTGTGAAAGCCGTCGGTTTCTAAAATATCCCGCAACTCAATCAAAGCATCGTCATAGTTGCGGTTACCATAAAGTACAACGGGAACAGCAGCTGCACCGTTGCCTTGTAGCGTATTAAGATATTTTAAAAGGACATTCGGCACTCGGCCCGCATAGACCGGCGTTCCGAACACCACCAGCGTATCGGGCGAAAACGCCTTGGGGTTTTCCCTTGCCGCTGGAAGAGTAAAATCAAACAGCTCACAAGGAACATCTAGCGATGATGCCAATGTATTTGCAATGGCTGTCACGATCTTTTTTGTTGTATCTGTCGGGCTAAAAAATGCTGCGCAAATGGTGTTGAACTTCATTTTACTGTATCCCTTTCTGTCCTTTTGTCACATTTTACTAACCTTGTTTTTTTATTACCATTATGAGTATACCACAATTATGCGGATAAAGGAAACACTGTTTACTTTGTTAGACCACCTCTTTGGCAAAACCTTGCTGTTTATACCCCTGATATCGCAACGCTTATATATACGCAATTTTAGATGATAATATTATTTCAACCTTTAAATCAAAATAAAAATTCTTTTAAAAGATATACAATAATTAAATATCGTTTATTTAGGAAAATATATCCCTTTTAATCGGCATATAGCATAAAACAAAGAATAACATTATGTTATAAAGGTAGAATTTATTCTTTTTTGCTATAAAAAGGTTGATTTATTCCTTTTGTTGATGTATCTTTAGCTCAAACCCAATATATAAAATTTGAGGAGATGTCAGGCATGAAACAACGTGATATTATTTTCTACAGCGAAGGCAGCAAAATGGTAGGTACTATCTATCTTCCCGATGATTATAAAGAAGGCGAAAAGCGCCCTGGAATCGTCGCGAACTCCGGCTGGACGGGACTGAATAAAGTTTATCCCGCCATGTTTGCAAGAGCTTTTACCAAATACGGTTATGTGGTCATGGGATTTGACTACCGCGGCTTTAAACCCTCTGGCGGCATCAGCGGCATGGATAAGTACACGACGCTGGAGATGGAGGTTGACGACGTCAACAACGCTGTGACCTTCTTTAAACACCAGCCCGAGGTCGATGCCGACCATATTGCACTCATTGGCTGGGGCGTCGGTGGCGCGGTTTGTGTAAACGCTGCCTACCGTGACAAAACTGTTAAGGCAGTCGCTACGCTCAACTCCTTTACCGACGGCAGACGCTGGATGAGAATGGGCATGGGCAACGATAAATTTAATAAGATGCTGCGTGCACTCGAAGATGACAAGCTCAAGCGCGTCACCACCGGAGACCCTGTACTCCGTCACCCCTATGAGTTCTATCCCAACATCGACGAAAGTGGCGACTTTTACGTTGACAGCACGCTCAAAAAGCTCAACGGTGGCCTGGAAGACACCATTCAGGGTGATTATAACGAGCCCTTCCCCACTCCGATGTCCAGCATAATCGCAGAATCCTTTGTGCGCTTTAACGTCCAGGATATTCTGCCTAAGCTCGCCCCTGATTGCGCTGTATTTGTCGGCCACGGAAAATACAACGAGCTGCATGACCGCGAGGAAGCGGATGACGCTTACCGTTTGGCGAATGAACCCAAAGCGCTGTATTTCGTAGAGGGCAAGCACAACGAGTGGATGTTTGACGAAGATCCCAAGCTCCATGGTCTGTGCAGTGCAATCAATGACTTTTTTAAAGCAAACATTTAATGCAAGATGTAACGTGTAGTTTTTAATTCAAAGGAGGAATCTCAATGGAATTTACCCCATATTCAATGCTCATAGACTTTTGCTTAATGTCGGTATTCCTATTCATTGCACAAATTTTGCGCAGCAAGCTAAAATTCCTCCAGAATTTTTATATTCCCAGCTCTTTGTTGGCAGGATTTATGGCACTGTTCTGCGGCCCCCAGTTTTTGAACATTGCCCCCTTTAGCGCGAAAACTGGTTCTTATGCCTATCTTTTGGTATGCGTGTTGTTTGCAGGTCTGTTTCTCGGAAAAACTGAGACAACTAGTGTCGCAAAAATTATCAATAAGGTCGGCGACACCTTCTTGATCAACATGTCAAGCGAAATTATCGGCTTCGCTATTCCAATGGTTGTAGGCGGCGCTATTCTACTGGCTCTGTTCCCTAACGTGTTCCCCGAGCTATCAATTCTGTTGCCTGCAGGTTTTACCGGTGGTCACGGTTATGCGGCAGCAATTGGTGGAACGCTCAACAATCTGCTTGGACGTGACGATGCTGTTATTATTGGCCAAACCTTTGCAACGTTTGGCTTGTTATCCGGTATTTTTGGTGGTATTATTTCGATAAACTATGCCACTAGAAAGGGCGCGACCAAGCTGATTAAAAGCATCGGATCGCTACCCGAGTCCTGCAAAACAGGCCTGGTTCCTGCCGGCGAGCGCAAATCAATCGGCGAAGAAACCGTTCATCCCATGTCTATTGACCCCCTGGCCTGGCATGTTGTACTAGTACTTATTGCCACAGGCATGGGCTATGGTGCTTATCAGCTTTATAAGCCGTATGCCCCCAATATCGAGGTTCCGATGATGTGCCTGACCATGCTGGCGGGCGTGCTCATCCAAAGCATCTTAAACAAAACCGGCTATGGCAGTTATGTTGATAAGCATGCGATCGACCGCATCGGAAGCGGTGTCACCGACTACCTTGTAGGCTTTGGTATAGCCACAATAAAAATTTCTGTCGTACTTAATTTCCTCTGGCCCATTATCATCATGTGTATAATCGGTATGACCTGGGCGTTCACTCTGGTATTTTTTGTTGGCAGAAAACTTTTCAGAAACTTTTGGTTTGAGCGTTCAATTTTCATCTTCGGCTATATCACCGGTGTTGTTGCCATTGGCGTCACCCTGCTGAGAATTGTCGACCCAGAAAATAAAAGCGGAACGCTTGACGATTTTGGAACAGCCTATACGCTACAATCGATTATTGAGCTGTTTATCGTGACAATGGTTCCGGTATTTGCGGTAAGCTTAGGCGTTATTCCTGTCGGCCTGACTCTACTTGCAATTGGTGTTGGCATGCTACTGCTTTGTCGCTTTAAGTATGGCGCTTACAAAATGCCTATGGACGCTTTGCGTGAGGGTGAAGCAGAGATTATAGCTACGGTAGAGTAATTTAGTTTCATCTTAAAGAGCTTCTGGGCATCCGCATAGCCGAGGAGCTCTTTAATTTTAACTTTTATAAAAATCCATCTTAAGGGAGTAATAAACGTGAACGTAAATATTACCGCAGAGGCGATATCTCTTTTAGAAGGCGCTTATGACCTTCACACGCACACAATCCCCTCCCATGTTCCAAGAGCATTGGACGACATGGCATTGCTCCAAGAGGCAGCTCAATATAATATGGCAGGCGTGATGATCAAAAACCATTATGAGCCCACAGGTGCCAGAGCAGCGCTGGTCAACAGGCTAGCGAATCTTCCTAACACTAAAGCTTACGGTGGCGTCGTGCTTAACCACCCGGTCGGCGGGCTCAATCCCTATGCAGCCGAAAGCGCCTTAAAAATGGGCGCTTCCCTCGTATGGATGCCCACTCGAGACGCCGCAAACTGCCTGCTTTCAGGCGATATGCCAGGGGATTTTTTTAAGCGGCCGGGCATCTCTGTATTGGATGAGGCTGATAGGCTGCTGCCGGTGGTTTATGACATCATGGACGTTGTCAAAAAATATAATGCCTGCCTTGCGACGGGCCATGTTAGCACCAAAGAGTCGCTGCTGCTCTGCAAAGAAGGCTGCGCCAGAGGGGTAAAAATGATTTTTACTCATCCGGAATGGGAGAGAACAACAGCCTCTGCTCAAGTGCAATGTACAGTTGCAGATTATGGGGCCAAGATCGAAAAGAACTGGTATAACATCGCCGAAAAGAACTGTACCCCCGCACAAATGATAACCAATATCCGCGCGGTTGGCTGCCATAGGGTTTATCTCGCCACTGACCGGGGACAAGCGGGTGCCGAGCATCCAGTGGAGGCAATGGCACGTTTTATTCAGCTTTTGCTTGAAAATGGATTTAAAGCTTCAGAGATCCGAGATATGATTGTCAAGGTGCCTGAAGAACTTGTCTGCGGTTAATACTCTTAACGGTATGGTTAATTTAAAAACAGATATATTCGTTCCGAAACATGATACAGATTGACTATTATTCCCTATTGCGATAATATTGTTTTAACAATATATTAGGATGGTTCTTTTATGCGCGACGTTATAGATGAAATGATATCCATAAGGGATGTTCTTCCCAAAAAACAGAAACTGCTATGCAACTATATTCTTCTAAATCATGCAAAGGTGGGGGTCATGACGGTTGCAGAGCTTGCAAACAATGCGGGCGTAGGCACTACTACCGTTATGCGGTTGCTTCAAATTCTTAAATACGATTCTTTCAGTACCTTTAAAAAGGATGTATTGAATAATTCTATTATGCAGGAGGGTTCCTCCTATCGCAACAAAAAACAAACCTTTTCCAAAACGACAAAGGGTATGCGACAAAGCACCCTTTCGAATGTTACCGAAGACATCGCGAGAAGCATGGAAAATTTTTTGACATCTAATAATTTTGAACAGTTCGAAAAAGCAATTGAATTATTTTTAGCTGCAGAGCACATCTATGTGCTAGGCATGCGCTCCTCAAGGGTAGCAGCACTTTATTTCGAATTTGCACTCAATGGCTTTTATTCCAAAGTGCGCCAGTTAAGCAATGAGCAGGAGTACCTATACGACCGACTGCTACAAATTGGAGAGGGCGATGTGCTGTTGGCCATTTCGCAGTGGCCCTGCACTAAAAAAACAATTGATGTGGCTAACGTTTGTAATCAGAAGCATGTACCCACCGTGTTGATTACAAACACAACAATCAACCCCATTGCCCGCTTTGCGGAAGTGGTGCTGGATACCAATTCGGTTGGTAACGCGTCTGAGATTACACCGATCATCGCGATGATTGAGGCACTTGTAGTGGAATTAGGCAGACGTACAGCGCCGCAGTCCACCGAAAATCTCGAAAGCCTTGAACAACTGCTCAAAGAAAATAACCTTATTATCTGGGATCAATAACCAAAGTTGTATGGTGCGTTATCTAAAATTCAACGTGTGTTTTGGTGATCCGTAAAAGGAACAATATTGAAAAGTGTATCAGCATTGAATCGAACTATGGATATTAGACACAAAAAACCAATCATAAAATACCGCTACATGATGCCGGTTGGCTCTGTTTTTAAAATGGAGTCGGGCGGCATCATGTTGCATCTTTTTTAGGTCACAATCACTGTGAAAACATGTTTTTGCGTAAATATCCCCTCGGAAAAGTTGTTTAAAACTTCTCCAATAGGCTTTATTTTATTATTAGGACTACAAATCGCTTTGCCTTTTTAATAAGAAGCTACTACTATACCGGCCCCCGAAATACACGAATTGTACCCAAGTTAAAAGGTTGATTAAACCGATAAAACAGGTTATTTAGTTCAATGCGTTTGTATGCATTCACAGACGGTGCTGTCACTTGGTGGTATAAGCGCCGCGGGCAAGTGCGAAACGGAGCCACTCTTCCCCTTTTGAGCACAAAAAAGAGCGCCATTACCGAAGTAATGACGCTCTTAATCCCTTAACAAGTCCGTAAAAACACGCTACCTATAGGGTTAAAAAATTTTTGCTACAACTACTTTACCATGCTGGCAACTTCGTCAGCGAAGTTATCCTGCTTTTTCTCAATACCCTCGCCCTTTTCATAGCGGACAAAAGCGACGACCTCGATGTTACCGCCCAGCTGCTTGGCAACGTCCTTGGTGTACTGCGAAACGGTAATGCTGCCATCCTTAACAAAGGGCTGCTCAAGCAGACAAGCGTCCTGATAGAACTTCTTGTTCAGTCTACCCTCAACCATCTTCTCAATCACCTGCTTGGGCTTGCTGGCATTCTTGGGATCTTCCTGAGCCTGAATAACAAGAATTTCCTTCTCCTTAGCAACATCCTCAGCGGGTACGTCTTCCTTCTTCAGGTAGGTGGGGTTGATAGCGGCAACCTGCATCGCGACGTCCTTGGCATACTCCTTGAACTCAGGTTTATCAGCGACGTTGGTCTCAAACTTAACCAAAACGCCAATCTTGCCACCGCCATGGACATAGCTGACAAGGTCGCCATCCATGTAGGCAAAGCGACGAACCTTAATGTTCTCGCCGATGGTCAGCACCTTCTCCTGAACCAGCTGCTCAACGGTCAGACCGTCGGTACCAACGCAAGCCAACAGCGCGTCAACGTCAGCGGGACGCTGATCAAGCACAATCTTGGCACAATCGACTACAAAGCCGTTAAAGGTCTCATTCTTGGCTACAAAGTCGGTCTCGGCATTGACTTCGATCACCACACCGGCTTTCTTCTCTTCGTCAACGGTGGAAAATACAACGCCTTCAGCGGCGATTCTGCCGGACTTTTTAATCGCAGCAGCCAGACCTTTTTCACGCAGAAATTCAATAGCCTTGTCCATGTCGCCGTCGGAAGCAGCCAGCGCCTTTTTGCAGTCCATCATGCCGCAGTTGGTTCTTTCACGCAGCGCAGCTACGTCTTTTGCTGTAAAAGCCATATTTAAAACCTCCAAATATATTTTCTTTATCCATATAAGATGCCCGAACATAAGCTCGGGCATCCAAAGTTCCTTAAATCTTACTCAGCAGCAGCTTCGACGGGAGCGTCTACGCCCTGTCTGCCCTCGATGTAAGCGTTAGCCATGGTCTGAGAAATCAGCTTGACAGCGCGAATTGCGTCGTCGTTGCCAGGGATGATGTGGTCGATTTCATCGGGATCGCAGTTGGTATCAACGATCGCAACGATCGGAATACCGAGCTTTCTAGCTTCAGAAACCGCAATTCTTTCCTTGCGGGGATCGACAATGAACAGCGCGCCGGGCAGCTTCTTCATTTCTTTGATGCCGCCAAGGAACTTTTCAAGCTTCTCGATTTCGAGGTTGAGCTTGATGACTTCCTTCTTGGGGAGACGGTCAAACGTGCCGTCGGCCTCCATCTGACGCAGCTGGTTAAGACGCTCAATTCTGCGGCGAATGGTCTTAAAGTTGGTGAGCATGCCGCCGAGCCATCTTGCGTTAACATAGTGGATACCTGCGCGCTCAGCTTCCTCACGGATGCTTTCGCCAGCCTGCTTCTTGGTGCCGACAAAAAGAACGGTGTCGCCGTTGGCTGCTACGTCACGAACAAAAGAATAAGCATCCTCCAGCATTCTCACGGTCTTCTGCAGATCGATGATGTAAATACCATTTCTCTCGGTGAAGATATAAGGTGCCATTTTGGGGTTCCAGCGACGGGTCTGATGTCCAAAGTGAACACCTGCTTCAAGAAGCTGCTTCATAGATACGACTGCCATAAAAAATTCCTCCTTCGGTTAAAAACCGCCGCAACGCCTTTAAATTTAGACCCTCCTACTCATAAGAGCACCGACAGGTCAATAACGCTGCGTGTGTTTTGGCTGTTAAATTATATCATCGTATAGAGTAAAAAGCAAGAAGTTTTTTGAAATTTAAGTGTATTTTATGCCGTTTTAACGTCCGCGCACCCCTCGACGGCGCGCACTTGGCATGTCAAAATTGACCAAGATCGTATCCTCGCCGATCAGCTGAATATCGCACCAGCGAATGATAATATCTTTTCGCCTACCAAGCAGTCCAAACAGACGCCATCGCCCGTATATAATTAGCGCATTGATGCGCGCGCAGGAAAGATCAATTTCAAAATCGCAGACGCAACCGATGCGGCAGCCGTTTTTCACGTTAACAACATCCTTGCAGCGCAGATCGTTCGCACGGCAAAACACGCAAATCCCCCCCTTATGGGTAAAGTATACGGCGGGACAAAGTTTGATTATGCACGCGCTTAATAAACCAACAATGGCAAATATTCCTGTTTTCCACTTAACTTTCTCGGTTTTCAAAAAAAGTGGTGCGCAATAAAAATTATGTGCAAGAGTTGTAAATAAGCCGATTTCTAAGCAGTTTTTCGATAAATAATATAGTGCTTGACATGAAATTTTTATTCCGCTACGCTTAAGTCAAGAGATGGCGCCAGCTCTCAATATAACGAACGGAGAGTTTAAAAATGTTTCATGGAAGATTCACCGGAACTCACTATGAAGCCGGATACAAATGGGGACACCTGCTGCTCAAAAAAGAAAAAAGGCTTAACCATTGCCCGACCTTTGGGCTGACAGCTGACAAATATGCCTTTGCCAGCGAATGCGTCAAAGAATATCAAGCTTATTTCCCCGAAGTTCTCGACGAAATTCAAGGCATTGCGGACGGCAACGAGGTGCCTGTGGAAACCCTTCACACGCTACTGTTCTGCATGTACTGCTTCGAGTTCGATAACAAATGCACTTGCTTTGCTTTCAGTACTGCTGACGAGATCATTTTTGCAAGAAACAGCGATTTTCTCGTGAGTCTTGAAAAGCTCTACATGAATTGCCTATATCGCCTCGGTGGAGGATACGCATTCAATGCAAATACAACTGCCTTTGTGCAAATGGAGGATGGTGTGAACCAACATGGTTTAGCGGTGGGCCTTACGTTTGTTTACCCGCATATGCGAAAGCCAGGTTTTAATGCTGGGATGTTACTGCGTTATCTTCTGGAGAAATGCAAGACAACCGCTGAAGCTATTGATGAACTACACAGGCTACCCATCGCATCAGCACAAACGCTGACCATTGCGGACAAAAGCGGCAAAATTGCCGTTGTGGAGTGCAATTCCAAGGCTATTGAAGTCATTCGGCCGCGCGTCGGGGAACAATTTGTTGCGACTGCTAATAACTTTAACTCTGAAAAAATGCATTCTTATCGCAATCCAGGAATCGATGACTGGCGTTCAGATGAGCGCTATAAAACTGCGCATTATGCATTGGCAGAAAATAAGGGTCGCTACACCGTCACTTTGGCAAAGGATATTCTGTCTGGAAAATATGGCTTCATGTGCCAATATAACCGCAAGCAAAACGCCGACACGGTCTGGTCTGTTGTCTACGATCTCAAGCGAAAGCAGATTTGGCGCGTAGAAGGCAATCCCTCGCGAAAATCCTTTAAGGAGGATATTCGGATGAAGTTGGATTAAGTGACAAGCATTGTGTGCAATCTCCAATAGTTTTTAAGGCTACTTGGGTATTGTTACCTTTACGATTGCAGTTGAAGGATAAGATTAAACGGGCAGCCGTGGCACACGCGGCTTGCCCGTTTTTAAATAATCTTTACCCCTGAGCTTATTACATTAAAAACATTAACTAAATATGCTTTATCCTATCAGCTCAACAAGCATTTCTTTAAGCATTTCGGGGTTACCCTTGCCCTTGGTCGCGCGCATACACTGCCCGACCAGGAAGCCCAGAACATTGGTCTTGCCAGCCTTGTACTCTCCGACCGCTTTTTCATTAGCGGCGAGCACCTCAGCTACAGTAGCTTTAAGCGCGGAGGTATCGGAAATCTGCGCCAGACCCTTGTCAGCAATTACCTTTTCGACGGTGGTGTCGTTAAACATAATCTCCTCTATAACGGTTTTGCCCGCAGTGTTGGAGATCGTTTTCTTCTCGATGGCAGCAACCATATCCGCCAAGTTTTTGGCCGTCAGCTTGGTGTCTACCAACGTGATGTTGCGTTCGCCCAAAATGCGGGCCACGTCGCCGTTGAGCCAGTTGGCAACCGCCTTAGCAGGCACACTGAGCGCAATAGTCTCATCAAACAGGTTGCCTCTGTCCTGATTTTCTACCAGCAGATTCGCGTCAAAGCGCGGCAGCTTGTTTTCCGTCATATAGCGCTTGCAGCGGGCGTTGGGCAGTTCGGGCAGCGACGCTTTCAGCTCTGCTACATGCGTTTCCGGTACGACGATGGTTATCAGGTCGGGGTCAGGGAAATAGCGGTAGTCCTGTGCGTCTTCTTTAGAGCGCAGCACGACGCTTTCGCCGATCATATCGTTCCACTTACGGGTCTCTTGCGAGATATGGCCGCCGTCCTCCAGCACCTCAATCTGTCGTGCCGACTCGTAGTCGATGGCACGAACCGCTGCTGAGAAGGAGTTGACGTTTTTCATCTCGACGCGGGTTCCGAACTTCTCGGAACCTACAGGACGAACCGAGACGTTGACGTCGCAGCGAATCGACCCCTCCTGCATTTTACAGTCAGAGATATCAAGGTATTGCAGAATGGACTTAATCGTATCCAAATAGGCCTTGGCCTCTGCCGAGGAACGCATGTCCGGCTCGGACACAATCTCAATAAGCGGCACGCCGCAGCGGTTAAAATCGACGAGCGAACCGGAAAAGTTATCATCGTGGATCAGCTTTCCGGCATCCTCTTCGATATGGATACGTGTGACGCCAATCTTTTTAGTGGTGCCCGCGTCGTCGAGCATGACCTCGACCCAACCGGTTTCGCACAAGGGTACATCAAACTGCGAAATCTGGTACGCCTTGGGCAAGTCTGGGTAAAAATAGTTCTTTCTATCCTGCTTGCAGATATTGTGAATCGTGCAGTTGAGGGCATGACCCATCTTGATTGCGGAATTGACTACCTCTTCGTTCAAGGTGGGCAGCGTGCCTGGCATGCCGGTGCAGATGGGGCAGCAGTTGGCGTTTACTTCCCCGCCGAACTGGTTTTTGCAGGGGCAGAAAATTTTGCTTTCGGTATTCAACTCGGCATGGACTTCCAGCCCAATGACGATCTCATAATCTTTTCTCATCTTTTGCGTCCCTCCTTAACCGATCACGGGGATTTTGTTAAACCCGCCGACAAGCTTCTCGTAATGGTGTGCGGTGTTGAAGAGCATCTCCTCGGAGAAGCGCGGGCCGATGAGCTGTAAGCCGATGGGCATACCGTCGGCACCGGTACCGCAGGGAATCGACATTGCCGGCAGAGACGCGATATTCACCGTGATGGTGCAGATATCAGCGGCGTACATTTTCAGCGGATCATCCACGTTTTCGCCCAACTTAAAGGCTGTGAAGGGTGAAGTCGGGGTCGCAATCACATCACAGCTTTCAAATGCCTGCGCAAACTCACCGGCAATCTGCTGCTGCAAGACCTTGGCACGCTTGTAGTAAGCGTCGAAAAAACCGGAGGACAGCACGAAGGTGCCCAACATAATACGGCGCTTGACCTCGTCGCCGAAGCCCTCGCTTCTGGATGCTTCATACAGATCGATTAGGTTCTCAATCTTCTCCGCACGGTAGCCATATTTGACGCCGTCGAAGCGCGCCAGATTGGAGGACGCTTCGGCGGAAGAAATAATGTAGTAAGCGGCAAGCGCTGCATCGGTGGAGGGTAAGCTGATTTCCTTAACAGTCGCGCCCTCGGCTTCCAATGCTGCAACAGCGCCCATAACGGCATGCTTCACCTCGTCGGTGACGCCCGCACCAAAGTACTCCTTCGGAATACCGATACGCAGGCCCTTGACACCCTTATTCATCAACTTGGTGAAGTCGGGATACTCGCGATGAGTGCTCGTCGCGTCGCGCTTATCATGACCACAGATAGCCGAATAGAGCAGCGCAGCATCCTCGACGGTGCGCGCCATCGGGCCAATCTGATCTAAAGACGACGCAAACGCAATTAGGCCATAACGCGAAACTGAGCCATAGGTCGGCTTTAAGCCGACAATGCCGCAACAGCTAGCGGGCTGACGAATAGAGCCGCCGGTGTCGGAACCGAGCGCCAGAACCGCCTCGCCCGAGGCAACGGCAGCAGCCGAACCACCCGAGGAACCGCCCGGCACGCGAGTAAGGTCGTGGGGGTTGCGGGTTATTTTAATTGCGCTATTCTCACAGGAGGAGCCCATCGCAAATTCGTCCATGTTAAGCTTGCCGGGCATGACAATATCGCACGCAGCTAGCTTTTCGATGACCGCCGCATTATAAGGTGGCTTAAAATTATAAAGCATTTTAGATGAGCAAGTGGTCAACACGCCCTTGGTGCAGATGTTGTCCTTGATGGCGACTGGGATACCTGCCAGCGGCGAAAGTGTCTGACCCTGTGCACGTTTTTTGTCCACTTCAAGCGCCTTGGCCAGTGCTTCTTCACGGCAAACCGTGACATACGCGCCAACCTGATCTTCAGTCTCGTCGATGCGAGAAAGCACCGACACGGCCAACTCCACCGCGCTGCATTCGCCTTTATTGAGCATCGCGGAAAGTTCGGCGGCTGATTTCTGATACAGCATTTTTGTTTCCTCCCTATTCTACGATTCTCGGAACGACCACGCAGCCCGCTTCAACCTGCGGCGCATTGGCCAGAATATCATCGCGCTTGGCCTCACTCGGTACTGCGACGTCCGCGCGCAGCGCCATAGGATTCTCGGGATCAAGGCCGGTTGCTACACCCTCAATGGCGGGGAGTTTATCGACCATGTCGATGATTCCTTCCATCTGGCGGGCAAACTTTTCCGCCTGCTGCTCGTCCATTTTTAAACGCGCAAGCTTTGCGATGTGATTGATGTCGATCTTCATATATTGCACACCTTTCCTATCACTAGAATATTCCAGAATAACTTATTGATTTAAAAGTTCAAGTAAGCCGGCCTCATCGAGTACCGGAATACCGAGCGATTGCGCCTTGGTCAATTTGCTGCCCGCCTCCTCGCCCGCGACGACGTAGCTGGTCTTCTTTGAGACGCTGCCAGAAACTTTAGCGCCCTGCGCTTCAAGCATGGTAGTCGCCTCATTGCGCGAGAGGGTCGGCAGCGTGCCGGTCAGCACAAAAGTCAGACCCAAAAGCTTGTCGGCAACCGGCGCTTGCAGGCTTTTCATGTTAACTCCAAGCACATCGAGCTGTTCGATCATCTCTTGATTTTCCGTCTGGGCAAAAAAGTCCAGGAGGCTGATCGCCATAATGTCACCGAAGGTATCGATCGCGGTAAGCTGTTCACGGGTGGCTGCCATCAGCGTTTGCATGTCGCCAAAGCGCCGTGCCAGAAGTTGCGCTGCCTTTTGGCCGATGTTGCGGATACCAAGACCAAACAGCAGCTTTGAGAGGTCGTTTTGCTTTGACTTCTCGATGGCGGCTACAAGGTTGGCGGCGCTTTTGTCACCCATGCGCTCTAAACCTTTAATCTGTTCAGCCTTCAGGCGATAAATATCCACCGGAGAGGCAATCAGCTCATTAGAAACCAACAGCTCAACAACGGCTTGTCCAAGCCCTTCGATATCCATTGCATCACGCGAGGCAAAATGAATGAGATTGCGCAAAAGCTGCGCCGGACATGCCAAATTGCGGCAGCGAACTGCGGCGTCATCTCCGTCCTTTGAGACAGGATGTCCGCAGGATGGGCAGCTTTCTGGCAGCTTGTAGACCGCCGCACCCTTGTGTTCGATAACCGAGAGCACCTCAGGGATGATCTCCCCCGCCTTGCGCACCAGTACAACATCGCCGACAGCGATCTGCTTTTCGTCGATGAAATCCTGATTATGCAGCACCGCGCGGGAAACGGTGGTGCCCGCCAGCGTAATCGGCTCAAACACGGCAGTCGGGGTCAGTACGCCGGTGCGACCAACCTTGACCTCGATGCCTAAGAGCGTGGTCGCTTTTTCTTCGGGCGGATATTTATATGCGACCGCCCAGCGCGGAAATTTTGCGGTTTTACCAAGGGTTTCTCGGTCTGTAAAGCTATTGACTTTTACAACAGCGCCATCGATATCATAGGGGTTTTTACCACGGCTTTCACCGATGCTTTCAATGGATTTTAGCACCATTTCAATATCAGCGACCGGTTCTTGCGCCTTAATCATATGAAATCCCTGCGCCTTTAAAAACGCCAGCGATTCGGCGTGGTTAGTCAGTGTTTTGCCCTCAATCTGCTGGATGTTGAACACAAGAATGTCCAGCATGCGTTTAGCGGTCACGCGGGGGTCCTTCTGCCGCAGCGAACCTGCCGCCGCATTGCGCGGGTTTTTAAACGGCCGCTCATCGTTTAGCTCCTGCTGTGCCACCACCTGTGCAAAGCTTTCAAGCGGCATATACACCTCGCCACGTACCTCTAGAAACGGTAACGGCTCAGGCAATTTTTTCGGGATAGATTTTATCGTGCGCAGGTTTTCGGTAACATCCTCGCCAACAAAGCCGTCCCCACGTGTGGAACCACGCACAAACTCGCCGTCGCGATATTCCAGCGACACCGAAAGCCCGTCGATCTTAGGCTCCACCACATATGCAGGCGTATCAATTTTCTCACGCACACGGCGGTCAAAATCTCGAACTTCGTCAGTAGAAAATACATCCTGTAACGAGCCCATCTGCACGGCGTGGGGCACCGGCGCAAAGGTATTTTTCACCCCCAGCGTCGCCGCACCGATCTTCTGCGTAGGCGAATCCGGCGTAACCAGCTCCGGAAATTCAGCCTCTATCGCTTTCAGCTCGCGGGTAAGTGCGTCGTATTCAAAATCTTCAATTTCAGGGTTGTCATAAAAATGATATTGGATATTGTGATACTCTATCTGTCTGCGCAGCTCATTTGCGCGCCGCTCAGCCTCAGTGCGTTGCATACTATAACACCCTTTTTTAAAAATCAGCTTGTCAATGGCGGCAACATGCCGTCGCGCTATGACAATGATTATATATTGTAACATAAAATGACAGCTATTCCTAGTACAAAATGCTATTTATAGATGATTGTTGGAATTTTTCATTTGTTATAGTCGGCAATCAATCCGGCGGTGTCATCATTTTTGGTCAATACTTGGGTGAACGATTCGGGAGACACGCCAACAATGACTGTTTCTGCCAAAATCAAACTGCTTGAAATCTCACTTGCAGCGGTGTAGCCCGGCAAAATGGCAATGATATTTGCATCTAGCTGCATGACAATCTGATGCCGAGTCTGGTTGATGCCCGCCGAATCAAAACGGTGGTTTAATTGCGACTGCACAAAGCCAGCGGGGACAATCTTGAACTCAATCTTGGGTCCGCGGCCCGAAAATATTTGCCAGCCTAACAGAGTACCCAAAGGAATACGTATCGTCTGGCTCTGCAACAGCGCAAGCTGCTGCGAGGCTGCGTCGGTCATGGCAGCTTTTAACATGTTAAGGCGCACCATGTCGGTTTGTACCGAGGTCACCCGACCATTATAGTCAGACGTTACCTTGACAAGCGAATCATAAGAAACGGTGTTGCCAGTCAGCTGTGCGCCGATGGACTCGTTTATGACGCGGGTGGCATACACTTTGGCCTGATATGCTGCCATGGATTCTATCATAGGCCGTATCTGCGCGTCAACCGCCGCTAGCAGCCCGAATGTTACGAATGCGAACACCAGTAATCTTATTTTAATCGCATGACTTCGCAAAGTCCTGCGCGGCCAAATCCGCCTGAACATGCTGCACCCCTCCCCGCTAATACCGATACTCCACTAAAAATCTCAATAGACTGGTCGACAAATTGAGTAGATATCAGTATAAACCATTTATATTCCTCAGGGGGCCAGAATAATGATGAAAGCAGCCGCATAAAACGGTGCAAACTAGCTTTTCGAAAATGTCTTTCGCTTTGCTCAAGCTTTTACGCCAGGCTTTGCAAAACAATCAAGTTGTTCCTTTTGTTGCCTAGGGTCAAACGATCCGGCGCACTTTGTGCGCGTCGACGCAAAAGTGGGTGCTCACCGCCCCCCTTTTGCACACTATTTTCCCGTCGCTTGCATTATAGAATTTACTTGTCAATACTTTAAAGCGCGCCGCATAAAACGGCGCGCCCTTTCTTTTTTCACTAAGACATCAGCTCTTTAACCGGTGCAAGCGAAACTTTACATACTTCAATTTTATCATTCAAGCAACGGCACAAAACGCTGTCGCCCGCTGCGATATGCCCAAACAGCAGCTCCTGCGCCAGAATATCTTCGATAGCGGTTTGAATCTTACGGCGCAGTGGACGCGCACCATAATCAGGGTCAAACCCCGCACGGATGATATAACTGATAACGTCGGCGGAAAATTCGGTTTCAATGCCAATGGCCTGCATGCGTTCACTGACGGATTTAAGCAGCCTTTTGACGATGCTTTTCATTGCTTCCTCGCCAAGGGTGTTAAAAACAACAATTTCGTCGATGCGGTTAATCAGCTCAGGCTTAAACATCTTTTTAAGCTCTGACATGACCTCTTTCTTAATGGCTGCATCGCTGTTGGTCTGTTCGTTAGAAACAAATCCCAGCGCTTTTCTGTCGGTAATTTTGCGCGCACCGATATTTGATGTCATGACAATTATAGCATTTTTAAAGCTGCAGGTACGTCCATGCGCATCGGTCAGGCGGCCATCCTCAAGCAATTGCAGCAAAACGTGTAAAACGTCAGGATGCGCCTTTTCTACCTCGTCAAACAGCACGACTGAATAGGGCTTGCGCCGTATGCGCTCGGTGAGCTGCCCACCATCGTCATACCCAACATATCCGGGCGGCGACCCGATGAGCTTTGACACCGATTGCTTTTCCATATACTCCGACATATCCAGCCTCAGCATCGCTTCTACCGAGCCGAACAAAACACTGCTTAATGCGCGGCAAAGCTCGGTTTTACCCACGCCGGTAGGACCCAAGAACAGAAATGAGCCCACGGGACGATTCGGGTCGCTTAAACCTACGCGACCTCGGCGAATGGCCTTTGAAACCGCCCGTACAGCTTCGTGCTGTCCAATGACCATTGCACCCAACCGCTCCTCAAGCGAGATCAGCCGTTGGGTCTCTTCACCTGTCAGAGACGAGATATCAATACCGGTGGTCTGTGAGATTAAGTCGGCGATATCCTTCTGGCTAACTGCCAGCACACCTTTTGTTTTGTTGCGCTTTGCAGTGGTTTTACCTTGCAGATCCTGTTCCTGACGGCGCAGGGATGCTGCCAACTCAAAGTCGCAGCAGGAGAGTGCCTCCTCTTTGCGACGGCGCGCAATTTTAAGCTTGGTTACAACTTCGCTGTCATCATATTCGCCTTCAGCAAAGCTTTTTAGCTTGACGCAGGCCGCCGCCTCATCAATAAGGTCGATCGCCTTATCGGGCAAAAAACGGTCGGGAATATACCGTGCCGAGAGATGCACGGCAGATTCCAACGCGTCGTCGGTTATTTTGAGACGGTGGTGTGTTTCATACCGTTCTCGTAGACCTTTTAAAATTTCTACCGCTTGCTGTTCATTGGGCTCCTTGACAATGACGCTTTGAAAACGCCGTTCCAGCGCTGAATCTTTTTCGATATGCTTACGGTATTCCTCAAAAGTTGTTGCACCAACGACCTGCAACTCCCCGCGTGCTAGCTGTGGTTTAAGAATATTGGCAGCGTCAACTGCCCCCTCGGCTGCGCCGATGCCCATCATATTGTGAATTTCGTCAATGAACAAGATGATACCGCCCGCCGCTGCAACCTCGTTGATAATCGTCTTGATGCGTTCTTCAAAATCGCCACGATATTTGGTACCCGCTAAAACGGCTGTTAAATCCAATGCAACCAGCCGTTTTTCGCTGAGTTCAAACGGCGCTTCTCCCATGGCGATGCGCTGTGCCAACCCTTCCACAACGGCGGTTTTTCCTACGCCGGCCTCACCTATTAGGCAGGGGTTGTTTTTTCCGCGCCGACAAAGTATGCGAATAACACGATCTATTTCAGAATCACGCCCGATAACGGGGTCGAGCTTGCGCTCTCTGGCCATTTGGGTCAGGTCGCGTGAAAATTTATCGAGTGTCTGGGTTTTAGGCTGTGCCTTAGTCGTTCGTTGAGTATTTGCCCTGTTGGCCTTTTCTCCAATCATGCTAACAGCACCTGCAACATCACACATCGCTTTGTATAGAGATGCGGTGTCCAACCCCAATTCTTTTAACAGCGCCACCCCACTGCTTTGAGGTTCGCGCAACAGAGATATCAGTAAATGCTCGGTGCCAACGGTTTGCGAGTGATAGTCACGCGCTATACAGACCGCTGTTTCAAAGATTCTTTTGCAACAGGGCGTGATATCGTCAGAATTAAGGACAGACTGGGGAGCCCGCCCCACCGTGCGAACCAACAGCTCGGTGATATCCTGCGCATTGACCCCTCGGGAGGTCAACGCTACGCTGGCAGCCGATCCTTCGGCGCACACCAGCCCGAGCAGCAGATGCTCGCTGCCAATATAGGTGTGCCCAAGCGCAGAGGCCTGTGCGATTGCAAGATTAATAGCATCGTTTGCTTTTTGTGTAAATCCGTTAAAACGAAACATTTTCTTCACCCCACAGCTTATTTTATGCCACAAACCGCCGTTGCAATCATATTGAACAAATTATCTTGTCAAGTTTTCTCTCTTTTGAATAACAAAGCTGTAACACCGCTTTTATACTTAACATAATATGTGATGAAATCTAATATTAGGAGGTTACACTATGTTTTTCGGTAATAACTGCGGTGGCGGTTGCGGCTGCCTGTGGATTATAATTCTCATCATCATCATCTGCTGCTGTGGCTGCGGCGGCGGTTGCGGCGGCTGGGGCGGCTGCGGCGGCGGTTGTGGCGGTGGCTGTGGTTGCGGAGGCTGGGGCGGCTGCTGCTAACCGGTAATCTTTGTCCATAAGCGTTCTTCGAAGTGGAGGGCGGGCGCATATTGCGCCTGCCCTCCGCTTGTCAAAATTCAAAGAATTAAATTCTGCTTTTATCTGTTATCTAACGGTTCATTGCGGCCTTCCTACATTTTGTTCTGCTTTAGTAGAGTTTGAGCTATACAAACCGCCACAATAGACAAAATATCCCGATGGTTTTCATAGAACATATTTAGAAATTAATAGAAAATTTCGTCACAATATTGTAGGAATTGTAATTATCTGTTATAGTTAAAACAAAATATAATAATAAGAATCCATCTTTATGAGAGCTGTTGTATCATTGATTTCTTGGTATCGGCATTGACTTTGTAGACTAAAAGTGCAATATACGGCGAGGGAGGAACCCGTTTTTGGAAGAGGACGTAAAATATAGAATTTTAGTTGTTGAAGACAGTCTGTTAAACCAACATGTTATCCACAATATCCTCCAGCATAAATACACTCTGGCAATGGCGCTAACCGCCAAGGAAGCGCTTGAAATAGTACCAAGATTTCATCCTCATCTTATTCTTTTGGATCTCATTTTACCGGATGCGAATGGCTTTCAAGTCCTAGAGACGCTAAAAAATATGGAGCAAAGCCGAAACATTCCTGTCATCATTATCACGGGGATGGACGATGAAGCAAGCGAAGAACGTGGTCTTATGCTCGGTGCAGTTGACTATATAAAAAAGCCATTTAAACATGGCATTGTCGGCGCTCGAGTCAATACGCAAATACATATTATTAAGCAGATGCAAATGATTGAACGACTGGGAATGCTTGACGGCCTGACCGAAATTTCCAATCGCAGGGCTTTTGATATTCAGCTACAACATGTGTGGAACCGTGCACTTAAAGAAACGACCGATCTCAGTATGCTCATGTTGGATATTGATAATTTTAAATTATATAACGATACTTATGGGCACCCTCAGGGGGATCTTATCTTGCAATCTATAGCAAAAGTTCTGAAAACCGAAACCAAAAATTCTTCAGCTATGGTGTTTCGTTATGGTGGCGAGGAATTTTCTGTCATCCTCCCTACAGACGGCCTAGCCGGCGCTGTTCATGTCGCGGAGCGTATCCGTCACAGCGTAGAAGAAACAAAGGTGCGCAGCCTTTTTTCTGATGTCGTGACCTCCGTCACTGTTAGCATCGGTGTGGCATCTAAAAAGCCCTCCAATGCAAACTTAATTTATGATTTAATTGAACGGGCAGATCAAAAACTTTACCAAGCAAAGCATGATGGGCGTAACCGCGTCCGATATTAATTATAAAATCACTAAATGGAGAGCAGGTGCAACAAGCGCCCGCTCTCCATTTATTAAGCCTTTATTCGGTTTTGTACAAATCACGTCATCACAGCTCCTTGCCTCGGTATATCCGGCAGGAAAGCAGATACGAAAGGTAAAAAACTACAACTGGTGCTATTGACAATACCATTAAAAGCAGCACTTTAACAGCATGAAAATCAAAGCCCTCCGGCAGAAACCATGCAATAGCCGATATGATCAACGCAATCAGTACGCCCGCCACCATCAGCACCAGCCGGGCTTTTTCAGCACCGAATTTGTAGATGCAGGGCAACAGCACCGAAATTAGAAACATGCCCGCAGCCGTGGTACCCAATACGATAGGTATTAATGCTGAAAAGTCGCCTTTGCGCACCAATACAAAAACAAGGTACATCAAGCCGCTAACAATAGCTCCGAGTGCTGCCATAAGCAGCGCAAGTAGATATTTCGCTCCGACCATATCTGACCGCGTCACCGGCAGGCTGGCGCCATATTGATCCCATTTGGCATAGTTATCATAAGAAAAAGAACTCATCACCATCATCACGCAAAGAATTCCAGACATACCCGCAAAAAAGAAGACATTGTCCCAGACGATACCAAAAATAAGATAGAAGATAACTAAAGCGCCAAGCGTCCTGGCATAGCTTTTAAGCATCAGAATATCTTTTAGCAGAAGACCCCTCATTGTTTTTCCCCCTTGACATGAAATAGCATAATATCTTCTAGCGTTGCATAGTCCACCGTCAGCTCTGGATGTTGCCGCCGAAGTTTAGTCGCATTTTGTACTAACGCGTTGCAGCCGAATTGATGCGAAATAACCTTTATGACAAACTCCTGCGGAACCTGTGCCAACTGATTTGCACCGCAGCGCAGAATACCATAGTGTTCGAGCAGGTCATCTTTCTGGTCACAGAGCAGCACTTCGCCCTGATGCAGAAAGCAAATGTAGTCGCACACTTTTTCCAGATCCGTCGTGATGTGCGAGGACATCAGGATGGAATGTTCGTCATCCTGTATGAACTCCATAAAAAGGTCCAGGATTTCGTTTCGGACAATCGGATCTAAGCCACCGGTTGGCTCATCGAGCAGTAGCAGCTTTGGGGAGGAACCCAGCGCAGCCGCCACCGAAAGCTTCATACGCATCCCGCGAGAAAAGGTTTTGATTTTCTTTTTGGCGGGCAGCGAGAACCGGTCAAGATGGCTGTAAAACAGGTTGGTATCCCAGGTGGGATACAGTCTTTTAAGAATCTTTTCAATTTCGGCAGGACAAAGCAGCTCCGACCAGCAGCATTCGTCAAATACTACGCCAATCTGTGTTTTGACTGCGCGCTCGTTCTCAATGGGGTCGAGCCCCAGCAGTGAAATGCTGCCCGCGTCGCGCTTTATCAGGTTAAGAAGCAGCTTAATTAGTGTAGTTTTACCCGCGCCATTATCCCCTATTAATCCCATAATACTGCCTTTGGGTAATGCAATATCGACATTATTTAGACAAAACGCACTGTAATTCTTAACGAGCCCTTCGGCTTTAATAGCATATTCCACGGTCAATCTCCTTTATATAGCAATGTGATAATTTCGCAGAGCTGTTCGACGCTAACGGCGCTTTCAAGTGCCATTTCAACGGCGGCCTGCAGGTGTACTTCTATTTCGCGCAACTGATGCTCCTGAACGAGCTGGGCGTCTCTCGCTGAGACAAAACTACCTTTTCCAGCAACCGTCTCAATAAAGCCATCCCGCTCTAATTCCGCATAGGCGCGCTTGGTGGTGATAACGCTAATGCGAAGATTTTTGGCCAGCAGCCGAATCGAGGGCAACGCATCGCCGGCGCGCAACTCCCCGGAAAGAATAAAGTTTTTCACTTGAGCGGTTATTTGCTCGTAGATGGGCTTTCCGCTGGCGTTGCTGATGATGATATCCACGTCTGTCCCTCCAATCTGTCATTACTGTTAATATTGTATATGTACAGTATATTCGAAATTCCTAAAAAGTCAATGCTTTTTTAAAATTTAGCCTGCGCACTCGAAATATTTATATAAAAAGAAGCCGGGAAATAACTTTAACAGTCATTCCCCGGCCTCGCCGTACCATGTATTAAGATTTTGATGATTCGGGTTTTGATTGTTTTTGCGCCAATTGGTGGGCTATTGCTTCGCCCATCAATTGATAAATTACCGAGGTGATTGGAACAGCCAAAAGCATGCCCAAAATGCCGAACATGCCGCCGCCAACCGTAATGGCTAGCAATATCCACAGCGGCGGCAGGCCAATAGAGCCTCCCACCACACGTGGGTAAATCAAATTCCCCTCCACCTGCTGTAACACAATAATAAACACCAGAAATCCCAGCGCTTGTCTGGGACTGATCATGAGCAGAATGAACACCGCTGGTACGAGGCCTACAAACGCACCTACAATTGGCACCAGACTGGTCAGCCCGATCAAGACGCTGATGAGTAGCGCATATTCAAAGCGAAACAGGATCATGCCAACAAAGCAAAGAGAACCAAGAATCAGCGCCTCGGTCAGCTGGCCAACCACAAAGCGCGTAAAGGTGTGACTGGTCACCCCACCTGCGTGCATCAAAGCCGAATAAACCCTATCCGACGTCAGCGCCTTGAGTAGCCGTTCGGTCTGCTGTGCCAAAGTTTTATGATAAAGCAACAGATAGACTGAAAACACCAACCCTAACCCCAGATTGACGATGCTGCGCACCACGCTATTGGTCACGGAAAAAAGCTGTGGAACTGCACCAAGCAAAATTTGCCCCAACCATTCGGGCAGCTTTTGGAGCGTATCGTAATACGGTGAAAAATCGATATTTAAAACCCACAAATCATTTTGCATACGCTGTGCCCATTTGGTTAGCGTAGGCGCAAATGCTTCGGCGTTCTGTCTCAATAATCGCAGGCTTTCCGCAAGTTGCGGCACTAAAACCGACACAATCAAAGCCAGTGACCCAAACAACAAGCTGTAAACGAATAGTAGCGCAAGGGGCGAGGCCAAGCGTTTAAACCGGCTCGAAAGATTTTTTGTTAACCAAGCACATACGAGATGAAACGGCCTTTTCAGCACAAAGGCCAGCGCACCGCCCACAAACACCGGAATTAGCAGCAAAAACAACTGCTTTAACACAGCGACGGCAGCGTCTAGCTTTATAATCAGGGCTGTCATTAGTGTAGCATAGGTGATTAACAGCAGCCATCTTTTGAGTTCGCGCTTATCTTGCATGAATATTTCCTCTTTATAGTTATAATTTTGTCTAATTATAGAAGCATACGTCTGAAATTGCAAGCAAAACAAATTTATGATATGATAAACTATAGGTTAATTTTAACCCTATTGATATCCAAAATTTCACCTTTTGCAGGCAACTGCCTTACAATGCAAAACACCGGAAGGAGCCCGACATGAACTGCCGAATCGTGAATCTTGAGCAAGGAATGCCCACTGTAGAAATGGCTCGCAGTCGCTTAAACAACGCACTTCAAACCGCTAAAATGCGGGGAGATAAAGCCATTAAGATTATTCACGGTTATGGCTCAAGCGGAAAAGGCGGTGCTATAAAAGCTGATGTTCAAAAGCTTTTGGCACAAAAACAGCGTTCTGGCGCCATAAAAGGCTATGTAAAGGGCGAAGACTTTTCACCGTTTAGCGAAGCTTCTCGTCAGATCACTGCCAAATGTCCTGCCCTGACAAAAGATCGTGATTATTCACGCGGCAACGACGGTATCACCATCGTATTGCTTTAGAACGTTTTCTTAAAATTTAAAATCAACAGAACTTCGCTAAAAGCAAGCGGTTAGCTTTTTAAGGAGAATCGCCCAAGGTGTGGGGGTTTTAGAATACCCCAGAAAGGATTTTAGCGCAATGGGCAGCAGAACAATTTTTATCCCACGGCAAAAACCTTTTTACCGAATCCTCAAGTACATACGCACATTTAAAATAAGCCTTATTCTTTTAGCTATCAGCGCTATTTTACTGCTGCTGATCCGTGTGTTGCCCGCCACATTTATCGAATCGATTTATTCGCGTAATATATTCCGCAAAATTTCGTATTTATCCGGTTTAATCAGCCGCCATCTCCCCTTTTCACTAGCGGGCATTATCCTGTGGGGGCTATCAGCCACTGTGGCACTAGCTATTTTGGCGCTACCGGTACTGTTGTTTATTTATCCACAGCGCTTAAAGCTTGTGGGAATTTATCTGCGCGTAACCGCAGCGTTGCTCGCGCTGATATTGTTGCTATTTACGCTAACCTGCGCGCCAAATTACTACCGATTAACCTTTGCCGATCAGTCGGGGCTGGTGATTAGAGCGTCCAGCGTTTCTGAGCTTGAAGCCCTTTGTAACGAGCTGATTGAAAAAACCAACGCCGCACGTCTACTGGTAAATGAGATTGACAAGCCGTTCTCAGAGCTATCGCAAAAGGCTCTCGAGGCCTTCAACATGCTAGATGCAGACTACCCCTTTTTGGGCAAGGCACTTGGATCGCCAAAACCGATGTTGTTTTCGGAAATTCTTTCAATTTTCAATCTGACCGGTTTTTATTTCCCCTATACAGCTGAAGCAAACGTCAATGTACATATGCCACCGGCCGAAATGGCGTTCACCGCCTGTCATGAGCTGGCGCACACCTGTGGGTTTATGCGCGAAGATGAAGCCAACTTTATTGGGTATCTTGCCTGCTTAAAATCGTCGGATATCAACCTGCAATATAGCGGCTTATATGTGGCGCTTATGCAAAGCATGAACGCCCTTTATCGCGCAGACAGCCAACGTTATTTTGCCCTGCGGGAAAAATACAGCCCGGCTCTGGCCAATGACATGGCTGCAATACATCAATATTGGGTCAAGTATTATAACACTCCTGCCTCCAAGGCTTCAAACACCATTAACGATACTTATTTAAAAGCGAATAACCTTGCGGACGGTACTCAAAGCTACGGCAGAATGGTAGATCTGTTGTTGGCGCAATATCGCCAGTCGCACGGTTTAACGTAAATTAGCCAATATGGCGCGATAATTGATGCAGTATCCAGCGAGAAGTTCAGCTTATTCTAAAATTCCCGGCCGTTCCCGTTTAACAATGGGGGCGGCCGGAGCTTTAAGCAGTTATTCCTCCGTTAGATAGGTCATCGCCCCAAAATGATAAATTTCAATGATACATTCCTTTACTTTTTCTCCCTCATAAAAAAAGCCTGAAAATTTCGATTGATTATAACCATAGGTTTCATCTATAATCTCAAAATCTATATTCGGAAAGCACTTTGCAAATTGAGTTAAAACGAATTTTTTACCTGTAAATTGTCCACAGTCGATTGTCGAATCCATAAGATAAGCATAACAAAAATCAAAATCAACATCTTCAAACGTGACATATCCTTTCACCGGTAGACCGTCACCATTCATCGGTTTATAAAACCCCGCGTCAAACCATAACGTCACCTGTTCAGGTACGATATCAATGCGATTCACATGCGCATCGTGCAAGCTGTAGGGCAAATCAAGAATATTTTTTCGCTTTGTTTCTTTCATACAAAGATACTCCTTTTATAAGGCTGGCAAGTAAAACTCGGCCGGAAGGAAGAATCGCTACTTTGCAATACGGTTGGATGTTGCTATTCATTGCTAAAAATAGAATTGTGTGCAGTTAAACCCCCGGCCGATTGACAGGAAATCAAACGACCGGGGGTTAATCGTCACAGAATATTATATTTATGTACGCAACCGCGCTTTAAACATTAAACGGTGTTTTAGAACCAGCCGAAGCGTTGTTGATGGAGTTTCGTAAAGCATTGAGTGCCGGGTTCTGGGCCGTTGCAGAGGCAGTTGATGCAGCAGTGGCCGAAGCAACAGGAGAAGAAACCGGTGTAGCGGAAGGTGCGGTAGCCACAGTCGACTGCGTGTTCTGCGTAGCAGTCGCAGCCGGTCTCGTACCGCCGACGGAAATTTTATCGTCGAAAAGATCCTTGCAGGCCTTGTCAAAGATAATCTTAACTTCACCCTCGAGCTTTGCGCCCTGATCAATCGAAATTGAACCTGCTTCCAGATTGCCCCACAGCACAGCACTATCTTGCAAAACTGCGCCCTTTTTAACCTTGATATTGCCGCGGATTTTACCGTTTAATACAATGCTCTCTGCCTGTACATTGCCATAAAGCACCGAGGATTCGTCAATGGTCACCTCTGTCGTACAGGTCATACTACCACGCACTTCACTGTTCAAAAAAGTCATTTCTTGGGCCGCTGCATCGCCAATCAGCCCGCCGCTAACCCGCAAACTGCCTTTGGTCTTGAGATTGCCGTTCAGGCTACCGCACAGCTCAATATCGCCGTCGGAAATAATGTCACCCTTGATGACGGTACCCTTTGAAATGGTAGTGGTAGAAGTAATTTCTTCAGCTGTGACAGGGGCTGCTTTTTCCATGACGGGCTCCTCCTTTATCTCTGGGACTTTAAATGCGTCTGCGCCAATTGTTCCCAATGTACTCTGTGGGGTTAGCGCCATCGCCGGGCTGCTGGTAGTCATTTCCTTCTGCGAGCTGTTCTTATTATACTGCTCCGGATAAAGACGCGCTTCATCGGTAGAAACATCCAACTTCTCCGCGGCATCACCTATTAAATCGCGCATCGCCTGAGTAAAACCGCCTCTTGCAACCATTCAAATGCCCCTCCTCATATCTTAAAGCCATGCAATGCATATAGTAAAATTTATCCGATAATAACGTTCATATTTTAACATATGATTTGATAGAATGTCCACTGATTTTGGCTTGAAACCATAAAATTTGTCGCTTAATAGAAATATTTACAGAAAAACCTGCTATTTTATTTCTGCAATTGTAACACCGTTCTCACCTTCACCATAGCGACCCAGTCTAAAACTGGCAACATTGCGGTGGTTCTTTAGCCGCTGTGCAACGGCCGCGCGCAGAACCCCCGTTCCCTTGCCGTGAATAATGCGCACTGTTTGCACACCTGACATGACGGCACTATCGATAAAGGCGTTAAGTTCCAATATGGCCTGCTCAGAATCCTGCCCGCGCAAATCCAGTTGGGTTTTTATATCACGGGTGGCACGTGAAGCCACGCCCCGTATGCCAACGGCACCCTTACCGCGTGGCTTTTGCTCCTTCTTCTGCCCACCGAGCATAATCTCAGAAATAGGAACCGAGGTTTTAATCAGTCCTGCCTGCACCAGCACCGACTGACCCTCGGGCTTTTTGAGTACGATGCCCTCTTTGTTCAAAATGCGAACAAAAACAATGTCGCCCTTTTCAAGCGGACGCGGCAAAACGTAGTCACCTTCTGCGGCGCTCTTGGCAGAGACAGGATCTGAAACACGCTCCAAGTCCTTCATTGCGCCGCGATAATCCCGCTTGGCGCGCATCAATAAATCCGAAAAAGCATCCTTATCCTTTTCCTTCTTAATGGCGTCCAGTTCTTCAAACAGGATATCGGCCTGTAGCCGCGTTTCTTCGATAATACGCTTAGCCTGTTCACGGGCGCGAGCCATCTCTTTTTCGGTGCTTTGTTCCAGCCGTTTCTGCGTCTGAAGTGAATCGCGCCGAATCTGCTCGGCCTCCTCCCTCAGCTTTTTTGCGGCGAGCTTTTCCTGCTCTAGCTGCTGACGGGTAGCTTCCAGCTCGGTGACGACATCTTCAAAGCGGGTGTTCTCGGCTGAAACAAAGTATCTGGCACGTTCGATGATATCCATAGACAGGCCAAGCCGCTCACTGATTAAAAACGCATTGGAACGCCCCGGAATGCCAGTGAGCAGCCGATAAGTGGGCCGCAGCGAAGCCACGTCAAACTCACAGCTGGCGTTTTCAACACCATCGGTTTCAAGTGCATACATCTTGATTTCGGAATAATGGGTGGTAGCGGCAACTTTTGCACCTTTTTTCCGCAATGTCTCAATAATCGAAACCGCCAGCGCCGCGCCCTCAACCGGATCGGTACCCGCACCCAGCTCATCTAGCAACACAAGCGAGCGCCAGTTAGCCGTCTCGGTAATAGCAATGATGTTGACCATATGGGACGAAAAAGTGGACAAGCTTTGCTCAATCGACTGCTCGTCACCGATGTCGGCAAGCACCTGATCATAGACCGAGACAATACTGTCGCTTGAGGCCGGCAGCATCAGCCCACACATTGCCATCAACGTCAACAGGCCCAGCGTTTTAATCGCAACCGTCTTACCGCCGGTGTTTGGGCCGGTGATGACAAGTGTATCGTAATCCCTGCCCACGGCAATATCGATGGGTACAGCGCGCTCATACTCGATCATCGGGTGGCGCGCTTTTTTAAGCACCGTTTCTCCGCTATCTGTCAGTGTAGGGATGTAGGCACGCATCCGGTCGCCAAGCCGCGACTTGGCGAAGTAAAGGTCGAGCGTAACCGCCGCATCGTAACCCGACAAAATGGCATCGGCATGTTCGCCGACCAGTGCCGACAGCTCCGCGATGATGCGGTCAACCTCCTGCTGCTCCTTACTTTGCAGTACGCGAATTTCGTTGTTAAGCTCGACAACACTCATCGGCTCGATAAAATAGGTCGCACCGCTAGAAGATGTATCGTGCACCAGACCTTTGACGTCATTTTTATACTCGGCCTTAACCGGAATGACAAACCGCCCATCTCGAATGGTGATAATTGACTCCTGCAAATATTTCTGATAGGTGGTCGAGCGGATCATGTTATCCAGCTGGCTACGTACCCGAAGCCCTGTGCTACGGATATTGCGGCGCAGATCGGACAGCAACGCCGACGCATTATCATCCAGCTCCTCCTCCGAGACGATGGCAGAAGTCAGACGATTCTCTAAACTGCGTTCGAGAAACAAACATTCAAACAGGCTATCCAAAGCGGTTTGTATCTCTTTAGACTGCTGTTTCCAACTATCTAATGACCGCATGGTGCGCAGCACAAGCGTGATATCCAGCAACTCGCGCAGAGAAAGCCTGCTACCTAGCTGGGCGCGCTTTAACGCCCCCGCGCAGTTGACCATGCGATAAATGACCGGGTAGCCGTATTTATTAGACAGGGTGTTTGCTGCCACCGTCAGGTTTAAAAGTCTGACCGCTTTTTCATACTGGCAAACCGGCTCAATTGAAAGTGCCAGCCGCCTGCTGTCGTCGCAACTGGTACAGTCGGCCAGCTGTTCGAGTACGCGCGGCAGCTCCAGTGTCGTTATATGTTTTGATAAAATCATAAAAAGTCCTCCGAAAAACCACAGCTATCAAGCAAGCCTTGCAAGCTTTGACACATTGGGGTGCGTTCATAAGGTGACTTAAAGAGCCAAAACAAAGCTTTTGACAAGCTGCAGTTACATCCACTCTGCCGCAAAATATTATTCCGCAACAGAATAGAAAAACCCCAGCGAACGATATTGTTTCTGAAGGTGGTAGAGCATGTAGCTTTCACAAATACGTGTTAAGATACGCAGCCCTTCTTCCGGCAGCGAGAAGGAGAACAGTTTCTCAACGGGGCTGTAAATGATGTGACGCATCGCCGCAAGTACTCCTTCCGATATCGGTTCGGCCCGAAACTCGGGATTATTGCAGTTTTGGCAGTAAAGTGCGCCCGTCTCGATTGAAAAGCACATGTGTTCCCCATCTTGCTCGCCAAATTCGCCGCAAACCGCGCAGCCGGTTAAATCGGGCATAAACCCCGCCATAGTCATGAGCCGTAGCTCAAAAACCGGCTTTAAAAGCCACACTGATTTTTTGCCCTTGCTCAGTAAGTGCAGCGTGTTTAAAACCAACCGTAGGTATTCGGGGGCGGCCTCTTCGGGGGGGGCAAGCTCACAACAAAGCTCAGCTATGTAAGAGGCGAGCGAGAGCGCCACAATATTCTGCCGTAGCGCAAAAAAAGATTGCTCAACCTCCGCAGAATCGACGGTGTTGCTGTCCCTGTAACGGAATAGCACCATCTTGGAATAACAAAACAACTCGGTAGAAGAGGTCAGCCGACCGCGGGGTTTGTTTGCTCCCCGCGCGGCGGCTGAAATAACGCCATAATCACTGGTCAAAATGGTGAGCAAACGATCGTTGCCTACCGATTTGGCACGAATGATTATTCCGTGCGTGACACACTGCATGGCGTTTTTATCTCCCCTTTGTTTTCATTCTGTCGCACTAAACCGTCTTGCATCGGCTTTGTCTGACGGCTTTCTGCTGCATACTGCAGATAATCACAAACGAGACCGGTGCTAAAAAATGCTTCCCAGGCTTTTGTGTTGTCCATCATAAATCGCCTCCGAAATTAGTTTTTCCGGGACAATTGAAATTATCGTCGGAAATATTTCGTTAATAGACAACTTCTTAAATTTGAGTGAGTGGACAGATGAAGATTTTTTGCCGTCTGTCCATATAACAATAATTTCAATAATGAATATATTGCGGATCTTTACCGCAAACGGACTTGGAAACTATTTATTGCTCCCGAAACCCGAAATTTTTAAGTTGGGTGTCACTGTCACGCCAACCCTCTCGCACCTTGACCCAGCACTGTAAATTGATACGTACATCCAAAAAGCGTTCAATATCAAGCCGTGCCTCAGTTGCGATTTTTTTAAGCATTGTGCCGTGCTTGCCAATAATAATGCCCTTGTGCGCGTCGCGCTCACAGACGATGGTTGCATCAATGTCGATGAGGCTGCCGTCTTCACGCTCGCTCATCTTCTCGATGACAACCGCTGTGCCATGTGGAATTTCATCGCGCATATTCCGCAGCAATTTTTCGCGAATAATTTCTGCCACCACCGCGCGCTCGGGCTGGTCGGTCAGTGTATCATCGGGGAAAAAGTGTTCTCCCTCACAGCAAAAAGGCTCCAGTTCCTTTAAAAGTGTCGCGACACCCTCGCCTTTTAGCGCTGAAATTGGCACAACCGCGTCAAAAGTGCAAAGACTTGCAAACTCGGCAATTTTCTTTAACATCAACTCTTTTTGCGCTAATGCATCCACCTTGTTAATAGCCAGCACAGCAGGCACTCGGCTACTTTTAATGCTTTCGACCAGCTGCTTTTCGGCGGTGGTTACGCTGCCATCCCACTCGGTCACCAGAATGACGGCATCCACGTCAGAAACGGATGCGCCCGCCTGTTTGACCATAAACTGACCAAGCTTCGATTTCGGCTTGTGCAGCCCTGGCGTATCGATAAAGACGTACTGTGTCTCCCCTTCGGTCAGCACGCCTGTGATGCGGTTTCTGGTCGTTTGGGGCTTGTCCGAAACAATCGCAATCTTCTCACCCAACAGACGGTTTAAAAGCGACGATTTGCCGACGTTGGGCCGGCCGACAATCGACACAAAAATATTCTTGGTCATTTAAATTTCCTCTTCCCTGGTGATAAAGGTTTCATCCCGGGAAAGTCCCAGGCCCTGAAGCACCGCCTCTTCCTTTTCGTGCATAATACGCGCCTGAATGCCGTCGGTTTCGTGGTCATAACCCAGCAGATGGAACATGGAATGTACGGTTAAAAAACCGAGCTCGCGCTCAAGCGAATGGCCATAAAGGCGCGCCTGTTCTACTGCACGCTCCATCGAAATGACGATGTCACCTAAAATGCTGGCACCTGTCTCCTCGTTGATATCGTAGTTCCCTTTTTCGCCCATTGGGAAGGATAGCACATCGGTTGCTGAATCCTTGTTTCGGTAAGAGGCGTTTAATTCCCGAATGCTTTCATTATCCACAAGGCTGACGCTGATTTCAGCGGACGCTTCCATTTCCTCGGCAGTCAGCACCGCATTGCAGCAGCGTTTAATCAGCAGGCGCGCACCCGTGGGCATTTTAATCTTCTTTTGTCGGTTTGAAATATATACTTTTGCCTTAGCCAATCGTGTTTCCTCCCAAATTTAAAGCGTCCTAATGCCTTGACGGCGGGTTGTTGTAATAACGTTCATATGCCTTGATAATCTCTTGAATAAGGCGGTGGCGCACCACATCTTTTTCAGAAAGGTGGACAATATCAATGCCGTTGATATTCTTCAATACGCGCACAGCCTCCACCAGACCGGATTTTTTATCTGCGAGGTCAATTTGGGTAATGTCGCCAGTGATAACCGCCTTGGAATTCTGCCCCAGACGGGTTAACAACATTTTCATCTGCTCAGGCGTTGTGTTCTGTGCCTCGTCCAAAATGATGAACGAATCATCGAGCGTTCTGCCACGCATATAGGCAAGCGGTGCCACCTCGATATTGCCGCGCTCGACATAGCGCTGATAATTTTCAGCCCCAAGCATGTCAAAGAGTGCATCGTAAAGCGGCCTGAGATAAGGGTCGACCTTGTTTTGCAGATCACCGGGCAGAAAGCCGAGCTTCTCACCCGCTTCGACAGCCGGGCGGGTCAAAATAATGCGATTGATGTCGTGTGCCCGAAAGGCTCGCACCGCCATCGCCACCGCCAGATAGGTTTTGCCGGTACCCGCAGGACCGACACCAAACGTGATGGTATTTTTGCGGATAGCATCAACATATTTCTTTTGACCAAGAGTTTTTGCTTTTAACGGTCGGCCTTTTGCCGTAATACAGATCACTTCGTCGGTGAGCTGGACGACCTTTTCCTCCTGCCCATCGCTGACTAGCGACATGACGTAGTGAATATTCTGGTCGGTGAGCGCCTCGCCGGTGTTAATCAGCGATATCAGCGCCTCGATAACCTTAACGGCGAGGCAGACCTGCTCCGCCTCGCCGGTGACTTTAATGTCGGTGCCGCGCAAAAGGATGCTGACGCCGTAGGTCTCCTCTATCAGCCTGACGTTGGAGTCAAAGCTGCCAAACAGTGCCAGAGTATGCTCCATTCGTTCAACATTGATCAGCTGTTCAATCATTTCATCATCCATTCTGCCAAAGATGGCATCCATCAAAATAACGTCCCGCACCTTTTAAAGGCCGGGCAGCCGCACAGAGTACCCATTGAACGTAGTGCCTTCTTGGGCAATCTATACACTATAAAAGTATAGCACATTCATGGATATTTGTCACAGAAAACCTGTAAAAAAATGACCTTAATGTCGTAGAATTTCCATTTCTCTTGCAATATCCTTTTCAACCAACGCGCGCTCGGTTAGATAATAGACGCCGTTTTCACACCATCCCTCAATTTCCCGGGTAAGAACCTTTGAATCGGGGGTGTTCTCCCGCAGGGCGTTTAACTGTCGCATAGCATATTCCTTGGCCTCTAACTCGGTGATTTCGTTCGTCTGGAGCTGTACTGGCGTCGTAGTGCGCTTTAAAACCGAAAGATTTTCGGAGGCAATCAGCGTCTCTCGCTGCCATGTTATTGAATAAGGTTGCTCCTTCATTTTTAACGGAAAAAACAGCGGTATGCGAATTGATCCCCATTCAAGATAGCTTTTGATTTTAGGACTGCCGTTTGGCACCCATGTCGGCTGCTTTAATGGCACTGCTATGTCCTGATCCTCATAACTGTGCGCCAGAACCTTGGCCCGAGCATATTTAAACTGGCGGTTGCCATACTGATCCTCCATAATGCCGCTGACAATGATATCGCCAGCGCTAACTGTGTCGCCAATTTTGACAACCGGCTGCCCCTCATAAACCTCCATATAGCGAATCTGACCGTCGCAGGTGGCAACGACGTTACCGACCCGCTCATCCGGATCAATTGGGTCGGGTGGAATATCCCGCTCGCGCAGTTCAATCTGAGCCGTACTGCCTACGATGTTAATGGCAATCCATGCAATGCGCCCATCAATGAGTCGTAGCTGTTGCTGGAGTGTTCGCGCGTCGATCTTGCCGGATCGCACCCCCGGTTTGACACCCAACTCCTCCAATACGACGCGCAACTCCTCTTCCGGTATCGTAACACAGCCATTAATATCCACCCGCCAGATAAACTGCGAGGCAGCTATCAGCACCAATAGGGCGCACAGTAACCCAGCCAGAAAACCTTTTCGGCGGCGATAGCGGTGCCGATAAACCCACAGACCCGACTTTTTGGCAATACGTACTTTTGTACCGGTCTGGCGCGCCATTGGCCGCAGGCGATGATATTGATCGGCGTTGGTGCTCGCCTCAATTCCTTCTGGCAGGTGTTTAACGCCCCAGACAGGCAGCCCATTGCGCAGACAGAGGTTTATCAGCTTTTCTGGAAAGGCACCAGTAATCAAAAAGGTCACCGTGCCACGCAGCCATCTGACTAATACGATGAAAAACATAGCAGCACCTCATAACAAGAATTCAACCGCGGTAATAACGCCCGAGACGACGGTGATATTGCGGTTGAGACTGCCGATGGCCAGCCCCCGTCCCGAAAATTTGATTACCATGCCCCCCGCTATGAGGCGGATGATCTGTGGTGTGTATTCCAACACGCCACGACAGTTTTCCACCACAGCCTCATGGTTCGAATGCATCTCTATATGCAGCCCGCCCGTTAGGGTGCTTTCCGGCAGTTCCAGCACGCGAGAAATGGCGGTTTTCATCGGTTGTTTACCCGGTGTTTGCAGTTTCATTCTTCGCTTCAAACCTGAACACCTCCAACTTCATTCCTTCAAAATACTATATGGGCGGGCAAACCGTGATATGCGATTGTTTGCAACCATAGAATAGCGTTAGGATGCGAGGTGTTGTGAATGAAACGGATATTAGCAGGTTTATTTGGTCTTGCAGTGATTGCGGCGCTTTTTGCACATCCCACTGTGGCTGCACAGGGCATCACCGAGGGGGTACGGCTCTGTATGCAGGTGTTGCTGCCGTCATTGTTCCCGTTCATGATTGTGGTGTCATTTTTATCGCTTTCGGGTGGGCTTTTATTGCCCGCAAAATTACTCTCTCCCGTATTTAGGTTACTGCGTTTGCCCGATGCATTGTGCGATGTCTGGCTGGCCTCTTTTTTGGGCGGCTATCCAACAGGTGCACACACGCTGACCACGCTGGTGCAGCAAAAGCTGATGCCACGCGAGGCCGCCGGACGGATGTTGCGTTGCTGCGTCAACCCCGGCCCAGCCTTTTTAGTGCTGGCCGTGGGGCAGTCGATGCTGGGCTCACGCCACATTGGTGGAATGCTGCTCATTTCTCAGATGGTTTCTTCGCTTATACTCTGTGCGCTGCTCTGCCGCAGCAACCAGAAAACTACGCCCACATCCCCCAGAACAAGGCTCGACTCCCTTGCTGATGCCTTTGTCGCCGCTGTTTCTGGCACGGCTTCGGCTATGCTGACCATCTTTGCATTTGTCTTAGCCTTTTCGGTCATCTTTTCGCTCTTAAATGCATTTGACACACGCTTAAAATTACTAGCTGCCATTTTAGAGGTGACGCTCGGTTGCACTATCGCCACACAACTCGGTGGCGTGGTCGGCCTTTTGCTTCTTGCATTTTTTATAGGTTTTGGCGGATTTTCGGTCGGATTTCAGGTGCTTGCACTGGCGCGTCAAGCCTCTATTCCAGCAAACGGATTCTGGCGTGCGCGTCTGCTGGCCGGTCTGCTTAACGCCGCTGTTTTCCGAGCGCTGCTTATGTTTGATAAAACTGTCATTTCAACCATAGCCAGAACAACACCGCCAATGGCTGTTTGGTCGTGTGATCGCCTTCTTGGCGCGGTTTGTATTGTGGCTATGCTATTGATATCACTAAAAAAGCTGGAGTTTCCCACCGTAAAAATCAAGCGGTGACCGCTGGCGAGAATCCCTGATCTGTGCTAAAATAACACTAGAGCAGCACTACAAATTTTATGTCTAAACAACCTGGTCACACCGCCCCGCTTGCCAGTTGGCAGCGTAACGGCGCCCATCGTTTTAACACTTTTTCGAATGCTGCTGCGAAAATGCCGCCAGAACAAGGGAGTGTAGAAAAATGTTTAAGCGCAAGCTTTTTGGCAACAATATCACACCGTCGTGCAGCTATTGTGAATATGGCACCTTTACGCAGGATCAATCCGCTATTTTGTGTGCGCGGCGCGGTGTCGTCACACCGGATTATGCCTGCCGGAAATTTGTCTATGACCCACTCAGCCGTGTTCCAAAACCGCAACCTAAACTCGCTAAATTTGACCCAAGCGACTTTGAGCTGTGAGAACCTATATAAGGAGCATACCATTGAAAAAAACAATTTCTGTGCTGTTGGCAGTGTTGGTAATCATCGGCGTTCTCCCGCTAACTGCCTGCAACAGGTTGAGCTTTGACCCAAATGATATAACGACTGCATTGCCGTTGAACGGTCTAATGGTAAAATCACATCAAAACAAGGATTTTCCTTCCCAACCGGAGCTTTCCACCAAGGCACTGCGAAAGGAAATAAACGATATCATCCAGTACGCCCATAACGCAGGCTACAATGCAATTTTTTTTGAAGCAAGAAGTGAAGGCGAATCACTTTACAAATCATCCATATTCCCCCGAAGCCAATTTTTACTCAAAGAGCAGGGCACGTTTACGCTTTTCGACCCGATGAAAGAGATGATAAAAGCTGCCACAAAAAAAGGGCTTTCAGTCTACGCCGTGGTTGACCCTTATTCGTTGGGTGGCGATCTGTCACAACTTGCTAAGAAACATCCCGCTATAAAAGACCCTTCTTTAACAACTTCTATCGGCGAGCATTATCTGCTTGCACCCGATAATGTACAGACCATTCAGCTTAACGCAAAAGATTTGGGCGCTATGGCCAAGCGTTACGAACTCGGTGGTATCATCCTTGAAAACACCCACGCCACCGATGACATGCAAAGCGAAGTAACAAGCCTGATACAAAGCTGCCGCGAAGCGATCGACGGTCGCACACAGATCGGTCTCATGCTCCCCGACGCCGCTCTTGAGGGGGATTATTCAGCAGCAATTGCCCTTTCTGACATTGTGCTACCTACAATTAAAGCTGAGGTTAACCCCACCGACAGCGGCTATGCCAACCGCCTTGCAGAATGGCAACGTGTTGCGGGCGAAAAACTAACCGCCGTCATCGACTTGAATAACAGCGCGCTTTCAGCGGTACAGCTTTCGGCCCAAGGATTTGACGCTGTACAAAGCGGTGTCGCCGCACGAGTGGTTACCAACTATAGCGCCGCTCGGAGTCGCACCGATTTTGCGGGCGACCTGCTCGCTTCTGCGGCGATCGATAACGCCTATCAGCCAACGGCATTAAATTATGCACCGTTGCAATCTCTCTCGGTTACGCGCCCGACAAGCGCCATAACCGTAAACACCGCAAGCTATTGCATCACAGGCACCTCCGACCCCGCCCTGCCGTTGACGCTGGATGGGCAGACGATCGAGCGCAGCACCAATGACGGCGTGTTTGCCGTTTTAGTTTCTCTAAAATACGGTGATAATACCTTTGTACTACAACAAGGCGACAGAAGCGAGACCGTAACTATCACCCGACCGGACGGCAGCGGCCCGGCGGCGACCACCATCAATGTGACCGCCATGACACCCCGAAGTTCGCTGCTTGCTTATAACGGTGTGGAATTTGCCATCAGTTGCGTGGCTCCCGCGGGAAAAACCGTGACAGCAACACTGGGCGACACCACTGTTGCGTTAAAGCAAAATGCAGTGGCAGACCCCGATGTGCCTGCCGTTTTTTCTGGCAGCATGACGCTAAATGGTGCTGGGAATAAAGAAGTTAAAAATCTCGGCCCTGTCACCTATCGTATCGAGGGCGGCGAAACAGCCGTCTCGGGTGGCAATGTCTATTTGCTTGGACACGGTGCGACAGCCTTTATCCGCGTAACAGAATTTGTGGCATCGGTATTTCCCGACGAATCGGTCGCCGAAGGAAACTATAAATCGGTCTACAAGGCCGGCGTCGTCGAAGAAATCACCGACCAGATGGGTGAATATTATGCGCTTGCTTCCGGCGGCTACATCAAAAAAGCTACTGTTGAAGTCGTGGACAGCAGCGTCGCTGCTCCGCTTGTGCTGACCGCCGTCAGTGAGCAGCACAACGACCGCGCCGAACAGTTTGTTCTGACTGGCCTTGGCGGCGTCCCCTACACCTTTGTGGATGATGAGGACGGCCGCTGCACCGTCACGCTGCACCAAGCTAACGCAACCGTCAATCTCAATTCGCCACCCACAGAGAGCGCGTTGTTTTCAAAAATACAATGGACAAATGATGGTAATGGTCTAACCTGTACCTTGACCCCGCGTGACGCTAAAAAGGTTTGGGGTATCGATATTCTAAATCATGGCAACGATGCTATACTTTACGCCAAGTACGCGCCCAAGATTTCGGATATACCGGGCAAACCAATGACGGGCGTTGTCGTGGTGCTTGATCCTGGCCACGGCGGCACCGACTCTGGCGCACCGTCGGTGCTAGGAGCATCCGGCCCCTATGAGCGCGATGTGAACCTCGCGAATGCACAGATGCTGAAAAAGCGTTTGGAGCAGCTTGGCGCAACGGTGGTCATGACCCGCACTGACAGCGACACAACCCTTTCGCTTTATGACCGCATGGAAACGGCGCAAAATACCCTACCGGACTTTTTCATGTCTCTACACCACAACAGCGTGGCCGAATCACAGGACGCCAACATCAACAGCGGTGTCGAGGCCTATTATTATGAACCATTTAGTCGCGATTTTGCCGAGGCAGCGACGCGCGGTATCGCTGACAATGTCTATGCCCGCGACTACCGCTTCTCCGACTGGAGTTATTACACTGTAACCCGCATGCGCTATGCCCCGAGTATTCTTTGCGAAATTGGTTTTATGCCCAATCCGACCGAATTTAAAAACGTCTGCAACCTCACTGAAATCCATAAGACAGCGGATGCGTTGGCGCTGGCGATGTTAAACCTCATTGCTACGGCATCATAAAAGCCGCTATAAAACACGCAGCACCGCATACCTTTACACTAGGCATGCGGTGTTTGTTTTTAATTTTTATTTAAAATTTTGAAAGAATTTAACCTTAAAACACAAAGAATTATCTTAGAACCAGTGGCGAATTCATAAATTCTTCATGACATACAACGGGGTTTGCAGTAAAATTGATATGTTAAATTAACAGGTGGATTGGGGGAAACGCTTTGTTCGGTTATATCAAGCCACTGGAACCTCAGTTGAAGGTTTGTGAGCTGGATACCTATAAAGCGGTTTATTGCGGTGTTTGCCGCGGACTTTCAAAACGCTTTGGTCCTGTGGCACGTCTGACACTTAGCTACGACTTTACCTTTATTGCTATGCTTTATGCTGCACTGGGCGACGAGACGCCAGCTTTTGCACCACAGCATTGTCCGTTGAACCCGGTTAAAAAGCGGCCGCATCTGGAATATTCCTCCGCTGTTGAATTTTCCTGCGAAATGGCAATACTTTTACTACATGAAAAATGTCTTGATAATAAAATCGACTCAAGCTTTCCGATGTCTTTAGGCTGGCGAATGCTACTGCCATTTTCGTCTAACGCCGCAAAAAAGGTTTGGGTTGTCCAGCCTACCGCCGCCGAGCGGGCACACGAAATGACACTGGCACAGCAGCAGGTAGAGGCATTGGGTAACGCTGCCACGGTGGACATGTCCTGTGACCCAACCGCTACCGCGCTTTCAGAAATTCTCGGCATGATCAGTGACGAGCCCGCCAGCCAGCGCATTTTAAAGCGTCTGGGTTATATGTTGGGTCGGTTTATCTATCTGTGCGACGCCATAGACGACTTAGAGGGCGATATTCGGCACAATCGATTTAATCCGCTTAAATCACAACCGAATCCGGACGAGCATGCCGCCATGTTGCGTCTGACTATGGCCGAGGCGGCTAACGCCTACGCATTGCTCTCCCCCAGATATTTTAAAGAGATTCTTGATAACATTATTTTTCTCGGTCTGCCAGCCACGGCGGAGCGTTTGCTTGAAAGGGGAAATAACCATGAATGATCCATATCAGGTGCTGGGCGTGCCCCCTTCTGCAACCGATGATGAAATTAAACAGGCCTATCGTGCACTTGCAAAAAAATATCACCCTGATAATTATGCGGGCAGCCCGCTTGCCGACTTGGCCTCTGAAAAGATGTCGGAGATCAACTCCGCTTATGATGCCATTCAGGACCGGCGCAAAAATGCTTCAGCACAGGGTGGGTTTTATGGTCAACCACAGTCAAGGCCCAGTGGCGGCAGCTATGGTGGCTATCAAGGCGGCGGTCAGTTTTCCGATATTCGCCGCTTGATCAATGCGGGCCGCATTTTTGATGCCGAGCAGTTATTGGACGGCACGCCCGCTGCCTCGCGCGACGCCGAGTGGAATTTTTTAAAGGGCAATGTCTTGCTGGCTCGCGGCTTTTTAGAAGATGCGCTGACTTATCTGCAAAAAGCTGTGTCTATGGACCCGCAAAATTACGAGTACCGCGCCGCCTATGAGCGAATTAATGCGCAGCGCCAGTTTGGTCACGGCGGTGGTTACTCCTATTCCGCTTGTGACCCCTGCAGCCTTTGCTCAACACTGATTTGCGCCAACTGTCTTTGCAACACCTGCTGCCGCTGCTATTGCTTCTAAGGAGGTATAGCTGCTGTGTCTCATAAAAGTAGTACGCAGGTCGCCCTGGGCGGCTTAAGCGCCGCGCTTTGCTTGGTTATCATGCTAGGCACAGTGTTGGTTCCCTTTGCAACCTATGCAATACCTGCGCTAGCTGGCATCGCGCTGATTCCCATCGCGATGGAACTGGGATTGCCGGTGGCGGGCATTACCTATGCCGTTGTCTCGCTGCTTTCCTTGCTCATGGTGCCCGACCGCGAGGCCGCGTTGATGTTTATAGCCTTTTTCGGTTATTACCCTATTTTAAAGTTTAAGCTAGACCGCTTGAAGTTTAAGCTATTGCGCATGTTGCTAAAAGTTACGATTTTTAATGTTGCCATCCTTGCCGGATATTTTGTTGTAATCTATATTTTTGGTCTGTATTATTTGATGGACGAACTGACCGGAGGATTCGGCTGGCTGCTGTTGGGGGCAGGTAATCTGTTCTTTGCCATCTATGAACTAACGCTTCGCAATATTACAATGCTATATCTGTTTAGAATCCGAAAAATTCTCTTTCGCAAATAGAAAAAGTGCTGACGACTATATATTAACGTCAGCACTTTTTTCATATTCACTATAATAACCGGGTCTACGCTTTAAAACGTGACCCCGGCTTAATATATGCTTGTTTTCAACCAGCATACACATCAATCGACCATTTATAACACCTTTTTACCGATATCGCTCCGGTAAAAGCTGTTTTCAAAGCCGATACCTACCGTGGCAGCATATGCCTTATCCAGCGCGTCCTTCAGCGTGTCACCTGTTGCGGTCATACCAAGCACCCGCCCGCCGTTGTTCTTAAAAACCCCGTTTTCCAACGTCGTGCCCGCGTGATACACCGTTACACCATCTGCGCCACCCTTTTCATCCAGTCCATGGATGGCGTAGCCCTTTTGATACGAGACCGGGTATCCACCACTGGCGATAATCACACAGGCGGCAGCACCTGATTTCTGGCCAATTTTCACATCTGCAAGCCGCCCCTCAGCAGTCGCCTGCATAATATCGAGCAGATCGCCGTCAAGCAGCGGTAGCACCACCTGTGTTTCAGGATCGCCAAAACGGCAGTTGTATTCGATCACACGTGGGCCGTCAGCACAGAGCATCAAGCCAAAATAGAGGCACCCGCGAAATTCGCGATTCTCCTGTTTCATCGCCCGAATGGTCGGCATAAAAATTTCTTCCATGCAGCGTGCCTGTAATTCGGGGGTATACATCGGATGGGGTGCAATAGTACCCATGCCACCGGTGTTAAGGCCCTCGTCGTTGTCATGCGCCCGCTTGTGATCCATCGAAGAGGCCATCGGCACAACAATGTTGCCGTCAGTAAAGGCCAGCACCGAAACCTCGATACCGGTTAAAAACTCCTCGATGACGACGCGGCGGCCGCTTTCGCCAAATGCGCCGTCTTCCATCATCGCGCGTACGGCTTTGACAGCCTCTTCCTCGCTTTCAGGAATGACAACACCCTTGCCCAGCGCCAAGCCGTCAGCTTTAATAACCGCGGGGTATTTGTTCTGCTGTTTTAAATAGGCAATCGCCGCATTCGCGTCGTCAAACGACTCATACGCTGCGGTGGGAATGTCATACTTTTTCATCAGCCATTTTGAAAAAACCTTACTGCCTTCGATGGCGGCAGCGGCCTCAGTCGGTCCGAACGCGGGAATACCCGCTTCATTAAGCGCATCCACCATGCCAAGTACCAATGGATCATCGGGGGCAACGACAACAAAGTCGATCTCATTATCTTTTACATACGCTGTCACACCTGCGATGTCGGTCGCTCTAATGTCCACACACTCGGCATCGGCGGCGATACCACCGTTGCCGGGAGCCGCGTAGATGCGCCCAGCTTTGGGTGATTCCTTCAGCTTTTTAATGATGGCGTGCTCCCGCCCGCCCGAGCCTACAACCAGAATATCCATAAGCGCGCCTCCTAAAACTTAGTGATGGAACAAACGGATGCCGGTGAACGCCATTGCGATGTTGTACTTATTGCAGGTGGCGATGACCTGATCGTCGCGGATGGAGCCACCCGGCTGCGCGACATAGCAAACACCGCTACGGCGCGCGCGTTCGATATTATCTCCGAATGGGAAAAACGCGTCACTGCCTAGCGATACCCCAGTCAGCTTGGTTAGCCATTCCTTCTTTTCGGCAGCCGTCAGCGGCTCGGGGCATACGGTAAAGGTATCGGCCCAAACGTCTGCGCCCAGCACATCCTCATAATCGTCCGATATATAAACGTCAATGGCATTGTCGCGGTTGGCGCGTGCCAGATTGGATCTAAACGACAGCGCAAGCACCTTGGGATGCTGACGCAACCACCAGATATCTGCCTTGCTACCCGCCAGACGGGTGCAGTGTATTCTCGACTGCTGACCTGCGCCCACGCCGATGATCTGTCCGCTCTTAGCGTAGCAGACCGAATTGGACTGGGTGTACTTGAGTGTGATCAGCGCCAACACCAGATCAACCTTGGCGTTTTCGGGCAGCTCCTTATTATTGGTAACGACATTATCCAGCATGTCAGCGTTAATTTTCAGCTCGTTTCTCCCCTGCTCGAACGTAATGCCGAAAACATCCTTGTGCTCAACCGGCGCGGGGATATAATCCGGGTCGATCTTGACGATGTTATAGCCGCCCTTACGTTTGGATTTTAACACTTCGAGCGCCTCGGCAGTGTAACCAGGGGCGATAATGCCGTCCGAGACCTCATGCTGAATCAGCTTTGCCGCTGTGATATCGCAGACATCTGAAAGAGCAATCCAGTCGCCGAAGGATGACATACGGTCGGCGCCTCTAGCCCGCGCGTAGGCACAAGCGATCGGCGAAAGTTCTTCGTCGCCAGTGAAATAAATCTTGCGCAGTGTCTCATCCAGTGGCAACCCTACCGCCGCGCCCGCCGGACTGACATGCTTAAACGATGTCGCCGCAGGCAGCCCGGTAGCTGCTTTAAGCTCTTTAACCAGCTGCCAGCTGTTTAGGGCATCCAGAAAATTAATATAGCCCGGTCGGCCATTTAGCACCTCAATCGGCAGTTCCCCTTCGGCTATAAAAATGCGCGAAGGTTTTTGATTGGGGTTGCAGCCGTATTTCAATTCCAGTTCTTTTGCCATTGCATCCGTTCCTCCTTTGGCTTAGCAGTGCTTATTGATGATGCGTGTCTCGGTTTCTCCTGTTGCAAGCGCAATGGTGCGCACAAAGAGCGAAACCTTGTTATCAAGGTTCAGGCTTTCCCAAAGCGACGCGGTAAAGGCGTCGATGTCGCCGCGAATAGCCACTGCCTCAGGCTCCCCCTCAAAGGATGGAATGGGGCTACCGTCGCACTTATAAGTGTGGATGAACCGCCCCTGACCTGCAACCGGCTGGAGGTACTCAAAGAAAAACCGTTCAACGGAATCGGGATTTCCGCCGCAGCTTTTTAAAATTGACATTTTGTAAGAAAAATCCCCGTCGCAAGGCTCGACAATGCCGCTGACACGTGGCGTAAAGTTCGGCACATCCGGTTCAAAGGTACGGGTGCGTAGCGCTTCTTCAAAGGATTTTCCAGCCATAATAAAATCGTATATCGTATCGGTCTGGTCACCGTTGGTCACGATCGTCGTGTTAGCAAGCACCCGAACAGGTGCATAGATGATCAGCGACGGGTCCACCATTTTGGAAGGGTCGTGCGCCTCGGTGATAATACCGCCATCTCGCTCGGTAAAAACGCGATTACGGCTGTTCTCGCTGCGCCCCATGATAAAATAAGCAATCACCGCGTGATTTCCGTCCTCGCTTTTGCCGATGACGATGCCCCGCCCGGGGTAGGTATTTTCTTTTAGAATAGTTGAAAGCTCCAGCAATTGCATCAGTTTTTGTTCTCCTTTTCTCGCGCAATGTCGTCGCACAGCATGGCGGCGGCTTTGGGTAAAAGCTGCCATTCGGCCTGCTGCATCACACGTTTTTGCAGGGTTTCAGGCGTGTCATCCTCTAAAACGTCAACCGCCTTTTGCAGCAGGATTCTGCCACCATCCACCACCTCGCTGACCATGTGCACCGTCGCACCCGTCACCTTGACGCCGTAATTAAGCGCCGCCTCATGCACCTTTAAGCCGTAAAAGCCCTCACCACAAAACGATGGAATCAGTGACGGGTGTACATTGATGATGCGGTCGCGATACTGCGCGATAACCGTAGTCGGCAGAATGGTAAGAAAGCCCGCAAGAATAATCAACTCAATGCCTTCAGCGTGTAAAACATCCAGCAGCGCCTGCGCATAGGCGCCCATACCGTCATAGCCTTTTTTGGACACTACGGCGGTTTTCATGCCATGATTCTGGGCACGCGTTAAAGCATAAGCTTTATCATTTGAGGCGATACACAGCGTCAGCTTTCCGCAGCCGAGCTCGCCACGCGTTTCGGCGTCTATGAGCGCCTGAAGATTGGTTCCGCCGCCCGACACCAGCACGGCTATCTTTACCACAGCTCGACTCCCTTTTCGCCCTCGGCCAATTCACCGATGACATAGGCGGTCTCGCCCGAGGCTTTAAGTGCAGCAAGAATATCATCTGCTTTAGTTTTGTCGGCAACCATCAGCATGCCAACACCCATGTTAAAGGTGTTAAACATGTCACGTTCCGGAATATTACCGGTCTTTGCAATCAAATCAAAAATCGGTAGTACGTGGATGGCCTTACGCTCAACCCTGGCGCAGAGCCCTTCGGGCAGGGCGCGCGGAATATTCTCGTAGAAGCCGCCGCCGGTGATGTGCGCAATCGAACGCACGCCGCCAGCTTCGATCGCTGCGAGCGCAGACTTAACGTACAGCTTAGTGGGTGTCAGCAACGTCTCGCCAATCGTAGCGCCCAGTTCGTCATAGTGTCTTCCAAGATCGGCATGCTCAACATCAAAAACCTTGCGCACCAGCGAAAAACCATTGGAATGTACACCGGATGACGGGAGTGCGATTAGTACGTCTCCCTTGCGGCAATTGTCGGGGGTCAGAATCTTGCTCTGATCCACGACACCGACCGAAAATCCAGCGAGATCGTATTCATCCTCACTGTAGAAGCCGGGCATTTCAGCCGTTTCACCGCCGACCAAAGCACAACCGGACTGCACACAGCCCTCCGCCACGCCGGAGACAATTTCGGCCACACGCTCAGGCGTGTTCTTGCCTAGCGCGATATAGTCTAAGAACAAAAGTGGCTTTGCGCCGCAGCAAACAATATCGTTAACACACATTGCCACGCAGTCGATGCCTACCGTATCATGCTTGTCCAACAAAAAAGCTATTTTAAGCTTGGTACCCACGCCATCTGTGCCGGAAACCAGCACCGGGCGGGATATACCGGTCAGATCCGGCAAAAGCATACCACCAAAACCGCCTATTGAATCTAAAACGGCGGGGGTGCGGGTACGCGCCACATGTTTTTTCATCAGCTCGACCGCCTTGTAGCCTGCGGTCACATCCACGCCCGCAGCGCGGTAGCTTTCGGAAAAGCTGTTTTGCATCTCAGAACGTCTCCCTTACTTAAAAAATCAATCTGTTTCTTCGGTGGACAGCTCAAACTGGAATTTGTCATATACTTCACATTCCGGAACTGCAATGGGATATTGCCCGGTGAAGCATCCTACACAAAAATGCCCAAATTTCGGCTTTGCTATGTTTTGCACACTCTCAACACTGAGATATCCCAGTGAATCTACACCGGTTTTCTCGGCAATTTCCGCAACGGTCATCTGGCAAGCAATCAGATTTTCGGTACTATCAATGTCGGTACCAAAGAAGCAGGGGTGCTTGAAAGGTGGACATGATACACGCATATGCACTTCTTTGGCTCCCGCATGGCGCAGCAGATTGACGATATTGGCACAGGTGGTACCGCGAACAATCGAATCGTCGATCATGACAACACGCTTGCCCTCCACCGTCTCACGCAGCACGTTTAGTTTAATGCGCACCGAATCCTGACGTTGCCCCTGACTCGGCTGAATAAAGGTTCGACCGATATAGCGGTTTTTTATAAAACCGACACCATACGGGATACCCGATGCTTTGGAAAAGCCCAGCGCAGCATCCAGCCCTGAATCAGGCACACCGATGACAACATCAGCCTCCACAGGGTGCTCTTTCCAGAGAAATTCGCCCGCCTTTAAGCGCGCCGCATGCACCGAGGCCCCGTCGATAACTGAATCGGGCCGGGCGAAATAAACCAGTTCAAACACACACAGGCCGGTGTTCTGGCCACAGTGGGTTTTAATAGAGCGCATACCATTGTCGTCCGCAACGACAATTTCGCCGGGTTCGACATCGCGCAGCCACGTTGCGTTGAGCGTATTAAGCGCGCAAGTCTCACTGGTGAACACGATTGAACCGTCCTCGGTCTGACCGATGCACAGCGGACGGAAACCGTGTGGGTCGCGCACAGCAATCAACTTTCTCGGGGACATGACCACCATGGAATAAGCACCCTCAAGGCGATACATCGCCTTCTCAATGGCCTTTTCTATCGAAGGCTCAGTCAGGCGCGACGCCGTAATGACGTAGGAAATGACCTCAGAATCGTTAGTGGAATGGAAGATTGCACCGGTCATTTCAAGCTCCTGCTTAATCTGCGACGCATTTGAAATATTACCGTTGTGGGCAATGGCCATCGAACCCTTAACATGACGTACAACCAGTGGCTGCGCGTTAACGCGTGAAGCTGTTCCGGTGGTGGAGTAGCGGGTGTGCCCGACCGCCATAGAGCCGGTACCTAGTTCAGAAAGTACCCGTTCTGTAAAAACCTCCGGCACAAGGCCGAGGTCACGATGACATTTAATAACACCTTTGGTATTCACCGCAATGCCACAGCTTTCCTGCCCGCGGTGCTGCAGGGCGTAAAGCGCATAATAGGCACTTGCCGCCACATCGCAGCGCTTTGGTGCACGGATGCCAAATACGCCGCATTCCTCGTGGATAGAATCAAACATTCCGTTACCGCCTTTCGACTGTTTGGATAAAACTTACTCGCCCATCAGGCGGTGTAAAATCTCGTGATAAGCGCTCTCGACGTCGCCAAGATCTCGGCGAAAGCGGTCTTTGTCCAGCTTCTCATTGGTCTTGACATCCCAGAAGCGGCAAGTATCGGGCGAAATTTCGTCTGCCAGAATAATTTCACCACTATCAGTTTTGCCGAACTCAAGCTTAAAGTCGATGAGCTTAATGCCCAACTCCAGCAGATAGGCTTTCATAAACTCGTTGACCGCAAACGCATATTGGCGGATTGTCGCAATTTCCTCTTCGGTGGCTAGATTTAACGCAATTGCATAGTCGTCATTGATCATCGGGTCGCCAAGATCATCATTTTTAAAGGAAAATTCCATCGCGGGGCGAGCCAGCGGTGTACCCTCGGCAACGCCGTAGCGCTTGGCCATTGAGCCTGCACAGACGTTACGAACGATAACTTCGAGCGGAACAATGGAAACCTTGCGTACCAGCGTTTCACGGTCGGAAATTTGCTCAATGAAATGGGTCGGGATATTGGCCTTTTCAGCAAGCTGCTTCATCATGAAGTTAGAGACTTTATTATTGATAACACCCTTACCGACGATAGTACCCTTTTTAAGACCATTGAACGCGGTGGCATCATCCTTATAGTCGACAATATAGACTTGCGGGTCATTTGTAGCAAAAACCTTCTTGGCCTTTCCTTCGTAAAGCTGTTCGCCCTTAGTATAATTCATTTGCTTATCCTCCCTGTTTGTCATCGTTCGTTATAATGTGAATTTTGATATTGATTTTATTCTGCCAAAATCGCGGCGACATCAATCGCCTCATCCTTTTTTAACACCGAATCATGCTGCGCTACGCGCAGGTCATCAAGCTTTTGGGCCAGTACGTCATCAGAAAGTGCTAACATCTCAGCAGCCAGCAGCGCCGCGTTTTGTGCGCCGTCAATTGCGACGGTAGCCACGGGGATACCGCTTGGCATCTGAACGGTGGAAAGTAACGCGTCCAGACCGTCGAGCGTTGAGGATTTGACCGGAACACCTATAACCGGCAGCGTGGTCTGCGCAGCCAGTGAACCGGCAAGGTGTGCGGCTTTTCCGGCGGCGGCAATAATCACACCGTAGCCCTCTTCGCGGGCAGATTTGGCAAAGGTCGCAGCCTCCACCGGCGTACGGTGTGCCGACATTACCCGAACCGAGAACGGGACACCCAACTGATGCAGCGTTTTGACAGCGGGCTTTAAAACCGGCAGATCACTGTCGGAGCCCATGAGAATTGCAACTTTTTTCATTCGAATTACCTCCCTTTTTCTGGAAAAATGAAACAAGCTGCGGATTACGCCGCAGCTTGCACCTATGTTCTATTCATGATTGCAACGAGAGCCGGACGGTGCGCAGCCCACCATATGCGCGTTGTACACAAAGCCTCTTTTTGCGCAAAAAGGCCCTGAATTTGGACATCCTGCAAAGATAAGCGCCGCCATTGCTGTTCGCCCCCTGTTACATCAATAATTTCATTTTATACGATAAGGCGTCAAATTTCAATGGCTTGTTTACATTATGAAAAAGATTGTCTTGTGTACACATCCAACACAAATAAAATATCGTTTTTTTAGACATTTTAACGATATTTTTGCAAGATAGCCTTAAAGAAAATGCATTTTTCTATTTTACAACATTTTGCGGGACACCATTCAAATACGCGTCCAGATTGTCCATAACGATCGCAGCGCGCTTTTGCATCGATTCGGCCGTAGCAAAAGCGACGTGAGGCGATGCAATTAAATTGGGAGATGAAAACAGCGGGTGATCCTCGGCGATAGGTGGTTCAGTCTCAAATACGTCCACCCCAGCCCCGGCAATGATACCATCTTTTAGCGCCTGTGAAAGCGCCACACTGTCCACAACGGGTCCGCGTGCCGTGTTGATTAAAATAGCGGATTTTTTCATCAGCTCGAGCTGTGCTTTACCGATAAGGCCAACCGTCTCGGCATTCTGCGGCACATGTAGCGAAACAATGTCACAGGAGGAAAGCAGCGTGTCAAGCTCGGTGTAGGTCACACCCTCAACGTCCTTTTGGGTGCGACTATAAGCCAGAACCTCGCAGCCGAACGCCTGTGCAATTTTCGCAACTCTAAGACCGATGGCGCCAGTGCCAATAACGCCAAACTTTTTACCTTCCATCTCAAAACCGACCAGCCCATTTTTTGTGCCACCCTCACGTACAGCCTTATCGCAGGCAATCAGCCGGCGCTGCAGCGCGATGACCAGGCCGAATACGAGATCGGCAACTGCCACGGTGGAGTAGCCCGCACAGTTGCACACCGTAATATTATGCGCACGGCAATAGACTATGTCCACATGATCCACGCCAGTGAAGGCGATGCAAATCATTTTAAGATTGGGGCAGTGCGACAGCACGTCCTCGCGATATTTAAAGTTTGAGAGCACCACGATATCAGCATCACGACTGCGCTCGATCAGCGTGGCAGAATCCTCTACACGAGAGCTATGAAAGACCAATTCCGCCCGATCGCCTAGCTTTTCGTGCGCCATCATCTCTAGCTTTTCCTGCGGAATGCCAAGCGGCTCTAAAAATACCAGCTTCATATAAAATCCTCCAGTCAGATCATTCAGAACATTTTGTATAATTTTAGAATAGCACATTTTAATAGTAGCCACAATAACACTGGTTCAATATAACAGGCTCTATTAATTCCATTAGCACTCTTTAATATTGAGTGCTAATTAATTTACAGTGTATTCATACTTTTGGTTGCATGTGGGCTTATAATAGAACCAATACAAGGTGAAGGAGAGATTGTTGTGAATACCAATAAATTAACTCAGAAATCCGCAGAGGCGATTCAAAGCGCGCAATCGCTCGCTTTGCAGTATGGTAACACCCAAATTGAACAGGAACATTTGCTCTATGCACTGTTAACGCAGGACGGCGGTTTTCTTCCGCGTGTGCTGACCTCCTCCGGCGTGGACGCCGAGGGTTTGCAACAGGCAGCATTGTCCTTATGCGAAAAGTTGCCCCGCGTTTCCGGCCCTGGCCGGGAGCCTGGGAAGGTTTATGTTTCACAGGATGTTGACAAAGCCCTCAACCATGCCGAGGCCGACGCAAAGCATTTGGGCGACGAATTTATCTCGGTCGAGCATCTGCTGCTCGCATTGATTGAAACGCCAAATTCGGCATTGAAAAGTTTATTTAAATCCTTTCACGTCGCAAGTGACCCCTATTTAAAGGCGCTGTCGGAGGTGCGTGGAAATACCCGCGTTACGACAGATAACCCCGAAGCGACCTATGAAGCACTGAAAAAATACGGCTATGATCTGGTGGAGCGCGCCCGCCAGAGTAAGCTTGACCCCGTCATCGGACGCGACGACGAAATCAGAAATGTCATTCGTATTCTCTCGCGTAAATCTAAGAACAACCCCTGCCTCATCGGCGAGCCGGGCGTTGGCAAAACCGCCATTGCAGAGGGACTCGCCCAGCGTATTGTCCGCGGCGATGTGCCTGAGACACTGCGCGACAAGACTATTTTTTCACTGGATATGGGTGCGCTGGTTGCGGGCGCCAAATACCGCGGTGAGTTTGAAGAACGCTTAAAAGCTGTATTAAACGAGGTCAAGGCCAGCGACGGCAGAATCATCCTGTTTATTGATGAGCTGCACACCATCGTAGGCGCTGGCAAAACCGAAGGTTCAATGGACGCCGGTAACCTCTTAAAGCCAATGCTGGCACGCGGCGAATTGCATTGTATCGGCGCGACCACCTTAAACGAATATCGGCTGTACATCGAAAAGGATTCCGCACTTGAACGCCGTTTCCAGCCCGTTATGGTCGACCAGCCGAGTGTTGAGGATACCATCGCGATTCTGCGCGGGCTCAAAGAACGCTACGAGGTCTACCACGGTGTGCGCATTACCGATCCCGCCATCATTGCGGCGGCCACCCTCTCTGACCGATATATCACCGATCGTTTTCTGCCGGATAAGGCGATCGACCTTATCGACGAAGCCTGCGCTATGCTACGAACCGAAATTGACTCAATGCCCACCGAAATCGACGAAATTTCGCGTAAGATTATTCAGTACGAAATTGAAGAAGCCGCGCTTAAAAAGGAAACTGACACGCAGTCCAAAGAGCGGTTGGCCAATCTGCAAAAAGACCTCTCCCGCCTGCGCGACGACATGAACGAGAAAAAAGCACAGTGGGAAGATGAGAAAAAGGCCATCTCCGGCGTACATCGTCTGAAAGAAGAAATTGAAAAGACCAACGCTCAAATTGAAGCCGCCGAGCGCAATTATGACCTGAACAAGGCGGCGGAACTCAAATATGGCGTGCTGCCCAATCTTCAGCGACAGCTGGCCGCGGAAGAAGAAAAATCAGCGAAGTCCGGCGGCGCCACCCTGCTGCGCGACCGCGTCACCGACGAGGAAATCGCCAAAATTGTAGGGCGCTGGACCGGCATTCCGGTGGCAAAGCTGGTGGAAGGCGAACGCGAAAAGCTTTTGGCCCTGCCCGAGGTGCTGCACCGTCGCGTCATCGGTCAGGACGAAGCTGTCCAGCGGGTTAGTGAAGCGATTCTACGCTCCCGCGCCGGTATCGCCGACCCCAACCGCCCCATTGGTACCTTCCTGTTCCTGGGTCCAACCGGTGTTGGCAAGACCGAGCTTGCTAAAACATTGGCCCAAGCACTGTTTGATGACGAGCGAAACATGGTCCGCATCGATATGAGCGAATATATGGAGAAATATTCGGTATCGCGTCTTATCGGCGCTCCACCCGGATATGTCGGATATGACGAAGGTGGACAGCTCACCGAGGCCGTACGCAGAAAGCCCTATTCGGTCGTACTGTTCGACGAGGTAGAAAAGGCCCACCCTGACGTATTCAACGTCCTATTGCAGGTGTTTGATGACGGCAGAATCACCGACTCTCAAGGACGCACGGTTGACTTTAAGAACACAATCATTATTATGACTTCTAACCTCGGTTCGGATATCCTGCTGGAATCGATCGGCGCAGACGGGCGTATTGCGCCTGAGGCCAATGCAGCGGTTCACGCGCTGCTACGTCGTAGTTTCCGCCCAGAATTTTTGAATCGTATTGATGAAACAATCTTCTTTACTCCGCTTTCTAAGTCACAGATCGGTGGCATTATCGACATGCTAATGGATAGGCTACAACAGCGGCTTGCCGAACGCCAGATCAGCGTCGAGCTTTCGGATAGCGCGCGGCAGTATATTATCGAAAATGGTTATGACCCCGCCTATGGCGCACGTCCACTGCGACGGTTTTTGCAGTCGCGGGTTGAGACGCTTATCGGTCGCATGCTTATCGCCGACGAAGTACCCAATGGGGTAAAACTCACGGTGGATACCCATGCAGATGGCTTAAACGTAACAGTGAACCCAAAATAACAATCCTCGCAAGGGCGGGAACGGCTGAAGGGCCGTTCCCGCCCTTTTGTTTTACATATATAACTGTGTTTTCTGCACAAAATATCGAAAAGCCAAATCTTTTCACTTTTGCATAGCAAATTGCACAGTAAGCCCTATGCTTAACCAACCGCTTAAACAAAATTCGAACCGCTGCTTCTGCTTTAAAATTATTTCTGCATGTATTGCAATATTTTCGTAGCAATTTTCACGTCGCAATCATCTATATAACATAAATTTACGCAAAAACACATTCCACGTATAAGCAACTTCACTATATTATGAATTGAAATTTTGTTATGCTAACGATTGACATGCAGATTCATCAAATGCTATCCTAAGCATGTAAAACGTTTGCGCGAAAACGTTTGGTGAAAATATTAGGAAGGAATGGTTATTTTTGTCTATTAAAAGAATTGCCCAAATGACCGGCCTTTCTATCACGACTGTATCCCACGCTATCAACGGCACCCGCGCCGTTTCTCAGCACAGTAAGCAACTTGTGGATGAAGCAGTCAAAGAAATCGGCTACAAGCCGAATCTGGCGGCACAGATGCTCAAAACCAATCGCTCGCATATTATTGCGCTCATCATACCGAGCACTGAGCCGAACAACTCGACAAACTGCTTTTTCTTCGACGTTTTAAATGGCGCACGCGAACAGCTCCACGCCAGCGGTTATGACCTCATGGTCGCCACCTATTCCGAACAAGAGGGCGAAAAACATCTGGCCAACCTTCAAGTACTGGAAAAAAGACTGGTGGATGGCGTGCTGTTGGTTCCGTTTGATCGCGATCCCACCTCGCTAACCGAGATTCGCTCACTTGGCATTCCAATTGTGTTGGTAGACCGCCGCGTCGATAATTGCAGCCTGCCAAGCGTCTACTCCGATAACCTTGAAGGTGCGCGTAAGGCCGTGCATCTTCTAGCGCAAAATGGCAGAAAGCGCATTGCGTTTTTGTGCGGCAATTCTGAGTTCTCTACGTCCTACGACCGCCATCTCGGTTATCTTCAGGGCATAAAGGAAGCTGGACTGCCAATTAACGACGATCTTATTTTCATTGATCTGCCCTATCAGTTACAAACTGGAAAAAATATTGTCAAGACACTTCTTGATAACAGAATAGACGCCGTTTTTTCAGCGAATAATGTTTTGTTAATGGGCCTGTTACAATACTTCAATGAGCATCATATTTCGGTACCACACGATATTTCGGTGGTAGGCTTTGACGATTATGACTGGATGAACATCACAACTTCCCCCGTCACCGCTACGTTTCAGAATCCATACCTCATGGGGTGCGAGGCGGCTCGGATGATGCTTGAAACACTCGAAGGCAAGGACACCAGTAACCAGCAGATCGCGTTGCCTTGCGAGTTGGTTCTGCGTGAATCTCACAAGTCCTAATCGCCCATAATATGGTTACAATCTGTCCTATCCGGGATGGGTTGATAATAAAGACAAACTTAGGAGGAACGATTAATGAAAAAGGTATTTGCTATAACCTTGGCAGTCATGATGTTGGTCCTGACCGCATGCGGCGGCGCTTCATCTTCTGCCCCCGCCAGCTCTGCCCCTGCGAGTTCTTCAGCTCCTGAGGCAAAGCCCGTGAACCTGATTTTCTCGATCACGGCTGTCCCGACCGACGCACACGGTCAAGCACAGAAGGTTTTTAAAGAAACCGTCGAGAAGGTTTCCAACGGCCAGATCACCGTTGAGTGCTATGATTCCGGCACCCTGTTCAATCAGGACACCGAAACCGCTGCGCTCATGGCTGGCGACTGCGACATCATCTATTCCAGTGCTCCCTGGCTCACCACCAACAGCCCGTGGCTCTCGATGTTCACCGCCGGTTACATCTTCAAGAGCTATGACCACATGACCAAGGTACTCAACGGTGACATCGGCAAGGAAGTATTTTCTAAAATCGCTGACGAGCAGAGCGTTCTGCCGCTGGGTGCTTTCTATCTGGGAACCCGTCAGATCTCGCTCGGTCAGGATAAGCAGATTAAGACCCCGGCTGACCTCAACGGTATCAACCTGAGAATGCCCAACTCCGATGCGTGGGTGTTCCTTGGTACCGCCATGGGCGCAAACCCCACTCCCATCCCCTTTAACGATCTGTATCTGGCGCTTTCTACCAACACGGTCGACGGCCAGGATAACCCCCTACCCACCGTTAAGAATGCCAAATTCTACGAGGTTCAGAAATCTATTTCGCTGACCAACCATCTGGTTGACTCGGTATGGCCCACCATTAACAAGGCTAAGTGGGATTCTCTTACCCCTGAGCAGCAGGGTTGGGTTATGGAAGGTGTCGAAGCCGCCCGTAAGTCCTGCGACGACACGAACCTAAAGACCGAGAGCGAAGTTGTCGATTTCCTCAAGGAGCAAGGCCTCAAGGTCTATGAGGCAGATGTTGACGCGTTTGCCGACCACGTGCTTAACAAATACCTTGAGAGCGACATCTCCGAGAGTTGGGATAAGGATCTCTTTGAGAAGGTAAAGGCTCAGGGCTAAATTTTTCTGTTGAGCTTGTATCGTTGACGTTTTGATACGGGGCATATCATAGCGATATGCCCCGTATTCTCAAAAAGCATCTATTTCGGCACATCCATGGAAGAGGAAGGATGAACGTCTTGAAGCAATTATTAAAAAAAGCTGTGCTTTGGCTGCGGGACTGCGTGGAGATTTACATTCCAGTATTGGCCTTTTTAGGGCTGTTTGGCGTGTTTATTATGCAGATTTTCTTTCGCTACATCTTGCGCGACCCTAAACCCTGGTCGATGGAGGTCACCTCCATGTGCTATGTTTGGGTGGTATTACTCGGCGCCTGTTATGCACAGCGCAAAAAAACGCATGTCACCTTTACGCTAGTCTACGACGTACTGTCTGTTAAGTTGAAGTCTTTGTCAGCATTTCTCGGAAATCTCATTATATTTGTTGCGCTGATCGTTTCGGTCAGCCCCACGTGGGACTATATTAAGTTTATGAAAGTTCAAAAGTCCAGCGTCCTTAAAGTTGGGCTTAATTATGTTTTTGCCCCCTACATGGTTTTTTTGGTGCTCATGCTGCTATATATCGGCATTGAGCTTTATCGAGATTTCATGGTGTTTTCAGGCCTAGGAGGCAAACAGGCGGAAGAACGCCTGCTGCAAGAGACTAAACCGGCTTATGAAGAAGCCATTGAACAAGCAAATAAGGAGGGACTGGAATGAACTTAGCGCTTTTTGTTTTTCTGCTGATCTTTGTTCTCATGTTCCTTTTAAGAATGCCGATTCCGCTGGGCATGATTTCGGCCTGTACTTTTTACTTCTTAATCAACGGAACAAACGTAAAAATGGTGGCGCAGCAAACGCTGGGCATGCTGTTTTCAAACTATACCATTATTGCGGTACCACTGTTTATCTTTGCCGCAAATGTCATGAACTCCGGCAAAATTACCGAAATGATCTTCGGTTTTTCAAAAGGCATTGTTGGACGCTTTCGCGGCGGTTTAGGCCACGTTAACGTGCTGGCATCGCTGATTTTCTCGGGTATGACCGGCTCTGCCATTGCCGACGCTGCGGGTTTGGGCAAGATGGAAATTGAAGCAATGCGTCAGGAAGGCTATGACGATGGCTTCTCCTGCGCTATTACGGCGGCTTCAGCCACCATCGGCCCCGTTTTCCCGCCTTCTATTCCCATGGTTATCTACTCGATGCTCTCAGGCGCTTCAGTCGGCGCACTGTTCATGGGTGGAATGGTACCCGGCGTACTGCTGGCTATTGCACTTATGGCTTATATCGCTTTTATTGCGAGAAAGCGCAACTATCCACGCAGTGCCACCATCGTGCTTCGTGAATACCTTCTTTACTGCATCAAGGCTATTCCGGCTATTCTGACCCCGATCATTCTGCTTATCGGCATCTACACTGGCATTATGACTCCGACTGAAGCAGGCGCTGTCGCAGGTTTTTATGCGCTTATTATCGCTGTATTTGCCTACCGTGTTTTAAGCTGGGACGGATTTAAACAGGTGCTAATTGACACGGTACAGGCCACTGGCACAACGTCACTGATGGTGGGCGCCGCCACTGCTATTTCCTATATTGTGGCCCGTGAACAGATTGCCGTAAAACTCGGTGATTTAATTCTCTCAATGACCAGTAACCCCTATGTTTTTCTATTCATTGTCAATATTTCACTGCTGGTGTTGGGCATGTTTATTGACACCTCGGTTATTCAGGTTGTTTTCATCCCGATCATGTTACCGTTGGTAAATCAATTAGGTATCGACTTAGTACATTTCGGCATTGTCGTCGTGTTTAATATGATGGTCGGCCTGTCTACACCACCGTTCGGCATGCTCCTGTTCATAACCAGCGGCATCTCCGGCACACCCCTAAAATACGTCGTCAAGGAAATACTGCCGATGATTATCGCCATGCTGTTGGTTCTGATTGTCATAACCTATTTCCCGAACGTTGTATTGTTCCTGCCGAGAATGCTGCTTGGCTACACCGGTTAAACTGCTTGACCTGTCCTAAAGACATGCCAATATATAATAATATTATGAGGTGATTTTGCATGGCATTTCAGATTCGTGGCGGCGTTTGGCCGACGATGATTACCCCCTTTACTGAGGATGGCAAAATTGATTTTCCGACCGTTCAAAAGATGGTGGATTGGTACGTGGAAAAAGGCTGCAACGGAATTTTTGCTGTCTGTCAGTCGAGTGAGATGCTGTTTTTAACTCCACAAGAAAAAGTCGATCTCGGCAAAGCTGTGATGGAAGCTGCCGATGGCCGTCTTCAGGTTATTGCTTCCGGCCATACCGCAACCGACCTGCCCACTCAGCTTAAAGAGATTGAGGCAATGATGAAAACCGGCGTTGAAGCTTATGTTATGGTTTCCAATGCACTCGACCCTAAAAACGAAGGCGACGAAGTTTTCATGAAAAACTTCGAGGCAACGGTTAAAGCCTTCCCCGAGGTATCTTTTGGCATCTACGAATGCCCCATGCCGTATAAGCGTCTGGTTTCGACCAAGTGCCTAAGTGAGCTCGCGCATTCTGGCAAACTGGTGTTTTTAAAGGACACCTGCTGTGATTACGAGTTGATCCGCGAGCGGATCAAGGCGGTAGACGGCACCCCCTTAAAACTCTTTAACGCTAATGCTGCCTCCTTCTATGACAGCTTTATGCACGGTGCGGCCGGTTATAACGGCATTATGGCAAACTATCATCCACAGCTTTACAAATTCGTAGTGGATAACGCCCATAACCCCGAGAAAGCTGAAGAAGCTAAGTTGATGGCCGACTTGCTCACCGAATTTGCAATGATCGAAATGCGCCTCTACCCTGTCAGTGCAAAATATCACATGAATCTCGTCGGCATTCCGATGAGCCTGCTTTCCAGAAGCTCGGACCGCAACCGTTTCGATAAAAACGCGCGCATGGAAGTAGACAGTCTGTTTGCACTGGAGCAATATCTCGGCAAAAAATTGGGGTTGTAAGGAGCTGTTCGCATGAAAAAATCAAAAATTCTTGTGGTGGGCAGCCTTGTCATGGACATGATTGTCTCCACCGAGCGCTTTCCGAATGAGGGCGAGACGGTGTTAGGCAGTGGCTTTCGAACCGCCCCAGGCGGTAAGGGCGCAAACCAAGCCGTGCAGGCTGCTCGGCTTGGTGCCGACGTCACCATGGTGGGCAAAGCCGGCAGAGATGCGTTTGGCGACCAGCTGATCGCAACTTTAAATGCTTCTGGCGCCGATACGCAGCACATTATTCGTACCGATACCGCGCCCACTGCTATTGGCAACATCCTGCTTACCCAAAAGGATGGCGTAACGCTCCACAACCGTATCATTGTGGTTTCCGGCGCAAATATGACGATAACACCGGATGAGGTCTTGTTTTTAGAAAAGCAAATTGCACAGTATGACATGCTGATGCTTCAGCTCGAAATTCCAATGGCTATCGTTGAACTGGTGGCAGAAATCGCTCATAAAAACGGCGTTCGGGTGATGCTTAATCCCGCGCCTTCTGCGCCGCTTTCCGATGCGCTGCTGTCGCATTTAACCTACATCTCCCCCAATGAATACGAAGCGGCCGATCTCACCGGCTTCACCATCCGCAACGCGGATGGTGCCCTCAACGAGGAGAATCTCAAAGCCGCCGTCGCTGCGCTACACAAAAAGGGCGTCAAAAAAGTAATCATCACGCTGGGCGACAAAGGAGCGGTGGTGTCTGATTCCACCGCCGATAGTTTCTTATTTAGGCCCAGTGTGCCTGACGTTGCAGTCGCCGACCCAACAGCGGCTGGAGACTCATTTGTTGGCGCATTTTGTGCAGGTGTTTGCGCAGGACTCACCGATGAGCAAGCACTGCAGTTTGCAAGCCACACTGCTGCAATCACTGTATCGCGCATGGGTGCTATGCCTTCCCTGCCCACGCATGAAGAGGTGTTGTCAGCGATGAAGAATCGTCGTTTCAGTGATTTTTCGCTGGATCTGTTGGGCGTATTGAAAGGGGCTAACTAAGTATGTCCGAAGTTGCAACCAAAGCGCTAGAAGTGTTCCAAAATAGCGCAAAAGTAGAATTTAATCAATTTTTAGACACCGTCACTGCAGAATCACTCTCAGGGGCCGTTAAGCTGATTCAAGATTGCGAAAAAGCTGGTGGCAGAATTCATATTACCGGAATCGGTAAGCCGGGGCATGTCGCAGCCTACATGGCCTCGCTGCTCTCCTCCACCGGGACACCCACCTATTTTCTGCACGGTACCGAGGCAGTGCATGGCTCCTGCGGGCAGCTGGTTGAAGGCGATGTCATCATCTGTATCTCCAACAGTGGCCAGACTGTTGAATTACAAGCTACAGTAAACGCCATTCACAAAAATGGCTGTAAGGTTATCGGCGTCACTGGTAACCTGAAATCCTGGCTGGCACAGAACAGTGAGGCGGTTCTCTTCGCCGGCGTCGGCGCCGAGGGTGGACCTTTAAACCGTGCCCCCCGCAATTCCATTCTGGCAGAAGTTTATGTGTTGCAAGCGCTCTCGGTCATGTTGCAAGCAGACCGCGCCATGACACCTGAGCAGTATGTACGCAGACATCCGGGCGGCGCGCTCGGCCATCTGCGTGAAAACGAAAAGTAAGGGGGTTGTACGCATGCGCAAACAAGGCTGTATCAACCCTGAAATTATGAAGACACTAGCCCTCTGCGGGCATGGCGACAAAATTCTGATTGCCGACGGTAACTACCCGTTGGATGCCAAATCCGGCACAGCTGAGAAGGTGTATCTGGGCGTAGCGGCAGGAATTCCGACCGTAACGCAGGTTCTGGATGCCATACTGTGCGAGATTAACGTAGAAAAAGCCGAAGTCATGTTGCCCGAGGATGGTAGCACGCCTGATATTTTCAGAGAATTTTCCGACCGCCTCAACGGTATTGCACTCGACGCCCTAGACCGCTGTGCATTTTATAATGCCTGTGGGGAAAATTGCGTCCGCCTGGCTGTTTCAACCGGCGAAAAGCGGGTATATGCCAATATTTTAATCACCGTGGGGGTAGCATAATGGTTTATGATTATCTGATAAACGCTGAAAAATACAAAGGTCTTGGCGCCGGTATCACCGCCGGGTTTGCCGCGTTGCACAGCCACGATCTGGAGTCATTGGAGCCCGGTGATTATCCCATTTTCGCCGATGATATCATCTTAAAAATACAAAGTTACAACACCAAGCCTGTTGAGCAAGCCCGTCTCGAGGCACATCGCCGTTATATCGATATTCAATATATCGTCTCTGGCGAGGAGAAAATCGCTGTGGGTGCGTTGGAGCAGGCCGGTGAAGAGCTGGAAGCGAACCCTGAAAACGACATTTGGTTCTACGCAGGCAACGCCGACACCCTGACGCTCAAGGCCGGGCAATTTGTGCTGCTCTTCCCTGGCGAGACCCACGCCCCCTGCTTGGCGGCAACGGAGTCCGCGCCGGTCAAAAAAGCGCTCATCAAAGTGGCATTGAATTACGAGCCATAAAATTGTATGTTGGGTGTGTGCGCAAGCCCAAGGCACCCAACATCTTTTCATGTAATTCCCGTTATTCTTATTCTTAAAAGCTAAAATTGCTTATATCTTTTTCTCTTTCATTTTTCTAATTCAAGGCGCCATGTGGAAGCATGGTGCCTTGAATTTTTCAGCAAAGTTTTTGAGACCGCCGTTCAGCTGTACATGTCGTCAAATAAAAAGCGCGAAAACAGCCGCCTTCTAGAAAAAACCTCACCGGAAATGTTTCCGGTGAGGTCAATATTATAATGAATTAATTTGCATTCCACTCAGTAAAACAACTGTAAAGTTTAACCCTTTACAATATTATCGATTAACCATCAGCTTTTTAAATGCAGCCTGAAGCTGTTCAATAGTCAAAACATACATGTCAAACTCATCCGAAATCATGTCGTAAGAAGCCCGATACCATGAGCCTTTTCGATAGCGCATCTCATCGGGGGTAATCCACACAATGTGCTTAAACTTCCGCTTAATTTCGTGAAGCCAATCCATACCGCTTTTTCCGTAGTAACGGTCAGTCAGCTCATATGGCGACATTTCAGCGTCGCCGAAAATGATGGTTTTATAGTTACCTGTTAGCTCTGCCAAAACACGCTCAGTTTCAATTTTGTCGTTGTAACGCATTTCGGGCGAGGTGTAAAGGTACTTACTGATACAGTTGTGAAAGTAATAAATGCGCAAATCTTTAAAGTGGTTGGACTGGTGCACTGCCGAAAAAAGCTCAGCACAGAGTCGACGGTGTTCGTCCATGGAGCCACCCGAATCCATCAGGAGCAACAGGCGCACCGAATTTTTGCGGGGGCGCTTATAAGCAATTTTCAGCTTACCTGCATTGTCGCAGGTGTCCTGTATCGTTTCATCCAAATCCAGCTCGTCACGCGGCGCATCGTCAAGGTTAGAAAACTGTCGAAGTTTGCGAAACGCCAGCTGTAACTGCCGTGGTGTGATGACTGTATCCTGCCTGAAATCAGCAAACTCTCGCTCGCCCATCACCTCAAAGGCACGACGGTGCATCGACTGCCCGCCGACGCGAATACCCGTCGGGCTATTGCCGTTGTTGCCAAACATCGACATGCCACCTGTACCGACCCAATAGCTTCCCCCATTGTGTTCCTCCTTCTGCTCAAGAAGGCGCTCAGCAAACATGCGGCGGATCTCATCAAGCTCCTTGCGCAGGTTATCGCGCGCAACATTGGGGTCATAGTTATCAGGCGTCACCGCCGGGCGGTTTAACCAGTTCAAAAGTTCCGCCGGCAGCGGCTCTTTACTTTGTTCGATGACATTTTCAAAAAACTCTAAAAATGTTTTGTGATAATCAAAATAATCGGCCTCGCTCTTGATGAGCACCGATCGGCATAGGAAATAAAACTCTGATAAACCGGAGCTTCCCATACCTTTATCCAACGCCTGCATCAGCGTCATCCACTCGTTTAACGAAACATCCAGCCCTTTTGCGCGCAACAGGGCAAAAAAAGCCGTGAACATCAGTAATATCCCCCGTTTATCGACGGATGCGGCGGGCGCGCTCCACCGTGTCCAGATCCTCGTTCTTTTTAAGCAATACGCCAGCAAACGGCAGGTCCTGTTCAATGCGCTCAGGTGCAATACCGCTGAGGGTCAGCGCGCGAATCCAGTCCACCAACTCAGAGGTAGCAGGTTTTTTTTGCAGGGCGGGCAGCTGGCGGATGCGGTAAAATGCAGCCAATGCGGCATTGAGCATGTTCTTCTCAAGGTTCGGGAAATGCACCCGAACAATGTCCGCCATCAGCTCCTGATTGGGGAATTCGATATAATGAAAAACGCAGCGGCGCAAAAAGGCGTCTGGTAGTTCCTTCTCGGCGTTGGAGGTGATGATAACCATCGGCCGCTTCTTGGCTGTGATCGTCTCGCCGGTTTCAGGAATGTGAAACTCCATACGATCAAGCTCCCAAAGAAGATCGTTGGGGAACTCGATATCGGCCTTGTCAATTTCGTCGATGAGCAGGATCACGTCTTCCTCGGCGGAGAACGCCTCTCCAAGCTTGCCCAGTTTGACGTAGCGTTTGATATCGGCTACATCTGCGCCACCGAACTGGCTGTCATACAGACGCTGTACGACGTCGTAGACATAAAGGCCATCCTGTGCCTTGGTCGTGGATTTAATATTCCAGATGACCAATCGGCGGTTTAGCGCATTGGACACCGCCTGTGCCAACATGGTCTTGCCGGTTCCCGGCTCACCTTTTATCAGCAATGGCTTCTCAAGTGCCATTGCAATATTGACAGCGCTCATCAGCTGTTCGGAGGCAACATAGTCGCCGCCGGATTCAAAACGCTTCGTCATGGTATTTTCAGACATCGGTAACCCTACTTTCTTAAGAAATCTAGAGACATTAATAATAGTAAAATATCATATTTTCAATCTCCGCGTAAACACCAAAGCAAATATTTGATGATTACAACCAATTATCGTGCAATATTTCTTATAATAACTTGATATTATGTCGAAAATTTGCTATACTGCATGCTGATATTTTCGTTAATATCCCAATAATTTCTACATACTTTACAATTGAATATGAGGTTATTTATTTATGTTATCCCAAAAGAATTCGTTATTTATTCTTCCCAAAATAGGCATGAGAAATCTTAAAACAGCCATTGCCGCCACCCTTTGCGCACTTACTTACGCGATTGTCGACCGCAATCCCACCTTTGCCTGCATGAGCGCAGTGTTTGCGATGAACACCAATTTAAAAAGCTCCGTTAAAACAGGTGGTAACCGGTTATGGGGCACCATCATAGGCGGTTTTACCGGGATGCTGTTTTTTTATCTTTTTAAGCAGTTCCCTTTGCTTTTTCCACATTCCGAGCTTCTTTCGGAATCAATCTTTCTGTTTACGGGCATTATAGTGATGATTTTAATCAGCCAGTTTTTCGGCGTGAACGATTCTATCCCTTCCGGCTCGGTTGTTTTCTATATTGTTATGCTTCTGACGCCTGACGAGGACTATATCACCTATCCGCTCAACAGAATGCTGGACACAGGTATAGGTGTTATGATGTCCATACTGGTGAACATTGCCCTGCCGCGTGAGTTGTTCGAACGCTTCATGTCAAAAAAGGCACTGGACGAAAAAATTCTGTCGTTGGAGCGGCAGCGTGAATGCATTGATCGCTCAATAGACACACATGTAGCGCAGCTTGAGGCACTAGAACGTCGCAAAAATCATTCTTGACACTTTGCTGTATACCGACGAACATACACCCATCTCGTGCAAAATCAAGCGATATATCACGATATGGGCCGTTGTCTGAAATTAGCATATATTGTTTCACTTTTGAATATGGGGTTTTATTTATCAAAACCAAGTACCGCATTTTTGGCTTATTATCCTCACTAGAGGGATGAACAGACAAAAATAATCGACAAAATATTATTCAGTTTCTTCTTGGGTTTAGTGACAATGTATGAATGTTTAACGACTATCCAATAAAGTATAGACTTTTTTTTAAATAACGTTTAAAATTAGTTGGAACGCAGCTAGAATAGTTTTGGGTTCTGCTGTGTTTTGGTGGAGAATCTTTATGAGGAGTATGAAGATTCTGTGTCGATACAAATACAAGATCTGCGCGAGAAAAAGTCTCGCATTTTTGTGGGTGGAGGAAAAAAGCGTGTTGCTAAGCAACACGAGAGTGGAAAACTGACCGCCCGTGAAAGAATTTCCCTGTTGCTGGACAAGGACAGTTTCGTCGAATTGGATGCCTTTGTCGAGCATCGTTGCACCAGCTTCGGCATGGACAGCGCTGAAATCCCCGGTGAGGGAGTTGTAACCGGGTATGGCAGCATTGACAGCCGTCTGGTCTATGTCTATGCTCAGGATTTTACCGTAATGGGCGGTTCTCTGGGCGAAATGCATGCCAGAAAGATTTGTAAAGTTTTAGATCTGGCAATCAAGATGGGCGCTCCCGTCATCGGAATGAACGATTCTGGTGGTGCCCGAATTCAAGAAGGCGTTGATGCGCTTTCAGGCTTTGGCGATATTTTTTTCCGCAATACTTTGGCGTCCGGCGTTGTACCTCAAATTTCGGTTATCATGGGCCCCTGCGCCGGCGGCGCTGTCTATTCCCCTGCTTTGACTGATTTCATATTCATGGTGGATAAAACCTCCAACATGTTTATCACCGGCCCTTCGGTTATTAAAACTGTTACGGGCGAGGATGTCTCGGCTCAGGACCTCGGGGGCGCCATCACCCATAACACCATTTCCGGTGTTGCGCAGTTTGTATATCCCAACGAGCAGGAAACCATTGCGGCTATCCGCCGTCTTATTGGCTTTTTGCCCGCAAATAACCACGAAAAGGCACCGATTGTCGCTACAAAGGACGATCCGCGTCGTTTGTGTCGCAATCTAGAAGCTATTGTGCCTGAGTCTTCCAGCAAAGCATATGACATTAAAAATGTCATTTCTGCTGTGGTGGACGATGAGAACTTCTTTGAAGTTCAAGCCTATTATGCACAAAATATCGTCACAGGTTTTGGGCGGATTAATGGGCAGACAGTCGGCATTATTGCAAACCAGCCCCGCGTCATGGCCGGCTGCCTTGATATTAATGCTTCAGACAAAGCGGGTAGATTTGTTTCAATTTGTGATAGCTTTAACATTCCGCTCGTGACGTTTGTTGATGTTCCTGGATTTTTACCGGGTATCAATCAGGAGTATGGTGGCATTATTCGTCACGGTGCAAAATTGCTGCATGCCTACTGTGAAGCTACTGTTCCAAAAGTTACCGTTGTAGTTCGTAAGGCCTACGGCGGTGCTTATATAGCCATGTGCTCCAAACATCTTGGTGCCGACATGGTGTTGGCCTGGCCAACGGCTGAAATTGCGGTTATGGGCCCCCAGGGTGCCGCAAATATTATTTTCAAGAATGATATTGAAGCATCAGCCGACCCAGCTCAAACCCGTTCGGAGAAGATCGAGGCGTACAAGGCGGAATTTTCCAATCCTTTTCAGGCCGCAAAACGCGGTTTTGTGGACGACGTGATCGAGCCTGCTGAAACGCGTATGCGCATTTCTAGTGCGCTTGCAATGCTTGCAGGCAAAAGCGAATCACGTCCAGCCAAAAAGCATGGTAACTTTCCGGTGTAAGGAGGTGTAATTACTATGGCGCCAAATTCCCCTATCGTTTTAACCCTTTTGGGCATGGGCACGGTTATGATTGTTCTAGTCTTGATTATGTTTTTGATCATTATCATGAGTAAGGTTCTTGCCCCTAAAACCGTTCCGGTTGCCCCCACCGCCCCTTCCGCTCCCTCCTACAACAAGGAAGAAGAAGAAACCCTTGCTGTCATTTTGGCCGCTGTTTCCAATATGCTTGGAACTAAAAATATCGGCAGTATCAACGTTAAACCAAAAGCCTAACCTGCCGACGGGTTACGTACGTTATCAACACATCTCAAGATTTGGAGTGAATTGTTTTAATGAAGAAGTTTAATGTTACTGTTAACGGTAAGGCCTATGAAGTTGAAGTAGAGGAAGTTAACGGCTCCGCAGCAGCACCTGTTGTCCGCGCTGCCGCTCCCGTTGCTCCTGCGGCTCCTGTTGCCGCTCCCAAGGCTGCTCCTGCGCCCGCTGCCGCACCTGCCCCTAAGGCTGCAGCACCCGTTTCTGCTGGCGCAAACACCATTACTGCGCCCATGAGCGGCACTATCTTCAAGAACCTTGTTAAGCCCGGCGATGCTGTTAAGAACGGTCAGGTTGTGCTGGTCCTTGAAGCAATGAAAATGGAAAATGAAATCTTTGCCCCCTGCGACGGCACTGTTTCGGAAGTTCGTGTTTCTGAGGGCTCTGCCGTTCAGCCCGGCGATGTTCTTGTTGTAATCGCCTAAGACTGCAGGAAACCAAAGTTTACAAAAGATTTGAGGTAATAACGTGGCTGAAGCTATTATAAATTTTCTAAGAGGTACTGGTTTTTACAATATCTCTTGGCAGCAGGCGGTTATGATTCTCGTCTCATTCGTTTTGATGTATCTTGCTATTGTCAAAAAGTATGAGCCGCTTCTTTTGCTGCCGATCGCATTTGGTATGTTTTTAGCAAATTTCCCCCTTGGCGGCGTCAACGATCTGCCCAGTGAATCCCTGCGTTATCTTGCTACCGTGCCCGAAATGCTAAAAGGCAATGATTTAACCGCGCAGTTTAGTTCTATGATCGTATCGGGCGAGCATCTTGTGCAGCGCGCTGTTGAAAGCGGCGCTGAGATATATGCCGCAAAGAGCAACTATGGTGGCCTGCTCTATTATCTGGGCCGCGGTGTTAAGCTTGGCATCTACCCGCCCCTGATCTTTATGGGCATCGGCGCAATGACCGACTTTGCTCCCCTGATCTCCAACCCCAAGAGCGTTCTGCTCGGCGGCGCTGCGCAGGTTGGCATCTTCGGTGCTTATATCGGCGCTTCTCTGATGGGCTTTACCCCGCAGGAAGCTGGTTCTATCGGCATTATCGGTGGTGCTGACGGTCCTACTGCATTGTACCTGACTGCTAAGCTTGCAGATCACCTGCTTGGACCGATTGCCGTTGCAGCTTATTCCTACATGGCGCTGGTGCCTGTTATTCAGCCGCCGATCATGAAGGCGCTGACCACCAAAAAAGAGCGTAATATTGTCATGAGCATGGGCAGCATGCGCCCCGTTTCCAAGACCGAGAAGATTGTCTTCCCGATTGCGGTTACTACGCTGGTTGGTCTTATTTTGCCCTCCACTGTGCCGCTACTCGGCATGCTGATGTTTGGCAACCTGATGAAGGAATCCGGTGTTGTTGAGCGTATCAATAAAACTGCTCAGAACGAATTGATGAACATCGTCACCATTTTCCTTGGTATTTCTGTTGGCTCCACTGCTACTGCTGAGGCGTTCTTGAACGCCAAGACACTGGGTATCATGATTATGGGTATTACTGCGTTTGCAGTTGGTACCGCTGGTGGCGTGTTGCTTGCAAAACTGATGAACGTTATAAGCGTTTCTATGGGTGGCAAACCCGTTAACCCCCTGATCGGCTCTGCAGGCGTTTCCGCTGTTCCTATGGCGGCACGCGTGTCACAGGTCGTTGGTCAGAAAGAAAACCCCTCCAACTTCTTGCTCATGCACGCCATGGGTCCGAACGTTGCTGGTGTTATTGGCTCTGCTATTGCAGCCGGTATCCTGCTTTCTGTCCTTGGCTAAACTGAACAGTACATTTAAAAGGCATTGGATCTCGCGTCCAATGCCTTTTATTACTTTATGACGTCAATGCGACCGAAATGGTTACTTGATTTAATTGACATATTATCACTATTTTTTTATAATAAAGTTAAATATCTTATTTGGAGTATGAAGATGAATCATAAAATTGCACTGCTCACCGATTCCTGCTCAGATGTTCCAAAGCCTTATGTTGAAAAATATGGCATGTTTGTTGTTCCGTTAATGATCCAATACAGCTATGGCCACTTCAGAGATGGCGTTGACATCACTGCACAAGAGGTGTACGATCGCTTTGAGCAAGAGGTGCCTAAAACATCTCTACCCTCCGGAGAAACAATTGCACAGGCCCTGCAGAACATCTGTGACATGGGTTATGATCAGGTGATTATTGTGACCATTTCAAGCGGCCTGAGCGGTACGCACAATATGTTAACCGTCATGGCCAAGGAATTTCCGCAGCTGGATTGCCGTATCATCGACACTAAAAATATCGGTATCGCCTCTGGTTTAACGGCGATACGTGCGGGACAACTTATTGAACAAGGCCTCTCTCTTGACGAAATTGAAAATGCCCTGCTCAAGGCAGTAGAAAACGCTCGAGTCTTTTTTTGTGTATCTACGCTGGAATATCTGAAAAAGGGCGGCAGAATTGGCCTTGTTTCGGCCACAATGGGCTCACTACTGGGCATTCTACCGGTGATATCTTGCAATGAAGAGGGCGTCTACTACACCGTGAAAAAGGCCAGAGGCCGCAAGGCTGTGCTGGATAGCGCCATTTCACTTGCCTTCGATTTTTTATCTAAAAGCGAAAAATATATTATTGCCGTTGTGCATGGCGGTGCCGAGCAAGAAGCACAACAGGTCGGCGAAAAAATCAAGACGCTATTGCCTAATTATACCGACTACATTACAGGTCAGATCAGCCCTGCACTTGTCGTTCACACCGGCCCAGGGCTTATCGGCATCTGCATACAGCGGCTGTAACAACTATTCTAGATAAAGTACCTAAAAATGCCTATGTAAAGGTTCATGACCTTTACATAGGCATTTTTTAGCCTTGCAGAATTGAGCAAAGCTAACTGACATTTCTTCGGTATCTCTTGAAAGGTTCTAGCAATATACTCTTGAAGGGCTGATGTTTTTGATTTTCTATTAAAACATATCGGCAATTTTAAAGCACACTGGTCATTGCTTTTAGCGCCCAGCCAGAATCCTGTAAAATGGCTCGTCCGACGCCGATAATATCCGCACAATCCCTTTGCAAAAGCATTTCTGCATCACAGGCGTGTTTAACACCACCCGCCACCATTACAGGAATGGATACAGCTTTTTTGACAGCCTGCGACCACTCTGAAAAATAACCTGGGCTGTCAACGCTTGGAAGTGTATACCGGCACATACCTCCAGAAATATCGAGCATGTTGATACCCGCCCGTTCAAAAATACACGCTGCCGTAATACTATCCTCCAGGCTCAGTCCACCCTCCATAAAATCGGTTGCCCCGAGACGGAGAAAAATAGGATAATCCACGCCAACAACATTGCGAACTGCTTGGATCACTTCCAGATGTATGCGCACCCTGCCTTCAATCTTTCCACCGTATTCGTCAATTCGCTTGTTGGTGAGAGGCGATAAAAATTGATTCAGCAAATAACCGTGACAGGAGTGTATCTCTACGCCGTCGAAACCCGCCTGTTTACCCCTAGCCGCAGCTGCCGCGAAATCCTGCACGATCTTTTGAATTTCCTCGCGCGTCAATTCTCGTGGCATTTCCAACTCTCGCTTTGAGGGATTGATAACAGCCGAGGGGCCTACAGGCTGCGTACCTATGGCGCTTTGCGTCGTGGCACTTCCGGCATGATTGAGCTGTAAGATAACAGGAGTACTATTCCGGTGAATAATATCGCAAAGGCGGCGCAAATCGCAAACAACAGTATCATCCGCCGCAGAAAGCTGATTGGGGCTGGCTTTGCCATCGGCAGAAACAAAGCAGTGTTCTGTAATAACCATGCCCAAATATCCGCCGCGCGTTTTTTCGTCATAATACTGCAAAAGAGAAGGCGTCACTCGCCCATCTGTTTCAGCCTTAAAAGTCGCCATAGCAGGCATTACCAATCTGTTTTTCAAATGAAGCGTTCCTACGGTAATCGGCATTGTTAAGCAGGACATTTTATCATCCCATTTCCTAAAATAGTTAGCAGCTTCAATCTCCATATTCTTTATTATATCACTTTTCGGCGATGCGTCAATTTTATGTAGATTGTAAAAACCACTTTCACATCACACACAAAATAGATTTAACGTAAGGTGAAAAGTATTGGATTTATCCTACCCTGTTAAATAGTTTAAGAGCTGCTTATGCAATTCCCCTACTGAAAAGCATCCTTTAAAGTATATTGCAAGAAAGGGATAATCACCTATATATTAAAGAAATATACGGTCAGGATCAATCTTATGCAGCATACGAATCGCTATCGTATCAGGATCGGGAAGTTTTATAGCTCTTGATACATCAATTTCAAACGACGTATTATCTATGACCTCTTGCGGATTGGTAAACGAATAATAACCATACAGGTACATTTTCTTGGTTTGATCATCGAACTTCATTACGCCCAAATCAGAGACGACTGCCATTGGTCCGCGATTTGTTGGTAGGCCACATTTTGCTCTACCTTCCGGGCCATCAAGCCAGCCGGGACTAGTTATATAAGACATTTCGTTTACAAAGCGGCGCTTTTCATGCTTCATCATGATAATAGTATTGACAAACGAGGCAATGCCGTTAGCGCCCCCACTTCCAGGGAATCTGGTTTTAGGCTTGTAATAATCTCCTATGCTGGTCGCGGAAACATTTCCATAGATGTCTACGGCTGCACCACCGATAAAACCTATCAGTCTCTGGCTGTTATTTTTTAATTCATTTGCCTGAAAGCCCAGATAACGAAAAGGCGGACAAGTTACAGCGCAATGCGCCATTGAACGCAAGTCACTGACGCTCCGCGGGATTTCGATAGACGGATTAAAGTCCATCAAACCGCTTTCTACAAGCAATGTGCAACTAGGTTGAAAAGCTTTTTTTGCCATGATTGCGCCAACGAGCGGAAGTCCAGTTCCCACAATAACAACCTGATCCTTTTGGATCATCCGCGCAATGGTATAGGCTTGTATTTCAGATTTTGTAAAAATCATTTGTCTGCCTCCTCTTGCGCCAAAACATCATCATCAACATGATACCCGATCCCGGGTACTATCTTAAGATCAAGCAGCCTGGTGGCCCCAAGTTTGTTAAGATACCCATTGTGATCTTTGACATCCATAATCCATTCCTTTATAAAGTCTTGGAATGTGTCGTCGGATTTCCCTGCTATATCATAATCAATATAGAATTCTTTATCATAATCATAATAATCGTATACTTGTGAGGGATGTGCACCATAAGGGAGGTGTACCACGGCGTCGACAACAATGCCGGGTATTGTATTCAAACCGGGCTCCCTGCGAATAACGTCGTTTGGCACCAGTTCTTCACAGGTGACTATAGTGCGTTTGGAGCCAAAAGCCAGATCCACATCATGGTAGGTATCCCCCAAAATGCGGCAGGTGCCGTCCGGCGAAGCCATCTGCACATGGATGATCGCCAAATCAATTTCAGGTACAGGTAGAAGCATCAGCTTTTCGCCCGATTTAAAGGGATTTTCTTGAATGATATACTTCGCATCAGGCAGCTTTTCGATACTTTTTCGTTTTTCAGCGCTGATTCCCCATTCCTTTTCCAAACCAGAACCAAGCATCATTTTAACTGGTACATACTCAAGCCCAAGCGCCGCACCATGAAACATCATCATGGCCGCGTCCTGAGAGTAATCCTCAAACAGCAGCCTCCCCTCTTGGATAGCTGCTCTGAAGCGGCAGCTAACATTGGAGAATCGAGGATTGGCGGTATAACAATTGATGTAAGCCTTAACTCGCTCCATACCAATCAGCATATCCCAGTCGCTTCCGGCAGGCCCACCTTCGCCGATAAAATCTGTCTTTCCTTGGCGAATAATTTCGCAAATAGCAGCAAGCGGCTTTCTACTGGTCGTAAATCCGCCTATGGCCATGTGGTCGCCGTCATGAACATACTTTGATACTGCCTCTTCCAGCGTGTATACTTTGTTCATATTCTCATCTTTCCTTTTGTATCTATTTCCTATTTGTTGCACGGCTCCGCTCAAAACGGAGCGGAACCGCACAACAAATAAGAGAAACGGAGGGGCATAAGATTATTAACACGCCCAGATTTCTTCATCCGTAGGGATAACGACATCCTTTTGGCGGTATGCAATACGGCTAACATTCATGAGATGATGATACCAAAGGTTTTCGCTGATGGAGTTGTTACCCCATGTTCCGCAGCCCAAAGTGGTCGTAGGATTGAGCCCATTATCCAATGCGCCACCCAGCGCTGTACCGCCGACCTGATTGACCGCATAACGCGAGCAGGAAATACGGGTCGGAACATATTCGATATGATCTTTGTTATTAGAATGAATCACAACACTATGTCCCATGCCTTCTACTGCGAGATTAGCGCGCGCAATTTCGACGCCTTCTTCCCATGTGTCATAGCAGAATACGGCGAGAACCGGGAAAAGCTTCTCTTTAGCGAGAACGTCATCAAGGCCATATCCCTTGGTTTTGCTGACGATGACGCGTGTACCTTTAGGAATGGAAAGACCGGTCAGCTCGGCAATCTTTTCAATGCTAGCGCCCGGGAAGTCTTTATTAAGTCTTCCACCAGGGAAAGCGCAGTCGCGAAGAATCTGTGCTTCCTCTTCATTATCTATGTAATAAGCGCCATTATCCTTTAAAGCAGCAATCATCTCGGCTTCTTTTGAGCGAGGTACAATGACATTCTGTTCACAGGTGCAAAGTATGCCGTTATCAAATGTGCGGCCTGCAACCACCATTTTTGCAACTTCTGCGATATCGACATCGTTATCGATAATTACCTGTACGTTGCCCTGCCCAACACCCAGCGCCGGCTTGCTACTGGAATAAGCGGCCTTGACCATACTCGGGCCACCTGTCGCAATGCAAATATCGGTCTCACTCATCAGCCCGGCGGAAAGCTCCAGTGTAGGCTCGGGAATAATCTGAATCAGATTATCAGGCATGCCCAGCTCTTTGAGCGCAGCATTCATTAGTTCAACTGTTTTGACGCCGACCTTTTTAGCTCTGGGATGGGGGCAAATGATAATAGCGTTGCCGCACTTAAGGCTCATCATGGAGTTATGCATTGGAGTGATAACGGGATTGGTGGTAGGGGTGATCGCGCCGACGACGCCTATGGGAATCGCAACCTTTACGATGCCAGTTTTTTCATCACGGTCAATAATACCGCGGCTTTTCTCGTCCTTAATGCGATACCAGACGGACTTAGATTTTCCCATGCACTTTCCGATTTTGCTTTCGTAGTCTCCCATGCCGGTTTCATCCACAGCCATGCGTGCCAGCATTTGTGCATTGTCGTACACAACCTTGCCAATTGCGCAGACAGCCTTGTCCACTATCTCCTGGGGATAGGTTTCAAAAATCTTCTGAGCCGCACGTGCAGCTTCAACTAACGACGCAAGATATTCCTGGGTATTCATATGGTACCTTCCTTTAAAAATAAAAAATTTTTATAATAATGCATGTATTGAATATAAGACACTTAATTCATTTTAAAGGGCCTTGGTATAAAGCGCCTCAACATCTTTTAAAGTGGTTTGTCTAGGATTTACGGCAACGTTGCCACTCTTCATTGCATCAATGGCCATTAGCGGAATTTTGTCTTCGGTAACACCGACCTCTGAAAGTGACGCCGGTATACCCAAATCCTTATTAAGCTGCCTTAACGCATCCGCCAACATCTTGGGGGTAAAATCTTTTTCTTCTATCTTCTTTTCGGCTACGTAATTATAAACCACGTAATATCTGCCTTTATCCGCCAACGCGTTATATTCGACAATCGTGGGCAATAAAATAGCGTTGGCCACACCGTGTGCCACATGGAAATAGCCGCTGACCGGATGGCTCATGGCATGCACATTGCCAAGCTTTGCCCAAGAGAATGCAAGTCCGGCAAAGGTACACCCAAGCATCATTGCACAGGCTGCTTCGTCGTCGTCGCGTGAAGCAATAAATCTGCGGATATTTCCCCCGATAAGCTCCATCGCCTTTTCAGCCATAGCGTCAGTAAAGGGATTCGCTATTTTCGAGACATAGGCCTCTTCGGCGTGAATAAAAGCATCTATCCCGCAGGCAGCGGCAACATGTGCCGGAAGAGTCGTAATCAGTGACGGGTCGAGAATTGCATGATCCGGAAAAAGGTAGTAGCTAATTACGGCCATTTTGTAATTTCTTGCTTCATCGGTAATGACGGAGGACGCCGTAACCTCACTTCCGGTACCGGCAGTGGTAGGAATGGCAATCAGTGGAACAATGGGTCCGGGAACCTTTTGGGCACCTTCATAATCGGTGATTTCTCCACCGTATTTGGCTAAAACTCCTACAGCCTTCGCAACATCCATCGGGCTGCCGCCACCAAGCGCGATAATGCAATCTGCGCCAGAGCTTTTATAGCCTTGAGCCGCGTCGTTAACAATATCCACAGTCGGATTGGGGATTACATCCAAATACTCGTGGCAAGCAATGCCCGAATCGGAAATGATCTTGACAATACGGTCAACCACACCCGCATTTTTAAGTCCGCGGTCTGAAATAAGATAAACTGAGCGGCTGGTACAAGTTTCTAAAATACTTGGGAGCTGTTCTAACGCTGCCATACCAAAAATAATGTTTTGCGGAACCCTAAAATTAAAATTTTTCAAAGTATATCACGTTCCTTTTGTAATGCAGTCAGCTGTACCGATTTTTATCATCGGCGCATTAGTCCTATCATAATAATCTTACAAGAAAAAGAGAAATCTCCGGAATATAGCTTACCAGCATCAAAACAGCTATCAATCCTATGAAAAACGGAATGACATATTTGACCTGTTCGCCAAAATTGACGCGCTTATCGAGACCATTCGCAACAAACAAATTAATACCCAGCGGCGGTGTGACCAATCCCATCGTCATATTCATAACTAGTATGACGCCAAACTGGATGGGGTCTATACCCAACTCCATTATGAGTGGGAATAAAATCGGGGTATAAATAAAGGTTGATGCCGTTGTTTCCATAAAGCAGCCATTGATAAGCAAAATGACATTGATCAGCAGTAAAATAACAACCCAATTGTCTGTCAAACTGAGAACCAGCCGGGACAGCTTAGCGGGCACCTGCTGCGTTGTGATTATGTTGCTGAATGCATTGGCTGTCGCAACAATGAATAAAATCATGGCGGAGGTATTGACCGCTTCAAACGAAATATCATACATGTCCTTTATTTTAATGCCTTTATAAACAAAGCAGGCAACTAAAAATCCATAGACACAAGCGACCGCAGCTGCCTCAGTGGGAGTAAACAAACCACCGTAAATGCCGCCTAAAATAATAACAGGCATGAGAATTGCCCATATTGCGTTTTTAAGTGCCGACAAAACCGATTTTACATCTATCCCCTTTTTTCTTGTGCCCCAGCCGTATTTACGTGCATAAATGCTAACCATAACGCACAAAACAACGCCCATTAGAACACCCGGTATCACACCCGCCGCAAATAGCTCGCTGACCGATTCGCCGGTGATCAACGCATAGTTAACAAACGGAATGCTTGGCGGAATGATGCAACCGATAACGCCGCCACTGGCAGCGACCGCTGCGGAAAATCCGCCCGGATAACCATCGTCAATCATTGCTGGGACCATAATTCCGCCTATGGCCGCAACAGTTGCGGGCGCTGAGCCAGAAATAGCCGCAAAAAACATACAGGCAATGACGGTAACGATACCAAGAGAACCGGGTATCCATCCAAAAGCCTCATAGCTCAAATCAACAATTTGCTTGGAAATGCCACCCTTGCCCATAATGACGCCGGCCAAAACAAACAGTGGAATGGCCAGCAGCGTTGTGGAATCTATCGCGGTAACCATTTTTTGTGCTACTAAAAATAACTGTGCCATATTGCCGCCTGCCGCAATAGCTGCCAGTGAAGAAACTCCTATACTGACAGCAATCGGCACGCCAATAAACATCAGTACAATCAACGAAAAAAACAGAGTTGCTATCATAACATCACCTATCTATGTAGAATTAATGGAAAGCGTATCGCACTTATTCGCGCGGCATAAGATAAGTCTTATGTTTAAAAATCTGAAGTAGGATCTGCAAAATAGAAAACACCGCGCATACGGGAATGATACTGTAAATCATATACATCGGCACACGCAGAGCGGCGGATGCCTGATGACTCCTGGCAACTTTTTCGACAAGTATGTACCCATAATGCGCAATCAAAGCCATGAAAGTAATTGAAATGATATCTGCCAATAATCTAAAATATTTTCGGGTTTTTTCCGGAAACAATTTTTCGACAAAAATAGTTACACCAATATGTGTTCCGTATCTCCAGCCGGCCGCCGTACCCAAAAACGCCATGTAAACGCACATATATCGCAATATTTCATCGCCCCAGTTAAAAGAGAACCCAAACACATATCGCAAAACGACATTCATGGTCATAATGACTGCTAAGCACATCATCAAAACGCTGGAGCAGAATTTTGTAAATCGCGTTTTGTCAATAAAATCGATTATATGCTTCATAGTAAGTTTTTCCTTTCGAACAAGGTGAAAGTCTGCATATTCTAGGAACACGTTACACGCTTATTATGTAACGTGTTCCCCTGTATGAATTTTAACTGGCCTTTGCTTCTTGAACAGCCTTGATATAAGCATCTACAAGCTCGTCGCCAACCTTTTCACGAATCATGTCTTCCACATTAGCAGTTGCGTCAATAAACAGCTGCTTCTGTTCATCAGTGGGCGTATAAACCTGAAGTCCGGTCTCTTTCTTCATAATCTCAAGATATTCTTGGTCGTTTTGTGCGTTCAGTTCGCGCTCGTACTGACAGAATTTACGTGCATATTCTTGTACCATCACCTGAAGATCTTCCGGAAGGCTGTTCCATGCGTCATTACTCATGACAACAATATAAGGATCGTAGATATGGGGCAGATAGGTCATATGATTAATAACTTCGTTGAAGCCCATTGAATAGGTCAAAGCAACACCATTCTCCTGACCATCCACCGTACCCTGTTGCAATGCCGTATATAGCTCAGAAAAAGCAACCGGGGTTGCAGAAGCCCCTAAATCGTTGACAATTTTCATATGTATATCGTTTTCCTGTGTTCTTATCTTCAGACCTTTCATGTCATTTGGAACTTGTATTTCCCGCTTGGAGTTTGAGAACATTCTAAGGCTGTTCTCTGCCCAGCCCAGGAACTTCCATGACACATCTTTTTCGGTCTGCTCGCCCAGCATTTGGCCAAACTCTCCGTCGTAAACCTTCCAACCTACTTCACGTTCATCAATTTGGTATGGAATTGAAGCAACATAAAGCGATTGGCTAAAGTTAGTAACAACACCACTGGAAATGATGCCAAAATCAACAGTGCCAAGCACAATTCCTTCAAGAATTTCACGCTCTGCACCCAACTGAGAAGCTGGGTAATGCTCTATTTCAATTCGCCCGTCAGATGCTTCAGAAAGCTCTTGGATCATTCTTTCGGTCGCCACAGCCAAACGGTCATTAGTAGAAGAGGAATGCGCCCATTTAAATGTATATACTTTATCATTTGAGGTGCTGGCACTTTCTTGAGCACTGCCAGAATTGGCGACACTGGATCCAGTAGAACTGCTGCAAGCAACTAAAGAAGAGACTACTATAATTGCGAGTATGCTCTGTATCAACTTGCGGCTAAATATTTTTTTCATAATCTATCTTCCTTTCCCTTACTATCCTTTGAACTATACCGTTTATTTCGCCCGCATATTCTATGCCAAAAACTTGATTAAACCCCTCCCTTTGTTTTACATTAGCGATATGCAAACGAATTAAAACCAACTCAATACGCATGTGAGAAATTTTTCCATCTTATGGCATATATTTGTTATTTTATTATATAATTATAGTCATTTTTGTTTATTTTTTACATCTTATCATCAGACCTTTTTTCCTCCCTTATTCTTGGGGAGGGTTATTGATTTTGCCCGTAACAGATATATTATCGTAAATAGCATTCATATGAATAGCTGTTGTATCGATATGCGATCTTACCGCCGAAATGCACGTGTTCAAATTATGCGCCTTGATTGCATTGAGAATTTTGGTATGCGCCTTGTATGCATCATCCACAATCTCTTTATTACAAAATAACTTGTATAACAAATCTTCTCTCAAGGAGCCTATCATGTTATTAATTTGTATGATCATGGGATTCTTGGTATAGGAAATTAACAAGTTATGAAATGCTTTATCCGCTTCAACATAGGCTTCTACCGGATAAGAGCCTGCCAAAACCTCAACAGACTTTTCTAAAGTAAAAATTAGGTCTTCGGGTATCTTATCGTATACCGCAATAATATTCCCTATCTCTATGACCCGCCTCAGCTCCAAGAAATACGCCATATTTTCTCTATTGGAGAAAAAGCCCATAAATTCAAAGAAATTTTTCGCAGTATGATCAACTATAAATGTTCCTTCGCCCTGACGTGATTCTACCACACCATAAGCAATCAGAATTTTTATACCTTCGCGCAAAGACGACCTTCCAACACATAGTTCTTTTGCTAAATCCGCCTCTTTGGGAAGCTTGTCGCCAGTTTTAAGCTCGCCGGATTGAATTTTGTATTTAATTGAATTTACAACCTGCATGGTTGCATTTACACGTTCTACTATTGGCATAGACGACTTCTCCTATAATGCATCATATCATCAGACTTTATAATTTATGAAAAGTATATGATTTAAATTAAAATTTGTCAAGAGTTTTTGACATTCTGATAATAACAATATTTATGCATTTATATTACAATATACAAAACATTGGACTTATTTTTTGAATCATTCAACAAATTTTTCAGCTATATTTATAGGGTTATAAAAAAGATTTGTGTATATTGATACAGTCTTATATTTAATATTTTTGTGTATTTTAATTTTTTTCTTATAAATTGATAATATTTTGCTGTTGCGAGAACCTAAAACAGCATCTGGCATGTTGCTATAATATGCAATTGAGAAGAAAAGAATTGACATCAAATCAAATTACTAAATTTTCTGTTACATTTATAGAAATAAAAAACAAATGGGGGTGATAGTATTTATTTGAAAAAAAGAAAAGTTCCGTCCTTGTGTGTTTCCTATTATACAAAAATTCTTAGATATTGTTTGCAAAGTTGAATAATGAAAGTTTAGCTCGCGATTGTACCCAAGACGCCTTCCTAGTTGCTTTAAAGAAAATTCAAATTATTGCGATAATCTTTAGTTATTCTCAATGTGTACTTTTTGATCTCACATTCAAATATGAACTCACAAATACAGTCTTTAAAAAGCATAAAAATCCCCCTTCAAACTGCTTAAAAACACAATTTAAAGAGGGAAATATTATTTGTTTCAAGTATGATATGACGTACAAATAGAAAAATAACCGTTCAGAAACGACAAATAGCTGTATATCTTGCTACGCAATGCATATGTCATTGTTCAAGATAATTTCAGTTACAAGAAAATCCGATAATCGCAGTGTAAAGCGGTTTATTCCTCTTCCTCCGGCATATCCCAGTTGTGATAGACCTCCTGTACGTCGTCATTCTCTTCTAATAAATCGATAAGCTTCTGCATTTTCAGCTGCATATCAGGGTCATCAATCTTGGTGTAGGTATTAGCCACATACTCCACTTCAGCGGAAGCAAAGTTATAACCCAGCGCCTCGAGTGCCACTCGAACATTACGTAGCTCATGCGGGTCGGTGGCAATTTCGATGCCTTCCTCCTCATACTTGATATCCAGTACGCCGTCGAGCATGGCATCCTCAAAAATTTTATCCTCCGAGATTTTGCCATCAGCGTTTTCAATCGCAATAATACCCTTTTGTTCAAACAAAAAGGAAACGCTGCCGCTCTGGCCAAGGTTACCGCCGCACTTGTCAAAATAGTGGCGCAAATCGCCCGCCGTGCGGTTGCGGTTATCTGTCAGCGCCTCTACCATTACAGCGATGCCACAGGGCCCGTAGCCCTCATAGGTCATCTCCTCATAATTGCTCTTGTCGCCGTCACCCATACACTTTTTGATCAATCGATCGATGTTGTCATTGGGGACATTGTTAGCCTTAGCCTTCGCGATTAGATCGCGGAGCTTGCCATTGACCGAAGGATCGCCTCCGCCCTCGCGCACAGCCACGGCAATTTCACGACCAATTTTCGTGAAAATGCTGGCACGCTTAGAATCAGTTGCTTCCTTCTTGCGCTTAATGGTACTCCATTTCGAATGTCCCGACATAAATAATCCCTCAAATCTCAGTATTCATATGATCTAATATCCGACAAAAGCTTGCAAGTGCATAAAACGACGAGCTGTCGGACATCACTTCGGTGTATTAATCGTATAAATATTATTATACCAAAAATAGCAGTCTTAGGAAAGCCTAAATCAAGATTTTCCTGCCAGCGCCGATTCTTAGGATTTTAACTGGCTGACTGCTGCAACTCGAGCCGTTTCCGCCATGCGTTTGATTTTAAGCGAATAATTGATGCCGCGCCGCGCACCAGCTCGTCTGCCGCCTTGGCGACCCAGATGCCCGCCAGTCCAAAACCCAAATGTACCCCCAGCAGATAGCCACCCATCACCGCGATAACCCAACCGCAGCTTGCGCCTATGACCACTGGGAATACTACGTCACCCGCTGCCACAAGAGTTCGCATCAGTACAATGTTGATTGCGCGCCCAATCTCTAAAAAGAACTCGATAAATATAATAGTTTTGCCCAACTCAAGGATATAGGGGTCCTTTGTGAAGATTGAAAAAAACGTATCGCTAAACAGATAAATCACACCGGTCAAACTAACCGACACGCCGATGGAAATCAAGGTCGTCTTCATGATGCGGTTGTTCACACGGTCGTACTGCCTGGCCCCTACCAAATAGCCTACCAATATCTGCGTCGCTTGCGCCAAGGCGATAACATAGATATATTCAATTTGCGATAGAATATTGCAATAGACTCTGGTCGCAATGACCACCGTGCCAAAACTGTTAACAAATCGAAGAATAAAAAGCTCTGAGAGGCTGTAAGAGGCCTCCTGAGCGCCGGATGGCAACCCTATGCCAAGCAGTTGGCGCAGCACATCAAACGGAAAGGGGCACAAATGCGCGCGCGATAAGCGCACATTAATCCGTCTGCGAAAGACTTGATAGATCAGCACGAGCCCCAACACCTTACTGATGTCGGTAGATATCGCCACACCAACCAAGCCCAATCGCGGCGCACCGAACAATCCGTTAATTAAAATGGCGTTGCCCATAATGTTGGCTATATTCATAATTACTGAAACAACCATCACCTCTTTGACGAGGCCATGGCTACGCAATATCGCAGCAAAGTTGGCGTACAGCCCCTGCACGATGATAAAGGCCCCCACAACCGCAAGGTAGGCATTCGCCTCACCCATAATCTCAGGCGGCACGCCCAACGCATTAAAGAGCTGCCTGCGTAGCCCCACCGCCACACCGGTCGCCAGCGCGCCGACCACCATAATCACCACCAGCGATACATTGCAGACCACCGTCACCTGGCGCGTATCCTTTGCACCCAATGCACGGCTGATAAGGATGGAGGTCGCAGCACTCATAACATTTAAAAAGATGATGATGATACCCATCATCTGGTTGCCGTTACCAATCGCCGCCACTGAGTTTTGAGAATACTGGCTAATCATGATCTGGTCGATATTGCCAACCAGCAACTGCAGCAGTAATTCCACAAAGATGGGCAGCGACATTCTAAAAACTAGCCGTGAAGAATCGCTGAATTCTGTATTTGGCATAGTTGATCCTCTCATGTTGATACAAAGGACTATTTTTTATAATAGTACTACAAAAGGCTTCTGTCTCCTTGTTAGTCGTAATATAAATCAATATGCTAAAAAGAAATACCACCCAGTCTGGGTGGTATTTCTATGGAGCGGGTTACGAGGCTCGAACTCGCTACCTCCACCTTGGCAAGGTGGCGCTCTACCAGATGAGCTAAACCCGCGGATGGTGCCTTCGGTCGGAATCGAACCAACGACACGAGGATTTTCAGTCCTCTGCTCTACCAACTGAGCTACAAAGGCAAAACCGGCGACTCGTTACCGAGCTCTATCCACAGACACGTTGTCTGCTCCGCCATGAATAGAGAAATTGGCGACCTGGATGGGACTCGAACCCACGACCTCTAGCGTGACAGGCTAGCGTTCTAACCAACTGAACTACCAGGCCATATGTGGTGGGAACAACAGGGCTCGAACCTGTGACCCTCTGCTTGTAAGGCAGATGCTCTCCCAGCTGAGCTATGCTCCCACAACGTTCGCACTTCAGCGACGATGATTATTTTATCGCAAAAGGGCGAATATGTCAACCCCTTTTTGAAATAATATTCACTTTTTTGCGATTAAATTTTTATTTTGCAGGAAAGAAGCGAAAAAGCGCATTCTAATGCGTTATTTTAGTAAATCCAACAGTTGTTGCTTTGTAAAGGCATAATTTTTTTCACAAAAATGGCATTCAACATTCGTTGTTTCTTGATCATTCGCAAGAAGGGACAGATCATCTCGTCCGAGACTGATTAGCACCCGCTCCACACGCTCACGCGAACAATCGCAACGGTAAGTGACTTCACGCTCTTCAATAACCTCGTACTCAAACCCAGCTAACACGCGGTCAAAAATATCCCGCCCGGTAAGACCCTCGCTAATCATGGTGGACACCGCCGCAACGGTGGGCAACGTCTTCTCAAGCTGCTCAATGGTGTCATCCCCTGCTCCGGGTAACAGCTGAAGCAGATATCCTCCCGCTGCCTGGACAGAAAGGTTGGGTGCTACCAGAACGCCCAGCGCACACACTGTAGGCACCTGCTCGGAGTTGGCAAAGAAATAGGTTAAATCATCCCCGATCTCACCTGTAACAATAGGCGAATAGCCAGTCTGCGGCTCGCCAACGCCAGAGTCTCGGATGACCGAGAGAAAGCCGTCAGTGCCAATTGCCCCGCCTACATCCAGCTTCCCGGCAGCGTTTAACGGCAATTCGACGACCGGATTTGACACCGAAACGCGCGCATTACCAAATGCGTCCGAAACGGCGATAACCGCCCCGGCCGGACCTTTGCCAGCGATGCGCAACGTAATGGTATCGGTGTCATTTTTAAGCGCGGCACCCATCATAGAAGCCGCTGTCATCAGCCGCCCTATGGCCGCCGTCACCGTCGCGGAGCTTTGATGTATCTGCTCGGCACGGTTACACATGTCGGTGGAGTCAAGTACCGTTGCCAAAATGGCCCCGTCGGTTGTGATGGCTCTAAGCAGCTTTCCCATAGGTTTACTTCCCCTTTTTAGTCACAAAAATATAGCGCTCTGAGGTATTATTCGGTGCATCAAAACCGTCGTCGGCATAAAGCGCCGTCAGCGTCAGCCCACAGTTTGTCAGCATATCCGTAATCTGTTCAAGCGCATAACCACGTTCACAAAAACTTTCTCCAGCGCGGGTATAGCGCCCGTCAGTCTCCCGCGTGAAAAAATCCAACGAAATTTCGGTCAACAGCGTCTCGTCAGTTTTGTTGCGCCAAACGCACACCGTGTCCCCTTCCTCATAAACATAGCAGTTGTCGGCCAACAGATGGCTGTGTTTATAGGGTGTGTTCATATCGAACACAAATACGCCCCCCGGTGCTAAAAACAACGATACGCGCGATAGCGCATGCCGCAGGGCACGCGGGTCGGTAAGATGATTTAAAGAATCCAACGCGCAGACACAGGCGTCTATTGTACCATAGAGATCCAGCGTCTCCATACGTTGGTTTAAAAATAAAATTTGCTCCCCAGCATCATATGCTTTTTGCTGTGCAAGTGAGAGCATCTGTGGCGATGCATCAACCGCGATAACTTCATAGCCGAGCTGAGAGAGCGCAATCGAAAGGCTGCCGGTGCCACACGCCAAATCGAGGAGCAATTTCTGCTCCCCGATGTGTGGTGCTATAATGCTGTTGAAGTATGCAGCGCGCTTTTTATAGTCCACAGGCTTGATGAACCTATCATAAAACGGCGCAAACGCATTATATGAGGCCATCCTTCTCCAGCCTTTCAAAAATGATCTTGTAACCATCGCATCCATAATTGAGCGAGCGGTTCACACGGCTGATGGTCGCGGTGGAAGCGCCTGTTTTTGCCACAATATCGCTGTACACCTTGCCCTCCGAAAGCATTGAAGCCACCTGCAAACGCTGAGTAAGCGCTTTGAGCTCCTGCACGGTGCACAGATCATCAAAGAAGTTGTAGCATTCCTCCATGTTGTTCAGGCGCAGAATCGCCTCAAACAAAAACTCGACGTTCATTTCTTTCAGGCGTGGATTCATATAATTACCTCCAAGATTTTTGTTGGTGTAATACTGCCGCAGCGCATATAGGTGTAATTATATTTTACCACTTCACAATGTAAAAGCAAGACCCATTACCAAAATAAACACAATTAAAGATCGTTTCTCACTAAATCCTCAAGGTTTTCACGTCGGATAATCTCGCGGGCTTCTCCATCACGCACCATAACGGCTGCAGGTCTGGGCACACGGTTATAGTTGGAGGCCATCGAATAGTTATAAGCACCGGTTGCCAGCACGGCGATAATATCGCCAACCTTTGGGGACTGAATCGCCATACCTTCACCGACAAGGTCGCCACTCTCGCAGCAACGTCCAGCAATGGTCACAACAGCGTCCTTAGGGGTGTTGGCACGATTGGCCAGCACCACATCGTACTTGGACTGATACAGGATATAGCGGGGATTGTCGGTCATACCACCATCCACCGAGACATAGGTGCGCACGTTGGGGATATTCTTAACACCACCAACCGTGTACAGAGTGATACCAGCGGGTCCCACGACCGAACGGCCGGGCTCAATAGCAATGAAGGGAATCTCCATACCCTTCTCCGCGCAGGCCTTGTGAACCGACTTCGAAACCCTCTCCATGTAGTCCATGTATGGTACCGGATCGTTTTCAGGCACATATTTGATGCCAAAGCCACCACCGAGATTTAATTCAGTGAGAGCAAGCCCAGTCTCGTCTTTAATTTGTGCCATAAATCCGATCATGACCTCGGCCGCCAACTCAAAAGGCGCAATATCAAAAATCTGTGAGCCGATATGGCAGTGCAGGCCCTTTAAAGAGACACCCTTGTGCTGCAGAATATAACGCACAGCCTCAAGCGCCTCGCCCGTTTCTAATGCAAAGCCGAATTTAGAGTCAATCTGACCGGTGCGGATAAAGTCGTGAGTATGTGCATCGATACCAGGCTTGACGCGAATGAGAATCGGCACAACCTTATTCTGAGAAATGGCAATTTCAGAAAGTCGCTCAAGCTCTATGAGGTTATCCACCACAATGCGCCCGATATCATGCTCAACCGCATAGACAAGCTCCTCAACGGTCTTGTTGTTACCGTGGTAGAAAATCTTATCAGCGGGGAAGCCAACGCTCAGCGCCGTATAAAGCTCACCAAGAGAAACGACGTCAATGCCGCACCCTTCGTCATTAGCGATGCGATACATCTCTTTACATGCGAATGCCTTGCTGGCGTAGGCCACGATGCCCTTACCTTCGTAATGTTTCTTGATGGAATCGTTATACTGGCGCAACGTTTTGCGCACAGTAGCCTCGTCATATACATAAAGCGGTGTGCCAAAAGTGCGCGCAAGCTCTACCGTGTCCATAGACCCAATAGTAAGATGCCCCGCTTCATTGATGTTCAGGCATTCAGATACAAACATTGTCATTCCTCCATGTCGTGAATTATGCTGATGTACCATTAAAAGTTGACTAGATTAAGCGAGCAGATTTTTTGCCTTGCAAGAACCGATGCGCAATGAAATATCTGCAGCAAAAATTAGTTTTTTAATAGAATATCAGTTTTAAAATATAATCCGCTGCGAAAAAGCAGGGAGTGTCAACAGTTTGGGTTTTCCTCGCCGCAGCATTCCGGGGCGGCTTCTTCCCCTGCGTCATCGGTATCGACGACAATATCGGCAATAATGTCGCGCAGGGCTTCTATCCCCTCGCCCGTCTCGGAAGAAACGGGCAGCATGGTAATTTCATTACCACAGGGCAACTCATCAACAAAAGCCTTCAAACGCTCTTTGCGCTTGGTGTTGTTGAGCTTGTCCGATTTAGTCAACAGCACAATAAACGGCGTTTCACTCTCGATAAGATAATTCGCCATTGTAATATCGTCCGTCGAGGGGGTATGCCGCATATCTACAAGTAAAAATACCAACGCAATATCGCGATCCTGTGCAAAATAGCCGCCGATCAGCTCGTCCCACCGCCGCCGCTCGCCCTTTGCGACCTTGGCGTAGCCATAGCCCGGCAGATCGACAAATCGAACGTCGTCCAGGCGGTAAAAATTGATGGTGGCGGTTTTACCAGGCATGGAGCTTACACGGGCAAGCGCCTTGCGGTTAAAAAGCTTATTGAGCAGCGAGGATTTTCCAGCGTTGGAGCGGCCCGTAAACACAAATTCCGGACAATCGCAGGGGACGAGCTGCGAAGAAAGCCCGAAAGCTCGTTCAAAGATGACCTTGTTATAATTCATGTGGGAACGCTCCTTGTCTTACAATATTAATTCAGCAGGTGACGGGGTGGCGCGGTGTACTCTTAGCCTCAGAAAGCAGATTCACCGCATACTCCTCCTCCGAAAGGGTGGGTACGGGAGCCGGCATAACGGAAAGTGCTACAGGCAAAACATCACCGATGCTGCGCGCAGGCACAAAACGAATAGCCTTTTTTACCGCGCTATCCAATTCATCAATATCCGGCTCGTTATCCGCCGGAATAACGACGGTCTTGATATTATTGCGCAGCGCCGCCATCGTTTTTTCACGCAGGCCGCCAATCGGTAGCACACGGCCGCGCAACGTCATTTCGCCAGTCATCGCGACGTCAAACTTTACAGGAATATCGGCCAGCGCCGAAAGCAGAGCGGTACAGATGGTAATGCCCGCCGAGGGGCCGTCCTTAGGCACCGCGCCCTCCGGCACATGAATGTGAATATCCTTATCTTTATGGAACGTGCGGCTGATGCCATAGGCATCGGCGTGGGCACGCAGATAGCTCACCGCTGCCTGAGCCGATTCCTTCATCACGTCACCGAGCTTTCCGGTCAGCTCCAGCTTGCCGGTACCGTCTAAGATGGCAACCTCCACCTGTAGCATCTCACCGCCAACTGAGGTCCATGCCAAGCCATTGACTACACCGACCTCATCGCGGTTTGCGAGGGCATCGGGGTAATATTTCTTCGGCCCCAGGAGATCGCCGAGGTTGGATAGGGTGACAATGACCTGTTTGGCCTCCTTTGCGACGATGCGTTTGGCGCATTTTCTGAACACCGAGGCACAGCTTCGCTCCAAACGTCTCACACCCGATTCGCGAGTGTAGCTGTCTATAATAGTATACAGCGCTTCGTCGGTTATTCTGGCCTGACGACCGTTGAGCCCGTGACGCTCGCGCTGTTTCGGAATCAAATAATCCTTGGCAATATGGAACTTCTCTTCGCGGGTATAGCTCGAAAGCTCTATGACCTCCATACGGTCGTAAAGCGGAGCAGGAATCATATCCGCACTGTTCGCGGTTGCGACAAACATAACGTCCGACAAATCGAACGGCAGCTCAACAAAGTGGTCGCGGAATGCGTGGTTCTGCTCGGAATCAAGCACCTCAAGCAACGCGGACGAGGGATCACCCTTGTAGTCGCCGCCGAGCTTATCGACCTCATCAAGCAGCATAAGCGGATTTCGGCTACCCGCGCGGCGCATCGCGTCAATGATGCGTCCAGGCATCGAGCCTATGTAGGTCTTACGATGTCCGCGTATGTCCGATTCATCCTTAACGCCGCCGAGTGAGATGCGCACATAGTCGCGTCCCGTAGCCTTGGCGATTGACTTAGCAATTGAGGTTTTACCGACGCCGGGCGGCCCGACCAGACAGAGAATCTGCCCCTTGATATTAGGGGCCAGCGCACGCACTGCAATCGATTCAAGCACGCGCTCCTTGATCTTTTCCATACCATAGTGGTCATGGTTGAGAATTTTTTGAGCCTGTGCAATGTCGGACTTCACTGGCTTTAGCGAGTTCCACGGCAACTCCAAACAGGTGTCAAGATAGCCGCGTATCACCGCCGCTTCCTGCGAGCTGCCCGGCATCTTGCCCAGACGATTGACCTCTTTGGTCAACTTCTCGCGCACCTCATCCGAAACCTTTAGTGCATCTATTTTTTCAAAATAAGTGTTAATCTCATTTTCGGGCGAATCATCCTCACCCAGTTCTTCAGAAATGACTTTCATCTGCTCACGCAGATAATAATCCTTCTGGTTGCGATCCACCCGGCTTTTCACTTTTTCATAAATGCCAGCCTCAAGCCGGAGAATTTCATTTTCATTCTCAAATATCTCGGCAAGAATTTCAAGTCTGCGCAATAGATTCGACTGCTCCAATACCTCCTGCTTTTCTTCAACAGGAAGCGGCACATTTCCCGCAATATACTCCGAGAGTAGCGCGGGATCCTCCGACATCATCACGCCGAGCACCAGCTCCTTTGGCATCTTGGGTGAAAGCTCACAATATTCCTGGAACAGATTTTTTACGGTTCGAATCAGTGCGCTAGCCATATCCTGAGACGCAGCCGGTAGCCGTCGTGTCGGGAACGCCCGAATATCGGCAATGAAATACGGTTCTTCCTGCCGAATACGCAGCATTTTGGCACGATACAATCCCTCGGCCATGACACGCAACCCGCTGCCTTGCACGCGGATCACCTGCTGAACCTGTGCAACAACGCCGACCTGGTATAAATCCTTCGGGCCAGGGTTGTCATCTTGTACATCGGACTGTGCGGTCAGAAAAATTCTGCGGTCGTTTTCCATCGCGTGGTTTAATGCCAGGATGGACTTTTCTCGGCCGATATCAAAATGAAGCACCATCTTCGGAAAAAGCACCAAACCACGTAGCGCAATGGCTGGCATCGTCTGGTTTTGCAATACTGTTTTTTTCTCTTTCAAAGTGGGCACCTCCTTATTTTCTTCTTTAAATTTAACAGCCCACTAAGCTGTTAAAATATTATACTAAATAACTCGTGAATTTTTCAAGTGTTATAAATTACAAAAAGACCCTTCGTTGGATTCCCAACTGCCGTCGCATCGTTGCACATGGGGTCTCCTCCGAAGGGTCTCGCCATTACATTTAAGCTTGCAACAAGTTGGTAGTGGCTATGTTAAGAAGCCGTTCCGGCGTTGCGCGCTCTAGGTTTTTTAGGGGGCGGCAGCAGCGGCTGCGCGGGTTCCTCGGTCAGTAACCGGTCCGGATTTCTATAAATGGCAGGTTCGCCGGTTTTGTTGATGCAACCTTTATTGATAACCACACGCTCAATCGTGCGATCAGAGGGTGTGTCAAACATCAGCTTACCTAGTACGCCTTCAAGAATGCCACGCAGACCACGCGCACCAATCTTGCGCTCAATGGCAAGCCGTGCAACCTCACGGTAGGCATCCGGTTCAAATTCCAACGCAATATTATCAAGCTCAAATAGACGCTGATACTGCTTGATCATCGAGTTTTTCGGCTCAAGCAAAATGCGCACCAGCGCTTCTTCATCCAATGAATGCAGTGACGTGATAACCGGCAGACGCCCGATCAGCTCGGGGATCAACCCAAAACGAACCAAGTCCTGTGGGATGAGCTTTTGCATCATCTCGTCGGTCTGTTCTTTTGAGCGAACATCAGCACCAAAACCCATCGTTGTGGTAGCGACGCGCTTTTCGATGATCTTGTCAACGCCCTCAAAGGCACCACCGCAGATAAACAAAATGTTGGAGGTATCGATCTGGATAAACTCCTGCTGCGGATGTTTACGCCCACCCTGCGGCGGCACATTTGCCACAGTGCCCTCCAAAATTTTCAGGAGTGCCTGTTGCACACCCTCACCCGAGACATCGCGGGTGATGGAAGGATTTTCACTCTTGCGTGAAATCTTGTCAATCTCATCAATATAGATAATGCCGTGCTGCGCCTTCTGGACGTCGAAATCTGCCGCCTGAATCAGTCGCAGCAGAATATTCTCAACATCCTCACCGACATAACCAGCTTCAGTGAGCGTGGTCGCGTCGGCGATAGCAAACGGCACGCCCAGCATCTTAGCCAACGTTTGCGCCAACAGCGTTTTACCGGTTCCGGTAGGCCCTAGCAACAGAATATTGCTTTTTTGTAATTCGATATTGCCTGCTCCACCAAAATAGATGCGCTTATAGTGGTTATAAACGGCCACCGACAACGCAACTTTTGCCTCGTTTTGGCCGATGACATATTCGTCAAGGCCTTCCTTTATCTGGGCGGGCTTGAGAAGCACCGGCTGAGCCTCAGGCTTTTGGTTCTTCTTGCGGCGCATAATGCCGTTTTCTTCTTCAAGAACGCTAACGCACAGATCGATGCACTCGTTGCAGATGCAAACCCCCGGGCCTGCAATCATGCGGCTAACCTGATCCTGTGGTTTGCCGCAAAAAGAGCAGCGCAGTGGCTTGTTATCTTCTCTTGCCATGTCGTTCTCCTAACTAAAGTGGTATTGGGCGACGCTAATGCCACCCTTGGCGCTCAATTTAGCGCCGGGCGATTACTTTGTCAATCAGACCGTAGGCTTGCGCCTCAGAGGCGGACATAAAGTTATCGCGCTCAGTGTCGCGCTCAATGACTTCTAACGGCTGGCCGGTCTGCTCGCTCATCATGCGGTTGAGGCGATTTTTGATCTTGATGATCCACTCGGCATGAATTTTAATATCACTCGCCTGACCCTTGGCACCACCCAAGGGCTGGTGAATCATAATCTCGGCATTCGGTAGCGCAATACGCTTGCCCTTGGCGCCCGAAGAAAGCAAAAATGCACCCATCGAGGCCGCAAGACCTACGCATATAGTTGAGACGTCGCACTTAATATAGTTCATAGTATCATAGATCGCCATACCGGCGGTAACTGAGCCACCCGGCGAGTTAATATACAGATGAATATCCTTATCGGGGTCCTGCCCCTCTAAGAATAACAGTTGTGCGACCACCAAACTTGCGGTAGTATCGTTGACCTCATCACAAAGCATAATAATGCGGTCGTTTAACAAACGAGAAAAAATGTCATATGCGCGTTCACCGCGGTTGGTTTGTTCTATAACGGTTGGAACTAGTGCCATAATAAAAACACCTCCTGTTATTATGTATAAAAGCTACAGCACAAAACACTTAAAAACCCGGCATCAAAACGGCCAACGCCGTTTTTATACTGTTCTCCTATCAAAGAGACAACAAAGCTTGTGCAGAGATTTGTCCTGCAAAGGTGGGAAGGCCAGCGGGCTGGTGCCCACGGCCTTTAATGCCACCGATAAACGAATTTTTGACCGCAATGATGTCTATTCTTTTGTACGAGAACCGTATGTTTGCACGGGTTTTCAGGCGTCCTTACTGTAAAGTTTATGAGGTGTGAAAACCTTATTCGGCTTCAGTGTCAGCCTTGGCCTTTCGGGTTCTCTTGGGCTTGGGCGCTTCTGCACCGTCGTCAGCTGCCTTCTTGGTGGTCTTCTTGGCGGCCTTGGGCTTTTGCGCGACCTTTTCCTCAGCTTTGGGCTCAGCTGTAGCTGCTTCCACAACGGTAACAGCAGCACTTTCAGTGACTGTCTCAAGTGCCTTGCGGCAGGCAATATCAGCCACAAGCTCTTTTTCTCTGATAGCGCCACGGATCTTCTCAATGTCCATGTGGTAATGCTCAGCAAGCTTCTGATACTCGTCAGCAATGTCCTTTTCGTCAGGCACGATGTTCTCAGCAGCGGCAATCGCCTCCATCGCCAAGCGGGTCTTGACCTGATTCTCAGCCTGGGTACGGAAGGTCTCGCGGAACTTCTCTTCGGTTTCACCGGTATAGCGCATGAAGTCCTGAATGCTCAGACCCTGCTGGCTCATTCTCATGCCAAAATCCTGCACCAGTTCGTTGATACGGTTTTCGATCATGCAATCGGGAATTTCAACGGTCATATCGGCAACAACCTGCTCAAGCAGCTTGTTTTCAACCTCGGCTTCGGCTTTGCTTTGTGCAGCCTCAGTCAAGCGCTTTTTAATATCTTCCTTATAGGCAGCGATGGTGTCAAATTCGCTGATATCTTTAGCGAATTCATCGTCCACTTCGGGCAGCTCGCGTTCTTTGAGATCGTTGAGCTTCACCTTGAATAAGGCGGGCTTGCCTGCTAGGCTGCTTTCACCATATCCCTCGGGGAAGGTGACGTTGACATCAAACTCGTCGCCGATATTTTTGCCCACAATCTGCTCCTCAAAGCCGGGGATAAAGCTACCAGAGCCCAAGGTGAGCGGATATTTCTCACCCTTGCCGCCCTCAAAGGCAACGCCGTCAGAAAAGCCCTCAAAGTCAATTTCGGCAATGTCGCCTTCCTGAGCTGCGCGTCCCTCAACGGTGATAACACGGGCATATTTTTCACGCATCTGCGCAATCTGCTCTTCAATCTGCTCTTCGGTTACAGGAGGAACGGTTTTATCAACCGAAAGACCCTTGTACTTGCCAAGTGTCGCAACCGGTCTGGTGGTCACGGTTGCTTTGAAGGTAAAGCCCTCTTCATCAGCGCTGAGCACTTCAACTTCAGCGGAATCGACCGGCGTAATGCCTGCTTCGTCCACAGCCTCGGAGTAGGCGGCGGGGTACAGTGCATTCATCGCCTCGTCAAGGAACATGCCCTTGCCATAGAGCTTTTCAACCATGGCACGAGGTGCCTTGCCCTTGCGAAAGCCAGGGACGGTAATGCTTTTCATATTCTTGCGGTAAGCGGCCTCAACAGCCTGCGCAAACTGCTCGCCCTTGACCTCAACGGTGAGCTCTGCACGGTTGGTTTCCACCTTTTTAGATGATACCAGAGACATTAATTTCTTCCTCCTGTTTGTATACATTTACATCTTAGCATTATATCACAATTTTAACAAAAATACTATTAAAAACTTATGAATTCAAAGCCTTTTCAGGCAGAATCTGAGATGGTCGGCAGACACAAGCGCAAATTCAATACCGAGATATTTCCCCTCAAAGGCCTGCGCGCAGGCCGCACCGTGTAAATGACCATAAAAGCAGCGTTTAACACCGTACTCCCGCAGCAAATCGATGATGCCACCTGAGATACCATTGCCGAAAACCGGCGGATAGTGCAAGAAGACGACCGGCTCTAGCCCCGTCGGCTTGGCAGCCTCCAGCGAGGCTTTCAACCTGCCCTCTTCGCGCGCGGTCACCTTCTGGTCGTGCGGGGTTGAGTCCTCCAGCATCCAGCCCCGGGTACCACAGATGGCAATATCGCCGACCGCAACACAGCTATTATGGAGAATCGACAACGTACTTAAACCCCGGCTTTCAAAAAAAGCCTCCATCTTGCGGCGGCTGTTCCACCAATAGTCATGATTCCCCTTTAAAATCACCTTTTTGCCAGGAAGTGCCTCAATATATTCAAAGTCGGCGGCGGCTTCCTGCAGCGTCATTCCCCAGGAAATATCTCCAGCCAGTACAACAGTATCTGAATCCGACACTTGAGACTTCCAATTTTCTGTTATTTCTTCAACATAATTTTTCCACCCAGGAAAAATATCCATCGGTTTATTACAGGCAATAGAAAGATGAAGATCACCCATCGTAAAAATTGACATATGGCCTCCTGTTGGAATAATCTAAACCGCGCGGCAGATACTGTTTTTAGCCTGATTTAAGGAGGTGAAATTCATGCGCGAAAGCGAACACAAAAATAACATTTATTGCGATGTTGTCAACTGCGCTTATAATGATGATCTTTGTCATTGCACCGCTCCTACGGTAGAAGTGGGTACGGCCGCCGCCAACAGCTGTACAGCAAGCTGCAGCGGCGAAACACAGTGCGCCACATTCCGGCCAAAAACGCCGTATAAATCCGGCTATCAGGCAGTATAACCGAGGCTTTCTCTGCTTCGGGCGATTGATGTCGAGCGTTCAGTTACCGTTGATGCGGTTTTGAACGCCCGACGTTTTTATGGCATTGCCACGGCAGTTTTAATACCAAAACAGGCTATTTGATGTTAGAGGCAAACGCCTCGATCTCCTCCGGCATTTTGCTGGGCAGAATGACCTTTGAAAACCGGATTTTTTTGTTTTCAAGCGCTTCAATACTTTCGGGAACCGGCACGCCGGTATTTTTTGCAAGCATTCGTACCGCTGCAAACTCGTCAGCTGGTTGTGCAACACCCAACGCTTTGAGCACGCTTCCGGCAAATTTGAAGGGAGAAGCGGTTGAAACAATAACTGTTGGCAGCGTATCACCAGTGGCCGCCTTATAGTCATCATAAACACCCAACGCAACAGCAGTATGGGGGTCGACAAGATAACCGACGTCCTCCAGCGTCTTTTTAATGACGGTCTCACATCTTGCATCATCAATATAACCGCCCCAGAAATCCTCAGTCAGACGCGTCTTCATTCCGTCGTCAATCGCATAGCGGCGCTCAGTAGAAAGCTTCTCCATCATATCGCGCACACGGTCGCTGTCACGATCGGTCAGCTCAAACAGCAGGCGCTCAAGGTTGGACGAAACGAGAATATCCATCGAGGGAGAAAGAGTGGTGAAAAATTCGCGGTTGGCGTCATAGACACCATCATTAATAAAATCGGTCAGCACGTTATTGCTGTTGGATGCGCAAATCAGTTTATTAACCGGCAGCCCCATCTTCTTGGCGTAATAACCCGCCAGAATGTTACCGAAGTTTCCAGTGGGCACAACAAAGTTTACCGGGTCACCCTGCTTGATGCACTCGCATCCAACCATGTCGGCATAGGCCGAGAAATAGTAGACAATCTGCGGCACAAGGCGTCCCCAGTTGATGGAGTTGGCCGAAGAAAACACCGTGTTGTGCGCTGCCAAGCGCTCAATGATTTGCTTGTTGGTAAAAATCTTTTTAACCTCGGTCTGCGCGTTATCAAAATTACCTTCGATCGCATAAACCGCCACGTTTTCTCCCCGCTGCGTCGCCATCTGCAGCTGCTGCATCGGGCTGACGCCTTCATTGGGGTAAAAAACAGCAATCTTGATGCCCTTGACATCGCAAAAGCCCTCCAACGCCGCCTTGCCGGTATCGCCGGAGGTCGCCACCAGAATCATGATCTGCTTGCCATCCAGTGCGCGCTTTGCGGCGGGTACCATCAATCGCGGCAGCAATTGCAGCGCCATATCCTTAAAGGCACAGGTGGGGCCATGCCAAAGTTCCAACACAAATCGTCCATCCGACAAATCGGAAAGCGGTGCCGCCCAATCCTCTTCATACACCCCGTTGGTGTAAGCGCCGGTAACAGCCGAGCGCAGCTCCTCCGCGGTGAAATCGGTTAAAAACAGAGAAAGCACCTGCTCGGCACGATCGGGATATTCCTTTTCGAGCAGATCAGTCAGCCATGCCTTATCCACGCTCGGTAAAGCACCGGGAACGTAAAGCCCTCCCTCCGGCGAAATGCCGTTGGCGATTGCAAAGGATGAGGATACCGAAAGTGTTTTATCTCTTGTGCTGGTGTATTGCATAATCTTCCATCCTTTCGGGTCAGCCGCAAGGCCCCCTGTGTTCATTAAAATTGTTGCGTTGTAGCCTCAAATGCATCGGTCAGATGCATAATATCCATAACAGCAAAGCCGCTTTTAGACTCGGTAATAATTGATATGACGTCAAATCGGGGCTGCAAATCATTGGGGTGCGTCTGCAGATACTGCAACGTCGCCTTAATCAATTTTTTTTGTTTAGCTGGGGTTACAGCCTCCGCTGGAGTGGCCAACATGCTTGCAGCGCGTGTTTTAACCTCCACAAAGGCCAGAATATCACCCTTCTGCGCAATGATATCAATTTCGCCAAAGCGGGTATTAAAATTGGTCTGCAAAATACGGTACCCTTGCTTTTTCAGATATTCTGCGGCGAACTGTTCACCGAGCGCCCCATTTTGTGTCATATATTCACCCGCCTTGCGGTTATATGTTCGTATCGGCTTAAATATGTTTATGTAACGTTTTTAAAAAGGATTGGCGATGCTCCGGTGTGACACCATTCTTCGCAATCGCCTCATAATGTGCCTTGGTGGGGTAACCTTTATGTTTTTCAAAGCCGTATTGTGGGTATTGCTCGCCCAGTGAAGTCAGCAGACGATCTCGGGTGACTTTGGCCAACACCGATGCCGCTGCTATACAAGCTGCCCGGCTGTCTCCCTTAACCACCGTCTCAGTGGATATCGAAAGATGCGGATCACCATTGCCATCCACCAGCACATAGTCCGGGACACAGGCAAGCCCATCCACTGCACGGCGCATCGCGAGATAGGTTGCCTGCAAAATATTAAACTCGTCAATCTCCTGCGGTGTCGCTAACCCGACCGCCCACGAAACAGCCTTTTCAATAATGACATCGTAAAGCGCATCGCGTTTTTTCTCAGTCAGTTTTTTTGAGTCGTTCAAATCGTCAATGACCAGCCCTTGCGGCAGTATAACCGCCGCCGCACAGACCGGGCCGACCAGCGGTCCCCTTCCCGCTTCGTCAATGCCACAGATCAGGGTTAGGCCTCTTTCGTGCAGTGCATTTTCCATTTCATAAAGGTTAGGCTTTTCTTTAACGATAGTCACGTCGAATATCCTCCGGTGTCTCCAGCGAAATACGTCCAATCTTTCCGCCGCGGAATTCATCCAGCAGCATAATGGAGGCGCGCAAAGTATCCGGTTCACCACCGGAAACCAGCATCGCACGCTTTTGCGCCAGCAGACACAAGAGGTCATAGCCGCTTTTTTCTACAATGTCATCAAGCTCAAAGCGGTAACGCTCACATAACGCCTTTGTATAACGCACTGCAAGCAGCTCCAGAAGACTACAAGCCAGATCCTCGGTGTCCATAATCTGGTCGCGGATAGCACCCGTGTAGGCCAGATAACGACCGACCCGCTGATCTTCAAACTTGGGCCAAAGTACGCCGGGCATGTCCAAAAGCTCCATACCACCATTAAGCTTAACCCACTGACGGCCACGCGTAACACCCGGGCGGTCTTCGACCTTTGTGCGCTTTGCACCCGCCAGCCGGTTGATCAGCGACGATTTTCCAACGTTGGGTATGCCGACAATCATCAACGTCAGCGGTCGGCTGGTCATGCCGCGTCGGTTGTTTTGTGCGATACGTTCGGCGCAGACTTCTTTGAGCATCGGCTCCAGCTGCTTTAATCCGCGCCCGCTACGGCAATCCGCCGCCAGCACGGCAAGATTTTTCTTTTGAAAAAACTCACACCACGCACGGGTCACCTGCTCGTCCGCGACGTCGGACTTGTTGAGCAATATGAGACGCGGTTTGTTTTTGGTCAATGACTCTATCTCAGGGTTGCGGCTGGCGCGCACAATTCTAGCATCGCGTAGCTCGACAATGGCGTCGACCAGCTTGATATTCTCACGAATTAATCGCCGGGTCTTTGCCATATGCCCCGGAAACCACTGTATCGTTTTACCTTGTTGTTCAGCCACGGTTTTCCTCCTGTTTATTGATAATGCTAATATTAAAACACTTAAAGTCCGGCTTACAAAACGGAAACCGAACCGCTTATATCGTCTTTAATGGAATATCAATTATAAAGCTTGCCTAGCGACGAAAATGGAAGCACCCGCAAATAGGCCTTTCCAAGGACATACCGCTCGTCCACCAGCCCAATTTCGGTCGAACGGCTGTCAAGCGAACCGTTGCGGTTATCCCCCATTAAAAACAAATAGCCCTCCGGTACGGTAATAGGAAAGTCCATATCATACTGTCGGTTGGTTGGTGTATTAGTATAGCGCTCATCAAGCGCTTCTCCGTTGACATACACAATACCCTCCGTGAAATCGATATCCACGCTCTGCCCACCAGTGGCAATCACACGCTTAACGATCGGTTCATTGGCGTAATAAGGCTTGGTTGCCACCACGATATCGCCGGGATCCGCCGAAAAACCCAGACGAGAAATGACCAGCATATCGCCATTGTGCAACGTCTGGATCATTGATTCACCGCTGACAACCGAAGTTCGGGCGACAAAAGTGAACAGCAGCACAACAAAAACAACTGCAAGCACCGCACTTTCAACCCACTCGTACAACTCCTTGAAGATGCGATCACGGCGCGATGGTGCCGATGTAGCCTGCACGTTTTCCGTTTCTAGCTCCGGAACTCTGCCGTTTGTTTGCTCTTGCATACAACGCCTCCAAAAAAGACTTTAATGCTAATTTTATATAAATAATTTAGATTGATTAATATTTCAACCATCTGAGCGCTTAACATCTATGGCCTTAATATTGTCTCTCTTTGCTTTTAAAATAATAAGCGTATAAAAAACAAAAAGGGACACACGGTCCCTTTTTGAATAAATCACTATTATCTTCTGACTTCCTTGACACGGGTCGCCTTGCCAACACGGTCTCTGAGATAATAAAGCTTGCCGCGGCGTACTCGACCCTGGCGGACAACCTCAACAGTCTCAACAACCGGAGAATGCAACGGGAAAACACGCTCAACACCAACACCGTGGGACATACGGCGAACCGTAAAGGTCTCCTGAATGCCACCGTGCTTCTTGGCGATAACAGTGCCCTCAAAGGCCTGTACACGAGATTTCTCGCCTTCCTTGATACGAACGCCTACGCGGATGGTATCGCCCACATTAAATACAGGGGGCTTCTCCTTCAGGCAAGCGTTAGAAAAATGCTTTAATGCGTCCATGAAAATTTTCCTCCTTAGTTTGTAACAGACATTCATTCCCGCTTGGATCACAAACGGCAGAGGACTGTCAGCTTTTCATTCCGGCTCTTCACCGACATGAAATCCCGCCGCAAAGGGAACACGGCGACTACATGCCTGAATATATTATCACAAAGCCAGTGACAATGCAAGACGTTTTTAATTTTTTCTCTATCTTTTCTACATTTTCGCCTGGTGATCAAAGCCTTTGGCATTGTTTGCAGAAACGCCAGAAATTATTTCTGAGCCTTTTCAGGCATCGGCGGAATATCCCGCACACCATCTAGAATGTAGGTCGGGCGGTAAGGGAACTTTTTCATCTCATCTATGTCAGTGACGCCGCTAAGCACCAAAACGGTGTCTAGCCCCGTCTCCATGCCTGCAACAATATCGGTATCCATGCGATCGCCTACCATAACCGCCTCGTTAGAATGACATCCCAGTAGCTTTAAGCCAGTGCGCATCATCAGCGGGTTGGGTTTGCCAACAAAATAGGCACTTTTTCCGGTCGCCATTTCAATCGGGGCTACCAGCGCCCGACACGCAGGAATAAGTCCGTTCTCAGACGGGCCGGTCAGGTCAGTGTTGGTGCCAATGAGCTTTGCACCCGCGCGCACCAGTGACACCGCCTTGAGGATGCTTTCGTAATTATAGTTGCGCGTCTCACCCACGACAACATAGTCGGGGTTGACATCGTTCATGGTAATTCCCACATCGTAAAGGGCATTAAACAAACCTGGCGCACCAATGATATAAGCCGTACACCCCGGTGCCTGCCGACTTAAAAATTTAGCGGTTGCTAGCGCACTGGTATAAAAGTGGCTTTCATCGACATCCAGCCCCATGCGCGCAAGCTTCTGTTTAAGCTCCAGCGGGCTTCTCTCACTGGAATTAGTTAAGAATAAAAAGCTCTTCTCGGCGGCATAAAGCCATTCAACAAATTCTTTTACACCGGGTAGTAAACGGTTGCCGTGGTAGATAACACCGTCCATATCGCAGAGGAATCCTTTTTTTTCGTGCAGTTGTTCCAAAGTATCAAGCATATTTATCCCCCTAACTTTTTTTACTATTTTTAAGTATACTTCATTTATATTAATTTGACAAGTATCATATATTTTATTTGTGTATTGTGCTGCAAAAACTCCCCTGAAACATAAATAAACACCCAATTTAATGGGTTATTTACCTCTATTTTACACTGAATGTCCATCAGCCATACAGCAAAATTTATATGCTCCTAACATTGGAGAAAAAGAGTGGAGACAGTTTGCCTCCACTCCCATGTAGTCTTTTAGTTTTAATTACCGGAACCTGAATATATAGTCTGATCTGGATCCCGTTTCACTTAGACATCCAGCTTCATATCCCCTAGTTTAATCCAGCCCTTTTTGCGCATAAATTCTGAAACCATCAACGACAGCGCCGCAGGCAGAATAAAGTACATAACCGCAATCTGAAGTAACGCGGTTCCACTTCCGATGATCGGGCTCATGGTCTGATAAGCCATAATCGGTCCAACCAGACCCGCGGTACCCATCCCGGAGCCGGTCGCGTTGCTAGTCATGCCCAATAGCTTGGTGGAAATCGGGCCTAGAACCGCGCTGCTAACAATTGCAGGCATCCATATCATCGGTTTTTTAACAATGTTTGGTATTTGTAGCATGCTGGTTCCCAGCCCCTGCGCAAGCAAACCACCAAGCTTGTTTTCGCGGTAGCTGGCCACAGCAAAGCCCACCATATTGGCGCAGCAGCCCACAGTGGCCGCACCGGCAGCAATACCAGAAAGATTTAGCACAATACCAACGGCAGCTGAGCTGATCGGCAGCGTCAGAAGCACACCCATCAGTACCGAGACGATAATGCCCATCAAAATAGGCTGCTGCTCTGTACCCCAGTTGATGATACCACCCACCCAGGCCATAAACGCAGAAATAGGCGGGCCAGCAACCAGACCAACGCTGGAGCCAAAAATAATTGAAACAATTGGCGTCACAAGAATGTCGACCTTCGTCTTGCCAGACACAATATGCCCGAGCGCAATGCCAGCATAGGCCGCAATAAAAGCACCAAGCGGTTCGCCGGGGCCTGCAAAATGGATGACGCCATCAACGAAAACCGTTCCGGCTGCAATTTTTGCCGCAAACGCACCAACCATGCCCGCTGTCGCAGCGGAAAGCACGACAAGCGGCGGCTCCTTAAACTTATAGGCCACACCGCAGCCGATGCCAGCGCCTGTAAGTGACGCGGCAATCTTGCTCAAAACAACAAGTGTGCCGCCTAAGTTCCCTCCTATGAACAACCCGATCTGCTGTATGATAGTGCCCACGATCAACGTTGAAAAGAGGCCCAGCGCCATGCCGGAAAGCCCGTCGATAAATATTTTGTTGAGTAGCTTTTTTAGGTATTCCATAAACTTTCTCCTCAGTCGGCAACGATGTGTATATACACCTATATATACCGTTGTCAATTTTATCAGAAAGCTCTTTATAATTCAATACCTATTTTATGTTAAAAACATTGCGATTCTCCCGGCATCTTTTGGTGATAATCCCGTTTTACTGCACTGTCAAAATATCTGAATCCCTGATAATTTTTGCTGCCCAACCTTTTAACCATGACGCGCTACTATTCAGTCCCCTTATAATAAAAACAGAAGCCGCCAAGGGTCTTCCCAAGGCGGCCATAAAATCAGGACGATTCTTATTCAATCGTGATACTTTTAATTTTCTGTTCAGTTTTGGGACGATCAGAAAAATCGACTTTGACACCGGCGATTGCGTCAACAACATCCATGCCCTCCACCACTTTGCCAAATGCGGCATACTGCCCATCGAGATGTGGTGCATCCTCGTGCATAATGAAGAACTGCGAACCAGCGGAATCGGGGTTTTGGCTGCGCGCCATCGAAATAACGCCCCTAGTGTGCTTAATCGGATTCTTAACGCCATTCATGGCGAACTCGCCCTTGATCTGATGGCCAGGTCCCCCTGTGCCGGTACCATTGGGGCAACCGCCCTGAATCATAAAGCCGCGGATAACGCGGTGAAAGATCAGGCCGTCGTAGAATCCTTCCTTAACCAACTTCTCAAAGTTTGCAACCGTAATCGGGGCGTGCTCAGGGGAAAGCTCCAGCTTGATCTGTCCGCCGTTTTCCATTGTTATTGTAACCATAATGTCCTCCACAAGATATTTTTTAAACCGGGACCAAGCCCAGTGGATCAAACAGGTTGTAATCACGTCTTTATGGTGATATCCGCAAAGCGGCAGCCCGTCACTTGCTCAAGATGTGCCGGGGCCAGCTCAATCTGATCGCCGATGCGCCCCGCGCTGACAACGATAGTCTCTTGCGTTTGTGCCGAAATATCCACAACGGTGGTATACCGTTTTTTCATACCGATCGGCGAACAACCGCCCTTGACATAGCCTGTCAGCGAAGTAATTTCCTTGACATGCACCATCTCGACCGATTTTTCTCCCACCGATTTGGCAGCCGCTTTAAGATTTAGTTCCAGCGCCACAGGCACGACAAATACAAAAATATTCTTAGATGCGCCGCGGGTAACCAGCGTTTTAAAAACCATTTCCACCGGCATGCCCACTTTGTCGGCGACTGAAACACCGTCGAGCAAACCATCCTGCGTGTCATAGGTATGCCCCATATAGGGTAGCTTCTCTTTTTCCAGCATGCGCTGAGCGTTTGTTTTTGCCTGTGCCAAAAAATCATCCCCCGTTTTCTGTCGTCAGCGCACTGTAAAGTTGACGATAACGGTCGATATACTGCTCCCGAACCATTTCGATGCGCGACTCGTCAAAGCACAGCGCGCCCAAGCGGCGGGGCTCGTCATCAAACATTCTGACACCGCAGAGCGCTAAAAATTCATGGTATAAAAGGCAGTCATCAACAGCTCCAATTAGCTTGTGCTCCTCCGGTGTGGGTCGTACTTGGCAAAGTGTGTCATAAATCACCCCAGCCAGCGCCCCCTCCGCCTCATAATACAGCGGGAAATGGCGCTTGACCGGCCTTGTCAGATCAGAGACATAGCATTCGGTGGCGTCATGCAGCAGACAAAACAGTCGTACACGAGTATCCAGACCGCGGGCTTGCGCCTCCTGCTCGCAGTTGAGGCAGTGCTGAGCCACCGAATAAAAATGGCTGATATGACCATTTGCACGGCACAGCATAGCCAAAGCGTGTGCAATATCCTCAATGCGAATATCTGAAGGTTTGGGATTAAAAGGGTCCATATTGATACCATGGTAAGTTCTAATCTGATTGGGGTCTCTCATACTGTCTCAAACTCCTCTGCCCGCTCGGTAAGCAGCTTAAGCTCCTCCCCCGCTGAAAGCGGCACCGCCTGTACACCGCGCAACTTGCGTTCAATCGCGCGGGTGCGGGTGCCGATCAGCTTATCGAGATCATCATTGGCCAGCCTCAGGCGATCCTGTGCTTTACGCAGGATATCGTTAAAGTTCGAAAACTCTGTCTTGACAGCACCCAGCACCTGCCATACCTCGCCGGAACGCTTTTGTATCGCCAAAGTCTGAAAGCCCATTTGAAGGCTGTTTAGCAGCGCCGCCATCGTAGTCGGCCCCGCAATGTTCACGCGGAAATCGCGCGAAAGCGTCTCGACCATACCGCGCCGTACCACTTCAGCATATAGCCCCTCAAACGGCAAAAACATGATGGCAAAATCGGTGGTGTTGGGCGGGTCGATATACTTGTCGCGAATATCCTTGGCGCAGCCCTTCATGCGTTGCTCAAGCTCCTTACCCGCAGCGGCAATGCGGTCTGGGACAGCACTTTCGTAAGCGTCCATCAGCGCCGCGTAAACGTCGCCCGGGAACTTTGCATCTATCGGCAACCAAACGCCGTTCTCACCGTCGCCCGGTAGCTTGACCGCGTATTCCACAACGGTGTTGCTACCCTTTTTAGTGGATACGTTGGCTTCGTACTGCTCAGGGGATAAAATCTGCTCCAAAATTGCGCCAAGCTGAATTTCGCCCAAAATGCCGCGGGTCTTAACATTAGAAAGTACTTTTTTTAGGTCGCCCACGCCGTTGGCGAGCGTCTGCATCTCACCCAATCCTTTATAAACCTGCTCAAGCCGCTCAGACACCTGTGCAAAGGACTGTGCCAAACGCTCGTTGAGTGTCTTTTGCAGCTTTTCGTCCACTGTCTGGCGCATTTGATCTAGCTGCTTGGTATTGTCGGCGCGCAGTACTTCCAGACGCTGCTCTACAGTGGCTCGCACCTCCTCAAGGCGTTTTGATGACTGGTTCGTGAAGGTTTCTATTCTGCCTTCAATGCGAAAAAGCTGCTCATGTACTGTCTTTTGCAGCATGTCGTTTCGCAATGTCAGCTGTTCATTTAATTCCGCCAGGCGCTTATCCTGCAGGTCGCCCGAACGCCGTTGCGACTCTGATAGTGTCTGCCCAAGCGCTGCTATAGTAGACTGTAACGACTGGGTCATCTCCTGACGCATACTGCGCATCTGTTCGGCAAATTCGCGTCGCAGCGCCTCGTTTTCTTCACGGTGCTGGCGGCTCAAATTGTTGGCCCGCGACGCCGCGGACATTGCCCCGATAAAAGCGGCCACCGAGGCAACGGCAGCCACGATGGTCAGCACAAGTTGCATTTGCTCCATATCTGCTCCTTTCACCCCCGCACTGTGGCGTAGGATCGGCAAAACCGGCATAAGATAATTTAGAAGATAAGTATAGCATATTTTACCGCGCTTTTCATCTGTCATTTTGTAAAACTGGGGGATTGTCATGTCGTTTTCACTTGCACTCTCAGGCGGCGGATGCCGCGGCGCTGCACACGTGGGGGTTTTGGCCGCTCTTCAGGAAGCCGATCTAACACCATGTGCCGTATCCGGCAGCAGCGCAGGCGCTATTGTAGCCGGTTTATACGCTTATGGCTACACACCGGATCAGTTGATTAAAATTTGCCGTGAACTGGAACAAAACGGTGAAAAGCTAATTGATTTTAATGTGTTGGGCATCGCCGGTGCGGTAGGCCAACTGGCCCGGCGGCGCCCCATCACCCTGTCAGGCCTGCTCAAAGGGGAACGGTTGCGTTCGATGCTTCGGCAGTTGACAAAGGGGTGCGCCCTGTCACAGGTTCGGCTGCCTGTTTGCATCGCCAGCGTCGATTTAAGCAGCGGTGAAACCGTCGCCTTTTCTCAGCGTAAACCGATACACACGCTTTCAAACGTCCGGTGGGAGCATGACGTACTCTTATATGAAGCCATCTACGCCAGCTGCTGTGTACCGGTTATTTTTGCACCGCCCACCTCGATGAGCGGCGTTTTGGTGGATGGCGGCGTGACCGACAACCTGCCGGTGAATCTGTTGCTGGCCTGCGACGCACCCAACATCATCGCCGTCGATATCTCGGAGAACTACGCCCCCGTCAACGGTGAAGGAATTTTTGAAATTGCCTCGCATTCCCTTTCAGCTATGAGCCGCAGGCTGCGTGACTGTACCGTTCGGGGCGAGCGGCTACTCATCCGTCCAAAATTACCAGAAGATGCTGGACTGTTCACATTCTCGCTGATGTCCGATTGCATTCAGGCGGGCTATACCGCCACCCGAGAGCTGACCGATCTGATACACGCTCTCGCCGAATAATGAGGACATATCCCACAACCTAAGCCACTGCAAATTTCTCTAACATCAACAAAGATGGCTTTGACAGCAAAAAACGGGCACGAATGCCCGTTTTGTCGCCTGCAAGACACCATTACTGCGCCTAGCTAAAAAATAATTGATAAACGGTCCCAGAAAATAAAGTGTTTTTTACTCTCTTCTATAATCGTGACTACGTAAAAGAATGACGTAATTTCCCATCAGTGACCAATTCTCTTGTTTTGCGGTTCTGTAAACAGTAGCGAAATGCACCAAACGCCCGCAACCGCGACCAACGTATAGACAATTCTACTGCCCAATGCACCCTGGGTGCCAAACAACCATGCGACGGCATCCAGCTCAAACAACCCGATCAGTCCCCAATTGAGCGCGCCGATGATTACCAGCAGCAATGCCAGCTTGTTAATCACAATACCACCTCCTTGTGTGTTACGTAACCGTTGAAAGAAAGTTTTCCCAAGGTTAAAAGAAATATACAAACCATGTTTAACACTAAGCTTGGCATAAAAACAGAGACAGAAAAAGCGGATTTCGAAAAGTTGAGTGGGCTGTCATCCGCCTAAAATAAAGAAAACACAGGACGGGGAAATCTGTCGCAACATCTATTTTAATCAGATGGCAGTACTAACACCGTTCGTGGTATTCAAATTTGTTTTAGTGTTTGATTTCTGATATACTGGTACCGAATTATAAAAAATCGAGGAATTATCGTGAAAAAACTACGACGTGGCAAAAAGAAAAACTTTCGATTATTTCTGACTTTAGCTATCTATTTTGTATTGGTGTCCTGCGCTCTCGCGGCCTTCTGGCGTTCAACCGTGATAAAGCCACCTGATTCCGAACCTCTGACCGCCGCTGCGCCGGTGTCACCGGCCGTAGGCGCAGGCCGCACAAACGGCGGTTTGCCGTTAATAAGCAGCAACGCTATTCTGTTTGATCCTGCCGATGGTCATATTCTCTTTGCCAAGAATGCGCATGAAAGAGCATATCCTGCTTCGCTGACCAAGGTGATGACGGCGTTGGTTGCCGTCGAACAGATCGACGACTTGGACGCATCGGTCACATTGGAATATGCTGATTATGCCGGGCTTTATGAGCAAAACGCTGCTATGGCCGGTTTCACAATGGGCGAAACGGTTACAGCGCGCGACCTGCTTTACGCCACACTACTGCCGTCGGGTGCCGAGGCTGCCCGTGCGTTGGCGCGTGTGGCTGCCGGTTCGCAAGCGGATTGCATCACCATGATGAACGACCGCGCGCATGCGCTTGGCATGACTAACAGCCATTTTACCAACGTAACTGGTCTGCACGACCCTGATCACTATACGACGGTTTACGACCTCTCGCTGCTTTTGACGGCAGCGCTTAAAAATGACAACTTCACCAAGGCATTTTCGACCTTTAGCTATACCACCACAACAACCGCGCAGCATCCGCAAGGGTTGCGTTTGACCTCCACCCTCACGCCGCGAATTCAGCAGCTTCAACGGGAGGCCGAACCTATCATCGGCGCTAAAACTGGCTACACTGAAGAAGCGCAGCTTTGCCTTGCCAGCGTCGGCGAATACGAGGGGGTAACCCGCGCCATCATCACCATTGGCGCCGTGGGAGACGGCCGCTCTGAGCCAACACATTTAGTAGACGCCTATCTTCTATACGAAAAGAGCCTGCCACTAAACACCCCATATTAAAACCACTTATGACCTGCTTATTATAAGCAATTTGCAAAACAGACCCTCTCCTATTTTGGAGAAGGTCTGTTTTAATATACTCAATAGCGTATTCTTGGTAAATTGGCATCACTGGATAGGTTTGAAAAACTGTATAGCACTAGTACGTTCCGTATCTGTTCGGTCTTCACCAGCTCGTTGACACCCTTTGGCAACGATCGCAAATCAACAACAACCACCTTGTGGAAATTCTGAGTCAGAAAAGGCACAAAGCAGTTGGCGTAAGAATCTTTGATGACCATAACGGCACCTTCGGGGGCACTGTCGTTTTTAATCACCGTCACACCGTTATTGGCGTGCAAAAACAACGCATATTTATCCCTTGTGTCCAGCGCCGACATGTCATACATCGAATCGAACGCCTCGCCGTCAATCGTAACGCCGTTCACCGGCAGATCGTACCATGTGATTGTATCCGCCATAGCATCATACTTTTTGGCCTTGCTATAATAGGTGCCCCAAAAACCCTCAGCGCTTTGCGCCAAAGGCTGTTGCGGTATGATGGCGGCCAGCCCCATGGCATGTGCAAAGCGCTCATAACCGTACCATGCGCCTTGCGTTGTCCAGTGGTGGTCGGTGCGGTAGTAAATATCCTCATCCGCGTGCGCCAGCAAATTGGCGGAAACATCCACGCCGGTATAGCCGCTTTTAGCCAACCTACTATTAACCTCTTCAATCAGCGGCAATTGGTCGATATTTCCAAGTCCCACAGGCACCAGATCACTTAATATATTATAAGAACCCGGTACGATCATAATATATTTGTTCACATCCGGATTGAGCGCCGAAAATTCCTCCAGATACCCAAGGTTTTTTTCCAACCGCTGTGCGTCGAAAGTCCTGTATTTTTCAAAGAGATAGTCTTTTTTTCCGTAAACAATGCCGTTATTCTCGGTTTTACCTAACAGTGCCTCACAGCGCGATTTTAGCGAGATCCACTGATCGCGCAGTGCAAACTGATCGTTTGCATACTGTTCAAATTTTTGTGCATAGCCCTTACTGGTGCTATCCATAATCGCACTCAGCGAGAACTTTGGCAACTGGTTTAGATAGCGGTTTTCCATTTCAGAGAACGTTTTTGCAGGTACCAGGAGGTTGGCAATGAAAAAAATGCCGATCAAACCAAACAACAGTATGATAACAGGGTAGCGTTTTAAATCTTTCACAACTTCGCCCCCTTAAAATCTAAAATATAAAAACGGATTATAGGTTGCATCCACCAGATAGGCAACCGAAGTGATCAAAAGCGCGCCATAAATAAACGCGGCAGCAGCCCGGTTTTGCTCGAGCTGTCTAAAGTGCTTTTTAAGCGCGGGGGTTGAAAACAGAATACTCAGCACAAAGGTCACGCCGTAATTGCGCAAAAAGTAACGCCAATCCTGCCCACCAGAAAAAGCAAACAGTCTGCCAAAAAACACCCCCAGCTGTGCAAAGTCGGTTATTGCAAATATCGCCCAGCTAATCATAATTAACGGAATCATATAAACACGAGCAAAAACAGGATGCTTATCTAACACAGGGCGTAAAAATGCCTTTTCGAGCATGAGTAATACGAAAAAGTAAAGTCCCCAAAGGACAAAGTTCCATGAAGCGCCATGCCACAGACCGGTGGCGGCCCAGACCAGAAAGAGATTAAACACCGTTCTGATAGCACCTTTGCGGTTACCGCCCATCGGAATGTACATATACTGTCGAAACCACGACCCCAGTGTCATATGCCAGCGCCGCCAGAATTCGGTCATACTTTTTGAGATGTAAGGAAAATTAAAGTTTTGCGGGAATTCAAAGCCGAGCATCCGTCCTAAACCAATGGCCATAAGCGAATAACCCGAAAAATCAAAATAGATCTGTAATGTAAACGCTAAAATGGCTAACCACGCCAGCGGAGTAGAGATGCCTGAAAATCCCATCGCCTCCACCTCGGTCCACAATGCGCCGACGTTGTTGGCAATGAGCACCTTGCTGGCCAAACCCATTATAAAGGTTTGCGCTCCAAGCGAAATCTGCCCCAGATCGATTGTACGTTCGCGCAGCTCGCGCTGAATATCGGTATAGCGCACGATGGGGCCCGCAATAAGCTGCGGGAACAGCACGACAAAAGCACCAAAGTTGATGATATTGCGTTCAGCTTTAACGTCGCCCCGGTAGACGTCAATGGTATAGGACATAGTCTGGAAAGTATAAAAGCTGATACCAAGCGGCAGCGTCAATTCCAGCACCGGCAGCCCCAGCCCGGTGACGGCATTGATATTGCGGGCAAAAAAACCGGCATATTTAAAAAAGCCGAGCATTCCAAGGTTAAAAACCACCGAGACCATCAGCCAGAACCGACGCATTCCTTTTTTGTCTGTAAAGTGCTCAATTCGGTTAGAAGCGGTGTAATCAACAATAATTGACGCCAGCATGATGGGAAAATAGCGAACTTCGCCCCACGAATAGAAAACCAAGCTCAAAATCAGCAAAGTTAGGTTTTTCCACCTTTTAGGCGCAAGATAATATATCGTAAAGGCCACCGGCATGAAATAAAACAAAAACAGAATACTGGAAAATACCATAGGCTCCTCCAAAAGTCGAATTAAAACCAGGCTGCGCTGCACTTGTTTTGTGCTTATAGCATAAAGCAGTTGTCACTATAACAGCATGAAAAGCCTCCGCAGATTCGGCTGCGAAGGCTTTTCAGCGCATAAGCCGGACAAAGTTTCCAGCTAATAATTTAACAGAAACGCTTTAAAACATCAAGGATTTTATTTAAGCGTTAAACATGCTGTCGATGGTGTCTTTGGTCAGTTGCACATCGGCAGCAAAATCTGCACTCTCGTCAGATTGAGAAGGCAAAATTCCAACGACGATTAAAAACACATAGTTTCCCTTAACGTACACCTCGCCCGCTTTTGCACGGTCATAAGAGCCGTTAACGCCATAAAACTCATATTGAGCAGTCAGATCGGCGAGTCGCTTTTCCAACGCCTGTTTGACGACATCCACCTTGCCCTCTTTGGCCTTAATTGCAAAAAGTGCGTCGGAATTGGTCATAGACATTGAAACACCGCCTGCATATTCATCATAAGCTGAAGTGTCCAAATCCACAAAATCCGAAAGGTACTTGTCATCTACTGGCATTTTCATAGCGATGGCGCCATAATCGTAGTCATACTTTTCGTTAAATTTAGCATCTACAGTATCAAGCACATCCTGAATGGACTTATCATCCTTAATAGTTCCAGAAGCATTTTTCTGGCTACCGCAGGCCGTAGCTGAAAGCATAAAAGCGGCTGCAAGTACCAATGATAAAATTCTTTTCATAAGTTTCTACCTCTTATTGTTTTAAAAATACGGTAAAGCTTTCCGATCCTATTAATAAGTGTGCTCAACTGCGCCATTTATTGCAGCTTATTATATTTTCGCCTTCTCCAATTGCAATATACACATAATATAAAATTAAATCCGCTTTATGGCAAAATTATTTTACCTTATTTTTTTGAGTTCTTGCTTTTGCTAGAGCTGTTGGATTTCCCTGAGCTGTTGCTTTTGTCCGAATTTTTTTCAGACGCATTGTTTGAGGTTTTTTCCTCGTCAGAATCGTTTTTATTTTCCACCTTTTTAGCCTGCCCATTATTGCTGGAATTATCAGACTTTCCTGCGCTGTTGCCTTTATCCGAATCTACTTCTGTATCGCCTGAATTGTCTTTATCCGTATCGGTTTGCTGCTTTTTAGCTTGACCGTTATTAGTGGAATTTTCAGTTTTATTCGATCCGTTTGTGTTACTGTTTGAATCATCTTTTTTGTCCGTTTTATCGGGTTTATTTGCATTGTTTCCATTATTGGAGTTGTTTTTATCTGAATCATCTTTGTCTTTTTTGTCGTCTTTATCTGGTTTGTTGGGGTTGTTAGCATTACCGGCGTTACTGGGTTTGCCTGAGTCGAGAACTTTATCTGAACTATTTTTTGAGTTTTTATCAGAGTTTTTTTCGTCATCAGTGTCTTTACCCTTGCTTAAAGCCTTGTTCGCCTTTGTTTGCTTCATAATCTCCTTAACAGATTTGTTCAACCATTCTTCGACTTCAATGTCATCTGCATTTTCTGCACTTTCTTGAAGCTTTTGAACCAGGTTGAGCTTTCCGGGCGTAACGCCTAAGCTTCTGGCCTCCTGGACCCGCGCCTCGCCCACAGCTATGGTCTCAACCTCTACGTCAAGCTCCTCTTCTTCGACGATTTGCTCTATCATCTCTTTGAGCTTCTCAGACAGTTTCTCGGCCTTTTCTTCCTGATTGTCCGCTACGGCAACAACTACACCGCCTTCGCTATCCTCAGGAAAATATCCCAGCTTTGCTATCGTATTGATCGTTTCTCTGATAGCCTTATCAATCGCTTTGTTCTGTAATCTATTAAGTCCGAATTCTTCCAGAACATTCTCGCCATCATCATTTACACCCTTAACCGAAAGTACCCGATCAAAGACATTGAGCGAATATTCAATGGAAGGGTTTACATCCAAACTGACATATGAAGCGGGCTTATAATAGGCATACGCACCGATGCCGGCAATTCCTAAAACGCAGGCGGCACAAGCGGCCGCTACACCCATGCGCAGCCAAATGGAGTTGCGGCGGACGGCTTTGGCCTTGATAGACTCTTTAACTATATCATCGTCAACCATCCCAATAGCAGTCGTCATTCGATTATTTTTCATATATTGATTCCTTCTTTCATCAAAAATTCTTTAAGCTTGCCTCTTGTTCTGAATAATATGGACTTTACCTTGCTCTCACTCATTGAAAAGCGGTTCGCAATATCAGAAATAGAGTCGAAAAACCAATATTTTCGCATAAATATGGTCCTGTTTTCATAGCTGAGTGTACGCAGGAACGTACTAATCGCTTTTGCTAAAAGCTCTGTCTCACAGGAATTTTCTTCACTGGCATTTTGCGAAATACAGTCTTCAAGTTCTGTAAAAGAAATTTCAATCTGTTTATTTCGCTTTTTCGAATTATTATAATGATATTTCTTCAATGCACAGTTACGGGCTATTCTGCAGATATAAGCGGAAAGTACAGCCGGCTTTTGCGGTGGTATAGAATTCCATGTGCCGAGAAAGGTATCATTAATACATTCTTCAACATCCTGCGAATTTTGCAAAATGTTCATGGCGATATGCCTACACAGCTTGCCGTATTTCTTTTCTGTTTCTTCAACAGCCGCTTCAGACCGTTCCCAATATAGCGCAATTATTTCGCGGTCATTCAAGCTTTTACCCCTCCTTCTCCTGTTGTTTTAAGGCCTCATATATTAACTACGGAAAACTTTTGGTTGGTTGCATTTTCTATTAATTTATTTCAAATTTTTCATTAATGTAACATAATAAAGTCACAAAACCGCTCTTGTTGGCAATTCATTAAACGATATTCGCAAATTTAGTATGAAAAATAAACGGGAAAGCAAATTGCTTTCCCGTTTTAAACTTTTTGGTATTCAGATTATTCAGCACTGTTGACAGCCGAATCTTCTTCGGGTGCATTCTCTTCAAGCAATGCCTTAATAGAAAGGCTGATTCTATGACGCTCAAAATCAAGCTCAGTGATCTTGACATCAACCTCTTGTCCAACCGACAGAACATCGGAAGGCTTGCCCACGCGCTCACGCGCAATCTGGCTAATGTGAATCAGGCCGTCAATTCCAGGGATCAGCTCAGCAAATGCGCCAAATGCAGTCAGAGAGACAATCTTAACCTTGGCGGTCTGCCCAACAGCATAATTCTTAGCCAATATGGTCCAAGGGTTGTCCTCATCTTTTTTATAGCCGAGCGAAATTTTCTTCTTTTCGGCATCAATATCCTTGACATAAACCTCGATCTCATCGCCGACCTTAACGACCTGCGAAGGATGCTTGATCTTGCCCCAGGACAACTCAGAAATGTGGATCATGCCGTCTACGCCGCCCAGATCAACAAAAGCGCCGTAATCGGTCAGCGACTTAACAACACCGCTGTACTTCTTGCCAATCTCAACCTCAGTCCAGAACTTCTCTTCGAGTTCCTTTCTCTGCTCGCGCAATACGGCACGGATAGAACCGACCGCACGGCGACGCTGACGATTGACCTCAAGAATCTTAAACTTAACAGGCTTTCTCAGGAGAGCTTCAAGCTCCTCGCCGCGGGACATAGTCGCCTGCGAAGCAGGGATAAACACCTTAACACCGTTGGTCAGAGCCAACACGCCGCCCTTGATGACCTCGGTGACGATGCCATCGAGAATCTCGTCGCTGTCAGCAGCGCCCATGACTTTCTCAAACCCGGCTTGTGCGTCAAGACGCTTTTTAGAAAGCATCACGGTACCCTCGACATCGTTGACACGTACAACCAAGAGTTCGAGCTCGTCCCCCTTATTAACAATGTCCTCGGGTTTTGCGGTGGGATCGTCGGTAAGCTCATTCAGCGGTACATAACCGGCATGCTTGGTGCCGATATCAACGGAGATCATGTTAGGCTCGATACTGGTAACAATACCGGTTACCTTCTCCCCATTGTATGTACTTTTACAAAACTGATTGAGCATCTCCTCAAAGCTAAGCTCTTCCTGATTCTGATTCTCCAAAATCTCACTCATGGTTTCGTGTACCTCCTTAATTATGCAAGCAGGCGTAGACGCGCCCGCCGTAATGCCGATAGAATAAATGCCGGTAAAATCCTTTGGATCAAGCTCGTCTGCAGTTTCAATCGCAATTGTCCTGCAAAATTGCCTACAGATTTCTGCAAGCTTGACCGTATTTGAACTGTGCCGGCCGCCAATCACCAGCATGACGTCAGAACTCGATGCCAGCTTGGCCGCTTCCTGCTGACGCAAGGAAGTAGCATTACATATTGTATCAAATATTTTTGCATTTGTACACACTTTTTTTGCAGACTGAATACAATTTTCCCATTCATTTTTATTGAAAGTTGTCTGCGCTACAAAATATACTGTGTTTTTAGACAAAATATCTTTATTTGTATCATTTATAAGTTCATCACAGCTTGAAATCACCAAAACTCTCCCGCTGCAATGCCCCATAATTCCCTGTACTTCGGGGTGGTTTCGATCGCCGACAATAACCAAAAATGCGTCCGGTTCAACTAAACTTGCAATTTTGTGAATTTTTGCGACAAACGGACAGGTCGCATCGGTATAGGATATTCCCGCGCGCTCAAGCTGTTCGTAAATCTTGGCCGCGACCCCGTGCGAGCGTATAACGACTCTGCGCCCCTCGGCATTATCTTCAATGGAATGGATTACCGTAACGCCTTGGTCCTCCAGCGCCTGTACAAACTGGGTGTTATGAATCAGTGGGCCTAAGGTACAAACCTGCTCGCCTGAATCCAGTGCCTTGTGCACCATATCGACGGCTCGCTGCACCCCAAAGCAGAACCCCGCCGTTTTAGCAACCGTGATTTTAGCCCGCATGGTTCTCTCCCCCCAGCTCTAACAGTGCCAGAATTTCTTCCCAGACGCGCTTGGTCGCACGCTTTAAGGCACGCGGAGAATCTTCATCAAGCCCCAGCTCGGAATAGGGTACCACCGAGCCAAAGCGCACACGGATACGGCTGCGGAAGCGCAGCGGCCGCTCGTATGTAACAGCACAGGGCAATACATCGGCCTGTGTCATCTTTGCAATTAGCGCCATACCAGACTTCGGCTTGCCCGGCTGCCCCGCCGGAAACCGCGTCCCCTCTGGAAAGATGCCCAAAACATGACCCTCGCGGGTGAGTTCTGCGCAGTGTGAAATCACGGACATATCCCCCGCCCCGCGGGCAACCGGAACAATACCCAGCCAACGAAACAGCCATGTTAGGCCCGAAATGTGCATAAGCTCCTCTTTTGCCATATAGCGCACCCACGGCTTTAGCCGCAGCACCAACACCACTGGGTCGAGATAAGAGGTATGGTTGCTCGCCATAATGTAGCCTTTACCGCTTCGAGGGATATTATGCAACCCCTCGTACTCAACATGAAAGGCAATAGGCAGCAAAAAGCTAACGACAGCTCTGGCCAGTTTAAAAAACCACTGCATCTTAAAGTCGCTCCTCAATAGTGGCGGTCATTCGTTCAAGTGTCTGCTGCAATGTTAAGTCGGTGCTGTCTATCAAAACTGCATCATCCGCCTGACACAGCGGTGCAGTCGCACGGTGAGAATCGTTATAATCACGTTGTTTGGTTTCGGCTAAAATCGTTTCAAAATCCACAGTCTGCCCTTTTTGCTGATATTCCAAAAAGCGACGGCGCGCACGCGCCTGTGGTGTTGCCGTCAGGAAAAATTTAATTTGGGCGTCGGGCAGCACCACGGTACCGATATCCCGGCCATCCATCACAACATTGTGAGCCTTGGCAAGGTCGCGCTGCAAGTCCAATAAAAAACTGCGCACCGCCGGAATGGCCGACACGTTGGAGGCTGCCATCGACATCTCCGGTAGGCGTATGCCTTCGGTGACATCCTCGCCATTTAACAGCATACGCTGCAACCCATCAACATATTTCATCTCAATGTTGATCTCAGGCAATAACGGTACCACCTGTGCCGCGTCGGTGGTGTCCGCAACGCGATGATGTGCATAATAACCGATAGACCGGTATAGTGCGCCGGTATCAACATAAATAAACCCTAGCTTTTCCGCCAGGCTGCGTGCAATCGTACTTTTTCCGGCCGCTGACGGGCCATCAATCGCGATGGCAATTGTCTTATTCATTCAATAATTCCCCTCTTTTACCGCCGCAATCTGTGTCGCGGCGGAAACTCCCGCAAGATAACCTGTTGAAAAGGCAATCTGCAGGTTAAAACCGCCTGTGACGGCGTCCACATCCAACAGTTCACCTGCAATGTACAAACCCCGCACCAGCTTTGATTCCATGGTTTTAGGCTGCACCTCGGTCACCTTAACACCACCGCGGGTAACAACCGCCTCTTCGATCGGCCGCAGCGAAACCGGCCGAATTGCAAAAGCCTTAAGCGTTTCACAAAGCTTGTGTCGTTGCACTTTTGTGATGGCGTTAATCTGTGTTTCTCCGTCGATTCCCGATTGCAAAATGACAATCGGAATCAGGCCCTTGGGCAACAGACGGTCGAGCGCGTTTTTAAAGGCACGGTTTTTCATCTCGGAAAAATCGCGCAGTAAGCGACTATCGAGCTGTTGCATATCCAGCCCGGGTTTCAGATCAATGGTCATGGTATAACCGGAGGCATCCCCCTCAATCTCGCTGGAAGCGGTCAGCACCAGCGGCCCGGAAATGCCAAAATGGGTAAACATCAGCTCGCCAATTTCTGAAACGGACTGCTTTTTGCCCTTTTTAACTGTCAGTGTCACGTTTTTAAGCGAAAGGCCCATCAGTTCGGCGCACCACTTATCCGACGTAACAATAGCGGTGAGCGACGGCGCAATCGGCATAATGGTATGCCCTGCCGATTGAGCCAGGCTGTAGCCGTCTCCGGTCGAACCGGTGAGCGGATAGCTTTTACCGCCGGTGGCCAACAACACCGCGCCAGCGTTATAGTGCGCGCCATCCGCCGTCTGGACGCCGGTGACCTGTCCATCTTCACAATGCAGTGCGATCACGCGATTTTGGCGGAACACGACGCCGTTTTTTCTTGCAAAGCCGGCCAGCGCATCGACAATGTCGACTGCCTTGTCCGACTGCGGAAACACCCGCGCACCTCTTTCCGTTTTAAGCGGCACACCGCACTCCTCAAAAAACTGCATGACATCCTGTGAGGTAAATGCATCAAAGGCGCTATATAAAAAGCGTGGATTGCGGCGCATCGACTCGATGAGGCGATCTCGGCTGCAGTTGTTTGTTACATTGCAGCGGCCTTTACCAGTGATCATAATTTTGCGCCCTACGCGTGCATTCTTGTCCAGCATCAACACACGGGCGCCCATTGACGCCGCCTGCCCCGCCGCCATCAAACCGGCAGCGCCCGCACCCACAACAATAAAATCATATTTCTCATTCATTAGCGATCGTTATCATCAGCCTTGGTGTAAACCTCATAGCGCTCCCAAATGCGTTCAAGCTCGGAGTAAGCGCGGCTGGTCTCCTCTCTGCGCTTGATGCCGACTGCGATGATTAAGGCGTTTAGCAATGACAGCGGCGCGACAAGCGAGTCGACAAACGACGCCATCTCGCTACGCGCATACAAATGCAAATCTGCCAGTTCTGCAATGGGCGAAAGACTGGAATCGGTAATAGATATGGTGGTGGCTTCGCGCTCTTGAGCAAACTTCATGGCGGCCAGCGTGCGCTTACTGTAACGCGGGAAGCTGATTCCAATAAAAACGTCGCCCTTGCCAAGGTTTAAAAGCTGTTCGAACACATCTGAAGTCGAAGCCGAAGTTACAAGACGTACGTTGTCAAAGACATGATTAAAATAAAATGCCAGAAAACTTGCCAGAGATGCCGAGGACCGGATGCCGAGGATGTAAATGGTGTGTGCGGTCAAAAGCGCGTCGACCGTCGCCGCAAACTCCTCGCGAGAAACCTCTTCCAGCGTGCGGCGGATTTTATCAATATCCATCGTCAGCACGCGGTTAAGAATATCAGCTTCGCCAAGCTGCGTACCGGTCAGCTCCATGCGCTGAACAGTGGTCAGGCGGTTGCGTATCAACTCCTGTAGAGAGCGCTGCAACTGCGGATAGCCGTCGTATCCTAGCTCCGAGGCAAAGCGAACCACCGTCGACTCGCTAACGCCGACTGCCTGCCCCAGTCTTGCAGCGGTCATGAAAGCGGCTTTATCATAATGTTCTACAATATATCGAGCAATCTGCTTTTGTCCCTTTGAAAGCTTTGGCATCATATTTGTAATTAAACTTATCAAGTCTTTATGCACAAAACGCACCTCCTGTTTTATAGGTACAGTATAGCAGATATTGGCGAAAAATCAAGCAAATGCAACTTAAATATGAATAACCTGCATCAAATTGCTTTAAAATGATTCAATTGAAGTCTAAATGCAAGCATTTTGGTAAAGTTCGGCATCATTCCGCATGATTTGCGCCGCAAAATCGCTGTGTTTCTCATGGATTATTGGTGGGCCGCCCCAGCAGAGATAACACCCGTATACGTTTAAAACTCAGCGATTTATCATACATGACCCATTCCCCGCTGCGCTGCACGTTGGCGTCGATGGCTACGCCGCCCGGCGCCATCAGATTTTCGAGTACGCGGTGCGAAATCGGCTCGAGAATAATTGCCAACTCAAACCGCCCGTCATCTTCTTGCAGCTCAGCGACCGAAGTCGCCATGCGTACCGCTGTACACCGCCGCTTCAATGCCTCATACAGTCCCTGCGCTTGTGCACTGGCACCAAACACCAGCGCTTTGCAGCCCTGAAGCGGCCGATCCGATTCCAGCCGTGCAATACGCAGCAGTTGTCGCACCTGTTCATCTGCACCGGTTATCGGTTCGTCATCTATTAATTGCTGTTTTTTCATAAAAATACCCCCATATGATGAGAATAATTCATCTTATGGGGGAAATTCAAAATTGGTGCAAATCAGTTTTCGGTGGCGTGGTCAGGGGCATGTTCCCGCTTTTCTATCGTCTCGATATGTGTGTAATATTCTTTGAGGATTTTCTCCTCCAGCTCTCGTCGCGCCTCGCTCGTGATGGGATGACAGATATCCCTGAAATTGCCCTGCTCGTCCCGGCGACTGGGCATTGCGACAAACAGGCGTTCTGGCCCGTCTATAACCTTGATGTCGTGTATGGCAAAATCATCGCCCAGCGTTAGGGATACCAGCGCGCGCAATCGGCTTTCTTCGTATATTCTTCTGATTCGGATGTCGGTAATCTTCATTTTTGTCCCTCCTGTCACCGCTATTATCAGCAGATTGGAAAATATTTATTCACTTTATTTTGGCTGCGTGCTATAATTTTAGTGTTATATAAAAATCATTTTAAAATCAGCGGTGGTGGATTACGAGGATTCTCCCCCGCCCACAATTATGATTGAAAACCATCCCATCCTGTTCTCAAACTAATTTGAGTACAGATCAGCAAAGATTTTTGGAGGTGGCAGCGATGCCCATTATTACAGAAGAAAACTTGAAGCAATACCACAACCTGCACTTTATCGGCGTAGGTGGCTCCGGCATGTTCCCCCTTGTGCAGATTTTACTGGCACAGGGACATAGCATCTCGGGATCCGACAACAACCCAGGCGATACGATCGACCAGGAGCGCGCCATGGGGGTACATGTCACAATTGGCCACGACGCTGCCAATGTTCAAACCGCTGATGCAGTGGTGTATTCCGCCGCCATCATGCAGGATAATGTCGAGCTGGTCGCCGCCAGGGAACGCGGCATTCCGGTTATTGAGCGCAGCGAGATGCTCGGGCTGCTTACACGCCGCTATAATAACTGCGTGTGTGTTTCGGGTACCCACGGCAAGACAACCACCACTTCGATGATCACCTATCTGATGCTGGCATCAAACCTTGATCCTTCGGCAGTTATCGGTGGCAAGGTCAACGCCATCGGCGGCAGTGGCCGAGCGGGGCTTTCACAGAACATGGTGGTGGAGGCCTGTGAGTTTGTCGACACCTTTTTGCACCTCTCGCCCGATATTGCCGTCGTTTTGAACATCGACTCTGATCACCTAGATTATTTTAAAACGCTGGATAACATCATTCGATCGTTTCGCCGCTTCTGTGAATTGACTTCGCGCATCGTCATCTATAACGGCGACGACGAAAATTCTCGTAAGGCGGTTGAAGGCATTGACAAACAACTCATCAGCTTCGGCCTGTCGGATAAAAACACCTATTATGCCGAAAACATCACATGGAAAAACGGTTCGCGCTGCGATTTTGACCTGATTAAAAACGGAAAAAAGCTCACCGCTTTGCAGCTGAACATCCCCGGCCAGCACAATGTGCTTAACGCCTTGGCTGCCTGTGCCGCTGCACTGGAAGCAGGCGCCAAGCCCGAAAAGCTGGCGGAAGGGCTTTCGGCCTTTACCGGTGCGCACCGACGTTTTGAAATTTTGGGCACGATAAACGGCGTTACGATCGCCGATGACTACGCCCACCACCCAGCCGAACTGGCTGCAACGCTAAAAGCCGCAAAGTCATTGGACTATAACAGCGTCTGGGCGGTATTTCAGCCGTTCACCTTCTCCCGCACCGCCATGCTGCTCGACGAGTTCGCAAAGGTGTTGCCGATTGCCGACCATGTTGTGATGTCGGCCATCATGGGCGGCCGTGAGGTAAACACCTACGGCATCACCACCGAAGATCTCGCAGTTAAAATTCCGGGCAGTGTATGGTTTGAAACCTTTGACGAAATCGCTGAATATGTGCTGGCCAATGCACAGGAAAACGACTTGGTTCTGACGCTTGGCTGCGGCGACGTATATAAATGCGCCAAACTGATGCTTGGCATGGCGGTTCCAAAATAAATTTCACTTTATAAAAACGGCAGTATAACACCCACCGAGGGTTTTATACTGCCGTTTTGATTTTATTTTGGTGTCAAAAACAATTGTTCCGGCATAAGATGCCATTACTGGGCGTTTGTAATTATCCTTATTGATTTTACTTGCATCTTTAATCTTTATTGATTGAACCAACTCAATATTGTATAGTAATAGCAGCATGAAAGCGACGGCTCATCTCGGTGAGGAAGGTGGACATATGCTGCCAATGGCGCGCAGTAATTTGGTTTAACCAGACGACCTGACAGCATTGAATGGCAGTACTATGCCGTTTGCCACCACGAAAAACATAATGGACGTAAGGCAAGGATGGTGTGATTATGAAATTACTCAACTACAAAGAGGGCAATCAGATCTGTTTAGCGATTAAGAGCGAATACGGAATTATTCCTGTAAAAAATTTGGGCATCAACGGTACTTTGGCAACACCACCCACAATTGAACAGGTAATTGCAAGCGGTGAAAGCGGCCTACGTGCGTTGGAACAGCTTGTGAAAGAAGCACTCTTTACACTGCGGGAGGAAAATATCACCTATGCGCCCTGTGTCACCAATCCAGAAAAAATATTGTGTGTCGGCGTTAACTATACCGAACATGGCAATGAGTGTAATTTTGAGCTTCCCTCTCATCCCATATTGTTCAGCAAATTTAATAACGCTCTGGCTGCGCACAATCAGGTCATTCATCTGCCCAAAACAGCCGAGAAATTTGATTATGAAGCCGAGCTAGTTGTTATTATGGGTAAAGAAGCCTTTAATGTATCTAAGGAAGAAGCACTCTCCTATGTTTTCGGCTACTCTGTCGGAAACGATCTATCTGCGCGCGATCTGCAATTTAGAACGCCACAGTGGCTGCTGGGCAAAACCTGTGATAATTTTGCGCCTGTGGGGCCTTATATCGTGACAGCTGATGAGATTGATCCCAATCACCTACATATTCAGTGTGAGGTCAACGGAGAGGTTCGCCAGTCCTCCAATACTAGTCATATGATTTTTGATTGTGCATCCATTATTAGCTACGCTTCTCAATACATGACTTTAAAGCCCGGTGACATCATTTTCACAGGAACACCAAGCGGGGTCATCCTCGGATATCCGCAAGAAAAACAAAAATGGTTAAGGTCTGGCGATCAGGTTTCGGTCTCTATCGAAAATCTAGGCACGCTGGTCAATATACTCAGATGACAGGCATCTAGGCAGCCCTATTTGAATAATATGGGTTAGGCATAACCAAAACTTGTTTTGTCGTATAAAGATGCCCTGCAAGACAATAAATTGCAGGGCATCTTTATAAATCCGGTTGCAGTTTTGTGACTTTTGTGCCATAATAGCTGTAAATCATTGTCAGGGAGGTGATAGTCAAGCCAAAGTAAATAAATTAAGTAAGGGGTGATACCTAAAAAAGAAAAAGCCTAAAAAGCGCCAGTTCCGTCCAAATATAGCCGGACGGAAGACGAGGAGAGAAGTTATCGAAAATTCGGCGGATGCTTCTCCGTTCCCCTCCTTGGGAATGTAAGGCAGGCGACAAAGACGCGGGGTAACCTGCGGGACAAATCCGACTGCACAAGGACTGAAAATTTGACATCTTAATATATAAATATAGGAGTTTTTTCTATGTGTGGAATTATAGGATATTCCGGGCATCGCCGCGCCAGCGACGTGCTGCTGGATGGGCTGAGCCGTTTGGAGTACCGCGGGTATGATTCCGCCGGTATTCTTGTGAACGAAAACAGTGCTTTTGTCACCGTTAAACGAGAGGGCCGGCTGGATAATTTGAAGGCAGCGCTGGAACAGCAAACCTTGCGTGGTACCTGCGGCATGGGTCACACGCGCTGGGCAACGCACGGCGGCCCCACAGACGAAAACGCCCATCCCCATGGTACCGAGCGCGTTATGTTGGTACATAACGGCATTATCGAAAATTATCTCGAGCTAAAATCCGCGCTGCTGGATCAGGGCTATACCTTTTTGTCTCAGACCGACACCGAGATAGCCGCCTGCTATCTTGACTACTGCTACCACGGCGACCCGATAGACGCCATTCGGGAAGCACTTCTTAAAATTGAGGGCGCATACGCCTTTGTCATTATGTTCTCTGACCATCCCGACACGCTGTTTGCAGTGCGCAAAGACGGCCCGCTGATTGCAGCACCCGGAGACGGCGAAAATTTCCTCGCTTCGGACATCACGGCGGTCATCGGCTATACCAATCGCTATTTTGTGCTGGATGAAGGCGAAATCGCCATGCTAAACCCTGACAGCATCCGCGTTTTCGACTTGGACGGTAACGAGTGCCAAAAAGTGGTGCAAACCGTCAATTGGAGCGTTGACCAAGCCCAAAAGGAAGGCTACGAGCATTTTATGCTCAAGGAAATTCACGAGCAGCCCGACGCGCTGCGCCATACGTTGGCCCCCAGAATTAAAAATGGTCTGCCCTGTTTTGCGCACGACCATCTTCCCGAGGACTTCTTTTCTCGCTTTTCGCAAATTAAAATTGTGGCCTGTGGCACTGCGATGCACGCCGGTCTCATTGGGCGTGACCTCATCGAAAAGCTGGCGCGCGTGCCGGTCCAGGTCGATTTGGCCAGCGAATTCCGTTATCGTTCTCCCATCATCGGCAAACACGATCTCGTAATCATTGTCTCTCAGTCGGGCGAAACAGCCGATAGTCTTGCCGCCCTGCGGCTGGCAAAATCGTTGGGTGTTACGACGTTGGCGATTGTCAATGTGGCCGGTTCCTCCATCGCACGCGAGGCAGATCACGTCATCCTCACCTATGCCGGTCCGGAAATTTCGGTGGCAAGCACCAAGGCTTATTCGGTACAGCTCGCTGTTTTTTACCTTATCGCATTTTCTATGGCAGCCGGAAACGGTCTTTTGACGGCGGGAGAGACCGCATCACTCACCGCGTCACTCAACGCTATCCCCGACGCGGTTCGCAACGTTTTCTCGTACCAGACTACCATTGAGCGCGCGGCCGAAGGCTTTGAAAGCAGCGAAAACCTGTTCTTTCTCGGCCGTGGGCTAGATTGGGCGCTTGCCTGTGAGGGCTCGTTAAAGCTCAAGGAGATTTCGTATATTCATTGTGAAGCTTGTGCGGCCGGTGAACTTAAGCACGGTACCATATCACTTGTTACCAATGGTACCCCCGTCATCGCCTTGTGCACGCAGGATAAGCTGATCCCCAAGATGCTCTCAAACATCAAGGAGGTTAAAGCCAGAGGTGCTGTGGTGACATTGGTCGCTAAAAAAGGTGAATCGGTCTCACACGATGTCGCCGACACGCTTTTGCTGCTTGATGCGCTGGATGACATGTTCATGCCGTTTGTCGCTGTCACTGTGCTACAGCTAATCGCTTATTACACCGCCCGTTTAAGAGGTTGTGACATCGACAAGCCCCGCAATCTAGCAAAATCGGTAACAGTAGAATAATTTAGATTTTGTTTTAAAAGACGGCACCGTTTTGCAACGATGCCGTCCTTTTTTCTATGCTCCAAAATTAAACGAAATATTTCACTCTTTTATTAACGCGTACATTTTCATATCGAGGATCCGCCCGTTTTTAACGGCATTTTTTCGTAATATCCCTTCCAACACAAAGCCCGATTTCTCAAGAATGCGGCAGGAGGCTACGTTATTTGCAAAGGGTTCGGCAAAAATTCGAATAATATCGGTTTTGCTAAAAATGTGATCATATACCTGCCGGACAGCAGAGGTTCCAAGCCCCTTCCCCCAGTAGGGCTCCGCAATAAAATAGCCCATTTCAGCGGTTTTACCGTGTATGTTTTGCTGACGAAAAATGCCAATACTCCCAATGACTTTGTCGTCCACCGTGATGGCAAACGCATAAACCTTATCTTTATCTGCGTTTAGCATCATGCTGATATATTCCTCAGCGTCCTTTGTTGTGTACGGAAAAGGCAAGCCATCCCGTAAATTATTAAGAACCTTTTTGTTGTTTATAGCCAATGCTAAATCTTCCGCATCGTCTATACGCCATGCACGCAATGTACATTCCAAATATTTCACCGCCCTTTTTATGAACCATGTTTCAGCATCTCATATAGCCACCGTGTTGTTCCCATTAAGGCGCAGGGTGGTCAGGTTTGGCAAATAGAATAAACACAAGCGGCATTATGACAGCAGGAATAACATATAGCCAAGAAAAAGTTTTAAAAATCATAAGCATAATTTCACTGGCAAAGGAAAAAACGCTCACCGGCAAAACCAAAAGCGCATGAAGCCCCAAATTATAAACGCCCTGTGTTTGCAAAACATTCTGAAAGATTAAAAAAGTCACATAATAACCACACAACAACATGGAAGATTTGATAATTTGTGCGCGGCTAAGCTGCTTTTGTGCCTTCATGCCAATAATAACGATCGCCGTTATGCTGATAATCCATATCAGCACCGAGTAGACAGCATTCATCCGTTCCACCTGCGCCAGCGACAATGAGCCTAGCGGCCTATTCATAAAAACAACGACACGCAGATAGATATAATCTAAGCCTGCCAAGAATACTCCGGCAATTAAAGTTAATTTCGGTAGCAGAAGAAGCTTTTGATTCACAGGTTTCACCTCCTGAAATTCATAGCATTCTGTATGTTTTAGGCTCGCAAATAATTAGTTCAACTAGCGCTAAACCCTAACGCTTTTTTAAATTCTGCCAAAACACCGCTGCACCGCAAACCAGATAATAGGCTATCAGCACAATACTGATTTGGATTTCCAGCTGGCCTGACTTCCAATTGTACATACCGTGATAAATAAAATAAGCGGCGGGTAAACATCCGAATAGGCTGCCCCAGACTTTTCTGCGGCTCAAAAGCACGCCGCTTGCCCAAAACGGCACCAAAAGCCAGAGTGACCCGAAGAACAACTCAATTCCCAAGGCATCAATAAGTAAGATATTCATAAATATAAGCGTTATAAAGGGTAGATAGAACAACGCTTTTTTCATCCATATCCCCCCTATCGATGCTTTTGGGCTATCCATACTGCGCCCTTTCACTTTGAGAATTTATTGCGCCGGTGTCTTACAAACGTCGATCCAGCCCTTGCTGTTGGAATATTTCTCAAGCTCGTCGATGGTCAGCTCAATGGCGCTGTTATCACTGCCGCAGGCCGGAAACACTGTCTGGTAAGTCTTTAGCGAAACATCCAAATAAGTTGTCACCCCGTCGTTGACGCCAAAGGGACATACACCGCCCACAGCATGTCCCACCAGCGTCACCGCCTCCTCAGGGGTAAGCATTTTAGCCTTGGTGTGAAACTGCGCCTTATATTTGGCGTTGTCTATCTTCGCCCCGCCCGCTGTTACGATAAGAATGCAATCCTCGCCAATTTTGAACGACAGTGTCTTTGCAATGCGGTCCGGCTCGCAGTTTAATGCCTGTGCTGCTAGCGCCACCGTCGCGCTCGAAACCTCAAACTCCAGTACACGATCCTCTATACCGTGCTTTTTAAAATAATCCCTGACTTTTGCGATTGACATTTTGACACTCCCAAACTGATGATATATTTGCTGTTAACCCTTTTAAAAGGATAACAGTATAAAACAAAAGCGGGCTGCAGCAATTTCATTGCAACAGCCGCCCAAAATACTACACCGGTTCATGGCCGATAAACTCTATTGCACTGTCCTTGGTTCCCATGAGCACCGATAATACCGCACGATATAACACCGTGGGGTCGGAGATAAAATTCTTTTTCATCGTTTCACAAACCTCGCGGGTGGGCGCATAGAGCGACACACCCATCAAATCGTTTCCGACATCGTTAAGGGAGAGTTCTAACTTGAAGCCGTCGTTAGTTTCTACGATCTCTGCACGATTTTCTTTTGCAAAACGCTCCTGTAACACACATTGGCTTAAGGCTTCAATGGCTTTTTCACGCACTGTGCGTGGAATACTTTTATAAAAAGTTTCGGCAGTCTTTCGGCCCAACTCGGTCACCGAAACATAGCCCTGATGTCCGTCAGACTTAACCTCGGTCAAATGCCCTGAAGACAGCAGTTCGCCCAGTGCACAGGTTACCTCAAAATAATTAACCAGATTCTCACCCAATAATGCGCTGCTCAGCTGCGAAGAGGCAACCGGCATTTTCATCTTATACAGCAGCCAACAAATCAGAATACGTATTTCATAGTCGGTGGTCAGCCCGCCATAATCGATTCCCTCGGTGAACACCCCTTGGTTCATATTGCTTCTCCCCTTTCGCGGCAGATGATTTTGGCGCTATTCCACAAAGCCCGCATTCAACATGCGCTGTGCGCAGGCCCCGAAGAACCGCCCGTAGGCACTCTCGCCAATGATCACGCAGTCAGAATACTCTCCAGCGCCGCACAGCCCGGAGAAGGTTTTACCCACCGACTTAGCGTTTTCATCCCCCGCACGATGCAGGTACATATAGAGTGTAAACGCTGCGTTATTATTAATTTTCCCATAAAGATGTTGGTCGGCATCCTCAAGATGTTCATAAAAGCTACCCAACGTAGCATTGGCAACGATCTGATTCGGAGAATGATCCTCGACAACGCGGTGCACAGCATAGGCAAACAGCAATTTTAACTGCTGATCAAAATCCTCACTTTTGACGTCCTCGGGCGGACGAGTCCATACGCAGTCGATCAAATCTTCAACATACTGCACACCAAGCTTGCGCGCACGAGCGGTATTGCCATTGGCGCGTTGATGCAAAAACAGATCAATATTGTCATCTGCAACAGGGTTTTCAGAGGCAAACAGCTTTGACAGGTCGTCCGGCGCAATCTTGACATCGTCGTCGTTATAGCGACTGAGCATGAACATCACATCCTCTGGTTATTTTTTATCCAGCGCCTCCTGCAGAGCACAAGAGAGCTGATCGGGGCAAGAGGTTTTTTTAAATCCGCAGGTCGTTCCCTTTAGGCGTTCTATCACCTCTAAGGCCTTCATGCCAACAACAAGCTTACTAATTCCAGCAAGATTCCCCTGACATCCACCTATAAATTTTATTTTTTCAATAATGCCGTCGTCAGATAACTCAAAAAGTATTTTTTTGGAACAGACACCTTTGGGCGCAAACTCGTAATTCATCGTCTTTTATTTCCTCTTTAATTCTATTAGTTTATGAAGCTGTGCCAGCTCATATTCCGAAGTTGTACAGGTTCCTATGGGGTTCGGTGTTGTGGTATAAAAGCCGTGGAAGTCGGTGCCGCCAGTGGTGATAAGCCCATAAGCCTGCACCAGACGGTCGTGTTTTCCGATATGCTCGGGGTTGCGTCGGGGGTAGCTATATTCCAACCCGTCTATGAGTCCCGCTTTTGCCAGCCGTTCGCCGATGTCAAAAGAGTCATACACATCGGGATGCGCCAAAACCACCGCGCCACCGCTGGCCTGAGCGGCCCTCGCCCCTTCATAGACGTCAATATAATCCACCTGCCGCCTACAAACGCCTTCTTTGCCAAAAAGCGCCTGATACAGTGAACCGTACACCCGGTCGGAATAGCCCATTTCAAGCAGTGCGCGCAGCAGATGCACACGGTTAATGGTTTTACTGTTTTTGGCATGAATCAGCACTTGTTCACGGGTGACAGGATAGTGTCTGACCAACAGGTCAATCATCTCTTCGCCCACCCTTTGCCGCCGCTCGGCCATCATTTCAAATAACGGCTCCAACGGTGAAAGCACCTGAGGGCAGTAAACCAGAAGATGCACCTTGCGTCCAGTATCATGGTTGATACAAGAAAGCTCGACACCGGGAACAATGTCTATGCCAGCAGTTTTTGCCGCTTGCTGCGCCGGGGCAATCATGTCCATTGCATCATGATCGGTAATTGCAATTCCGCGAAGCCCTCTGCGAGCCGCAAAAGCCACCACTTCCGATACCGCCATCGAACCGTCTGACCAGGCGGTATGAACGTGTAAATCCCAGCGTAACACCCAAAGCTCAACCCCTAATATATAATCCTTTTTATACCACAAGCGCCAAACGCGCAGTGATATAATTGTCCATCAAAAGGTGGCATGCCGCGCTAAGCGGCGAGCCATTGGACATTAAAGCGATATCACAACCGCCATGCGATTATTATACCCTTTTAGGGATACATTGGCAAGCGTGACCCATTAAAATAGGCAGAATAATCATGGCGCTTTACCGGTTTCTATGTTATAATCGTTATCGTCACTAAATTGGTTTAGTATTCAAAATTTATCAAATTTAAGGAGGTGCCGCTGTGGCCTATGCATTAAACCCCATTCTTTGGCGGCGGATGTTCCCCGTCCCGGCCCAAGTGATAGAACGCCACATCAAGCTTTGCAGCGGCGTTTCACTCAAATGCCTTTTGCTGCTCCTACATGCCCCAGATGACTGCTGTGATGCGCAGAGCATTTCCGCGAAACTGGGAATTTCGGCTGCAGAGGTTTCTGACGCGCTCAACTACTGGCTGGAAAACGGTATTTTACAGCAGGATGATGAAATCTGCGCGCCCACACCCGCCAAGGCCAAACCTGCTGAAAAACCAAGACCTACTCCGGCTGCCAAACCTGCGTTGCCCGCCACAAGTGCCCTACCAACAACCAATGCCACCAGCGGCAGCAGGCCACATTTTCCGCGCGAAGAGTCCGTTGCACTTATTGAGCACGACCGGACGCTGCAAGGGCTGGTGCATGAGCTGCAGTCTATTCTAGGTAAGCCACTGACCTCGGCCGATCTGGATGTTCTGTTGGCGTTGTACTCGTTTTACGGCCTGTCAGCACATTACATACTGACGCTGGTGCACTACTGTATGACCATTGGTAAAAGCAGTATGGGCTATGCCGAAAAAGTAGCCGCCTCGTGGATTGCCGACGGCATCGACGACAGCGCGCTGGACCACCACATCGACATTCTGATGCACAAACGCACGAACGAAGGCAAGCTGAAAACTGCCTTTGGCATCAACGACCGTGGCCTGACCCAGCGCGAAAAAGATTATATTGCCACCTGGTGTGATACGCTGGGTATGGATATCGAAACGATTCGTTACGCCTATGAGATTACCGTGGAACGCACCGGTAAGCTAGCATTCGGATATTTAAATAAAATCCTGCACAGTTGGAACGAAAAAGGTATCAAAACCGTAGCACAAGCCAAATTGGAATCCAACCCCGCCAAAAAGGTCACTGCTGTACCACAAAGTGCTGAAAAAAGTGATTTCGACCGCAAAATACTCGAACAATTCATGAAAGAATAGAGGTGACGGCATGTCTTATCCGAAAGAAATTGCCGAAATGAGCCGAAAAATTCTAAATGATCGGCGAGAGCGTGCCGAGCTGGCGTTAAACGAGCGTCGAGTACGCATCAGCCGGCTAGCCCCGCATATTTTGCAGCTGGAGCGTGAAATGGCCAGCACCTCCGCCAGAATTGCCGGCGCGGTGCTTTCGGGTGAAAACGTACAGCAAAAGCTGGAGAAAGTACGTGAGTTTAACCTCGCGAAGCAAAAGGAGCTTAAAGATGCCCTTTCTACCGCAGGCTTTGCGGCAAATGCATTGGAGATTCAATATAGTTGCCCTATCTGCAAAGACACCGGCAACGACAACGGCCGGTTGTGTGAATGCGCCCGGCAGCTTCAAAAAGGTCTGATGTACGAGCGCCTCGGTGCCGTCTCTTCGCTGACAGATAATACTTTTGAGAGCTTTTCACTGCACTACTACTCCGATACGCCAACCGACGGCTCCCCGGTGTCAGATCGCGTCATTATGAACAAAACGCTACTGGAATGCACCAAGTATGCGGATAGCTTTTCGCGCGCTGCGCCCAGCCTCTTAATGATCGGTGCACCAGGTCTGGGCAAAACACATCTTTCCATCGCCATCGCTTGCGCCGCCATCGAAAAAGGCTATGACGTGATGTATGTCCCGTTTCACACACTGCTGACCAAGCTGGAAGCGGCGCGCTTTGGCAAAACCAGCGAGGAATTCCAGGACTATTTAAGCCCCGTGTTAGATTGTGAGTTGCTGGTTCTTGATGATTTGGGCAGCGAATTTTCTACCTCGTTTTCAACGGCGGTGCTATATGACATTATCAACACCCGGCAGTTGCAGGGTGCGGCGACCATCATCAACACCAACTTAAAACAGAGCGAGCTTTCTGTACGATACAGCGAACGTATCCGCTCACGCCTACTAGGATGCTACCGAATCATTCCGTTTGAGGGTACGGACATTCGACTGAAAAAGAAACAACTGTGATTTTTGGGAGGAGTTAAGATGGACGCAAAAACTGTGCTTTCTCACGTAGACCATACGCTACTAAAGCCCGAAGCCACTGAGGCGCAGATTAAAGCGCTCTGCCAGGAAGCGCTTGAGCACAATACCGCCTCGGTCTGTATTAACCCTCGGTACATTCCGCTAGCCGTGTCAATTTTGCAAGGCAAGGTCCCGGTTTGCACCGTCATCGGCTTTCCTCTGGGTGCCATGACGACCGAGGCCAAGGTGCTGGAGGCGCGTGACGCCGTTGCAAAGGGCGCAGATGAAATCGACATGGTTATTTCTATCGGCGATTTAAAGGATGGAAAACTCGAATCAATCGAAGCTGAAATACGTGCTGTTAAAGAAGTGGTGGGCAATCACATTTTAAAAGTTATCATTGAAACCTGCCTGCTGACCGACGAAGAAAAACGCCAAATGTGCCATATCGTCGAAAAAGCCGGCGCAGATTATATCAAAACCTCCACCGGCTTTTCATCGGGCGGGGCCACCGAAGCGGATGTCTCATTGTTTACCAAAGAAACGCAGGGGCGCATCAAAATAAAGGCCGCGGGTGGTATCAAATCTTACCGCGATATGCTGACCTTTCTCTCTCTTGGTGCTGACCGTCTTGGCAGCAGTTCTGCCATCCGACTGATGAAGGAAGCCGGACTTCTTTAAAGTTTTCAAACAAAAGGGCGTCGTCTCACATAAGGCTACGCCCTTTTTCTATGCCGAAAACCACCGCCTAGCGAGTGGTTTATAAGTTATACCAGAAAAACAAAACGCCCTTTGCTAACTAAGAGTGCAGTGCGCCACAAACAACGACCGAATTTAGAAAAGTCTTTTTAGACTAATCTAAATTCGGTCGTTTATTATATTGGGGGATGAGTTTGTAAGTTAGGTAGGTTGTTCAATCTGCTCTTTAAGAGATCTACACGCCATTTCTTCATCCGGTCCGGAAGCCGTGATGACCACCTTAGTATCTTTAACTGCCCCCATGCGGAGAACAGCGGTGATACTTTTAGCATTAAAGTCGGATTCATCAGTTTCCTTTCGGATTTTTATGTCGCTTTGAAAACGGGCAGCGACCTTGACAAACTTGCTGGCAGGACGGGCGTGCAATCCCACTTCATCCCGAACGACCGCTTCAATTGTATACATAGGCCCTCCCTGTTACAGTGCACGGGCAGCTTTTACAAAAGCTGCCGCTCTGGCAGGGTCAACCTGGTTCCAAAGAACACCGTCGTACTTGATGCTGGTGCCTATAATAACACCGTCGGCAACGCCTAGCAGCTCTTTAATGTTGTCCACACGGCCGCCGCTACCAAGGATCAGCGGCGCTTCAGGGAAGCGGCTTTTAACCTTGCCCAGCGCCGAAGCCTCGGGCGGCAGCCCTGCACGAGGGCCACCCATCAATACACCAGCGATGGGCAGATTCATCAAGCCTGCATCCACCTGGTTTTCCACAGGGCGGGTATCCATAGCCGTTCCGGCATGAGGCTCAAAGTAAGTATAAACTTTTACCGATTCTGCACCAATTTGCTTTTGGTAACGGAATATCTGGCCGGGGTCAAAGGTCTGCCATCCAAACAGGCCGTTGTAAGTTCCCGTGACATAGGTTCTGACAAACTTGGCATCAATGGCCTTGGCCACAGCCAATGTGGCAATGGGGTCAATGAGCACGCCGCAACCATAGGGAATGGTAAGGGTTTCGGCAACCTCGGTGGCAATGCGGACATAGGCGGCGACCGTTTCAGGGCCAACGGTAGAAAGATAGGGCCTATCGCCTTCGTTGGCAAAAACGCAGGCATCAAAGCCTTCGGCCATCAGCACCTTGGCATCTTCTTTTAGGCGGTTGATATGGTCACGGAAGGTCATTGTGGGGTCTTCATAGTAGCTACCGGGCAATGCAGCCATATGTAGGCAGCCAATGAGAGGCTTTTTTGTGCCAAATGTTTTTTCGTGTTGTTCCATGAGCATGGGAATGATACCTCCGATTGTGTTAGGTTAAGCTGCTAAGCGTGTTTGCACGGCAGCAGAGAATTAATATTTGTCACACTAAAATTCCGGTGAGAGAAAGCACGATACCAGAAACAAAAATGATGCCCATAGCTTTCATGGGGGTAACACCCTTACGAAGCAGCGCGTAAACAATAAAGAATAGAGATAGTGGCAGCAACGCAGGCGTTATTTGGTTAAGCAGTGCCTGAATTTCAGTTACTTTCTCGCCAAGGGTCAGCGTCAATGGGGTAGCTATTCTGATTTTAGTGGCGACCAAGCCGCCCAGAACCATCATGCCCATCGCACCGCAGCCTTCGGTGATCTCTTTAATTAGGCCGCCGCTTAGTATTTTCACCACCGCATTCTTACCCATCTTGTAACCAGTCATGTAGCAGACATAGCCAACAAGAAGTGCATAAGCAGAAAACAACAAAACGTACAGAATGGGGCCAAGCGCATTACCCTGCATGGCAAGTTCAATGCCAATGGCCAAAAGAATCACTTTAACAATGCCCTGCGTGATAGCATCGCCTACACCAGCTAAAGGACCCATCAAAGCAGTTTTAATGTTACTGATGGTCTCGTCATCCACAGGTGCACCATTGGCCTTTTCTTCTTCCATAGCGGCAACAATGCCGGGAATAAGGCAACCCCAGGTGTTTTCGGTGTTGTAGTAGGTCAGGTGGCGAGTCATGCCGTCCGCCTGCTTTTGTTTATCGTTTGGATAAAGCTTTTTAAAAATAGGAATCATGGAGTGACAAAATCCTAGGCCCATCATACGCTCAAAGTTGTAGCAAATCTGCCCCCAACAGGTCCAATTCCACCAGGATTTACGCAGTGTCTTTTTATCAAGAGTTACGGTATTTGTTTTGTTCTCAGTGATTACAGTATCAGACATTCTCTTGTTCCCTCCTTCCAGAAGTGTAAAGTAGATGCAGGATACCAAAGGCGGCACCCAAAATAGCCAGTGCAATAATATCCAGCTTTAAATAGGCGGCAAGCACAAAACCCATCAGGAAAAAGGGAATGGTGGATTTTTTGTTCATCATGTTCATGAGCATAGCAAGACCAAGGGCTGGAATCATGGAGCCGATGAGCTTGAGGATGCTGATTACCTGAGCAGGAACAATAGCCAGCATTTTTTCCATAAAGGGAGCACCGAGTAATACGCAAAGGAAAGCGGGAATGAAATAGGTAATAAACGGAACCACCTGTGAACCGAATAGATTCATAGCGATAACACCCTTAGTGTTGCCCTCGGCAGCATATTTGTCTGCCTTATGTACCCAAATTGGGTTTAAAGACATCTTAGCATTAGAGCAAAGGATACCCAAAAAGCCAAGAGAAACAGCGATGGGAAGTCCTACAGAAGGGTCCGCGTTAGAGGCCATGGTCATGTAAACGCCCAGATAGCCGGCCAGAGACAGGTCTGAGGGGAGAGAACCGCCGATGGCGACCAAACCAATGTAAGCCATCATAATGGTGCCGCCACATTGTAGACCATAGGTCAAATCTCCCAACAACAGGCCGTTGATAAGACCTGACACCAATGGTGCACCAAAGTACATAGACCATCTCAGCCACATGGGGAACGCAGTAGCTACCAGCCATGTCAACAATGCGATGATCAGCGCATGAACGAACTGCATGATACCAACTCCTTCTTTCTTATAAGCACCGCAACCTTAGTACGGTGGTCTCCAAGGCGAAAGGATACTTTCGCCGTTGATACGACTTTAAAGCTTGCCAGCAATGCTGACTCTACTTTCCTGCTGCACCATTTGCAGATAAACATCTACGCCTAGATCCAGCAGCTTACGGAATATGGTGACCTCAGCGGGAGAGGCATACACATTGCGGGTAATGGACTTTCTGGAAGGACCTGCCCCCATATTGCCGACGTTAAGCTCCTTGAGCACAATGCCTTTTTCAACCAACGCAAGGGCACAATCGGGAATTTTAAACAATAGCATAGTGTTCACACCATTGTCAGTACCCTCGTTCTGTATTTTTTCAGCAGCCTTCTCCACTGAAATCAGCTCCACCTTGACTCCAGACGGCGCCGCCATGGAAAGAACGGTACTCATAAAGGAATCCTTTGCAAGAGCGTCATCAATAACCAAAATATTCTTAATGCTTAGAATTTTGGTCCACGAAGCGATGACCTGTCCGTGCACCAGTCTCTCGTCCACTCTACTCATTACGACTTTCATTTACTATACTCCTCTCATGAAAACAGTTATTGTTGGGCTGTCAGCGTACTGGACAAGGCTTGAATTCCTGCGTGTCCCTCTTCTAGCACAATCTTTCTCACCTCTGCCAAAGTAGCGTGTTCCTGTGCGGAAAGCGCTTCAATCAACATGGTAAGATTCACGCCGGTGATAACATCTACATTGCCTGCCTCCATATAAGTGCGGTAAATACCGGCTGCGGTAATAAAGGGACTTCCACCCGCTAAGTCAGCAAGGATGAGACACTCCCCTTGAGCAACAGCTCCAGAGACATACGTCTCCACCTCCGCCTTATATTCCGCCATATCCTTGCCCAGCGGCAGTGGGATGGTCGCAACGGCCTCAGCAGGCGGCGCACCCATGATCAGTTCGGCGGATTTCAGCAGCTCTTCTGCCAGATTGCCGTGGCTTAACAATAAAATACGATACATTTCCCAAAACACCTCACTAAAACTGCCCTCTGTAGAAAAATTGCAGTTTGAATGAATTTATTCTAACATGGCAAAAAAAGACTGTCTAATAATCCTGTTTTAGTGACAGTTCAAAATGTGTAACGGTAGCGCAATAGTGCAAAACGCCCAAATTTCAATGTATTAAAAGATGAATTCGCTTAATAAAGTGAAATTCAATACAACAAAGAGATCTTTGACAGCAATATAATGACACACATATGCGTAAACCCAAGGTAACAATCCGATAAAAGCACTAATAAACATAATAAATAACACACATTTATTTTTATAATTATTTTTTAGCTATCAGGTTTCATATTTTAAGTAAAATTTAAAAAATATCAGAAATATTGAAAAATATATTGTATTAATCGCTAATAAATGCTATTGTAATTGTAAAATAATGTTGACACACATTTCAAGAGGGTGGCTATGGAACAGAAAAAGTTGAACCGGCAAGAACGTGTACTGGTGCTGGTAAAGGAATACACATCTAAGCGGTTAACCGGCAATTTAGAACTTGTTGCTGGTATTTCCGCTCAGGAGGCTGCAGATCTGATGCAGCTAAACCGCGCCAATATATCCAAGGAGCTAAATCAGTTGCACCAAATGGGTCAGCTGATAAAAAGCCTTGGCAAACCCACGCGCTTTTTGCACAGAGGTATGCTTGCGCAGACATACCCAGGGCGCTATTTGCCCACCATCATACCGCTTGGAGAAAAGCTGACAGATTACCTCGAGGCGGGCAGCACTAAAGGGAGTCCGATAAACATCCCCTTCACCCGGTTGGAACAGAATATCGGCGCCGACGGCAGCCTGCACACCGCGGTGGAGCAAGCAAAGGCCGCCATATGCTATCCGCCGAGAGGGCTGCATACCCTCATCACGGGCAGCGCAGGGGTAGGGAAAATCCGCTTTGCACGTTTAATGTATGAGTACGGAGTTCAAACGGGGAAGCTGGAAAAAGATGCGCCTTTTATTACCTTCAACTGTCAGGACTACTCCGGTTCTCCCCAGCTTTTAATGGCGCAACTGTTTGGCAACAGCAAAGGCTCTTTACCTGGAGCAGAAAAAAGCCGAAAAGGTTTAATAGAGCAAGCCGCAGGCGGCATTTTTTATCTGGATGGTATCCAGAAACTTTCGCCCAAGGTGCAGGAGCTGCTTGTCACCCTCATGGAAAAAAACATCTTTAGCCGACTGGGCGAGGCTTCCGTCACGCGGTACGGGAACTTGATGATTGTCGCAGCTACCACACAGGATATTTCTGCGCCAGAATTGCAAAGGTTTGTGCGTAACATGCCAGTCATCATCCACCTTCCTGATCTAAGTGAACGCAGTGTTCTGGAGATTTTACAGCATTTGGTGCTGTTTTTTAGCAAAGAAGCATCATCAACCGGAACCACCTTTCGAATCCATAAAGACATTCTAGCGTGTCTTGTCCAAATTCCCTACAGCGGACAAATCGGCGAGATGAAAAGCAGAGTGAAGATCATATGCTCAAAGGCTTATCTGGAGTATTCCACAACAAGGCCGGACTCAAAAATCATGGAGATTGGATATCGCCACCTACCGGATTCCATCACCAAGCTGGTAACGGGAGCTTCTCGACGGTCGGCCGAAGCAACTGCGCTGTTTGAGCGTTTTACCCAAACCTCTCTGCTGTTTGTCCCCGGTGAAACTCCAACCATCCCTTTGCTGGAGGAGGACACCCTAGAAAAGATGGAATACGAAGCAGAAGAAGAGCCTGTTCCCGCGGATATCGACCATTATATCAGTCGGTGCGTCAGCCGTTTGCAAGGGGGAAACGTACGGCAGCTGGAAAAGCTCCGAACCACCGTTCCCACACAACTTTACGAAACTGTTCATAACACGCTGGCAAAGGAACCCGATTATCAAGCTGTTATTCAAAACCCCTCCCTGCTTTACGGTTTAATTTTACACCTGCAACATGCCGTGGAGCGCGGTGAAAAACCTCAGCTGGGTATGGTGGAGTCAAACCAAGACATCCGCCAGCTCAACCCCAAAGAATACGCCGTCGCTTGCCGCCTGAGAGAGGAAATGGAAGAAAACTTGGGTGTGCGGCTGCCCGACCGCGAACTAAACTTCGTTGCTACCTATCTGTATTTAGCCCTAAAATGGAGCTCCTCCAGCCGCATCGGTGTCCTAGTAGTACATCATGGCGAGGGCATTGCCGAAGGTCTAGCGGAATACCTGAATGCGGTAACAGGCTGCGCTTTGGCAAGAGGCATCAGCTTTGGTGGCCAAAGCACCATGGAACACCTACTCAACCGCCTTGCCACCATAGCCAAAGAATGCGATCAGGGGTCGGGCTTATTGCTGATGACCGATATGGAGCCACTTACCGACCTGCACCGGCATATCACTGCCGTCACAGGCATCAAGGCGCAGACGGTGTCCGGTGCAAATCTTTCCCAAATGCTGTTGCTGGCGGACAAAATACGACAGGGCGGCTTTTCGTTGGCCACATTGTTGAGCGAAAGCTGGCACAGTCCGTTGCCACAGCAAGAGATGAAGGCAGAGATGCCCACCTCCTCGTTCCTTAACCGGATCATCAACGAAATTCTGGCCACCTCCCTCACCTTTCTTAACCCTCGAAAGGCGGCAGATGTGCTTTTAGAGGCACTGGACTTTATTTTGGATGACCTAAAGTTGGGGTATTCCGATGAGATTGCGCTGAAATTTATCTTCCACTGCTCTCATATGTTAGAACGCGTGATCCGCAGCGAAACACTAAAATACCCCCGATCAAGGGTATTTCTAAACGAAAATAGCCCACTCATGTATATTATCCAACAAAGAATGTCCTATGTTGGTGATGTGTTTGGAATACTGATTCCCATCGATGAGCTGTGTTATGTAGCAGAAATTTTTATGCCCTTTTTGGGCAACGAGTAATAGACAAAAAGGATTTTTATTGAAGCAACCCTTTGCTTGACGAAAGGAGCAACAACCATGAAGAACTATCAGGGTATCCCAGGCAGTGAAGGAATTGCCGTAGGAAAAGCCTTAGTATATCTTAACGACCCCTTCACCCTGCCCTCCGAAAAAATTAATAGCAATGAAGTTCCAAAGGAGCTGCAAAGGTTCATGGCAGCCGTGGAAGATGTAAGAACTATACTGAAGGAAAATACCGATCGGATCACCAAAGAAATTGGCGCAGAAGAGGCGGAGATTTTTGAAGCACATTTATCAGTGCTCGATGATCCCGAAGTGGTAGACAACGCCGCCGCACTGATCAAAGAGCAACTGCTACCAGCACCCACCGCAATGTGGCAGACGGCGCAGGACATTGCCAACGAGTTTGCCCAAATTGGGGATGATTATCTTAGTGCCCGTTCTGCGGATATTCTGGATGTGAGTGAGCTGGTGGTACGGGAGCTGACAGGAGAAAAAAGAGTCAGTCTGGCGCGTTTGAATGAGCCCTGTATTTTAGTGGGCAAGGATATCACCCCCTCCGAAACTGCTTCCATGGATAAAAAAAATGTTCTAGCCATGGTGTGTGAAATGGGCAGCCGTACCTCTCACGCAGTTATTCTGTCACGCAGTCTGGGAATTCCTGCAGTGGTGGGCGTAACAGGGCTATGCGAAGCAGTCAGAAATGGAATGGTTATGATCGTGGATGGCGCGGAAGGCAAAATTGTTCTGGAGCCAGATGAGGAAACACTTGCCATAGCACAAAAAAGCCAAACCGAGGATACCGCGCAAAAACAGTTATTAAAAAATGCCGCAAAAAAACCCGCTATTACCTTAGACGGTTCACGGGTAATGGTAGAGGGGAACATTGGCTACCCCGCAGACACTGACATGGTTTTGGAAAACGGCGGCGATGGCATAGGTTTGTTCCGTAGTGAATTTTTTTACATGGACAGTAACGATTTTCCAACTGAGGAGTTACAGTATCAGGGTTACCGCCAGGCAGTGGAAAAAATGGGTGATAAGCAAGTAATTGTTCGCACCATGGATATTGGCGGCGACAAAAAGCTGCCCTACTTTGAAATGGAACCTGAACTCAATCCTTTTTTAGGCTATCGGGCATTGCGTATCTGCCTTGACCGCAGCGATGTCTTCAAGCCGCAGTTGCGTGCGTTGCTTCGCGCCTCTGCTCATGGTAATCTTGCTATTATGCTGCCCATGGTCAGCTGTATTGAAGAAATTGAAGCGTCAAAAAGGCTACTGGAAGAGTGCAAGGAGGAGCTGCGCCAGGAAGGTAAACCCTTCCGCGAAGATATTCCATTGGGCATCATGATAGAAATACCCTCCATCGCCCTACAAGCGCGGGATGCTGCCAAGCTGGTAAACTTCTTCTCCATTGGCACCAATGATTTGCTGCAATACTCGCTGGCCGCCGATCGTATGAACCAAAAGGTTGCGAGGCTGTATAATCCTTTTCACCCCGGGGTCTTACGTCTCATCGCACAAGTGATTTATGATGCGCACGCCGAAGGTATTCCAGTTGGCATGTGTGGAGAAATGGCGGGAGACGTTCTTTCTGTTCCGCTTCTGTTGGGCTTGGGGCTGGATCACTTCAGCATGAGCGCCACTGCAATACCAAAAATTAAAAACCTTATCTGTGGCCTAAAATCAGAGGAATGCCGCCAACTTGCAACACAAGTGCTGGCACAGCCTACCGGCAAACAGGCGGAAGGGGTCGTGAAAGCATGGCTATCTACAAGAGGACATATCTAGTATTCAAAATCGCACGCAAAAATGCTTCGATTTATGCGAAAGAATCCCTGATCCCTTCTCAGTTCATAGATTTTTATAAAGGCTTTGTGTTTTAATCTCTCCACTGTGTCTCGATCTAATTTCTCCGCTTTTTTAAACAAGCTAAGAACCCCCCCGGCTTTGCCGGGGGGGGTTCTATTATCATCTTTGGGTCAGTTCCCGAATTTTACGCTCGTAATCGTTTAACATAATAGTCTTTAAGGTCCACAAACTTTCTGAAAGGTCGACATAATAGCGATGCGGAAATTCAAAACGTTTGATCTCGTCCCACATACGTCCCAGCTCAACTTTGCAGAAATCCTGTATTTCCTTGAGTGTGGGAGACTGGTACAATCGCTTGCCCTTTTCATAAATCGGCTCCAACAAGTTGACTGCTTCAAAATCCTGAAGCGTCTTCTTTTTCCAGATAGCGTTGGGGTCAAAAATGGTAAGCGGCTTCGTATCGTCTATCTCTTCTTCAAAAAGGGTAATATAGTCGGCTGAAGCCTTGCCAGTTTTGCGGTCATAGAGACGATAAAGCTTTTTAAAACCCGGTGTAGTCACTTTTTCGGGACTTTCGCTGATTTTGATGCGAGGCGCAAGCTTTTCGCCTTCTTGTACGGCAACCAGTTTATACACGCCACCGAACACCGGTTCAGAGCGGCCGGTAATCAGATTTTCGCCAACGCCAAAAAGATCAACCTTGGCATCCTGCATAATCAAGTCGCGGATGATATATTCATCCAGAGAGTTGGAGGCGACTATTTTACAATCCTCAAAACCCGCCTTATCCAGCATGATGCGCACCTTTTTAGAGAGATACGCAATATCGCCCGAGTCGATTCTGACCCCCTTCGGGCGATGTCCCAGTGGCAGCAGCACCTCATTAAAGACGCGAATGGCGTTGGGCATGCCGGAATGCATCACGTCGTAGGTATCGATCAACAACGTGCAATTGTCAGGGTAAATTTCAGCATAGGCCTTAAAAGCGGAGTATTCATCCGGGAATAGCTGCACCCAGCTATGCGCCATCGTGCCGACGGCGGGGATGTTGTAATATTGGTCGGCGATGACGCAGGCGGTGGAGCTACACCCGCCGATATAAGCCGCACGTGCGCCCAGCATGGCCGCGTCATAGCTCTGCGCCCGGCGAGAGCCAAACTCCATGATAGCCCTGCCCTGCGCCACGCGGTTCATGCGCGTCGATTTGGTAGCGATCAACGACTGGAAATTGATGGTGAGCAGTACCATCGTTTCAACCAACTGAGCCTGAATGGCCGGGCCTTTTACCACCACAAGCGGTTCACCGGGAAAAATCGGTGTCCCTTCCTTGATGGCCCACAAGTCACATTCAAACTTAAAGTTCTCCAGGTAGCTTAAAAACGCCTCCGAAAAGGTGTTCTTGCTGCGCAAAAATGCAATATCCTCCTTGGAAAACTGAAGGTTATCGATATACTGCATTAACTGTTCGAGGCCGGCCGCTATCGCATAGCCGCCGCCGTCCGGAATCTTGCGAAAAAACATGTCGAATACGACCTCGGTGTCCTGCATGTTTTTGAGCAGATAGCCATTAGCCATCGTCAGCTCATAAAAATCGGTCAACATCGTCAGGTTTCGTTCGTTTTTAATGTCTATCATCGCAGGTGCGTCCTCATTTCAATGATATTTTATGTGAGACTCCTAACTACGCCACATTCAAAACAGCGCACATCAGGATTTGACGACAATGGTTACAGGCTGCTCAAGCACACCGGCCAGCGTCCCGTTTTGCGCATCCACGGCGCAAAGATTAGCTATAGCTTTATAATCTCCGGCAGAAAGCTTTTCATCCAGAGCTGCCCTTTTTATCATCTGCCCGGGCAGAATAGACCCTGTGCGCAAAACCACCTCACCCGAATCTTCGAGTACAAGCTCAAGCACCATTAAATATTGGTTTTGCGGCGGATTTTTTAACAGCAGCGCCGCTTCCTCGGACGCAGCAGAAAAGACCAGTTTCTCTTTTATTTCATACGAGAACTGATCAGGAGGGTTTTTCTCTTCTGTTTTTGAGAATAATCCATGGGAAACCTTAACTGCCCGGGCATCTATATCGGTCACAGCTGAAAAATCGGCCGTTATCATATCACTTTTGAAAGCTTCAACCGGCGCAAAGCGTGAAAGAAAAATCACCGCGATGGCACCCATGCAAAGAAATATCAAAATCAAAAGGACGCCGATTACTCGGTTACCTCGCTTTCTTTCTCGCCGTAAATCCATTTTTTTCGCGCCTTACCTTTTTCTATTACACATTTTTAGTCGATTATACACCTTTTATGTTGTCATGACAACCCAAAATTGACTTCATGAATTTTATAATTAGTAATTATGAATATTTTATAAATTCATTAGCTGTTATTGACAGACGTAACAAGTGTTACTATAATTAGATAGACAATCTAATTAAATTAGGAGGACAGTAATTTGACCGATGAATTCATGAACAAACTTAACGAAACGCTGGTCACAGCCTATCGTTCCATATTGAAAATTGAAGACGAATTCATCAAGCGCGCCGGTACACCTAACGTTTCTTCCAGTGAAATGCATCTGCTTGAAACAATTGGTAAAACCAAGGGCAAGGGCCGCACCGTCAAAGAAATCGCCTCTGATCTACGCATTACGCAGCCGTCGGTCACCGCCGCTGTCAACCGGCTGGTTCAAAAAGGTTGCGTTGAACGTCGCCGCTCCACCGAGGACGGGCGGGTGGTTTACATCCACCTCACCCGGCTAGGCCATAAAACTTACGCTGTTTTTATGCGCTTTCACGAGAATATGGTGCGCGCAGTGGCAAAGGATTTGGGCGATGAAGAAAAGGCGCATTTGCTCAAAGGTATGATCCAACTGAACGCGTTTTTTGAAAAACAGTTTATTGACGAGATAACGGAAATTGGTCGTCAGAGCGATCTTTCAACTAAGGAGTAGCTTTATGAGCTTTTCAATTCTTTCAACGGGCCGGGCCGTGCCCAAACGCATCTTAACCAATGACGAGCTATGCAAGTTTGTGGACACCACCGACGAGTGGATTTTCACCCGTACCGGTATTAAGCAGCGTCACATCTGCATGGAGGAATCACTCACCGATATCGCAGTGGCCGCCGCTGAAAAGGCACTGGAACGCGCAAACTTAACTGCTGGAGACATCGACCTGATTCTTTGCGCGACCATCAGTGACGATTACATCACCCCTTCTCTAGCCTGCAATGTACAAAGCCGCATCGGGGCCGACTGCCCCGCTTTCGGCGTCAATGCAGCCTGTTCAGGCTTTTTGTATGCGCTAGATGTTGCCGCCGGCTACTTTGCCCGAAAGAAAGTACGGCATGTGCTGGTCATCGCGGCCGAGGCCATGAGCCGCATACTTGACTGGCGCGATCGCTCCACCTGTGTCTTGTTTGGTGACGGTGCGGGTGCAGTGGTGCTTGGCGAGGGCGACGGTCTGCGTTCACTGTCGCTGACAGCAAAGGGCGATATCGACGTGCTCAATGTGCCGAATGTCAAGGGCAACCTGCCCGACCGCATTCCGGACGATTCCGAACCTTATGTCTCGATGAACGGACAGGGCGTGTTTAAATTCGCAGTTAACGCCATGTGCAACGGTCTGCGCAATACCATTACCGATGCAGGGCTACAGGAATCCGATATCACGTGGGTACTACCGCATCAGGCAAATTTGCGTATCATCGACTTTGCAAAGTCTAAGCTTTCAATTGCGCCCGAGCGTTTTTGCATTAATATCGAACGCTATGGCAATACTTCAGCCGCTTGTATTCCACTACTGCTCGACGAGCTCAACGAAGCCGGAAAGCTCAAAAAAGGTGATCTGTTAGCTATGTGTGCTTTCGGCGCAGGGCTGACAAGTGCTTCGGCCGTGCTTCGCTGGGATTGTGAATAGCTCAAGCTGTTCATCGCGCTTTATGACAGCGCGTTCAACATAAACTAAAATGTATTTTTATTAAAAGGAGAATATTTAGTATGAATGAGAATTTTGAAAAAGTAGCCAAGGTCCTTGCAGAGTATAAAGAAATCGATCCATCTGAAATTAAAATAGACACCACCTTTGAAGAACTCGGCTTCGATTCTCTTGACATTGTTGAGATCGTCATGAATCTCGAAGAGGTTTTTGACCTTGAGCTCGAAATGAACGAAAGCCTTGTCGATGTCAAGAGCCTGATTGCTTACATCGAGTCCCTGCAGGCGTAAGACTATGATGAAAACGCCGCTTTGTGAGCTGCTTGGCATTGAAGCCCCCATCATTCAGGGCGGCATGGCATGGATTGCCGACGCCGAACTGGCCGCCGCCGTTTCAAACGCAGGTGGGTTGGGGCTGATTTCGGCCATGAACGCCGACGCCGAGTGGCTTAGAACTCAAATCAGAAAAGCAAAAACACTCACCAACAAACCGTTTGGCGTCAACATCATGCTCATGAGCCCGTTTGCCGATCAGGTGGCACAGGTGGTTGTAGAAGAGAATGTCAAGGTTGTGACCACAGGGGCCGGTACCCCCGCCAAATATATGCCGATGTGGCGCGAAGCTGGCATTGCTGTACTGCCCGTTGTCGCCTCGGTTGCCTTTGCTAAGCTGGCCGAGCGCAGCGGCGCCACTGCCGTCATTGCAGAGGGTTGTGAGTCGGGCGGGCATATCGGTGAGCTGACCACGATGGCTATTGTGCCGCAGGTTTGCGACGCCGTCAAAATTCCGGTTATCGCCGCAGGTGGAATCGGGGACGGACGCGGCATCGCCGCCGCTATGATGCTGGGCGCCATTGGTGTTCAGATCGGCACCCGCTTTTTAACCGCCCATGAGTGCAATGTGCACGCCGTCTATAAAGAGCGCATAATCAAAGCCAAAGACATCGACACCATCGCCACTGGTAAGCGGCTGGGTCACCCAGTGCGTTGCTTGAAGACCCCCTTCTCCCGTGAGCTGATGAAGATGGAAGCCGACACAAATGTCTCTACCGATGCGCTCGAAGCTAAAGGTGTCGGTGCATTGCGCCGCGCTGTTCAAGAGGGCGATCTCGAGGGTGGCACTTTTATGGCTGGACAGATTGCCGGTATGATGAAAAAAGAGCAGAGCTGCTCTGACATCATCACCGAAATGATGGATGAGGCCGCCACACTTTTGGGAGGTGCGGGTAAATGGGTAAAATAGCATTCTTATTCGCTGGTCAGGGCGCGCAATATTCCGGCATGGGCAAATCTCTCTATGAGACCAGCCCCGCCGCTCGCCACATTTTTGATTTGGCAGACGCAATCCGTCCGAAGACTTCAAAGCAGTGCTTTGAGGGCAGCCCCGAGGAATTATCCGTTACTTTAAATACCCAACCCTGTCTGTTTTGCGTCGATCTCGCCGCCGCCGAGGCTGTCCGTGAAGCAGGCATCACGCCCGACGGCGTGGCAGGTTTCTCGCTCGGAGAGGTCGCAGCGCTGACCTTTGCAGGCGGTTTTTCAGACGAAAACGGCTTTAAACTGGTGTGTGAGCGCGCCGCGCTCATGCACGATGCCGCTGAGGCTAGCCAAAGCGGCATGGTCGCCATCTTAAAGCTCGCCCCCGAAAAGGTCTCAGAAATCTGCGCCCAGGTGGGCGACAGCTATCCCATCAACTTTAACTGCCCCGGTCAGATCGTAGCGGCAACGCTGCGTGACCGTTCAGATGAACTGATCGCTGCCGTGAAGCAAGCGGGCGGTCGAGCGTTAGCTCTGCCGGTAAGCGGCGGGTTCCACTCCCCTTTCATGCAGTCTGCTTATGAGGGCCTCCAAAAGGCGCTGGAGCATTATGCTTTTGCGCAGCCCTTGGTACCGGTGTATGCCAACTCCACCGCATCGCCATATGTCACCCCAGATAAGCAGCTGTTGTCAGAGCAGTTGATCCGTCCCGTTTACTGGCAGAAAACGCTCGAAACTATGTCCGCCGACGGCTACGACACCTTCGTGGAGGTAGGCGCGGGTAAAACCCTGTCGGGCTTTGTCAAGAAAACCCTACCGGGTGCCACTATTGTAAACGTTCAGGACGCCGAATCTCTTGCCGCCGCCCTGGCGGTTCTGAGAGGAGAATGAACCATGCTTAATAATAAAACCGCAATCGTCACCGGCGGATCGCGTGGCATTGGTCGCGCGATTGCGCTGGCACTGGCTGCACAAAACGCCAAGGTAGCCATTCTTTATGCTGGTAATGAAGCCGCCGCACAGGCCACTGTCGAAGAAGCGCAGCGTAGCGGTTATACGATGACCGCTATTCGCTGCGACGTCGCCGATAGCGACGCCACTAAGACCACTGTCGCAGCCCTGCTCAAAGAGTGGGGGCAGATTGACATTCTCATCAATTGTGCGGGTATCACGCGAGATGGGCTCATCATGCGCATGAAGGATGAGGACTTTGATTCTGTTATCGCGACCAATCTCAAGGGTGCATTTTTGATGACCCGCCAGTGTGCCACCCCTATGATGAAACGCCGCACCGGACGCATCATCAACATCGCCTCGGTATCGGGACTCTCCGGCAACGCGGGCCAGGCCAATTATTCTGCCGCCAAAGCCGGCATGATCGGGCTGACTAAATCGGTCGCCCGTGAACTCGCCGGCCGGGGTATCACTTGTAACGCCATTGCCCCCGGGTTTATCGAAACCGATATGACCGCCGCGCTGTCTGAAAAGGTGCTGGCAGCCTCACTTGAAAATGTGCCGATGAACCGGATGGGAACACCGGAGGAGGTCGCCTCGCTCGCTGTTTATCTTTGCAGCGAGGGTGCGGCCTATATCACCGGTGAAGTTATTCGCATCGACGGCGGCATGTGCATGTAACCCTGTGCCCAGACCGCTTTGGCAGCTGAAAATGAGGTAAATGACACTATGTTCAACTTTAACAATCACCAGCTTACTCTGGGCAAATATACCGCACCCATCCCCATTGTACAGGGCGGCATGGGGGTGGGCATCTCAATGGCCCGCCTAGCCTCCGCCGTTGCAAATGAGGGTGGCGTAGGTGTGTTGTCGGCAGCGGGCATCGCCATGTTACGCAAGCCTGCGGAACGCAATCGTGAACGCGCTGTTCATGACGGTATTGCGGAAGAAATCGCCGACGCGCGTTCCAAAATGGCCAATGAGGATACTGGACTGCTGGGCATCAACATTATGAACGTGATGACCGACTTTGCTCAAATGGTCAAAACTTCGGCTGAGGCCGGCATCGACGTTATTTTCTCCGGCGCAGGGCTACCACTTGATCTGCCGAAGTTCTCCCCTTCGGACATTGCACTGGTGCCCATCGTCTCCTCCGCCAAGGCGGTTAAGATGATATCGCGCTGGTGGGAACAAAAATATGCCCGCGTGCCAGACGGTTTTGTGCTTGAGGGGCCGCTAGCCGGCGGGCACCTTGGCTTTACGCAGGAGCAGATCGACGACCCTTCTTTCAAACTGCAAGCGCTGATTCCTCAGCTGCGCACCGCACTAGACGCGCTGGAGCAAAAAGCCGGGCGCGCCATTCCGCTCATTGCGGGCGGCGGTATCTTCTCCGGCGCCGATATTTACGATATCCTTTCACGCGGGGCGGCGGCTGTTCAAATGGCGACCCGCTTTGTCGCCACAGAGGAATGTGACGCCTCACCTACTTTTAAACAAGCATATGTCAACTGTAAAAAAGAAGATATCACCATTATCCAAAGCCCGGTCGGTCTTCCAGGACGCGCCATTAAAAACGACTTTTTACAGCGGGCGCTAGATAAAGAAACTTGCCCCAAAAGCTGCCCATGGCACTGCATTTCGTCCTGCACGGTCGACAACGCCCCTTATTGCATTTCTGCGGCGTTGCTCGCGGCTTGCAAGGGCAAACTGGATCAGGGCTTTGCCTTTATAGGTGCCAATGGTTATAAAATAGAGGGCATCACCACAGTGCACCGTCTTATTGAAATGCTGCACAAAGAATTTACCGCTGCCGCATCGGCAGGTGTGTAAAAGGAGGAATTTTATGAAGCGAGTTGTTATCACCGGACTTGGCGCAATTACCCCAGTGGGCAACAATGTTGAGACTTTTTGGCAGAATATTACCGCCGGTGTAAGCGGAATTGGCCTCATTACCCACTTTGACACCGCGGATTACAAGGTCAAGGTCGCTGCTGAGGTCAAAGATTTTGATGTGACGCCCTATGTGGACAAAATGGCCGCCAAGCGTCTGGATCTTTTTTCGCAGTACGCCCTCGCTGCTGCACAACAGGCGATGGACGACAGTGGACTTGCTTGTGACCCCGAGCGATTCGGCGTCTATTTTGGTTCGGGTATCGGTGGACTGACCACGATGGTGCGTGAACAGGAAAAGTTGTTAAAAAGCGGCCCCGGCCGCGTTTCCGCCATGCTGATCCCGATGATGATCTCAAATTTGGCCGCAGGTAACGTCGCCATCCGCTTTAACGCGCAGGGTCCCTGCCTGCCGGTTGTCACAGCTTGCGCCACCGGCAGTAATGCCATCGGCGAGGCCTATCGCGCCATTGCTGACGGCTATGCCGACGCGATTATTGCGGGCGGCACCGAGGCTTCGATCGCCCCCCTTGCGGTGGCGGGCTTTACCAACTGTATGGCGCTGACCATGAACGGCGACCCCGCGACCGCCTGCCGTCCCTTTGATAAAAACCGAGACGGCTTTGTTATGGGCGAAGGCGCAGGTGCGCTCATCCTTGAGGAATATGAGCACGCCAAGGCCAGAGGTGCTAAAATCTACGCCGAAATTTGCGGTTACGGCCACACCTGCGACGCACATCATGTCACCGCGCCCGATCCCGAGGCAAAGGGTGCCAGCCGCGCCATCAAGGCCGCACTGACTCAGGCACAGATTAGCGACACTGACTGTGTCTATATAAACGCACACGGCACCAGCACACCCTTAAACGATAAGAGCGAGACGCTGGCACTCAAACTGGCACTGGGCGAAGATGCAGCCAAAAAGGCCGCCATCAGCTCCACCAAGTCGATGACCGGACATATGCTTGGTGCAGCGGGCGCTATTGAAGCAATCGCATCGGTGCTGGCACTGCACAATGGACTGATTCCGCCCACCATCGGCTATACCGAACCCGACCCAGAGTGTGACCTTGACTATGTGCCTAACACCGCGCGCAAGGCCGACGTCACGTTGGCAATCTCCACCTCGCTGGGCTTTGGCGGCCATAACGCCTGCCTTGCTTTCCGCAAGGTTGAGGGGTGAGCGCCATGAACCGTGATGCGATCAAAGCGCTTCTCCCCCATCGCGAACCGATGCTATTAGTGGACGAAGCAGAGCGCCACGAAGACCAGCGTGCAACGGGGCGCTACACCGTGCGGGGCGACGAGTGGTTTTTGCAAGGGCATTTCCCGGGGAATCCGGTCGTGCCGGGCGTTGTACTCTGTGAGATTATGGCGCAGACCTGCTGTGTACTGTTTGCAGAGGATGCTGTGGGCAAGACGCCGTACTACACCGGTCTGGATAAGGTAAAATTCCGTCGCAAGGTACTGCCGGGCGACACAATTGACATTGAATGTGTCATCACAAAGCAAAAAGGCCCGTTCTGCTTTGTTAGCGGAAAAGGCACCGTAAACGGAGAGTTGGCGGTTTCAGCCGATTTTTCGTTTGCGCTGATGGCTTGATTAAATATTAAAAGCGGAGTCTGGAATGATTAGTTATTCCAGACTCCGCTTTTACGTTTTTATACCAGTTATTTGTTCAATGTGCAAACTGGCTTTGATATAGGTTCTTATAAAATCCGCCTGCCGCCAAGAGTGTTTCATGGTTTCCGCGCTCAATAATCTCGCCATCCTTCATGACAATGATTGCGTCGGCATCTTTTATGGTGGAAAGGCGGTGCGCAATCACAAACGACGTGCGCCCCTGCATCAGCGTCGTCATGGCATTTTGAATCAATTGCTCAGTTCGGGTATCCACAGAACTGGTCGCTTCGTCTAGAATCAAAATATCCGGGTCAGCCAACAGCGCCCGCGCAATGGTAAGCAGCTGCCGCTGCCCCTGCGAAATATTGGTGGCGTCCTCGCCAAGCTCAAAGTCATACCCATCTGGGAGCTGGCGGATAAACCGGTGCGCACAGGCGGCCTTGGCAGCGGTAATCACTTCTTCATCGGTCGCATTCAGCCGACCATAGCGAATGTTTTCCATAATGCTGCCTTTAAACAGCCAGGTGTCCTGTAACACCATGCCAAAATGGCTGCGCAATTCGGCTCGGGTCATATCGGACAGTTTAATGCCATCAATAGTGATCCCCCCCTGCTGCGGCTCATAAAAGCGCATCAAGAGATTAACCAATGTTGTCTTTCCCGAACCGGTCGGGCCAACTATGGCCACCCGCTGACCATTCTTTGCCCACACCGAAATGTTTTTAAGCACCGGCTCGTCGCCATAGCCAAAGGTCAGGTCTTCTATACGTACTTCGCCTTTGGCGTTTGCGATTGTTTTTGGCTGGACAGGGTCGGGCGTCTCCTCAGGTTCATCTAGCAACTCAAACACGCGCTCTGCAGCCGCCACGGCCGACTGCAAAATGTTCGCAATATTTGCCACCATTGAAACAGGGTGCGAAAACTGGCGTATATATTGTATCATAGCCTGAATATCGCCTACCAAGAGATTCCCTGTGGTGATCATATAACCGCCGGCAATCGCCACCACCACATAGCCAAGGTTGGTAATAAAGATGATGACTGGCATCATAATGCCGGAAGAAAACTGCGCCTTCCATGCGTAGTCATACAAGGCGTCGTTAAGTTGTGCAAAATGCTGCCGCGAGGCTTGCTCTCTGCCAAATGCCTTGATGACCTCATGCCCGTTGTAGGTCTCTTCAATATAACCGTTCAATTCGCCCAGCGACTTTTGCTGGCCCTTAAAAAACTTCTGCGAGAATTTAATCAGTGCCCCCGATAGAATTATACCCAGCGGCATGGCACCTAGCCCTGCAAGCGTAAGCCACGGGCTGATGGTCAGCATCACAACAAAAACCATGACAATGCTCAGCAGAGAGCTGAGGGCCTGATTCAAGCTTTGCTGTAACGAGTTTGCAATGGTGTCGATATCGTTGGTAACACGCGAGAGCGTATCACCAAACGGATTTTTATCAAAATAAGACAGCGGCAGACGCGAGAGTTTCTCGTCCGCCCGTTTACGCAGGTCGTACATAGCCCGTTGGGTTAGCCCCGAGAGAATATATTGCACAGTATAGTTCGCAGCGGAAGAAAGAAGGTACATCACTGCTATAATCGTCAGAACACGCCCAACCAGCGCCATAGAGACGCCTGCTCCCGTACCAGTCAGCACGGCCTGTGTACCTCTGGCAATCTCGTTGACCGCACCGGAAAGCGCCTTTGGCACCAGCGCGCTGACAGCGGTGGAAATTATATTTAGCAGTAGCACAACCAAAAGCAAGATGGAATAGGGTTTTAAAAACCCAACCAGCCGCATAAAGCTGCCCTTAAAGTTTTTGGCGCGCGCCGTTGCCATCATGGTTCTACCGCCGTGCCTTCCACCGACAAACAGCTTTTGGTTTTTGTTGTTGGTTTCACTCATCGTCAATTTCCTCCGCCGAAAGCTGTGATTTAACAATGTCACGATAAACGGCACAGCTTTTAAACAGCACCTTATGCGTACCCAGCCCCACCTGTTCACCGCCGTCCAGCACGAGAATCTGGTCAGCGTTCGTAACGGTGGAAACACGCTGCGCTACAATGAGCACAGTGGCGTTGCCCATATCCTTTTGTAGCGCGGCACGAAGGCGCGCGTCGGTTTCAAAGTCCAGCGCCGAAAAGCTGTCGTCGAACAGATAGATGCTGGGTCTGCGCACAATAGCTCTGGCAATGGCAAGGCGTTGCTTCTGTCCACCGGAAAGATTCGTTCCACCCTGCGATATCGGTGCCTGATAACCCTCGGCACGCTCGGAAACAAATTCTCGGGCCTGTGCAGTCTCAACGGCTGCAGTCAGTATCTCGTCGGTAGCATCCGGAGATCCAAAACGCAGATTATCGGCAATACTTCCTGAAAACAGCACCGCTTTTTGCGGCACATACCCCAGCTTTTGGCGCAAATCCTGCTGCGAATAGTCCCTAACATCAATCCCGTCGATGCATACACGCCCTTGGGTGGCGTCATAAAAACGCTCCACCAGCTTCAGCAGCGTACTTTTTCCGCTACCGGTGCTTCCGATAATCGCCGTCGTCTGCCCTGGAGACGCTGTAAAGCTAATGTGGGACAACGCCGCATCCTGCGCACCGGGGTAGCGAAAGCTGACATTCTCAAAAGTGAGCCGGCCCTCACCCGGTGTTATCCGGCATTCTACCGGATCAGTAATCTGCGTTTCGGTTTCAAGTACCTCGGTAATACGCTTCACTGAAGACATAGCACGCGGTAGCATGACAAAGACCATCGAGAGCATCATGATGGACATAAGAATCTGGGTGATATACTGCACCATCGCCATGATGTCGCCAACCATTATAGTACCCTGTACCGCTTTAATGGCACCGAACCAGACAATTGCTACTGTAGCTGCTGCCATAACCACATTCGCCGCGGGGAACAGCAACGCCATCGTCCGGTTCATTTTAATTGAGGCCTCGGTTAAATCGCGGCTCGCCTTATCGAAGCGCTTTTTTTCATAATTTTCATTATCAAAGGCACGGATCACCCTGACACCGGTCAACTTTTCACGCATGACCAGCGTTACGTTGTCAAGCTTTTGCTGCATCGCTGTGGAAAGCGGCATACCGCGACGGGCAATTCCGGTAACCATCAAAAAAAGGGCCGGTAGCATCAGCAGCAAAACCATAGAGAGGGTCGGACTTTTGAGAAAAGCCAGTGTCACGCCGCCAATAATCATAATTGGCGCGCGCAACACTAGCCGCAGCAGCACATAGATATAGTTTTGCACCTGCGTAACGTCGTTTGTCGAGCGTGTAATCAACGAGGCAGTACCAAATCGGTCAGTTTCAGAGAGTGAAAAACCTTCGATTTTATCAAATATCTGCCGCCGGAGTGCTCGGCTGACCCCGGCCGAAATTTTCGCACTGAAGTAGCTATTTAAAAGAGTGCCACTAACGCTGATGATTGCCAGCAGCAGCATCATGCTGCCTAGTCGCAATACAAGCGCCGTATCGTTGTAATATAGACCTTGATTAATCAGCTCAGCTAGCAAAAAGGGCAGCCCCAGCTCAGTGAGCGCTGCCAGTACCATTGCTATAACGGCATAGGTACATTCCAGATAAAAAGACTTCAGATGTGAAAAAATATTGCTCATAAAAATGTGTCTCCGTTATTTTCGCCCTCATTTTGCAAGTTGGCTTCCAGCTTGTGCAGAATACGTAAGAAATCCTCTAGCTCGTGCTGGTCCAAATTGCCTATTAATTGGTCAAATAATAGCTTATGGCGATTAATTTGCTTTATTCTAAACTCTCTGCATTTATCGGTAATCTCCACCAAATATCTGCGTCCATCCTGAGAATCTATCCGGCATTGTATCAGACCCCGCGCTTCCAAGTCCCGCAAAATGGGCGTCAGCGAGGGGCGGGTAATGCCCATGTGTTTGCTAATTTCGGCAGGGTGCAGCGCCTGACCTTCCGCCTGTTCAATCGTCCAAAGCACACTAAATTCGCCCGGCCTCAACCCGTTGTTGCGCCGCACCTGCATGAAATGACGGCAAATTCTGAAAAAGATGTGATAAAGATATGACCGCTGTTCCTGCATGCTATCGTCCCCCATTAGCGCTAAAAATTAGTTAGTTATACTAATTATATTAACGCTTACTTGGTTGATATTTCTTTCTGTATCAATGAATATTTTGTGAATATTCTATCTCGGTTAATTTAACCACCCACACTACGGAATTGTTATTATCTACTGCAAGGCCGCCTGTTTTAGTCTACGAAAAAAAAAGCACAGGATATAAAAACCCTGTGCTTTTTTAGACCGAAGCTTAGCTCGGATCATTGTTAATATTTTAGTTCGCCAATCCGTTCAAAGTTATCAAGCGAATAAGCCATTATCCGCGCGGGAGAAATGGTGTAAAGTGTTTTGCCAATATAGATGCCCCGCGAGATGGTGTTGCTCGAATTATACCGCATAAATCCCGTTGAAGAACTGGAATCCTCATTGGGCAATGTACCGATAATTTCAAAGCCATCGGCCTCGATTCTAACCACCAGATAACCAGCAAAACTAACCTGTTGCGAACCCGACCATGGATTATTGGCGGAAGCACCCTGCACGGTATAAATAGTGGCCGGAAAACCTATCAGTCTCTGCTCAGGATAGTACATAATCGCCTTGTGATTTTGCAGTGCCTCGGTGGTGCTACCTGCATTGCCCAGCAAGAAGCTGGCCTTTTCCTTTGGGTTTGTCGGATCACTGACATCGAAGAGTGACAATTTAAGGCCATCTTGAAAAACACCACCATGTTGGGTGACAACGGTGTTCACGCCCAACCCAAGCAGGGTGTTTTGGTCGATGGGGTGCAGATATTCCGAAAAGCCGGGCAGCTTTAATTGCCCCTTCACCACAGGCTTTGCCGGGTCTTTAAGATCGATGACAAACAATGGGTCGGTCTCACGAAAGGTGACAACATAAGCGGTTTCACCGACGTAGCGCACCGAATAGATACGTTCACCCTCTGCGAGGTCTTCTACCGATCCAACAGGCCGCAGCAAACCATCGAGCACATAAAGATTGTTGACCGTTTCATCGTCGTCGTTATACGACGTCGTCGCAATGCGCAGGTTGCCGCCGTATTCATCCAGCGAGAACTGATTGTCTATATATCCCGCAACCTTGCCGCTCGCAAGATACTTCAGCCCACCGTTGGTCACTGAAAAACGCGTGATGCCGGTAAAACGGTCACGCCAGTTCCGGCTGTCGGCAGCCATTACATTGGCGGTCAGATACAGGTTGTTCTGACTCATCATAATCTGGTCGGCCATTCCCAACACCGCTTTGGTGTCAGCATCTTGTGTTGAAATATTAAGCGCAGTCACAACCGCGTAGTTTAAATTCTCAAGATAAGGGGGAATAACGATATCGCCTGCGGGCAGCACTCCGACCTTCTCGTCCTTACCCACTATCGGCAAATACTCATAAATGGGATCTGAAGCGGTCCAAATATCACCATTGACTGTCTTGTTGGTGACCAAATAAAGCGTATCATTAGACAGACGTGACGAAACATAACTGCCATCCTGGTGGTAATGGCTGATTTCTTTAGGCATCTTATGGTTACTGATATCAAAGGTAAGCGCCTCGGTCATCGCAACATATCTCGCACGGCGGACGGGACGGTCACGGTAGTAATCTGGCACAACAACATTCTCGGAATCCCTAGTCGCAGCATTTTGGTTGTCGGCTGCCGCGCTGTCGTCCAGATAAGAGGACAATGTTTCCTCGATGGGGTCGACAAGTGTTTCGGCTTCTTTTGCCGGCACCGACTGCACCACAACCAGACGATCCCCACTCAGATACAGTTCGGCGTCAGCATATTCTGGCAGTAAAATGGTCGAAAGCAGTTTCAAACCGTTTGCGGTGGAAATCGCAATCTGTGCGCCGCCCGTGGTGGGATCAAAGCGGTATTGATAAATATAGGTGCCATCGGTCTTAACAATATCCGATTCGTCAACACCCTCGACCTGGACGTTGGTTTGGTAAACACCGTTACCGCCACCGATATCTGCCTTAGGAGCTGCATCGGCAACCGGCGTTTCAAGCATGATGCGCTCACCGTTACCGTCATTAGCGATACCGTAGTCGTAAGAACCGGCGTAGCTATTATCCCAAATCGTTGTCAGCGCGTCGTAGACCTGCGAATAGCTTTCAGCCACTGGCTGTTCGACCTCCGGCTCTACCATCGACGATTCAGCAGCCATCATAGCCGGCCCCGACATCGTTGCGTCGTCAATTTCGGCTGGCGCGGCTTTGGATGCAAAATCTTGTGGCGCAGCCGACATCGTGTTGCTCTGCCGAGCATTAAACCACCCGAAGACAACGATTGCTAAACAGGCCGCATAGGACAAATATCTAAAATAGATGGTTTTGCTACGTTTTTTCGGTTTAATTTCAAGCACCTTGGTGTCTTCGTCCGCTGGTGCCTCCAGCGTTTCCAGCTTGTGCAGAAGATTCTCAGATTTTAAGGAGTCGGGCAGTTGGAACCGCTCGCTGTCACGCAGTAAAAGCGTTCTGAGCCATTGCTGTTCATCTTGCATATCTTCTGTCATTCTGTCCTGTTCGTGGTCGCTCATATACGGCAGTCCCCCCTTTTGTCATAGCTTTGGGTTATTCTAAAATTCTCCGCAGCTTTCTTAATGTCCGGTGCAGCTTGCTGCTGACAGTGCCATGAGGTAGTTCTAACATCTCCGATACCTCGCGGGTCGTGTAGCCCTGAACGGTCGCTAACATAATAATCTGTCTTTCTTCTTCAGCAAGTGTGCCGACCGCATCCCAGACTGATATTTTGTCGGATGGCGAAACGCCGTCCGGCACGCTAGGTTCTTCAAGAAGATCGTCAATGTCGATATTTTTACGTTCCTTTATGTAGCCAGCAATGTGGCGTTTGCACCTCACTGAAAGAATGGTCATCATCCAGCGTTTGAAGCTGCCCTCATCTCGGAGGTTTTTGATACCCTTATAGGCTTCCACAAAGGTTTCGCTTACGGCATCCTCGGCATCCTGCTCATTACCGAGGGTGTAAAGCGCAACTTTATAAAGCTCAGGTGCAATCATGTCATACACCTGGGCAAAACTTTCTTGGTTCCCTTCTTTTGCCGACCGTACAATTTCTGTGTCGATCACTCTAGCTGCACACCACCAATCTCAGCGGTTCGCCTATTATGTGCGAAAACGAGCCGTTATTATTGCATTGCTGCAAATAAAATTCTATCTTTTACCTTTGCGCCCAAATACAGCGCATTTTTAAACCAATAATCTCAAAAAGTGAGTTCCCTTGTTTTAAAAGAAACCCACTTTGATGTCCACTCTATTTTACTCGTTATTATCAAATTCGTCAACCTGTGCATTTAGGAAATGTCTAAGTGTCGCAAAAAGCACTGCAATATCAACCCCAAGAGAAAAATGTGTAATATACGCGACATTGAGTGCCATTTTGCGCGGTAACAGCAGCTCTTTATAGACCCGTTCGCTGTCATCGGCATCGAGATATTTAGTCTCGTCACAAAACTTTAGCGACGCCTGCGACGTCAACCCGGCAGGCAACAGTAACGTTGAGAGCATAGTGTCATCATAATACGCTACAAAGCAATCCAGTTCAGGACGAGGGCCAACAAAGCTCATATCGCCGTTTAAGATATTAAAGAGCTGTGGTAGCTCGTCGAGCCGGTAGCGGCGTAAAAACCTTCCTAGCGCCGTGATACGGTCATCATTGTGAACTGTAATACGTGTCTGTGGTTTGTTCTGCGGCGCCATGGTGCGAAATTTGTAGATGGTAAAAGTCTTCATATATTGTGTGATACGCTGCTGCCGAAACAGCACCCCGCCGTTACCCTCAGCCAATATCATGACCGCAATAATTGCCATGGGTGCTGCCAGCAGCAACAACAGGAACAGTGCCAGAAGGATGTCCATGATGCGCTTGATTACAAGCTGACTCTGTTTTTGACGTAATGCTTGATAGAACAGCTGCACCTGTTCATTTTGCATTACGAAAGGCAGCTTTGCAAATGGCGGCAGTAACATGGCGGATCTCCCCTCTACTCATACGTGGATAGAGCGCCTGCGGTTCTCCTTTAAGCTTGACCAATAGCTTAGGCGGGAACAGCAGACCCTTTATGGAATCTGCAAACCATTTTATAAGGACTTTCAGCCCTTTTTGCCGTGTGCCGATAACAGATTTTTCATGTCTTTTTCTGCTTCCCACCGCTCAGTTCCTCCAAAAGCGTTTGATAATATTCTGCGATTACCTCATAGCGGTATTTCCGCTCGATTGCCCGCCTGCCGCGCATGCCGATTATATGCCGCTGCCTATCGGTTAAGGCCATCATTCTAAGTATCGCATTTCGTGTTTGTATCTTGTCCGAAGCAGGCACCGTTATCCCGCATTTTGCATAAGAAACAGGGTGATATTTGCAAGGTGCAGAAATAATAACAGGACGCCCCGCCGCCATGTAATCATAAAGCTTGTTCATGGCAATGCCATAACGGTAAACCGACAAATTTCGAACGCCCAACCACAGCAGATCTGCCTGCTGCAACAGTGGTTGCACCTGTGGATGCGATACCGCAGGCAAAAAAATGACGTTATCTGTCTTGATGCGAAAAAGTTCGTCCCTTTCTGCGCCCGCACCCACGCAAACAAAAGCGACAAAGGGCAAAAGCGCCGCGATGGCTAGAAGCTCGTCCACTGCATTGGCACGCGCGATGCCCCCTGCGTACATGACAACGGCCGAATAGTTTTCCTTCGCTTCTCGCACCGCCTGCAGATGCTCCGGCGGCGGCGCGGTCTGCGTTTCCTCGGCAAAGGCATTGGGGATATAAGCAATGCGCTTTGGTGTAAATTTGCGGTCCTTGCAATAACGTTCAAACCTCGGCAGCAGTGATACCACTGCATCACTCTGCTCAAGGGCGCAGCGCATTAAATAATCTGTAAGACGCATCAGCGGATGTGTCTGAGGAAAGCCGTACAGTTCGATCAGAGATAGCGGCCAGATATCATGCACCTCAAAAACCAGCACGGAACCGGTTTTTTTAGCCAACGCCTTGGCGGCAAAAAAATCAAACGGATGAGTGGAGGAAACAATGACAACGCCGGGCTTGAACATTTTGGCCAGTTGGCCCTGGTGCCGCCATAATCCGGCGGCAAATTGCATGGCGTTTTGCGCTCGCTTTACCCCGTTGCCAATATAGGAAGATGTTTTTAGGACGCAATAAGATACGCCCTGTAGATCCATGAGCACAAGGTCATTTTTTACTTGAGGATTTTTTTTACGCAGATGCGAAAAACTCGCCATTAAAACTGCAGGCTTCTCCCCCATGCACGTAAGTGCCGCCGACAGGTAATAAGGGCGGTACTCCATTCCCATTTCAGGTGAACCTGCATATTGATTAACTATTAGAATGTTGATGGTTGCCGTCTTCCCTTCTGCTCTAACGCGTCAAAGAATTGCAAAAGCCGATCCTCGTCCGCTTTAAAACCAAATTTTTGCCGAGCTGCTTTAATATCCACTTCAACCGGGTGGGCTATTGCCTGCCGAATGGCAAACACTGCTTCATCGTCTTGATTGTCGGCAACAAAGGTCACCCCCGATGTCAACGCAATTTCACGCCAATGCAAAAAATCGCTAGCAATCACCGGTAGCCCTGCACACAAGTATTCAAACAGTTTGATAGGTTCACTTTCGCGGTATGAAGGTGTATCGGCCAGCAACACGAGCCCCGCGCTGCATTTAGCGTACAACTCGGCGATACCTTGTCGTTCCAGCACGCCGCGATATTGTACACAGGTATATTCTGGCATGGCTTCTGCTTTTTTTTGTACCGCTTCGTTTTCAAATGCCCCCGCCAGCATCAGCGTTGCCCCCGCGGCATAACAGCAGCGTATCATACGGTAGAGTCCCCGCTGTTCCGTAAGCGCACCCGCGTAACAGACGGCGTTCGGTACCGGTGTGGCGCTGTTGCGTGCCGCATCAAACAAGGCGCAATCCTCCTGCGTGGGTCGGTTTTGTACCACACAAATTCGGTTGTTTAGTCCCTCCAGGGTCTGGGCAATTCCGTCGGTGGCGGTCAATACCCCATCGGCCAGCGGTAAATACCGTGTCAGCAGCCTGCGCCCCCATCGTGCCGCAGTGCCACTGAAAAGTGTGGGAATCCACGGCTTGGTAACCAGCTGAGCTGGAAGATCTTCGTGTGCATCATAGACTGTGATAATCACCATACGCTGTAAATAAGAAAGTAGCGGCAGCAGCTCTGGGTCGTGCAACACGCAGATATCCGCCCGGCTTTTCAAAAGCGCTTCAACCGCAGCCTTTCTTGCCCCCAGCATGCGCCAGAGCCGCCCGCCAGGCAACGCCACCCTGCAAAACCGAATGCCGTTTTCATCCGTTCCGGCAAAATGGGAATTGATAATTTCTACCCGCCATCCAGCCCTTGCCAGTGCTTTGGCTTCTTTGTGATAAATTCGCACATCGTCGTGCGGATGTGCCGTCGTCACCATGGCAATTCGGTGATTCATCTGCTGTTTCCTCCTTTTATTCGTCGATCGTATATCAGCACTTTGACCGTTTGATATTCAATTGCTGCCAGCGCCGTGAACAGAACAAAATAGCGGTCGTACAGCAACCCAAAACGGTTAGAAACCATGCTGTTTATCATGCACACCGCCAGAATCATGCCAATGGGCAGCCCAATAAACGGCCGCTTTAAGGCGATTATAATGCAGCTAATCCCCGATACAAAGACGAGATATAATAAGGCAGCAAGCTTGATCACCCCGCCGTCGAGCAAATCAGCCAGCATCATATTGTGCGCCGAGAGCGCACCCAGCCGAGCCTGCCTATCGGGGTAAATTGCATCCAACGGGGTGGTAGTTTTATCGTATAATGAGATATTTTCTCCACCTCCCCGGCCAAAAATCAGCTCTGGGACAGAATATTTTAAAAGCGCTTCAATTGCTATGCCCCAGATAACCTTGCGTTTTTCTAAAATAGAACTGCTACGGATCGTTTCATAACGTTCACTTAATTCTGTTTCGACGGCAGGGGCTTGTGCAATACTTCGTGTTTGGCTGCCCGGTGCATTTATCTGTGTTAGGCCATGCTGAAATAGTGCCGTCTCTGCAACGGTGAGCGCCGTTACAACCACTAAGCAACCTATAACCGCGCCCGCCCTGCACGTGCCAAATAATTTTATGCCCGCTGCAACAAGTGACACGGTCACTACCGGCAACACAACGGGCAGCATAATGAGGACCCTTCGCGAGCCGGATAAAACGCTAACCGCCAAAATAACAGGCAGTGCCGCCGTTAAGGCCATCATTGCCTTTTTGTTTTTTGTGGCAATAACTCCAAATACCAGCGCAATGAGGCCTGTTACCAGCTGGGTTGCATACATGTTATAATCTCGGCGCATCGAAAAACGCGCGGTGTAGTAAAGCGGTAGCCTGAACGGCAAAAAATAATACGCCAGTGTGCAAATTGACACCACCACTGACGACATCCCCACCACCAACAGCAGTAGCCTCGTTAGGTCTGGCCTACGCCGTAGGATGCACAGCGACGCGAACAAAAGTATCAACACCACAACTACACGATATTTTTGCCACGCAAGCGCCAAATCGCCAAAAATAAAAAAGTTGGCGGCATCCGCTGATAGATAAACCGCCATTGAAATCAGCACGGCACTTTTTGTTTTTGTGAAAAATTCTGTTAGGTTTCTAAAGAACCGCCTAGCTCCAACCAATAGAACCCCAAGCAGTAACACGGCGCAAATCTCAGAAGCATATCCAAAGCCAACGCCCGCCAACCCCGTGCTTAAAAAAAATATGTTTGCCAATGTTATTGTCAGTAATATTCCTTCTATGTCCATGCCACACCTCCAGCCAAATGCTACATTCTAGTATTCGATGGAAAAATCAGCTTATTCATATTGAAGGGCACATCAATAAAAGATAAAATTTTATATAATATTTCGCTAGCCGGCGTTACCTTTTTATATTGAGTATCTGCTCCGATTGGGGTCTTTGACCTTCTGAGGAGAAAAAGAGAATTTTTATAACCAACAGCTTGAAAAGACTTATGTCTTATGCTATAATTAGCGTCGGCCAATTTCTAAAGCAGCAAAGCAAAAATGTTGGTATTGCTCAGTCGGTAGAGTGGCACATTCGTATGACAAATAAAAAGCAGAGGTTGGAAATACCCAGACTTTCGTATATGCTACTGTGGCTCAGGGGTAGAGCAGCGCACTCGTAATGCGCAGGTCGTCGGTTCAAATCCGACCAGTAGCTCCATGCAAAAAGCCAGTAAACATTGTGTTTACTGGCTTTTTGCTATGTCTCTGAATCTTAACTATACAACAGGAGGGGCTGGGTTCGGGTTCGCATCCTGCTTTCACCAGAGAAAACAAGTAAAACCATACCCCTTGATGGCCTTATATAACGAAGTAAAGTGTACTGCTCAACAGGAAAATGCCGTGGGGCCTGTGTGCCTTACAGACGGTTATAAAGGTTCAAATCCTTCTACAAGGTGAACGAAAAACAGCGTCTTTGCAACAAATAGTGCAGTGCTATTCCCAGCGAAAATATTTTAGAGAAATCCCAATACACACACCAGCTAAAATTACCATTGCGATAAATGGAATTAGCACACTGTCTAAAGGTAATCCAAGTGATGCTGCCTTTAGAATTTTAATACCTTGTGTTAAAGGAAGGACATCGGATACCTTTTGAAGCATAATCGGCATGATTTCATAAGGTAGTGTTGCACCAGATAGAATAATCATGGGAAAATACAGAAGACTCGCTACAGCACTCGCAACTTTGCTGTCTCTTGCAACACCGCCCACCATCATGCCAATGCTGAACATCGACAGCATGACAAGAAAATAGCCTCCAAGAAAATTCAACAATGTCCCTTGAAACCGTATGTCAAAAACAACCATGCTGATGAGAATTAGTGATAACAGCGATACAACTGCATACAACGTATAGATTGTTATCTGCACTAACAGAATTAAAATTGGACTGATAGGCGTAACTTGAAAACGTTTTAGGATTTTTTTACTTCGATAATCGGACACCACCAGCGGCAACCCCATTACGCCACCTGCACAAATAGAAATGGTTGTAAGCGCCGCAAAGGACTGCTCCAAAAACGTGTAGCTTGCTCCGTCATATGCGGGCTTACTTCCATAGAGCATTCCTAAAATTACAAGCAATACAAGCGGCATGCAAATCGCAAAAATAAACATATCCATTCCACGTAAAGATAATTTCAGCTCAGTTTTAAGCATTGTGTAAAAGGTCTTCATTAGCTAACCTCCTCCTCTGTGTACCAAAGATAAGCATCCTCAAGTTTTTTATGTGGGCTTTGGGAAATCGCTTCAGAAACTGTACCATAAAATACAGTTTTCCCAGCTTTTAAAATACAAATATTGTCGCATAGCGCCTCGACTTCATCCATGAAATGAGACGTTAACAAAATGCTCAACCCCTTTGATTTAAGATCAGCAAGTATCTTCCAAACATCTCGTCTGGCTTTAGCATCTAGCCCCGTAGTCAGTTCATCAAGGAATATAACTTCAGGTTTTGATATCAATGCAAGCACGATGAAGAGTCGTTGTCGCTGACCGCCCGAAAGATCTTTAACAGCGTTTTGCGATTTATCCAAAATGCCGAATGTTTGTAATAATTCCCGGTAATTTGCGGACTCACGATAAAGCGATGCAGTCACTTGACAAAGCTCATCTACTCTGATTTTTTCCTGATAATTTGCTTCTTGAAATTGAACGCCAACTTTCTCAAATAACTGCTTGCGTTGTATTTTTGGATCTAAGTCTAAAATAGATACGATTCCACTATCCGGTTTTTTCGTACCCAATATACATTCGATGCTGGTGGATTTGCCTGCACCATTTGCACCAAGTAGTCCGAATACCTCACCTCTTCCAACCGAAAAGGTCAGTCCACTTACCACAGATAATCCCCCGTAGGATTTGTAGAGTTGTGATACCTTGATAACTTCCCCCATTTGAAAGCCTCCTTTTTTCTTGTATAAAAAGAATAACACCAGTCAAAAGACTGGTGTTAAAGTGGAGGGTTACAAATATTTTTCTTTCATATCTATTAATATCTGTGTAATGACAAGTGCATTTGCTTCGGCAGCCGTTAAAGAAGTAATCAATCTGTCGCAAACCGTAATAATATCCTCGTCCGGTCTCGGAGTGTTTAAAGTAAGTTTCACATTAGTATTGGGGTTTACGGAAAGCTCTGTAAGCATTCTCAAAATGGCAGCAAGCGAGTAACCTCCACACCGCAAAGAACGAATGATTTTGAGTCGCTGTATATCCGCATTGGTATAAACTCGGTAACCATTCTCTTTTCGCTTTACCTGCAATAATCCATTCATTTCCCAGTTTCGCAAGCAATCCATCGAAAGGCCCAGATATTCGGAAACCTCCTTGCGTTTGAGCTTAAGTCTAGCCTGAATTTCATTTCCTTTCAAAAGTTGTGTCGCTATTTCAATTGCCTCTGATGCATTTTGTTGCTCCATGTGAATCTGTTCCAGATAATCTTTTGTGAGAGCAAGTGCTTTATCAAAGTTGCACGCTGCTGAAGTCTTGACAACATCCATAATCTTTTTGCGCAGGCCGTTTTGCAGCACCTCAATCTCAAGTGCAGTGCGAGCCAACTGAAACTGCTGAATGTGCAGATCTGTAAATATGCGATAACCGTTGTGCAATCTCTCTGGCTTAGGAATAAGCCTGAGTTCTTCATACAGGCGTACAGTGTTTGGATGAACGCCAATAATATTTGCAACTTCTGCTGTTTTATATGTACGCATCTAGCTCTCACCCCCATTCTGTATTTTACCATAAATTAAAAGTCTGGTGTATTAGTGGAGGGTTTTATCATATAACTGTACTCTTTTTAGATAAATGAAAGACCCAAACAGTTCCTTGGAAACATCTATTTATAGTAATAAACATAGCAAAAAACCCTCATCCATGGTATACTTATAATAGTATATCTAATAGAAAATTAAAGTGGGATGCAAAGGGAGTACCATTGTGCAGATTCTAGCGATTACTCTTTTTTTCGTTTATCTTGGTTACCTTTTTGCGGAGGCAGCTTGCGCGAAGCGAAACAGAAAAAAATTGAAGCATGTCATCTATGTCAACGGTACAAGAGGAAAGTCCTCCGTGACGCGATTGATTGATGCAGGATTACGTGCTGGTGGCGAAAAAGTATTTTGCAAGACCACCGGAACGCTCCCTATGACCATAGACACCGAGAACGTTGAAGCGCTGATTAAGCGTGTAGGAAAAGCGAATATCAAAGAGCAGCTTATGGTTTTGAAAATGGCAGCAACGCAAAATGCGCAGGTTCTTGTTGCGGAATGTATGGCGGTGTCTCCACCCCTTCAATACATATCACAGCACCGCATGATGTGCGCAGATATCGGTGTGATCACCAATATTCGGCTTGATCACACAGAGGAAATGGGATATTCCCTCGATGAAATTTGCGACTCACTGTGCTCAACCATACCAAAGAACGGTGTAGTGTTCACAACGGACAAGCCTTTTTTCAACAGAATCCAAAGTCACGCACAACAGCTTGGCTCGAAAGCCGTTTTGGTTCCTGTGGAAAACTTTAAATACTGCGATATTGACTTTGCTGAAAATGTTGCGGTTGCGCTTGCTGTTTGCAACTATCTCGGGGTTGAAGAACAGTTTGCCATAAGTCAAATGAGAAGCTATAAACGGGATCCTTATGCCCTTTCTTTGCATTGCCTGCCATCGGGCGCTCTGTTTATTAATGGGCTTTCTATTAATGATCCACAATCAAGTAACATCGTCTTTGAGGGTGTTATGTCTAAGCTGGGCTGTAGGCCTAAAAATCTTATTTTGTTAATTAATAATCGCCCGGACCGTGGATATCGAACGGAGCATATGTTGTTGTTGGCAAAGCTTTTAAATCCCCAACACATTTGGCTTTTGGGCGCATCACAGCAAATCATGAGACGAAGGCTCTCAAGACTTGACTTTCCTTTGGAAGTCAAGTTGTTTTCTTCTGCCGATGAGTTGGTTTTTTCAAATCTTGATGAAGATACGGTAATTTTTGCGGCAGGTAATATTGCCGACCAGGGTCATTTTCTGATGAATCGCATTAGAAAGGAGTCCAAGCCCTATGTATCATGAAATTATTCTGCTGGGCATCCTGATTAGCTTAATTTTTACCGAGCTTACCGGAATTTCCCCCGCAGGTTTAATTGTTCCAAGTTATCTCGTGCTATGTCTGCAAAATCCTTATCGGGTGATATACACAGCAGTAATTGTTTTTCTCACCATTGTCACGGTCAAGATTTTGAGTCGATATGTGATTTTATACGGCAGAAGACAGTTTGCTGTCATGATCATGACAGCAGTTTTGATTGACATGCTCATTTCTTTTGCAGGCGTTCTCCCACAAAACCCGGGAATTATCGGGACATTGATTCCAGGAATTATCGCCAATGAGTGTGTTCGTCAAGGCACAGTCAAATCGGTGACATCTCTTGTCCTTGTTACTGGGATTCTTGCTTTGATTTTAATGTGGAACAGGATAGGAGTACTGCCCATATGAAAAGGGAGAACAGCTATCCTCGTTTGTTAATTTTAGCTGCTATTATGGTCACAATTTTTGTATGGCTAATCTCTATTTATTCAGATACCGCCCAATATGCTCACGCAAATATTCAAGAAAAGGCATATTTGCAAATGCAGCAATGCATGAATGCAGTGAAGCAATATAAGACTGCCCTTAATATTCCCATCTTTTCATATGATGTTTGCCAAACGGGAATGTTGGGAGAGGAATTTAATGAAATTACCACAACGATTGGTTCCCTTGAAGCAAAACGAACCACAGCAGATCCTAACATGGCGGCATTGGTTGTCAGATTGCTTGTGGATGCGGGCGTAAAAGAGGGTGATGTGGTATGTGCAAACTTTTCGGGCTCTTTCCCTTCGCTCAATATTGCCGTTATTGCAGCTTGTGATGCAATGGATGTTCACCTTGCTTATATCACCTCTGTGGGGTCTTCCACCTATGGCGCGAACAATCCTCAGTTAACCTTTCCCGAAATAGCAGACCGCCTTTATCAAGATGGTCTGATTTCATCCAATAGTATTATGGTCACAGCGGGCGGAGATGGTGACGTAGGTTTGGGAATGAATCCTGAGTTTTTGTCGCAGATCAAATCAAGAATCATCCAGCTTGATTTGAATTGGTTTGAGCAGAGCCAATATAGCGATAATATCAAAGTAAAAAAAGCGTTGTTTGATCGTTTTAAGCCTGACTGTTTTGTCTCCGCTGGCGGAAATATAACTTCCCTTGGAATTGGAAGCGGTTCTGATAATCATCCACAAGGGGTAATCACCCCGGTTGTTGACATGAAGATTATTGATGAGAAAAGTGGACTGATTGACAGGTACCTTGCAGAGGGAATTCCTGTGGTTAATTTATTGAATATTAAGAAAATCACTGCTGAATATGCAATGCCATTTGACCCCATGGTCATTGAGCCTGTTGGGAAAAGCCCTGTGTTTCACACCGTGAGCTTTAATCGCATTACCATTGTTTTTTCATTTTTACTGACACTTTCGTTCATCTTGATTCATTCGTTGAGAAGATATAAATCACTGATTTTCGCAAAAAAAGAAAGTGAAAATATACTTTCGAAATAATAGCAGTAGAAAATAGAGGAACACCATGTCTAAACAACTTTCGATGAAAACCCATAAGCCTACATTGTTCATCGGCATTGCTCTGATGTTTTTCAGTTTATTTATGCCGAGTTTTCTGACAATTGATACCTTTCACATCACTGAGGATTTGGTAAACTCTATTCGGACATGCCAACCAGTTTTACTAATGAATACAGCTTTACGGTTGGTTGCCCTAAACGTATTACGTAGTCTTGGCCATTACTGTGGCGCATTTCTGATTGCCGAGTCGATTGTGATTACAGACAAAAGCAGATGCAAAATGCTCCTAAAGGCTTTGATTGTTTGCGTTATTATTCCACCCATTTATTTTATCATTGAACAGCTTTATGACATACACTATGATTTTGGCGTTCCGGCATTGGCGTTACTTTGCTTGCTCACTTTGATCAGTCAGGCAAACTATAATCTTGTCAGTATGATAAAAAAGGTGTTGATGGTCACCTCTTTTATCGCGGCAATGCAATTTCTTGATGTCATGCCCATGCTGAATAATCTTCCCTTTGGTCGTGGAGAAACATCCAGGGAAGTTAAAATGATTGCAACTTTTTTTGAAATTGAAGATACTCTTAATTTTATTGCTTTAGTCTTTTTCCTTTTATTCTTTTTTGTGGGTGTTTTGCTGTTCTTTTTGATTAGGGATGAAAACAAGCTTCGTCTAATCAGTGAGCTGAAAGAGCAGAATGAGCGCATGATAATGGAATCAAGAATGAGGGCACTTGAAAACAGAACGACAATGGAACTTCGACATTTGGTTCATGATTTGAAATCTCCGCTTGCATCAGCTCAAGTATTGGTGAGTGTTTTAAAGATGTCGGCGCAAACTGTGCAAGTCGACAATAAAATTTTAGAGCACTTTGATCAGATAGAAAATTCAATCGACAGAATGAGCAATATGATTTCTGAAATTTTATATGAAAATCATTTCTCTCTTTTACCAACTAAGGAAGTTATCTCCTCTGTCCTTTCACAAATTTCAATTTCAGAATATTCAAGCCTCGTGCAAGTAAAAAACAATATTCCAGAGCAGCTGTTGCATGTCAATAAAATAAGAATTGTTCGTGCCTTGGTAAACCTGATTGAAAACTCGTTTTATGCCGTTGACTCCGAAAAAGGAAAGATTGTGGTTGCGCTTGACGATCATCAAATAGACCAACAGCAGTTCGTCAAGATTTCTGTCTCAGATAACGGAAAGGGAATGACCAAAAAGGAAATTGATTCCGCATGGAATAACGGATATTCGACTCGCGATTCTCACGGTTTAGGTCTCGCCTTTGTCAAACAGGTAATCACCAACTCCGGAGGAACAGTTTCTATCCAAAGCGCTGTAAACACAGGAACCAAGGTAGTGCTTATTTTACCAAAAGGAGAATTGTCTAATGTATCATGAGAATATTAAAATCCTTTGTATCGATGATGACGGGCAAATCAGATACGCATTAAACAGTGTGTTCGAATTTCAAAAATGGGAGTCTTTTTTGGCGCCGGATGTTAATGAGGGATTACGCTTATTCAAGCAACATCGACCTGACATTGTTCTGATCGATTACCATATGCCTGAAATAAACGGAATTCAAGGTGTAAAGTTACTGCGTGAGATAGATTTTAATGTCCCTATTATCGTCTTCACAATTGATGAAGACCAGCAAATTGCTGATCAATTTTTAGCAGCGGGAGCCAGTGATTTTGCTTTGAAACCAATCAAAGCGCCCGATATTATTTCTCGCATTAAATTACATATCAAATTAATGCGACTTAGACCTTCCCATGAAGAAACAACTGTGAAAGGTATTGGGGCAACCACACGTTCTTTAATTGTAAATTACCTTAACAGATGTTCAGATTATCAAACAGCTGGTGAAATTGCCAAGAATACGGGATTAGCATATCAAACCACTTACCGTTACCTGCAACATTTAATTTCAGAAAATGTTGTGGAATCAAAAAATATTTATGGAAAAATTGGAAGACCAAAGCAATTATTTAAAATCTATTAAATTTAGAAAAAGCAAATGCCTTCGGAACGGCTGTTTCCGAAGGCATTTTAAGAAGAGAGGGAAATATCAATGAGTAAGATTAATTTAAGTATTTTCCGAGCTGAGGGCCGCCAAGCTCTGTTGGCTGCGCTTGAGTGAACAGCTCTTCATAACCTGGTACGCTAGAATAAGAAATAGGGGTATCCGCATAAATTTCAGAATATGATTTAGCATATTCTAAAATTCCCTGAAGATGTCTTCCAACACGCTCTTCAATCGGATGTCCGGTTTCATCGTAAGGCACATAAAGCATTCCCAGAGCCTCGCTCTTCACATACGCCTTATCTTTACCAGTTAATGCCATTTCTTCATTTGTTGCACCACGCAAACGTCCTTGTGAAGCGTTTGCAGTTTCCATAAGCAATGGAATAGTATCGGTATAGTCACCCAGCTCACGATGGGTCAAGCCATGCAAATTCACTGGAGATGGCTCAAGAGCCATGGCAATTCCCTGCATTTGAAGCTCCATAACACCAATAGATGCAACATTCATGCCTTTTTCGTGAGAAACGGTAGCATTAATAACGGGATATTCCGGTGAAGCTTCATGTAAGTCAAAAGTGAGGTTAATATTTTCTTTTCTGATCATCTCCGCAATTGCAAATGCGACTTTCTCAGTGAGCGTTCCGTTTGGCTTTCCTGGATAAGCACGATTAATGTTTCTGGTTTCAGAACCCGAGAGTCTTTGCCCTGAAGCTGCATGAACATAAACATCTGGGTCAGGCCATTGGTCAATCGGGTTGCTGGCACGAGATCCATAACGGAATTCACGAACACCATTGGAGGTAGGAATGTGCAAATATTGCGGTGAAGCCTCTTGAGGGTCGTTGTGCGTTAGTGAGCTGCGGTTGGTATATGGAATGACATATACAGTTCCGGCATCCACTTTTGCATTTTCTATAAATGTGATTGCAGCGAGGTATCCAGATGGCTCGTTGCAGTGGGTTCCACCAAGAATTAGCATCTTTCCACCAGGTTTTTCACCCTCAAAGACATAAATTTCGGTATCACCGTTGGTTCCTTTAATGCCATCGAAATACTCTGAAAGCATTTGTGTTTGGGTCAAGCTTGCAGAGGGGCGTATTTCACTGACTTTTCGAATTTCCATAAAATTCAGTCCAGTGTAAGCTGCGATTGCCAAGGCAAGAACAAGGCAAACCGCACCTGTTATATGATTCTTTTTCATCGTCGGCCTCCTTACTTTATCATGAGCAACCGAAGAATCATGGGGATTACCACCAGAGCGGCATTAGCCTGATCAACGATTTTTTTCTCAGAAAAGAGGTTCCAAACGGTGAAAACCAAAACGAGGCCAACAATTCCTCTATAAATTAAGGTAATCATAGCAAGTAACTCCTTTCTACTTCAAAACAATGAAGGGTGCGAGCTTGTTTGCGAACACAATGAAGAATATTGCCCATGCAATAATCAGAAGCGCGGGGACGACACACTTTTTTAGAACAGGGGTATATTTCTCCAAACCTACGACCTGTGCTGCAAAAATTCCTGCAAGAGCAGTCGGTGGCATCATGTCACCTAACGAAGCAATGAGAGAGATTGCAGCTGCAGTTACGATTTGGTTTTTGCTCATAAATGCAAGTAGGAAAGGAACACCTAACACTGAAGCTGCTCCGTAGGAAGAAACTGAACCAAACAAAGGAATGGAAATTGCCATCGCAATATAAAGAAGGAGATTCGGCAGACTCAGGCAGCTTGTTACGATAAAGCCTCTGACGCCTGTCAGCGTCATAATCTGAATGAACATTCCCACGCCCATAAGAATTCCCAGAACAGGAAGAACGCTTTTGATGGACTCTTTGCAAACATTGACGATGTTGATCTTATATCCTGTAAACATGCCAACGCCTGCAGCAATAAGAAATACTAACGGCATTCCAAGGTCAGGAACCGCTGGAATGGTTTTGTTGACCACCATGAGGATAATGGCAACGAACAGCGGGATATAAACCTTAAAGCCAAACTCTTTTCTGGAGCCGTTGTTGAGTTTTGATTTAATGGCTTGATAATCAAGTGCTTTAACGTATTTATAACCGAAAAAAAGAACACTGAAGATGGCAAGTGGGAAAGTGAGCAAAGCCAAGGGAAGCTCAAAACCCACATAAGGAATGTCGATTCCACCGCCGATAATCATAGCGGGAATGTTAACGGGCGGTGCAATCATTCCCAGAACGCCGCCCATGGCAAGAATGCAGGCAGTTTCTAACATCGGAATGCCCATCAGCATTAAGACGGGCGCCATGATGGAGCCGGCTGAAAGTACCGATGCAGTGGATGATCCCGTAATCATTCCAGGGAACATGATGACCAACATGATTAGGCACAGCAAAAGTGCAGGTGTTTTGTGAAACTTTTCGATTATCAAAGAAGCCAATGCGTCAAGCGCACCGGAATCTTGAACTACCCTCATAAATATCATTGCGCAGGTAATGACCAGAATCGTATCGACGTATGAGAACATACCCTCAACAAGGTGACGTAGTGGCAGGCCTTCACCTGCAACAAGTGCGCCGGCAACAGCAGAAGCTACCATAGAAATACTGACAGGTAACTTCAAAAGGAAGCATCCTCCGATAAATGTTGCAACCATTGTGAGGAAAATAATAAGCTCAATACTCATTGTGTTTCCTCCGATAATTCATTTTTTATTGTGGAAAGAATGGTTTATTTGAATGCGGCCTTTAACGGAGTAACCACTTCGCCCATTGAAGCCACAATTTCCATGGGAATGCCTGCATCAGAAGCCAGTTTGGACATCATTTGATCCTTGTCGCCATCCTTAACAACTACTGCATAGTCTGCCTTTTCAAAAGAAGGGGCAATGAACTTATCGGAAAGATCGCCTCTGCGTGCTTCGCCGCCAATATGTACAGCAATAATGCTCATACCTTTTTCATCTGCTGCTGTAATAAGGCTTTTGACACGCTCAATCTCTTGGTTTGCGTCGATGCCTGCTGCGCCAAGACCTTTTGAAGAGCCGCCGATTGCAAGCAGAAGTGTTTTGTTTTCGCCCAAATCATCTGGAGTTGCCAATGTGCTCATCGTGTAGGTTAACTCGCTTTTCTCGATCATAACCTTAACCATCTCAACATCAGCACTCTGGCCAACAGATGTTAATAAAATTGGTTGCTCTGCAAACGCCTCTTTAAGGCCTTCAATTTTAATTTCTTGTGCAGCTGATGCAGAAGAAGATGCCGCTGATGCACTGGGGCTATCGGAACCTCCGCAAGCCGCCAAAGATGCCGCAAATGCCATAGCTAAAACAACAGCTAATAATTTTTTCTTCATAATAATTCCTCCAAGTTGTGTATATTCGGAAACAAGAATATTCCGATTGCATTTTTTTGTGAAGGAGCGCAATGCGAATTTCGGATGCACTCCTTCACAATTAAAATCTTTATTTACGTTTAGAATCCGACTGCCTTACCGTCACGACGGGGGTCTCCGCAGCCACGTAAAGTACCATCCTCAAGCATGACAACTGCTTGTACGCAAGGATAATCCATCCAGTCTCCAGTTTCTAAAACAGGGTGGCCGAGCGCTTCAAGCTTCTCTTTGACTTCAGCAGCGATTCGTGTTTCAAACATGATGGTTTCATCGCTGGTTGTCCAGTCAGAACCAGCATGAATTCTTGGGGCATAGATTGCATCTGCAATGTCCATATCAAAATCGATGACGTTGGAGACAACCTGAAGGACACCAGAGATAATACGCTGGGAACCAGGTGCACCAATGGTCATAATTGGCTTGCCATCCTTTAAAATGATGGTTGGCGACATTGAGCTCATCGGCTTTTTGCCCGGTTCAACTTCATTGGCTGTACCAACTTCAGCATCGAAGTCATCCATTTCGTCATTCATAATGAAGCCATAGCCTTCAGGAACAACGCCAGAACCGAATACGTAGTTGATGGTTTTTGTAACAGCAACGATGTTGCCTTCTTTGTCCATGATGGAGTAGTGTGTTGTTTGTGGAGATTCATAGCTCCAAGCATCACCATGCTCAAACAGCTGCGCCTTGTCCATGTCGATCTTTGCTGCAAGGTCAGCAGCATATGCCTTTGAGGTTAATCCATTGAGCGGGACATCACGGAAGTCGGTGTCAGCTGCAAAGAATCCTCTGTCTTTATAAGCCATTTTCATTGCTTCTGTGAGAACATGTAAGTGTTCAGCAGAGTTATGCTCCATATTCTTAAGATCAAAGTTCTCAAGAATGTTTAAGGTTTCGATAATTGTGGAACCACCTGAAGAAGGAGGAGGAGAAGAAAGAACTTCATACCCACGGTATGTTCCGCTAACAGGCGTTCTGAGTTTAACCTCATAGTTTTTCAGGTCCTCAAGTGTAAGAATACCCCCAGCTTCTTGAACCGCTTTCACCATTGCTTCTGCAACTTCACCTTCATAGAAGGCCTTGTCGCCGTTGTCGCGAATCATGGTAAGGGTTTTTGCCAATTCCGGATTCTGAATGGTGGAACCAATAGGATACGGGAAACCATCTTTCAAATAGATATCTCCGCACGCCTTAAATCTGGTGAGAACTTCAAACTCCTCCATCGAGTCTCTATTGAGAACAGCAGAAACTTCGAAACCGTTTTGTGCCATGTCAATGGAAGGCTGCATAACCTGTTCGCGAGTCATCGTTCCATAATTCTCTAATGCATAGAGTAAACCCTTAACTTCACCGGGAACACCTACGGAAGGGCCACCCAACCACTTGGAATCATCAACAAGCTCGCCCTTTTCATCAACTTCCCACATGCCTGGCTTTGCAGCGGCAGGGGCAATTTCACGGAAGTCAATAAACACATTTTCATTGGTCTTAGCACTGTGAATGAGCATAAAGCCACCACCGCCAATACCAGATGACTGTGGCTCACAAACACCAAGAGCAAATCCTACTGCAACAGCAGCGTCGATGGCATTTCCGCCATTTTTAATGACTTCAGCACCAATTACAGATGCTTCATATTTTCCAGTTGAAACAACACCGTTTTCGCCGTTGCCGTCACGGTCGTCGCGCTTGATCTGACCATTTTCATCGTAAGGTTTCCAGGTATCAGTTTCTGCTTGCGGTGTTGATGTTTCACTGCTTGCAGCTTGAGAAGATGAGACCGGCGCCTGCGAAGAAGTAGGAGCACTCTGGCATGCTGTGGATAAAACCATTACTGTAACAGCCAGAAAAAGCGATAAGGCTCTTTTTTTCATTGTAAATTCTCCTTTTGCGATATTTTTGTGCTTGCGTTTTCTTACACAACACGGTTTGTTAATTAAACTTTAACATACGAAATGTCTATATTCTATTTTTTCTCTTATTTCTCAGTGATCACAATGTATAAAAAAACGGTGATGTTTTATACAATTTAACAAAACATAAGATTTTTTTATAATTATTTATGCGATTATGCTATGATGTTCTTGAAAATTTTAAGAAAGAGGAATTACAATGAGTTGGAAAACTATCGTTGCACCATTAGGAATGTCGCTTCTTATTGCGTGCAGTAATTCCACGGGCTATCTAACTTCTTCAAGCGCTTCAGTCGTTGAGCTTATACCTTCATCAACAGTTTCAGCAACAGATTTTAGCGGTATAGACCCCCAATATAACATTGATTTCGAGAACGCTTTTCCTGAGGATTTTGCGGATTGCTTTTCCAATGTGTATGAGGTTGCGCACACCTCCTATTTGATCGGTGCGGAAACCGATTTTGAAAACGAGGTCACGGTGATCAGTTCAAAGCAAAATGGCGCTTCAATTTACATTGTCGCCGGTGTTCATGGCGATGAAGAGGCTGCTTGGAGAGCGGGAGAGCTTTTAAAAAAAGCGAGCATCAAGGCTGGCACACTCTATATTCTTGCGCCTGCAAACCGACAAGGTGCAACTGCAAATCCACTTTCGCGTTATGTTGCAGGCTTTCTTGACTTAAACAGAAACTTCCCCGGAAACGTACAGGGAAACTTGGCACAAATGATGGCAAATTCCATTTTTGAAGATATCAAAAGGATTGATCCAGAATTTGTTCTGGATCTTCATGAAGCCCGTCCAGAAAAGGAGACGCGTGATTTTCTTGGGAGTTCTTTGATTTTTACTGATTTGGGTGAAAAATCAGATTTGCTAATGCAAATTATTTTGGAAACCCAGCACGGAACATTGTGTAGTGAGGCATTTAACTATTTTACGCCTGCTCCTAACGGTAGTATTAATAAAACGGTTTCTAAAGAGCTTGTTATTCCAACGATAACGGTCGAGACTTTTCGAGGATATCCCATGGAAACACGAGTTTCGGATCAGTTGAGTATGGTTGGACGACTTTTACAAGAATATAAGATGCTTTAGGTTTTAAAACAAACAACTCGGGTGCGATTATAGCAATCACAGCCGAGTTGTTTTTATTTGGTTCAATAAGCTTTTATTTTTTATTCTCTAAAAAAACTGATTTGGCGTTCAACCATCAACCCTATCGGATTATTATCGATATATAGATTTGTGCTACTTGATATACGGATTCTGCGTTTTGCTAAAAAAGCTTAGATATACACAGTGGGTTACGCCTCGATGATTTTCCTCTTGCCCGCGTAAAGCGGCACGTCGGACTTTTCACATAGCCTCTCGGTGGCGCGCACTTTAATCCCCGGTAACGCACTACGCACCGCTTCCTCAAGGCATCTGCCCTGTGTTTTCCATAGCGTTAGTGCTTCAATCACGACGGTGTCGTCTTTTTGCACGGCTTTGAAATCCACCACATTATCCAAGCCCAGCAAGGCCTTGTCCAGTGCCAGAATATCGGAGCTGGCGCCCTTGCGCTCGATACTGTCGATGCGTGTTAACCAGCTTTTGCAGAGGCAGGGTACTTTCAGTTTTCTGGTATAGTCCCCGGTGCGGTAACGAATAAGGGGCATAGCCTCCATGCCGATGGTGGTAATCACCAGCTCGCCATATTCGCCGTCCGGCAGGACATTTCCGTTTCCGTCTACGATTTCGGCAATCACGTGGTTTTCCCTCAGGTGCATCCCCTCGTGAGCTGGACAGGTCACAGCCCCGCCCAGCCCCATCTCGCGGGAACCGTAGTGAGGAAAGAGCTTTGTTCCAAGCCTTTTTTCAAGGGCGTCCAGCACCGGCGTGACGCAGGCATCACCACTGACAAGCGCCCTTTGAAGAGACCCTTTCCCACAGTATTTTAGCATAGCCAGAAGATGCGCCGGCATGCCCACATAGGTGTCCGGCTTCTCCTCTCGGAGAATACCGCAAAGCTCGCCGTAGGTTCGGCTCACCCCGGCTTGAATCGGCGTCGCACCCAGAGATTCTATTGCGGCGCAAATCAGTTCCCCTAGACCAAAGGGCCCAGAAAACGGCATGCAAATCATCGTGCGAGAACCATGAGACACCATCTCTGAAAGCCCCGCGGCAAAAAATGAGATGGTGTTTTTACAATCCTTCGGCGTATAAAAAACACGCTTCGCCTCGCCGGTTGTGCCACTGGTGGTGCTAGTCAAAACCCTTTGAACATCCGACTGGGACACCAGCATCATACTACCGCCATAGGCCATCAGATCGGATGCCGACGTAAAGGGCAGGGCTGCCAAGTCGGCAAGGCTCGTAAGGGACGATGGTAAGCGACCATAAAATCCGCCCCGCCTTTTTTCCTTTTCCAATAGGGTGTTCAGACGATCAAGCTGCAACTTCTCGATATCCTCACGCTCTAGCTTGGTCAGGTTCTCTATTTCTTTTACCCAAATATCCAGATATGATCGCTTCATTTCCTGTATAGCCCTTCCCCATTGATATCCGTCAGGTTATAGGCGCAAAAGGGCACCATACCTTTTTCTCGATCCGCCTCGCTGATTTTGCAGCGGCGGAGGCGGTCGAGATCCAGCGTCCAAGCGTCCTGAAACAGCATCCCAGATACCGAAAAAGTGTTTTCCCTGGCCTTTTTCAGAAACGTGCTCAGCGATGAGGTTTCTGAAAAATCATTGTCGTCACACGGAACGGGACAGACTTCACCGCCCCACTGCCGAGCAACAAAATTTCTCGTGTCTGCCGAGGAATTACAGCAGCTGGCGCTTTTGGGGCGCGACAGCGCTTTAAACGTCCCGTCGGCGCGACGCATATAGCTCGCATGAAAAGAGCAGTACGGGCTTTCGGCTCCACCGCCGCTAAAGTCAGAGACCTTCATCTCCCCGCTCGTCTGCTCCGATATTAGTTGGAGCATTTTGGGGATGGTAATCCGCATTTTAGGCGGTTTTATCCCGCAGCGCCCAAAATAGCTGACCGGTTGAAAATGTACACCGCGGATGCCCGGCATTCCCGCCGTGGCAAACCGAAGGATTTCGCCCACCTGATCCTCGTTTATGCCTGGGGCAATAACTGGCACGAGTACCACGCCAAGGCCAGCGACGACGCAGCATTCGATTGCTTTTTTCTTTATTTCGAGCAACGGCTGCCCCCGTAGCGCCGCGTAGACCATATCGTCCATGCCATCAAACTGCAAAAAAACGCAGGAGAGTCCGGCTTCTTTAAGTTTTTTCGCATAACCTTCTTCGGATGCTAGACGCAGTCCGTTGGTATTGAGTTGAAAATAAGAAAATCCCTTTGTAATTCCGAGCGCAATGATTTCCGGCAGATCGTCCCGCATGGTGGGTTCTCCGCCAGAAAGCTGAATGTTAAAAGGGCCACCTCGTTTCATGAGCATATCGTAGAGGTCGGCGATTTCCGCCATAGAAAGATCAAAAGCTTCCCGCTCTCCCGCCGAGGCAAAACACACCGGACAGTGGAGATTGCAACGGTTCGTTAGCTCCAGCAAAACGCAACAACCGGCGCTTTTATGGTCCGCACAGAGACCGCAGTCATACGGGCAACCGTCCTTGACAGGGGTGGCATATACCGGCGTATCCTGTTTTTTTTCGGGGGTGTCCCACATCAGGTAGTCGGTAATGCCACCTTCCCAGATAAGCGCACTAAAAACGCCGTGTTCCGGGCAGGTCTTTTTAAGATAGATGTTCCCGTCGTCACCCTCAACTTTTTCCGCCGGAATCACTTTCAGGCACACCGGGCAGACGCTTTGGGTTTTTGTTATTGCTTTTGCCATTACTCCTCCTTTAAACCACCGAGCCACCCTTCAAAATCAGCCTTCTCCGCCTCCCATTCGCAATATGGAAAGCTTACCTTGATAACATTACCGGATAAAACACCTTTGATGTTCACACCGTTTTTGTCTGCCGAGAACATCGGTCTGCGATATCGGTGGTTTTCCGTCACGTTCCATCCGGCGAGAAGCGTGACAAACGTTTGTGCCGTCACCGGTAAACGGTATTCATATGTTTGTGAATCCGAAAAACAATCTTCGGTTTTAGAGCTATCAAAAATCATATCATCCCTCTGATATCTCGCACCGCAGAGATTACGGCGTCTACTTCTTCATCAGTGGTAAAGCGAGATAGGCTCAGCCGCACCGTGCTTTTGCAGCCCAAATTCTCAAAAATCCTCGGTGCACAGTGAAGCCCACTGCGGCAAATGATGTCATAGCTTTCCGTAAGAATATCGCCCACATCCGCAGCGCTATGCCCGGGAACATTAAAGCTGACGACCGGCGTACAGGCTCCCTTTGGGTTGATCACCACGGCGCCCGCCCTCTGAATCCCCTCCTTCAGCCGCTGCATCCGTGCTTCGCAATTCGGTTTTGGAAGTGGATTTGCTTCCGCCCATGAAAGCGCCGCTACTAGGCCACATACGGACGGCTCGTTCCCGGTTCCCGCCTCCAGATGTAACGGCATCTCCTCCGGCATGGTGTCCATGTCGCTTTTTATGCCTGTACCTCCTACAAGAAGCGGTTCAAGGACAACGCCCGGACGGACATAAAGCCCACCGACACCCTGAGGGCCAAGCAAATATTTGTGTCCGGTGAAGGCGACCATATCCGTTCCCCAGTCCTCAGCCCGGACATCGGTCCAACCCAAAGTCTGGGACGCGTCCATGAGAACTACCGCCCCGGTAGCTTTTGCAATATCGGTTAACGCTCCAGAATCCACCACCGCACCAGTCACGTTGGATGCCTGATTAAAAATACAGAGCGCGGGACGATATTTGTTCACCGCTTCCCGCCAGGCTTTTTCAGACACACGACCAAAGGCGTCGGTATCCAGATAGACGACCTTTGCCCTGCCTTCATGCTCAATCTTATATAAAGGGCGCAAGACACTGTTGTGCTCCGCTTTCGTTGTAAGCACAACATCGCCTTTTTTAAAGGGAAACCCGAGTATCGCCAGATTCAGTCCCCAAGTGGCGTTATATCCCAAAGCAATACCATGATGGTTTGAAATGCCCAGTTTTTTCGCCAGAGCACGACGTGCCTCATCAAATACGTCACGCTTTTGTATACCACCCCTGTTGGCGGAGCCGGGCTGGGATGTAACTGCCTTCGCCACAGCTTGCGCCACGCTGTCCGGCTTCGGCCAGCTAGTGGCGGCGTTATTCAGGTAGATACGCGGCGAATCCATCAGACCACTCCTTTTTCCGAAAGCAGCTCCACCACCTTTTCAAAAGCCGCACCGACGATTCCAGGGCAGCGTTCCAGGCGGTTCGCAGGGTTGCATTCCAATATCTCGTCGCAGCCGGTACCGCCGTGTTCCTCGCCGAATTCGGTCTCAAACCAGTTGATGTATTCCTGTATCATCGCCCTGCTCTCCGGAGCCTCCAGCTCATCCGCCTCACCTTTGCCAGTGAAATAAGACAGCACACAGGCACCGCCCGTCAACGCGCCACAAGTTTTCCCCGAAAAGCCGATGCCGCCATTCAAGCCACTCATTGCTCTGATTAGATCGGGGTTTTCTTTGCCATCCGCTTCGAGCGCCAGAATTGCAAGAATCTGCGCACAGTAAAAACCTTGCTGTGAAAGCTCAAGTATTTTATCGAACAGATCCATCCTTAACATCCCTTTCACAGATCATTAGCCAGTAGGTACACTTGCCTTTTGCACACCCGCATGGCATAGCGTACGCCGTGCCGTTCCAGATGCTTTCGATATAGTATTCCCGCCAGATTTTGGTCAGGTCCTCCATTATCAGAACTGTAAGCCCCGCGCTTTCTGCCGCTGCTCGAAGAGTTACCTGCCCACCGAAACTGACGTCCGAGAACAATAATCTTCCACCCGGGCGGAGCAACCTTTGACTCTCGCGGAATGCTTTTTGCGGGTCACCCGTCACATAGAACGTACACTGAGTGATCAGCGCATCGAACTCTTCATCCGAAAACGAGGCGTTGAGGATATCGCCGTGTTCAACATCGTGGCCCGGGGCAAGGTCAATTCCCCAAGCATCAAAACCCAAGCACCGAAGCTGTCGTACGGTCTCCCCATCCCCAGCGCCCAGATCTAGAATACGACAGGGTGGTTTAACGCCCGCCAGCGCCAGCATACGGGTGGTGTGTGCTTCGCCTCCTGGATGCCTCGTCATTTCTACTTGTCCTCCAATGCCTTTTCCACGGCAAGCACCTTGCCAAGCGCCAGTTCTTCGGGTACATAGACAAACCCGCAGGAAGGACAGACCGGCAGCTCGACGGGAAAGCCGTTGTCCAGATACATAAATCTCGCCTTACCCTTAACGAGGGGCACGTTGCATTTCATGCACCGAAGCTTTCCCAAAGGGTCAATCGTATAATAATTCTTATCCGCCATGACACCTTCCTCCTTATCACTGGCTAGAATCAATCTTCATTCTGTGGCTATATGCGCTATGGATGAGATAGCCGCCGTCCTGCTCTTCATACTTCACCCAGAACGTTACGTTGCCAATGCGCTTACGGGTGATCATTAGCCCGGACTCGGAATCAAAAATGGCTTCCTCGGTTTCTCTAAAGGATTCCATGACTTTAATTACATCCTCCTTTAGAATCATTCGATCGTCCATCAACTTTAGCGCTTCGGGCATAAATGTTATTGGAAACTCGCATGTCATTTCTAAAATTTCCTCCCCCCATATCTCGTGCAGCAGCCCGTTTTTCAGCATCAGCCTGTTATAACGCTTTTCGCTGATATCTGGCGGCTCACCGGCATTGGTTCCATATATGAGTTCCAGAATATGCCGAGATTCCCTTCCCTCTCGGGCAAACCTGTCTCGGCAGGCCATGCAGTAGGTGATATATGGCGCGTCGGTACGGTTAACGCACATCTGCGCCATCTCATGGGCCACCTCGCGGTTGGCATACATCACCAACCCACCGTATCCGCAACAGGGCGAGGTATCGCCGGAAAATTCCGTCTCCACAAGCTCACAACCCAATTTTCCGGCGAGTTTCCGAATTGTCTGCTGGGTGTGGGCGTCCCCCCGCGCACCGCAGGAATCGTGCATGGCAACGGGGCGAGAAATTTTCTGTGCACCTTTTGGCAGGCCGATTTCCTCCAACACATCCCAGATGCCGACAATCTCTCCATCGTAGTGTTGTGAAAGCATCTTTTTGCAGGTGGGACAGCCGGCAATCACGGCGGGATTTCCAAGCTCCTTTAACCTTGCGTCGATAAACGCCACCGCCTCGTCGTACATCTGATACCGCCCAGCCCACTCGGAAATCGCGCCACAGCACCCCAAAAGAAGCGCTACACCACCCTCGAGCCGAGAGGAGAGGTCAAGATAGACCGCCCTCACGGTATCCGGCGCGATCGCCGCTGCCTGACAGCCTGGAAAAAAAACATATTTGCTCTTTGCAAAACCCGGCTGGGGTTTGCAGAGGAAAGCTTCTTCATTTGAAAACATCTGGTCGAGCAGCGCAAACTCATGGGGAGCCAGCGGCATTTTGTCCGTGGTCACCATGTTGCGTCTTGCCATGAGGCATATATCTGCCATGTCATACCCGTTGGGACAGACGACGGCACACTGTCCGCAGAGCGCACAGGAATTTATCGGTTTATTCATCATATGATCGCCCATGATGATGCTGACGTTGTTATAAATCTCTCGCGTGAGTACCTTGGGATATTTTTTATAGTGTTGTAAATAGACACAGCCCTTGACGCACTCCGTGCAGCTGCACTGGATGCAACGCTTTGCTTCCGTAATTGCATCCTCTTTTGTGTATCCTTCCTTCTCGCAGTGAATGCGGCAGGAACCCGCCACACTGTCCATATTAGTTATGAGTGCCGTTTCCGAAGCGCCCTCGTCTCCGCGACTGCTTCGTGGATCAAGATTCTGTGCCAGCCGGTCCACCGTCAGTGCGGCTTTCTTCGCGCCAAATAGCGAAGCGAGGACGCCCTGTGCTCCGACAGGTGTCGAAATGACCTGTACCTCTTTGCAGAGCATCGTCGCTTCATCAACTTCAAAGCCGGGCCAAAAACCACTAAGTAGTCTCGGTGATGCGCCAACAATATCGTATGCTGTCTTTTTCTGCTCGAACAACTGGGCGGTTAGCTTGGTGCCAAACCTGAAAGTAATATCCATCGACTGTAGGGTTTCAACTTCCGCATTTAGCCCATCGCTGTCAAGAAAACTCGCCCCAGCAGCTACAAACGCTGCGGCGTCAGGTTCATCGCAATAGATGGTGAGCGGATACGCTTTTTTTGCCAGTTCTCCGGCAAGAAAGAGTGAGAACAGTGAGGAACCAAATATTGCAACACTTTTTCTCTTTTTAAAACGCAAAAGCCCTTTGTTTTTTGGAGATTTACCGAATCTTGCTACCGCACGCTCCAACTCATGGATCGCGATACCCTCTCCAGCCTCACACAATTTACATTTCTGTTCACAGGGTGCCTCACAGCCTGCGGACAGAATATGGACAAAAGGTGTAATCTTCTCATAAAGCGCCAGTGCCTTTGCAAAATCGCCGCCGGCAACGGCGCGCACCATCTGCTTGGCATCCAGCTTAAAGGGGCACGCAGCCACACAGTAGGCGGGCTGTTCGTGTATACAGAGGTTCTCAATCTCTGTGAGGGCCTCCTTGGACAGCATCTGTTGTTGCCTGTAGATTCTTGTGGAGCGTTCTTCCATAGCCATAACAATCCTCCGGTAAAACACAGCGATTATCAATCAGTATTTGGATAAAGAGGCGGATTTCCCCGCCTCTTTATTATAGCATATGCATTTATATTGCCAAGAAAATTTTTACAGTTTTTTCAACGCCTCAAGAACAACTTCGGGCTTAGCCGGGACGCGGGTAATCCGAGCGCCGGTAGCATTATAGATTGCGTTCAGGATGGCCGGGTGCGGCGCATCCAGTGGTGCTTCGCCGCAGCCAGCTGCACCGTAGGGGCCTTCTGGGCGATAAGTTTCAATATAGTGTAGCTCGATATCGTCGGGGATATCGTTGGGATACGGGATACCGCACCGCAAGAGATTGGTGTGCTTAGTGAGATCCTCAAAATCCTCGGTAAGCGCAAGGCCGATACCCTGTGCAAGCCCACCGTAGAAGTTTCCGTCGACCAACAGCTTATTCATAATGGTGCCCACGTCGGCAACAACGGTAAACTTCTCCACCTTGACCTTGCCGGTCTGGGTGTCGACACGAACTTCAGGCAGAAACAGCGTGTACATGTACACGGAGAACGGTTCGCCCTGAGAAGTCGCCTGATCAACAGGATGCGCTGCACAGTATGTGGCGACCCAATTGCCCTTGACCTTGGTCTCGATACCCTCTGCCTTCATCTCTTCATAGGTGCGGTAGGTGCCATCGTCTTTCTTCATGGCAGCCAATAGACTCTCCGCAGCCAGGCGGCAGGCGTTGCCACTCATGACCTGAGAGCGAGAACCGCCAGCGGGACCGGAGTTGGGTGTATGCTTTGTGTCGTTCATGACAAGCTTGATGTCTTCTGGCTTGATGCCAGCCTGACGCAGGGTTTCATGCGCACTTACAAGCGTACCCATGTCAGCACCCTGACCGTGATCCTCCCAGGAGGTGTACATGGTCACCGTGCCGTCGGCATTCAATTCAGCCCATGCTTCGGAACCGTCCACACCGTCAAGACCGCAGCCGTAGATGCCGGAGGCGACGCCGATGCCATATTGATATCTGCCGTCGGACGCCGCGTTCTTCTCGGCGACGCGCTTTTTGCCGGCTTCATACAGCGGGCGGGCCTTCTTGTACATCTCTTCGAGGCAGTAAACATCGGGCTTATAGCCGGTGGGGATGGTGGACTGTTCAGATTCCTTGTAGCAGTTGAGCTCACGGATATCGAAAGGATCCATGCCCATTTTCTCAGCCAGTACGTCGATGGCAATCTCGGAACCCATAAAAGATTGCGGCGAGCCATAGGCGCGGAAGGCAGAGCCCCATGCATGGTTAGTGAATACTGTGGTAGACTTATTGCGGATGGTGGGAATATGGTAGCCGGCACCGACAAACTGAGAGAGACGGTGCGTCAGCAGGTCGCCAAACTCAGAATACGGGCCGTGGTCAATATAGTTGTTGCCCCACAAGCCCAGCAACTTGCCCTTTTCGTCCGCCGCCAGCTTAATGTTCATAAAGCCAGGCGAACGCTTACCGGTGTATGTAATGTTCTGGAACTGGTTAAATACCAGAGAAACCGGTTTCTGACAGACCATAGCTGCAACGCCTAAAATGGCCTCGTTGGTAGGCGAGAACTTGTATCCAAAGGTACCGCCGGCATGGTTCTGAACAATGCGCAGTTTTTCCATGGGTACCCCAATGCCATCCGCAATCATAGGCATGTGCAGATGGATGCCGATGGACTTGGAATGGACTGTCAGCATGCCGTCTTCGTCGATGTAAGCATAACCGCAGTCGGGCTCCAGATGCAGGTGCGGTTGGCGCGAACAGTAGCTCTCAATCTCCACCACGTTTGGCGCGCTATCAAAATCAAAGTCGGGCCCCTTGATGCAGTTGGTCTCATAATAAGCATTGGGAACGCCGGGGTGAATTTCGATGGCATCTTCTGCAAGCGCTTCAGGTACGCTCATGTAAGCAGGCAGAACCTCTAGATCGACCTTGACGGCTGCCGCAGCGGCCCTGGCGTGGGCTTCGGTGTCGGCCGCAACAATGGCGATGGCGTCACCGAACTGGAAAACCTTTTCGTCGCAGAGAATGGGGCGATCCCAGCCATCACACTTGTTGTTAAGTGGCAGCATGACCAATCCGTTGATGCGGTTTTTGCCGGGAACATCCTTGTGGGTGATGATCTTGAAAACACCGGGCATCTTCTCGGCTTCGGAGAAGTCTATACCTTTGATGTTCGCGTGAGATACCTCTGCCTGCACAAGCGCCAGACGCAGGGTGTCCGTTGGCATCTTCAGTGCATCATCTGCGCCAAAATCCCATGTCCCGGTGACTTTTTGTGCTGCGGAAGGTCGAATATACTTGGTGCCGACGATGCTGTCTCCATTAGGCTTAAAGACCAGATCCTCTTTGGTCATTTCACCGCGCATTACGGCGGCGGCATCCATAACGGCATCAACCAAGGGCTTATAGCCCGTGCAGCGGCAGAGGTTGCGCTTCTTGTTAAACCAATTGCGCACCTCTTCGCGGGTGGGGCTCAGGTTATTATCAAGAAGGCCCTTCGCGCTCATAATAAAGCCGGGGCTGCAAAAGCCGCATTGCGCGCAGCCGTGAGCCATCCAGGCAACCTGCAGGGGGTGCATGTTGTCGATAGTTCCGATCCCTTCGATGGTGGTAATTTCGGCATTATCTCTAAGTTTGTTCATTTTCACGATACAGGACTGCCGAACCTCACCGTCAATAATGACATTGCAGGCGCCGCAGTGGCCTTCGCCACAGCCGATCTTGCATCCGGTGAGCAGCAGACGCTCGCGCAGAACAGAGGCAAGGGTCTCAGTCCCTTCAACAAGTAATATACGCTCGACACCGTTAATCATTAGGGTTTTCTTAACCATTCTTGCTCCTCCTATTTTTGTAATTTTCACCATGAACATCTATTGTTTGCGCATCCGCGCCGGATAACAAAATAGAGGACTTCCCATCCGAGGGAAAGTACGATATAATGGGCGCATCAAAATATATTTGAGGAGTGTCAACATGGATTCTAAAACAAATGAAATATCCGCTTCCATGGTAACCGTCGAGGTCACCGACGAAAAGACCGGAATCAAATACCGCCGGGAACTGCCTATAGAATATTATGAAACTGCCAACTGCCTTAGACTCAGGGGTGAGACACTTGATGGATCTCCCGCTGAACTTGTCTTTTACTCCGGCAGGGGCATCGACCGCCTAAAAGACCTTACCGGTCTTGGCCCCGACGAAGATTCCTGCGGGAATCATACATAAAAACGCCTAGCATGTCTCATCAGCGAAATTGAATAAATGCAATAAAAGCTGCATAGCGCTCTTTTCTACTTTTCTTTATAATTCCATTTTAACGGATTTTGGATAGCCCGGTCAAATTGTACCGAAATGTAAGTCGCCAAAATTCACCTACAACTTTTGGGATAATTGCCTTGACATATGCGAATGCGCATGCCAGAGTCTAAAAAATCACCCCCTGCCGATGGCAGGGGGTGATTTTTTAGACGGTTATGACGAGTGTCCCGTTAATATCACACAAGGGAACCGCACTCAGTCGGATGCCTTTTTCAGATTCGTATCGGTTCACGGCATCCCTGACACCCTTTAGCTGAGGCGAATTGTAATCATGTAAAAAAATATATCCTCCCGGAGAGAGGCGCGGGTAAAAATAACAAAGTCCGTTATAGATCGAATCTTCAAAATCGACGTCTAGGGAAACAAAAACATATGTATCTTCCAGCCCCTTCAGCGAAGCCGGAAACAACCCCTTTTTCACGACTACGTTTTCAGGGTAGGGCATCATGTCCAAGACCCGCTTTTCACCAGTATTTTTATGGGCTTCAACAAATGCCTCGCTGCAGTTTTCCGCCTTTTTTTCCCGCTTAGCTTCGCCACTGTCGAACCCTGTGAAGGTATCGAAAAGATAAAGCGTCCTGCCAGGAAACACCCTGTTGAGGCATTTGGCGAATCCGCCTTTGAAAACCCCCAGTTCAGCCACCGAACCGGCAACACCGCGGTGTTCGATCTCCGCGGCTGCAAGCTCAAGCGTCCTAAGACGGATATAATCGTCCATCTGACCGCAACCGTTTGTCAAGTCACCGCTCCCATCGGTTCTAATGACTCTGTACCGGTTTTTAACCTCGCGGAGAAAACCCTTTGGTAGCACGCTTTTAACGAGTTCGTAGTTTTGGTTAAGGTCTTCCACAACATAGTTGTTGTAAAGAAAAAACAGTCGAGAAAGATCCAGCCCCAGACGCTGGCACTGTTTCATAATTTCTTGAGAATGCCTACTGGCAACAATCACTAGGTCATAGTCCTGATCTTTTAGCTTTTCAGGTGTAATCACCGGCCTACTCAGAAAAAACGCCATCCCCGTCTGGGGAGCATAAGTGTCTACGAAGGCCGTCACGTTTTCTGCTGCAATTGCCTTCCCGATAAGCTCGCTGGCGGCGCATCCTGTTCCCCAAACATAAATCTCCACGGCGTTTGCACCCCTTTTTTCTGTTTCTTTTTATTCATTATAGCAAAGCGCTATACCGTCATCAAGCAACTTTTTTTACTTGATTTTTTCTAAAATATGTTATTTTTGCACAATGTATTTATGGAATTTTTCTACAGGGTTTTTCTTCCATTCCTGTTTACATAGCAGCATTATAAGTATATACTTCAGAAAAGCAAATTAGTTTTGATTCTAAGTCGCAAGGTATAACAATTCAGGTTATTTATAACAATTGATCATAACCAACAAAAACACTATCGTTTTTTTATAGAATAGTATAGATCTAAAAGAGCTATGCATCCGTTTTTTATAATATTCACTTTCTCTGCCAAAATAAATAATTTAAATTCGAAGGGGGATATGTTTTATGAAAACCGGCGCCGTTATCGTCGCAGCAGGCATGTCATCCCGCATGGGTGATTTTAAACCCATGCTCAATATAGGCTCTATTTCCATTGCTCAACGGATCATCGCTACACTGCATCAAGCCGGTGTTACCAAAATCGTCGTTGTCACCGGATACAATGCAGAGGCATTAGAACGCCATTTGGCAAAATACGGTGTAATTTTTCTGCGCAACGAAAACTACCAAACTACCCAGATGTTCGATTCGGCAAAAATAGGGCTCGGCTATATGCGAAGCAAATGCAAGTCGGTACTCTTCACGCCGGTGGATATCCCGCTTTTCACTGCAAGCACCATAACACAACTTTTGGAGTCTGGTGCGCATTTGGCCTGTCCTGTCTGCGAAGGGCAACAGGGTCACCCCATTCTCATGTCCTCCTCCGTTATTGGAAAAATACTGGAGGATCAAGGTGAAAATGGCCTGCAGGGCGCAATTTTACGCTGCGGCGTTCCGCTGACATTCATCGAGGTAAACGACTGCGGAATTCTTCATGACGCCGACACACCCGATGACTACAAGGCTCTGCTGGAATACCACAACAGCCAGCTTATCAGACCGGAAGTTCAGCTTTCGCTAGCAAAGGAAAAACCGTTTTTTGATAAAAAGATCGCTATGCTCCTTACGCTTGTAAGTGAGACTTCATCGGTACGTACCGCATGTCAGCAAATGCAGCTTTCTTACAGCTCTGGATGGAACATTATCAATTCAGTGGAGGCCCAGCTGGGCTATTCCCTTGTCGTACGCAAACAAGGCGGAGCTCACGGAGGAAAAAGTTTGCTGACCCCGGCCGGCTGTCAGCTTCTGAGGCTTTATGAGCTTTTTGAGAAAGAGGTCAGAGATAGCGTTAGCGTACTGTACGACAAGTATTTTTCCGACATCTTATAATTTAAAAACATTATTAAGAATACATTTTATGGAGAATACTTATGCGTAAAATTTATTTGATTCGCCATGGAATGCCAGATATTCCGAATGGGACGCGCATGTGTTTGGGCAGAACAGACCTTCCGCTCGGTAGCCTCGGCATACTTCAGGCCACACTGCTTGGCGTAGCCTTTAAGGATACGGCGCTGTCCGGCGTATATTGCAGCAAGCTTCTTCGTAGCCGCCAGACAGCAGCGCTCATCGGCGAAGCGGTTACCGAACTTCCCGGCCTTGAGGAGATGGATGCCGGCGAGTGGGACGGCCTCACGTTTGATGAGATACAGGCGCATTGGCCTATGCTTTATGATCTGCGAGGTAAAGACCCTTCTGTCTCACCACCCGGGGCAGAGGACCGTAAAAGCGGCCAGAAGCGTTTTATGGCAGCTGTCCGCCGCGCGCTGTCAGAGACGACTGGCGACATCGCCGTTGTAGCGCACGCCTCGGTGATGCAGACGCTCCTTTGTGCTGCCCTAGCGCTACCACTGGATAAAGCGCGCAGTATAAAGCTTCCCTATGGCTCAATATCAGAGTTAAGTTATGAAGACGATCATTTCTTTGCTCATGGCGTCGGAACTCTACCCCGCCCTGTTCCTGATGCCACTTTCTGTAAAAAGCTGCTCTTAGCCGCTGCGCTGCCCGATATTGCCGCCCACTGTGAGGCCGTAGCAAAGGAATCTTCACGCATCACCCAGTCCTTAAGCGATGCGGGCGTAGGGCTGGACGAAGATTTAGTTTTTACAGCCACCATGCTTCACGACATCGCCCGCCTTGAAGAAAACCATGCCGCTACGGGTGCGGCTTGGCTCCATGCTCTGGGCTATCCCAAAATTGCAGAGGTCGTCAGACAGCACCACGACCTGGACGATGTTTCGCGGATCGACGAGGCCGCGGTGGTGTTCATCGCGGATAAGCTTGTCCGAGGGACAAAACGGGTATCGCTTCGTGAACGTTTTGAGGAAAGCTTTAGCAAATGTACCAATGCCGAAGCCCAAAAGGCGCATGACAAGCGATATGAGGTAGCCGTTATGACTGCCGCTAGAATAAATGAACTATGTGGAAAGGATGTCGCTATATGAGAAACATGTGCAGAACCATAGCCGAAAAACTCCGCTTGGGAGAAGACCTTGTGCTCGTCACCGTCATCGCTTCTTCAGGTGCCACGCCTAGGGGCGCAGGCGCGCGGATGCTCATCGGAAAAGAGGGGCGTATCTGCGGAACCATCGGCGGCGGCGCGGTGGAGTTGCGCTCTGAACACATTGCGTCCGACGTTTTAAAAGAAAAGCAATCAGGGGAACATGATTTTTCGTTAACCAAGGATGACGTGCAGAATCTGGGTATGATCTGCGGTGGTGCAGTTAATGTGCTTTTTCGCTATATCCCCGCAGGTGACGCCGATACACTCCGAATCACAGAGGAAGCGGAGCGCCGTTTTAAAGACGGCGATGATCTCTGGCTCCTCGCTGAAATATCCGATGGCGGCAGACTGGGGCTCTACTCCAAAAAGAAAGGATTTTTCGGTATTGATGCACCGGATTGGGTTAGTAAAATGCTCACCCGGCATCCCCAGCGGCAGATGTGCGAAGGCCGCGACTTTTATGTTGAACAAATTTACTCTTCCGGCAGAGTTTATATTTTCGGCTGCGGTCATGTGGCCCAGCAGCTGGTGCCGGTGCTTCAGCACGTAGATTTTCGCTGTGTGGCCATGGACGACCGTCCGGAATTTGCTGATCCCGCTGTCATCCCGTCGGCCGAATCGGTCATGCTAATCGACTTTGAAAGAATTGCCGATTTCGTTACCATCGGCGAGGAGGATTACGTCTGCATCATGACCCGCGGACACGCTTATGATCTGACCGTTCAGGCGCAGATTCTTAAAACGCCCGCCTATTATATCGGTGTTATCGGCAGCGCCGCCAAGAAAGCCAGTGTTTACAAAAGTCTCTATGAAATGGGCTTCACTAAAACGGATACCGACCGCATAACCTCTCCTATCGGCCTTGCTATCAAGGCCGAAACCCCGGCGGAGATTGCCATTTCTATCGCTGGACAGATGATAGCGCAGCGCGCTTTGCGCAATGCAAAATGAAAAGACGGCTTTTTCTTTCCGGGCCGATCGGCTGCGGAAAATCGACACTCATACGAAGTGCGCTGGGCGGGTTAGCGAAATCCGCGGGCGGTTTCGTCACCGAACGTGCTTTTGATAAAAATGGGCTTCTCATCGGTTTCAACCTGCTTCCTGCCTGTTCCATCGCCTGCTTAAACAGACAGTGCACGGCTTTGAGTTTTCTTAACTTTTCCGGTGGTAAAGCACAGAGAAATAACGATGTGTTTCGTTTGGATGCAGTTCGGCTGCTCACCGAGGCAATGACAAAGCCCTTCGCAATCATCGATGAGTTCGGCGGGTATGAGCTACTCGTCCCCGAGTTTAGCCAAGCCTTGATGGCATTTCTCGAAAGCAATATTCCCTGTGTTGGTGTATTGAAAGCACCCGCAGCGTCAGAAGCCCTTCGTACCAGTGTATCGCTACCGTCTGAATATTTGGACATCGCGGCAAAACTGCGCGCGGCACTTAAATCGGATCCCGACGCCGAAATTCTAGAGACTTCAGGCAGAGGCGATAGAAATGCGCAGGCCACGCTTCGGGCGTGGATGGAGGAGTATGCAAATGTTGAATAATTTTTGGGAACTTTATGATACCCTGCTTCACGGCCTTCCCGAAAATGTCACGGTATCCCAGACTGTGTCCGGTGCGTTCTGGACGTTGGCAGAGGCTGATAATGGCGGTACCGGCCTTGCCATGACCACATCCGGTGACACCTTTCCCCCGATGTATCCCGGGGGTATCAAAGGAATGCCGCTCAAGGACGCGGCAAAGGCGGCAAAAAGCTGGAACCTTCTCGAAGCTGGCTTCGGGGTCGCCGCGATGAACGCCGCCTATAACACATTAGACCGAATGAATACCCTTGACTGTGAGGAGCCTTACGATAATTATTCCACCGAAGGCCTCAATATAACGGGGAAGACTGTCGGCGTCATCGGCCATCTGAAAATGCCATCGCATATCCTCCGAGATGCGAAACAGGTTTATATTCTTGAGCGCCATCCCAAGGAGGGCGATTATCCAGACTCTGCCTGTGATCTTTTGCTGCCTAAATGCGACATTGTGATTATTACCGGTAGTTCACTGGTAAACAAAACCCTACCGCACCTGTTGGAGCTGTGTAAAAACGCCTACACCATCCTGACGGGGCCGACAGTGCCTATGTGCCCCGAGCTGCTGAACTGTGGAATAGACCGGCTTGCCGGCCTAGTTGTCACAAACCGCCCCGGCATCCGACAGCACGCAGAAAGCAGCACCCCCGGCCCCCCATTTAGCTTTGGCCGGACATTCCTGCTCAAAGGAGAGTGAACCATGGAAAAAGCGGGTATACCAGTCTGCGCCAAAAAATCGGATATCCAAAAAAGAAAGTTCTACATATCCGGCGGCGCCGTCATTACCCTTCTTGCAATCCTGCTGATTGCCTGTATTATCGCCTCTTTTCTGATCGGGCGATATCCCGTCCCTATTCGTGAACTCTTCGGCATTATCTTCTCAAAAGCCTTTAGTATTGAGCCGTACTGGATCACAGCTCAGGAAACAGCGGTGTGGAACATCCGCATGCCACGCGTCATTTTATCGATGCTGGTGGGTGCCTGCCTTTCCGCAGCTGGTGCATCTTATCAAGGTATTTTCCAGAACCCCATGGCCGCGCCGCATATTCTCGGCGCATCTGCCGGGGCCGGCTTTGGTGCTGCTCTAGCCATTTATATTGGTCTTTCCAGTATGAATATCACAATTTTAGCTTTTGCGATGAGTCTGCTGACTGTCGCCCTCGTATTTTGGATTAGCAAGCACACCAAGGGCGATAGGGTACTGGGGATTATCCTTGCGGGTATCATTATCAGTTCCTTGTTTAAGGCTGGCATCTCGTTTATCAAGTTGGTCGCAGACCCAACCAACAAGTTACCAGCAATCACCTACTGGCTGATGGGTTCCCTGTCTGGCGTAACCCAAGAAGAGGTCGGCTTTGTTTTCTGGCCGATGCTTCTGGGGCTTTTGCCGCTATTCCTGTTGCGTTGGCGGCTCAATGTCCTATCGATGGGCGACGACGAAGCGCGCGCAATGGGCGTAAACACAGGATATATCAGGCTAAGTGTCATGATCTGCGCAACCCTCATCACAGCAGCCTCAATATCTGTTTCCGGTATGATCGAGTGGGTAGGCCTTATTATCCCGCATATGATGCGCAGGTTGGTCGGGTCCGATTATCGCCTTCTCATGCCGGCGTCTATACTGGGCGGCGGCATTTTCTTGCTTATTGTAGATAATATTTCGCGTAGCTTAATGTCTTCCGAAATTCCAATCGGCATCCTCACAGCCATTGTAGGGGCACCGCTCTTTCTCTTCCTCGTCACCGGAAGGGGGGAAAGAACATGAGCGTTGAGGTCAGAAACCTGTCCTTTTCTTATGGCGAGCACCAAGTTTTAAAAGATATCAGTTTTAGCGTCAATCCCGGAGAATTCCTTTCGATTCTAGGCCCCAACGGTGTCGGAAAAAGCACGCTTTTCCGCTGCATCCTCGGCCTGATACGAGATTATACTGGCAATATTAATGTGGACAATCACAACATCAAGTCACTTTCCATACGCGAGATGTCGCAATTCATTGCCTATATACCCCAATCGTCAAGCTCCGCTTTCAATTACAGCGTTTTCGATATTGTGCTTATGGGCACCACCTCCGGACTCAGTGCATTCCGAACGCCACAAAAAGAGGAGCAGGAACGGGTTGAATGGGCAATGGCCAAGATGGGCATCTCCCATCTTGAGCAGCGCTGTTTCCACCGTATCAGTGGCGGTGAACGCCAGTTGGTTATGATTGCCCGTGCCTTGGTACAGCGCGCGCCCATTCTCATGCTGGACGAGCCCACAGCAAATTTAGATTTTGGCAACCAAATCCATGTTCTGTCACAGGTGAAAGCGCTGACCGCCGAGGGTTACACCGTCATCCAAACCACACACGATCCTCAGCATACCTATATGTTTTCCGACCGAGTTTTAGCGCTAAAGGACGGCAGGGTGCTGACGGAAGGTCCCCCCAAGAACGTGCTGGATAAATCCCTTATAAGCGCACTCTACGGCGTGGACGTTGAGGTCACCAGCCTCTTTAATGACCATGTCCGCGTCTGTACACCAGGTTTTCTGGTTACATAAGGATCAATGCCCGCGGATACAATGGCATTCCCTTATAAAAAAGAAAGGGTGAAAACAGAATGATAAAACGCATCTTAGCAATTCTAATGGTATTGGCTCTGTTCGTTGCTTTGTTTGCAGGCTGCGGGCAGACGGTAACGACCTCAACCGCCAAGCCTGAGCCTGCCGCAGAAACATCAGCGGCGGCACCGGCACCTGAAACATCCCCTTCTGAAACACGCGAATTCACTGATTCCTGTGGCCGCACCGTTACCCTTCCCTCAAAGATCACGAAGATCGCCGTTTCTGGACCGCTGACACAACTCTACGTTCTGCCACTCTGCCCGGAACTGATGGTGGGATTTGCGTCCGACTTTTCTGAAGATGCCTCTCTTTATATTAAAAACGAGTATCTGGCATTGCCCAAGCTTGGTCAGCTTTATGGTGGCAAAGGCACCATGGATCTCGAGGCCTTGCTAGCTGCGGGCCCCGACGTTGTGATTGACGTGGGCGAAGCCAAGGGTTCCATCGTTGAAGACATGGACGCTCTCACCAATCAGACAGGCATCCCCTTTGTACATATTGATGCCACTGTTACCACCGCCGGAGATGCTTACCGCATGCTGGGCGAGCTGACCGGTAAAGCTGAAAAAGCCAATGAACTGGCATCCTGGTGCGAGAGCGCTTACACTGACATCACCGCCATGATGGCCAAGGTAGACGCAGACGGCGCTCGAAAGTCGCTACTCTACTGTCTTGGTGACAAAGGCATCAACGTTATAGCAGAAGGTTCTTTTCATGCCCAAACAATAAACATGCTCAGCAAGAACCTTGCCACCCTTTCCGAGGTAGCGTCCTCCGGCATGGGTAACGAAGTGGACCTGGAACAGATCTTGCTCTGGAACCCAGAGGTCATCATCTTCTCCCCTAACAGCATTTACGACACCGTCGGTTCCGATACCGCTTGGCAGCAGCTTTCCGCCATCTCCTCTGGTAACTACTTCAAAGTCCCCGACGGCCCTTACGGTTGGGTTTCCTCCCCGCCGTCGGTACAATGCTATCTTGGAATGCTTTGGTTGGGCGCGTTGCTGTACCCCGATTATGTGGACTACGACCTGCAGACCGAAGTCACAGGTTATTATAAATTGTTCTATGACTGCGACTTGAGCGCAGAAATGTATAGAAATCTGACCGCAGACTCGCTTTCCGCGGCATAGAACGCAAGAATTATCCGGGTTTTACGACCTTTAAAAAGACTCTTTAAACGAAAGCTTTCGCAAACCCCGCTCGATTGGCTTACCGACATCGTCTTTAAAAAAATTTCGAATTTTGAGGCTTTCCTTTCGGGTAAATCTGGAATCTGCGTAAGCTTTTAGCCATATGTCTACACCTCCACAGAGACCTCCCTTTGCTATTATTGTGCAGTTAGACCGCACTTTGATGATAACAAAGGGAGGCTTTTTATTTTCCATACCACACGCTCTCTGGATTTCTCGCCCTGCAAATGTTCTTAATGCAAAAGGCTCAGGATATTGATTCCTAAGCCTTTTTTGTGTAGTTTACGGTAGAAATAAGACATTTGCTTTTAAAGGGCTGCACCCCACATAAATAAAGAGCAATATAGATGAACTCACCTATAACAAATGTGGTTACATATTACGGTGCAGTAGTTCATGTTCCTTCCCATGGAGAAGACCGTCATAGAGAGAAAGAACCAAAGGGTTTTCATTGGATTTTTTAATCTGCATCGAAATGTCGGTATCATATAACTCTTTGATTCGAGCCGCCTTGGTATGCTGTCCAGCATGGGCAGGCTGTCCTCCGCCCATAATGCAGCCCTGAGGGCAAGCCATTACTTCAACAAATTGGTACTCGACTTCACCAGATTTGATTTTTTTAAGCAATTTATTAACTTCGGCAAGCCCACTGACAACAGCGGCCTTTAGTGTGCGTCCCTGATAGGTAAAAGATACTTCCCGAATGCTCCCTGCTCCGCGAACCCCACTGGTGCGTACCTGTTCCATAGAAAGACGGTCATGACCCTCGGTAAGGTGCCGCAAAACCGCTTCGGTTACGCCACCAGAGTTTCCGAAAATAATGCCGGCACCAGAGCCTATGCCAAATGGCATGTCAAACGATTCAATCTCGACATTTTCAAAACGAATGCCCGAACGTTTAATCATGGTAATGACCTCTGTTGTTGTTAGGACATAATCCACATCCGCCTTGCCATTCGTTTTGGACTCTTCGCGCAGTATCTCAGCTTTTTTGGCGGTGCATGGCATGATGCTGACAGAGACGATTTTTTTACCGCAATCTTTCTCTCTGTAATATTCCTGAACGACAGCTGCAAGCATTTGCTGCGGGGATCGGCAGGTCGACAGATTCGGCAAAAATTCAGGATGTCTTTTCTCACAAAAGTTCACCCACGCCGGGCAGCAAGAGGTAAACAGAGGGAGATTTTCTTCAAAATCTAGGCGTTTCAAAAGTTCTTTGCTTTCCTCAAGGACCGTTAAATCAGCGCCATGAGTCGTATCATACACCTCGTCAAACCCGAGCCGATGTAGAACGCCAACCAACTTACCAATAGCGTTAGCACCCCGCGGAATACCGAAAGCATCGCCAATTGCCGCTCGAACCCCGGGTGCAACCTGAGCAATGACCTTGGTGTTTGAGTCGGCCAGTGCGTCCCATACAACCTCAAGGTTTGTGTTGATGCTAATTGCAGCTGTCGGGCAAACAACGCGGCACTGGCCACAGTTGACGCAATCTGTTTGCGCAATTTTTTTGTTAAACGCTGGTGTAACCAGTGCATCGGTTCCACGATATGCAAAATCTATCGCATTGATTCCCTGAACATCGTTGCACATGCGAACGCAATCGCCGCAAAGGATGCACTTATTCGGGTCTCGGACAATTGAGGGCGAACTCATATCAATCGGGTATTGTGTCTTTTTATTGTCGTAAGATATATGTGTGACGCCCATACGGTGTGCCAAATTTTGCAATTGACATTCTCCACTGCGAATGCAGGTGGTACAATCGCGGTTATGTGCTGCCAAAAGTAATTCCAATATCATTTTGCGATATTTCATCAGACGCGGCGTGTTTGTATAAATAACCATTCCGTCCCTCGGCGTCTCTGAGCAAGAGGCGAACGTTTTACCACGATCATCCTCGACCGTGCATAAACGACAGGCACCATATACCGACAGCTCTGAATGATAGCAAAGCGTAGGAATATCGATATCGGCCTTTCTTATGACCGAAAGCACATTAGGTTCATCAGAAAATGCTACCTGCAATCCATCAATTTTCATAAATCCCATGTTATTCCCTCCTTCGCTCATTCAATATGAATAGCGTTAAAACTGCAATTCGTCAGGCATGCACCACACTTAATGCACTTCTCTTGGTCAATGGTAAACGGAGATTTCAATTCACCGCTAATCGCCTGAACGGGGCAATGACGCGCACATTTCGAGCAGCCTTTGCACGCTCCTGGGTCAATCTTATATTTTTTAAGCTGTTGACAAACGCCGGCTCGGCACTTTTTGTCCTGAATGTGTTCAAGGTACTCATCGGCAAAGGCATTTAAGGTGCTAATCACGGGTAGTGACGCGCTTTTTCCCAAGCCACATAGCGCAGTATTTGATATCATATCTGCCAGATCACGCAGTTTCTGCAAGTCATGCATTTCACCTTCGCCCGCTACAATGCGCTTGAGAATCTCAAGCATTCTCTTTGTGCCTTCCCGGCAGGGCGCACATTTACCGCAGCTTTCCCGCTGTGTAAAATCCATAAAAAAGCGTGCAACCTCAACCATGCAGGTGTTTTGATCCATAACAACCAATCCACCTGAACCAATCATAGCGCCGCGTTGTTTTAGCGTGTCAAAATCGAGACTGAGGTTCAAATCCTTATCGGAAATACAGCCGCCCGATGGGCCCCCTATTTGTACTGCTTTAAAACCTGCGCTGCCTCTAATGCCGCCACCTATATCAAAGATTACTTCTCTTAGGCTGGTGCCCATAGGCACTTCAATCAAGCCCGTATTTTTTATGCTGCCAGTCAAAGCAAAGGCTTTTGTTCCAGGGCTGTTTTCAGGGCCAATGCTTCGGTACCACTGCGCGCCATTTTCAATGATCATCGGTACATTGGCAAAAGTCTCGACATTATTAAGGACGGTTGGCTTGGCAAACAAGCCTTGTTCAACCGTACGCGGCGGCTTCACACGAGGCATACCTCTTTTCCCCTCAATTGAGGCTGTCAGTGCACTGCCTTCACCGCAAACAAAAGCGCCGGCTCCACGGTTAATATGTAAGTGAAAACAGAAATCGGTTCCTAGAATGTTGTCGCCCAGCAAACCCACTTCTTCCGCCTGTACGATTGCTATTTTTAATCTCTTTACCGCAAGTGGATATTCTGCCCGCACGTAGATATAGCCTTCTTTGGCACCGACCGCATAAGCAGCAATCACCATACCCTCAATCATCTTGTGGGGGTCGCCTTCCATAATAGAGCAATCCATAAAAGCGCCAGGATCGCCCTCGTCGCCGTTGCAGACCACATAGCGGGTTAATTCTTTTTGGGAAGCAACTTGTTTCCACTTTTTCCCTACAACAAACCCGCCGCCGCCACGTCCGCGTAGATTCGAGTCAAGAATGTTTTGAATGACTTCTTCCCTGCTCATATGAAAAATTGCTTTTGCAAGCGACTGATAGCCGCCGTAAGCAACGGATTCTGCTACACTTTCCGCATCAATATGACCGCAGTTTTTGAGCACCAATCGCGTTTGTTTTTGATAAAAAGGAATCTCTTCCTGATGAACATATTCTTTTCCATCTTCCACATACAACAAACGATGGATCAGTTCTCCATTCTTTACTGTGCGTTCGAAGATTTCCTCGCAGTCGCTGAGACTAACCTTCATATAAGAAATGCCCTGCGGCTCAATGCGCATTAATGGACCAATCTCGCAAAAACCATGGCAACCGCTTTTATGTATATGAACAGTGTGCGGGCTGTGCGCAATCTCAGCGCCATATTCAATTGATACATGGTCAACCGTTTGCGCTAACTGGCACATGCGTGCATAAATCTGAGCAGAACCGCCAGCCTGACAACCAGTTCCGGCACAGATCAAAATGCGGCATGAGGCACTATCCATGTTTGCTTTTATAGCGCTTTGAAAGTTGTTTAAATCCTCCCAGCTATTAAACCTTGTCATGCTCAGCACCTCGCAATTCTTGAATCAGTGCTGCCGCCTTTTCTGGCGTCATAGCGGGGTGCACCACGTCATTGACAGTTAACGCCGGAGCAAGACCGCAGGCACCCAGACAATATACCGTTTCAACAGTAAACAGCATATCTTCTGTCGTGTTCTTTTCGGGGGTTAGTCCAAGTTCTTTGTATAAACGCTGTAAAACAGGAATAGAACTTCGTACATGGCAAGCCGTGCCATCACATATTTTAATGACATATTTTCCTTTTGGTTCGAAGGAAAAGTTTACATAAAAACTCGCTACACTGTAGGCCTTGGTTTCTGTAATGCCGATTTTTTTCGCAATATACTCCAGTAATTCAGGAGGAAGGTAGTGATATTCCTCTTGCACATCTTGGATGATAGGAATTAAAGCGCTTTCCTCTTTGGGGTAATTCTCCATGATTTCATCAGTTTTTTGATAATAACTTCTATCTAGCATATTGGCCCCCTACCTACTATTTTTTCTTCCCACCCAGCATAAAACTTTTTCTCTGTCATCTTGGACACTGATACCATCCGTTTTGATCTCGTTCTATCAGCTATCCACACAAGCTCCAACAAGACTGAAAGGCTAGAAATATGATCGAGCCGAAAAAACTGTCGTCTTACTTAAATTGTGGGGCGTTTGCTGTAAGCGAATCCGTCTAATAGAAGACAACATGCCGTAAGCAATGCGCCCCTTTATTGCTGCTGAAAGTAACGACTCAACAAGCCCTTCTACGGCCTTTTTCGTTAAAGTGTCCCCAGAAATGCCGCACAAGCATCAGCCAACGCCTGATCTTCCACCGCTGAACGTCCGCTGATTCCTACGGCGCCGATAAAGGTGCCGTTTTTGTCAAAGATCGGTGTACCACCTGGCAGGGTAGTCAAACCTTCAATCAAAAAAGCGGAAACTGGCGTTTTCATATCCTCACACAGCTTACCTAACGCAGTGGTGGTGCGTTCCATCTTTGCAGCCGTAAACGCCTTTCCAGATGCGATAATGCCGCTACGCGCCGGAGTATTGTCCATGTGAAGCATATGGACAATCTCCCCCGCCTCGTCCGCAATGACAATGACGACTGGCTTTCCCTTTTCTGTTTCGATTTTGCTTGCGACATGGCTGCAAAGCGCAGTAAACTGGGCGTGCGTAATTCTGTTAATCATAAATAATTCTCCTTCATTATCTGGTTCTATTTAATTGAGCGCCATTTTCTTGGATAGGTCATGGCTTGAGGCAAATGCCACGTTTTCTCAATTAACCTCTAAAAACATTCCGCTACTTCAAATGCTCAACACCGCTCCAACTCACGCTGGAACGCTTAAAAGTTAGACGTATTTTCCTGTGCAGCGCGAGCAGAACCTACAATATAATTGCTTATAATCGCTTATAACCGTTTACATCTTTTTTCGCTTTATTTCGATAGCATATATTTGGTTAATTTGGCTATATAACTATTATTTAGCAATAACTATGCCAACCATGGCTCATTGTTTTATTTGTATTTTCTTACTAAATGAATGCAGATTTTTTTATTTGAAACAACCATTAACATTTGGTGGATTTTTAGAATAATCAAATTCTTTTGAAAAACAGTGTGAAATGAGAAGTGTGAACTGTGCAATTTGCAACATGTGAATTTACACCTAAAAAGTGAATCTCACTTAATCGCTTCCATGACAATCAAATTCCGTTCTCCTGTCTCGGAGACTAAACTCACAACGAATAGTTGCGTACCGCCTGGGCTATTCAATACACCATAGGCAGCGAGGCATATTTGGCATTAAAGTGCGTTTTTTGCCTTCAACTCTGAGATCTATTATGATACAATTACCATAAGGCTGGTAAGATCAACCATGCAGCCTTAAAGATTATTTCCATAGGAGGGACCCTCGCATGGAAGAACTATCACATCTTCACAGTGCACAAGAACATCTGCCCTGGGCCGCAGTTCTCGATAATGTCGATGCTGGAATTGCGGTATATGACGCAGACGGAAACTTTCTCTTTGTCAATACCGTCATGATTAATTGGAGAAACATCCCAAGAAGTGAATATTTGAAAATGAATGTGCACGACTTCACAAAATTTATTGATGTCTGTGTTTATGATTTGGTGATGGAAAAAAAGCAGCGAGTCAGTCGGTTGCAATTTTATCATGACATACAGACGATCAACGGCCCTACCCGCATGAGGATCGTGACAGGAACTCCGATCTATGACGGAGCAGGTAACATCAAATATGTGATCACCATGCTACAGGACGTCCAGAATTTTGAGACACTCTACCACACGCTGCTTAAACAAAGTAAATTTTTAACCGAAACGCCGTTAACCAACCAGTCTTCATCGGATCAAGCATCCAGGATTGTCGTCAAAAGCAAGGAGCTTAAACAACTCCTTTCAATCGCTGAAAGTATTGCGCCGCTTGATTCAAGCGTGCTAATCTACGGTGAATCAGGTAGCGGAAAAGAAGTGTTTGCTCGATTTATTCATGAACACAGCGGACGTAAAAATAAGCCTTTGATCACTGTCAATTGCGCAGCTTTTCCAGAAAACCTAATCGAATCTGAACTTTTTGGATACGAGAAAGGCAGCTTTACCGGTGCGAACAAAGATGGTAAGATTGGCCTGATCGAAACCGCAGACGGGGGCACGCTGTTTTTGGATGAGATCAACTCCCTTCCTATGAGCGTGCAGAGTAAAATTCTTCGGGTGATTGAAGAAAAAAGCGTGCAGAAAATCGGCGCCATCAGCCCCAAAAAGGTTGATTTTCGATTGATCGTCGCCACAAACCAAATGCTACATCAACTGGTTCGCGAGGGAAAATTCCGAGAAGACCTCTATTACCGTCTTCATGTGATTCCGCTGACCATACCGCCAATTCGTAACCGAAGAGATGACATCATTCCACTCTGTCAGCATTTTTTAGATTATTTCTGCACTAAATACAATATGGAAAAAAGCTTTTCCAAACAGGTGCTTGCACAGGCGCAAAATTATGACTGGCCGGGGAACGTTCGTGAAATCCGTAACTTTGTGGAACGAATGGTTGTTATGACGCCATACGCAACCACTGAAATTACCAGCATGCCTTATGGCCTTTTAGCGAATGAAACGAGCATACATATGCAGTCGCAGGATGATGCACCAAAACAACCTTCGCCGCGCTCCTCCGGGCTGGGAGAGGACGAGGTTTTAGCTGCTCTCCAACGCTTTGACAACAACCGAACCAAAGCCGCCCAATATCTTGGCATCTCCCGCAGATATCTGCAATATAAGATTAAAGAGTTCAATATCCCTTCTCGATATGATAGAAAAGCAGAAACGCACCGCAACAATTAGCGGTGCGTTTCTGCTTATTTCATCCCACTGGAGAATTGACGGAGAATATGCAATCTACAGGATCCCGGTTATAACAAAAAGATTGCTATAACCGTTGAAACGGCAAGACCGCCCAAAACAGGAACAAGGTTCTTTCTGACCAGTTCTGCCGAGGAAATTCCTGCAACACCTGCGCTGGCAACCGCTCCAAACGCCCATGCGCTCAGACAGCCTCCACCTACCCAGATGGCTGCCACCTGTCCCAAGCCTGCCAAAACAGCGACATTGTACCCAATCGGTCCTGCCAAAGCAGCTGCAAGACCCGCCACCAGAGGAAGCCCGGAGAATCCGGAGCCGTCAAGGCCGGTGATAGCGCCTACAACAGCGATACCGATTGCCAATGTTGGCGCGCTGAGGGGTAGAACTGTTCCAAAGGCACCGCCGAGATCAAACAAAAATCCGGGTGCGTTACTATCCAAAATACTTTGAACGCTTTCGGGATTGCCCATGAAAAAGAAAGCGGCGATCGGAATGACCGGGGCAAAGATTTTGATCGAAAAAAGCATGCCCTCACGCAGATAGACGACAATCCTTTCAAGAAAATCCTTCTTGGTATCCACGATGGTCGAAACCACCAAAATCATCGCGCCAGTTCCACCGAGCAACGCCGTGGCATCTCCTCCGAAGACAGGAGTAATGCCATCTACGGCCGCACCAAGCAGAATTCGGATGACAATGCCGATATAAACAACTGGAACCAGAATAGCGAAGAACTTTGCATAAGGGGGAACATTTTCAACCGTCTCTTTTTGTTCCTTAAGTTTATCCGCCTTGATATTGACAGCATCATCCGAGGAAAAATCTTTATAGTTAATCACAAATGCACTGATCAATGCTACCGCGCCAGTTGCAAAGGCAAAAATGGCACCATATTTCAAGACCGATTCAATCTCAACGCCTGCTGCAGCGGAAGTGATGGCGGGCGCTCCCTGAAGAACAAGGTCACCAGAAAGAGCCATGCCGTGTCCTGCAAGATTGATCGCTATGCATGCCAAGGTCGGCTTGAGTCCGGCGCTCATAGCCATAGGAATCAAGATCGTTCCAACCAATGCAGTTGCAGGGGTAGGCCAGAAGAAGGTCGCACATATGTACATGACTGCAGCCAACACCCAGAATGCAATGGTGGGCTTATTTAGTAATTTAGCAGCTGGTGCAATCATTAATTTATCGGCCTTCATGTTCGTCAGCGACTTGAGCATTGCGGTCATTAGCGCTATTATCAGCATGATATCGAACAGGTCCGCTCCTGCGACCAACATTCCGTTGAAAATGGTTTGTGCTGCGGCAATAACGCTAAAGTCATGATAGCAGAAACCAATAACAAACAGTCCCAAGATACAAGGAATTACAACATCATGCTTGGTTATCATTAGACCGATGACAATGATAATAACGGCCAGATAGATATAGTGCATATAGGTTAGTGCATATTCCACTTTTCCACACCCCATTTATAGTTTAGGTGGCTGCGCGATTATTTTTTATTAAATTTTTTTAGAAAAAACGCCTGTGAGACCAGCCTTCTCAACTCTGGTAGCAATTTCAGAAACGTCGACGCTGTAAAGTCCAAGCTTCTTCATGCGATCAAAGTATACCGAACCGGAGAAGGTGTACTTTTTGCCCATTCCCTCTTCAGTTTCCATCGCTTCGTTGACGTAAGAGATTGCGTCACCGATAGCAAGCTCGGTTGGGAGCTCAAGAAGCGCCTTACCCGCCGCCCAACGAACAGCGTTATGTCCCGCAAGCGTTCCGGTCACGATCGCCTCGGTGTGTCCAACAAGCAGACCTGCCTTTTCGCCGCCGCAGAAGAGATTGCTTACACCTTTGACTTTAAGCGCATTATCTCTGGGTGCAAGGGCCATATAACGCATAGAGTTTCCAACTCCGCCAGAATAGGGGTCTTCAAATCTCGCATTTTCAAAGCCGGGAACCTTGTGCAGCATATCCAGAGGATAATAAGGGGTCATCAACTTTGCATGACCGGTGTCAAGCAGAATGATGTTGTCCGCAAATTCCTTGAGAGCATACTGCTGACACGCCTTGGTTGCCAAAATACCCTCGCCTTTGCGCAGTTCCTCAGGAATGGGAACGACGGCAACACCGGTAGTGTTAAGCTCATTGATAATATTCTCGCTGAGAGACTCCTTGAAAAGCTTACAGGAACCGCTCATCGCGCCGTAAGAGCCGTCTGCCTTCTTGCCAATTTTCTCAGTTACGCCTGCCTTACCTGCGATGCTGACGCGTCCGCCAAAGGTGGGGCATCTGAGTACGCACATTGCACAACCGTTGCCATATTTGGTGCAGTTGTTCATGGGGCCCGCACTTCCGGTTGCATCGATAAATACATCGGCGGAAAGCTTTTCGTCGTTAGTGAGAACGACCGAAACAATCTTATCGCCATCCATCTCAACATCCTTAACTCTGGCCTGCGTTAAAACCTCTATCCCCTTGTCTTTAAGTAATGCCTTTATTGCCGGCTCAATGGTGGCAATGTCGTAAAGGCTTGCGTGTTTATGTCCGGGAAACTCGATGTTTTTGTGACGAGAGTTATTGTCTATTGTGTTGAAAATTTCGTCGGCACCTAGAGCAATCGCTTCCTCTGTGGCTGTAAATCGTCCGTTGTTACGCATAATTCCGCCAACCAGACCTGTTCCGAGTAGCATATCGGTACGTTCGAGAACTGTAACCTGTGCTCCCGCATTGCTAGCAGATATAGCTGCGCCAGCACCTGCCCAACCTCCGCCAACTACGATTACCTTCATAAATGTGTCCCCTTTCAAACTTTTTTATCGTAAACGCTCCCATTTTTATCGGAGCACATACATTCCTGTTGGCCTAAACCAACGTATCCGCTTTTTAACGACTCTCATTTTTCAGGGTGTTGATCATAGACTTCGCAAATTCCCCAAGCGTTCCTTGGCTATATGAAATCAATACGCCGGGCATCAGCCCCTCTGTCGCTGCCTTGACCATTTCCGATGGGATTCCCTGCTCGGAGAGTTCTTTTTCCAGAGCAAGTGCGGCCGCCAAAGCCGTTTTTGTCGCCACGGTGTTGACTTTTTTCACCAAGCGATAGTCCCCCATCTGAATCGTCAACCCCGGCAGGCTCATCTGTACCTTGCCGGTAGTGTGCTCGTCAGTGGAACCCAGCACAATCAGACTTTTCATGCCCCGCGCCATTCCCAAGGCCGATCCCACAACCTTTGAGTCCAATAGATATAAGGATGGAAATCTTTCACGGAGCGCTTTCGGAATATCCCAACTGGTTGAAAAGTTCAGCAATATGCTTTCAGGCGGCATGAAAGAGCAAAGCGAATCAAAAACTTCTTCGCAGGCATGCGCCGGTAAGGCCACCGCTACAATCTGACATTGCGCGGCGCTTTGCAACTGGGTGGAATAACCTAGTTCTGCATTTGGGCAGACAACTTGCGCCTCGGCGGCATTTCTTCCTATTACCAACCGCTGACCAGTTGCAGCGTGAAAGATCACGCGTCCCAGTTGTCCCGGGCCAATTAAAGCAAAATTCATTTTGTTCCCTCCGCGATGAGCCTATAGTTTTTTTATTGTCATATTGCTAAGCTAAACGATTTCAGCAAAAGCTGGCAGCGTTAAGCTTTTTTAAGCGATTTTACAAAGGAGTCCATCCTTTGCAGACCTTCCCGGATGTTTTCGTCCGACGCGGCATAGGAAATACGAATGTAATCACCACAGCTGTCTCCCAGACCAATGGCGGGGACGGTGGCAACGTGGAACTCCTCCAACATCTTGAGTGCAAACTCCATGCCACTGAGTCCTGTTGCGGAGACATCAACCATCACATAAAAGGCGCCCTTGGGGATGACGGGGGTGATGCCATCAATAGCCTTGAGTCCCTCCAGAATCATCTCGCGGCGACGTGCGAATGCCGAAAGCATGTCGACCACCGCTTGCTCAGTCTCTGGCAGCTCAAGTGAATTGACAAGTCCCTGTTGAATAAAGGTAGGTGAACAAGTGGTCGAATATTGATGGAACTTAAGCACCGAGCCTGCCAATTCTTTGGCGGTGGCAATATAGCCAAGTCTCCATCCAGTCATGGCGTAAGACTTTGAGAAACCGCTAACGACAATGGTACGCTCTTTCATGCCGGGAAACGACGCCATCGAAACAAATTTTGCCCCATCATAAACCAGACGGCTGTACATCTCGTCGGAGAGCACCAGCAAATCATGTTTTACAGCCAGTTGTGCAACCTTTTCAAGGATATCACGGTCGTAAACAGCACCACTGGGGTTATTGGGGTTATTCAAGATGATCATCTTTGTCTGTGGCGTGATATGCCGTTCAATCTCCTCGGCATCAAGCTGAAATCCGCTCTCAGGACGAAGAGGAATATCTACAAACTTCCCACCCGCATATTTTACCAGATTTTTATAAGAAACAAAAGCCGGAGTCGGAATGATGACCTCGTCACCTGGATTAATAAAGGTCAAAATCGAGTTATTCAGTGCTTCCGCCCCGCTGGAGGTTACGAGAATTTCAAAATCGGGGTCGTAGTGGACGGACATATCCGCCTCGAGCTTTTCTGAAAGAATTTTGCGCAACGCAGGGAGACCACGGTTGGAGGCATAGTGGCTGTAGTTATCTGCAATGGCCTGCATGGTGGCCTGCTTGATCGTCTCAGGGGTTGAAAAATCAGGTTCGCCAGCGCTAAATGGAATCACCTTTTTCCCTTCACCGCGCAGCGCTGCCGCCCGATCCAAAACGGCTCGAATTGGAGATGCCTCCAGCCGTTTGGCGTTTTCAGAAATCATCTCTCTCATACCGCTCCACCTTCTATCTTAATTTCATTTCGACACTGGCCGGTGGTTTCATATTCCTTCAGATTATCGAGCGTGACCTCAATCATGTTGTAAATTGCACCATCGGTGTAAAATGCCACATGCGCGCTATAGGCGGTATCCTCACGCTTGAACAACGCCTTGAAGACCGGATCGTCGATCTGGTCGAGAGGGCGCTTCTTGCGGACAAATTCCGCCTCGTTTTCGTAGACGTCAAAGGCAAAGCCAGCGAGCTTCCCACTCTCCAGTGCCTGAAGAACCGCCGCATGATCCACGAGTCCACCTCTGGCAGTATTAACAAGAACCGCGCCCGGCTTCATTTGTGCTAGTGTCTCCTCGCCCATGAAGTGATAGCTGTCAGGCGTAAGTGGGCAATGTAGGAAAATGATATCACTTTCCTTGAGCAACTCTTCCTTAGAAACATATGTACACAGCTTTTCAGCTGCCGCATTCGGGTAAGGGTCACAGCCCAGAATGCGGGTGCCAAAACCCTTTAGCAGTGTCATAGTCGTACGCCCGATGCGTCCTGTGCCGAAGACACCTGCAGTAAGCTGCCCGAGCTGACGTCCTCTCAGCCCTGTCATGGTAAAGTCACCGGAATTAACCATTTCATAGGACTTTTTCCCATGGCGCAAAACCCACAGCGCCATAAGAATGGTGTGCTCCGCAATTGCTTCAGGAGCATAGAAGGGAACGTTGGCGCAACGCAAACCATATTTCACAACAGCGTCATAATCCACATGATCGCTACCGGCGGATCGCGTCGCCAAATATTTAACCCCCCGCTGTGCCAGCGTCTTTATAACTTTTTCGGTTACTTGGCAGGTGGTAACCAGAATAATGCCATCACAGTCGTGTACCTCATCCACGGTGTCCTCATTGAGAGGTGCTTTTGCGAACTCAAACGAAAAGCCATACTGAGACTCTGCTTTCTGGTACATTGCCAACTCATCAGGCTGTACGCCGTATACCCTTACATGCATTTTTCTTTATCCTCTCTTCAATGATAATTAAACTCGTGGCGGAAGAAGTTCATCACAGCCGCAATGTCCTTGTTTTCTTCAAAATTATCTTTAATTTTGTTGACCGCATAGGTCACAGGGCGATTCTCAAGCACCTCAACAATTCCAAGCGCCGCCTGATAAGACATGCGCTCCAACGCTTCGGTGGTAAACGCAGCCGTATGCGGAGTCACAATGACATTGTCCATAAATAGCAACGGATTGTCAGCCTTGGGAAGATTGCCCTCAAACACATCCAGTGCAGCGCCACGCAGCTTACCGGCCTGAAGCGTTTTAATTAGCGCGGCCTCGTCAATGACCTCACCGCGACCAGTGTTAATCAAAAATGCGCTCTCCTTCATCAGAGACAACCGACGCGCATCAAGCGTGTGACGGGTGCCAGCCGAGCTGGGCAAATGTAACGAGAGAAAGTCGGCGGACGAAATAACTTCATCCATGTCCGGCGTCAGATATCCAAAGTCAGTTTTTTGCTTTTTAGAGATACGACGGCTGTAGCCGATCACCTTCATTCCCAGACCATTTGCCGCCATTCTGGCCACCTGGGTTCCAATGTTTCCCATGCCGATGATGCCGAGCGTCTTTCCGCTTACGTCACTGCCGTAAAGCTTACGCACCGACATGTCGCCGCTTTTTAATCCATTGTGATAGGTAACAGAATGCTTCGCCAGCATCAAAATCAAACCCACCGCATATTCCGCCACGGAGCTCTGGTTCGACTCTGCGGCATTGCAAATCTGAATACCCATTTTGGTGGCGACATCAACATCAATGCCATCTACGCCAACCCCGTGCATGGATACCACCTTCAGCTTTGGGCAGCTTTCAAAGACGCGCTGCGTGAATTTACCGTTTCGAGTGAGCGCACCATCACAATCTTGGCACTCTCTGATCAAAGTCTCTTCATCGGGACCAGTTCCTATAATCAGGGTGTAACCCTGTTCTCTTAAAAAATCTAGACCTTTTTCGTTGACTGGTTCGGTAATTAGCACTCGATATTCCATGGCTATATCTCCTCCTTTTATCATCATTATACAAGGCGGGGTTTCTTTCCACAACGGACAGAATACACGCTATTTTATAAAGATGGTGGACATTTTATCGTCTTGCTAGTGACTTTTATGATTTTTTACTATAATATAAATAATTGTAGTACTTCAACACAATAATTGGATTTTCGTTAAAATATTTAATACAAAAGGAGGAGAAATATGGCGTTCACCATTCAAGATCTTATAAACCAGCGCGTTTTTCCGAATGTAAAACTGCAGGCAGGCCATAAAGGTAGCAAAAATGAAATCCACTGGATCAACATTATGGAGATATTGGATGCACCCGAATCTGTACAGCCTGGTGAGTTGCTATTTTCGACCGGATGCGGTCTACAACAACAGGATCAGCATGAGGATTTGATTGCGCGGCTGGCCAAGCGCGGCGTCAGCGGAATCGCCATTCAAATCGGCTATTACATTGAAAGTATTCCCGAGTACATTCTGGAACAAGCAAACGCTCTGGATTTCCCTGTGCTGTCGCTACCAAAAAATTTGACCTTTTCTGAAATTCTACATACCATGATGCAGCTTATTCCCTCTGATTTCAAAAAAAACTGGGGGGACAATGTGTTGAAGCAATCTTATCTCTTTCTGGAGCGCAGTCTTACAAGCCGTCAGAGTGAAATTTTCCCTGAAAATGATGACCAATGTGTCCAGGTTTTGCTTTTAGCCCCCGTGAATTACACCAACGTGGAGGAAAAGGGTTGGCGTAAATGCCTGGCTCAAATCTGCTCGTTTATCCAGTCCCGCAGTCGAATCTGCCTGTGCCATGAGCTACCGCAGCACAAGTATGTATTTCTTACGACACATTCCTCTCACGAAAACTGTTTACCTATGTTGTACGGGCTGAACATCAAGTTTACGCTCCTGTCCGAACAATATGGCACCAATTATTATCTGGGCGCAGAACGGTTACGTTCTCCCGACGATCTTATGACGACTTTAAATCACGCGACGGAAGCTCTGGATACCTTGCAGCTCATTCAAGCCAGACGGGGCGTGTGCTCCTACGACAATATTCGTCTTATAAAGATGTTTGGACACCTGCACCGAAAAGACTCCTCTGTTGTGCTTGATAACCAGCCGCTTCAGGTCCTGCTTAATTACGACAAGGTCAATAACACAAATTATATGCAAACTCTGCGCATTTATCTTTCAAATAATTGCAACATGACCCAGACCGCCGCACAGCTTTTTGTCCACCGCCACACCCTGATTAAACGTCTATCTAAAATCTCTTCAATCGGCGGCCTGAATCTTGATGACTACTACACCCGCATTTACATGTCCATTGCGCTGCTTTTTCATGACTATTTTATTTATTAAGCATGGACAAACTATATACCAATCAGACTCTTTTACCACAAAATGTCTAAATCTATTGTTAAACATTTGACTTGACATATTCCGTCTGATATTTTGAATTAAACAGGGCGCATACTGCGAAAAAGTATTGTGTAAAATGCATCAATGCGTCCTGAAACACAAAAGGGAGATGGAACAATGACTTCAATTAAGGGTGGTTATACGAATTATGGGCAGGATATCGGCATCCTGATGATGCGCACCGTATTTCCTCGTCTGATTGGCGACATTGGAAACGCCAGAACGTTTTCAATGCCGGTGCGTTATCAGATCGTTGATGTGGATCCTTTGAATATGACCGAAAAAAATGCCAATGAGCGCCTTCTTCAGCCTTTCATCCGCGCTGCTCGTGAACTGGAGGCGCAGGGCTGCAAGGCAATTGCCACCAGCTGTGGATTTTTGGGCGGCTTTCAGCGACAGTTGGCCGATGCGGTCAATATCCCCGTGTTTACTTCCACGCTACTTCTGGCTCCCATGGTTTACGCCGTACTTAACCGCAATCGCTCGATCGGAATTTTTGCTGAGTGCGCCGACACAATGACCGAGTCGCACTTTAATCAGGCTGGCTGGTCCGCAAAAAACATCCCGGTTAACGTGACTGGTATGTCGCCTGATTCGGCCTTTTCACAGCTCATTATCGGCGATAACCCCGAGGGCAATTGGGAACAGATGGCCGAGTGCATCGAAGAAATGACAAAGCGTCATATGCAGCAGTATCCCAACACCGGCGCTATCCTGCTCGAATGCACCAACTATGCACCGTTCACCAAAATGATTCAAGAAATTGCGCAGGTTCCAGTGTTCGGCATGAACCAGTTGCTCGAATATATTGATTCCTGCATCAGCGCTCCAGATTACCACCACATATAAGTTTTGCAGCATTTTTTATGTTAGGTAAAATTATGGTATAATTTTTACATACACCATAAAAGAAAGGAACCGAACTATGGCACTTGTAAAGGATGTTCTAACTGCACTGGATGACTTGACAAATGGGCGTTGCCTTAAATCCCCTTATGACTGGTCGTCAGGCAAAAATCCATGGGTCGTTACCAAATCTTCAAACATACCTGGTAAATCTGTTGTAGAAATGCCAGGCCTTGTCTGGGGAGATCCCGAAATGCAAGTCAAAAAAATAGCAGTTTTGATGACTATGACCGAAAGCGCCATTGAACTTGCCGCCGCAACAGGTGTTGATGCCATTATTGCGCATCATCCTATTAGTGATGCATCAAATTCAGGCGGCGTTTTGATGAAATATTACCTTGGCGCCTACGGCCTTGCCTGCTTTGAGTTGCATGAGGCTTTTCACGGACTTCACCCGGGTATTCCGTGGCTGCATGGACACAAACCGTTTTTCGCCTCGGTTCACTACGGCGACGTACCAGGAAACGTTGTCTACGTGGGCGATGTTTTTCCTGAAATCAAGACGGTCGGCGATATGATGACCCGGTTGGATGGCCTGATGAATGTAGGATCTGATGAGCAAATGCTTGCATTGGAGCGCACCCACAAGTGCTGTGACAAGATAGAGGAAACCTGCGTCGCTGCCAGAGCAAAAATTTTGGTTGGATCCCCCGAATCTCCGATGACAAAGGTCATTCATATATTCCCTCATTGCGGTTTTACAGCAGCTCACCTCGAAAGACTGGTGAAGGATAACCCAGGTGTTGATACGCTGCTTGCGTCAATCAGCAGAGTATATCCCGGGCATGAACTCATTGCAAAGGCTGAGGAGCTTGGTTTAAGCTTTGTATGTGGAAATTGCCACGCGATGGAGATATTTGAAAACGGTGTCCCGCTTGCTAACGCTTTGCAAAACCATCTGCCCGACGTCGAGGTGGTTATTTTCAGAGAGCGGATGACCAGCATACCGCTCGACTTGATTGGCTCTCCACAAATTAGGGACTATGGCACTAAAATTGCCAAGGACTATCTGCACCGCAAGTAGCTTTTGTTAATTCCAGTCAATTAAAGAAGATCCATTGTAAATTGAATTGCGCTACCACAATAACGGGAAGATAGCCCATAATGAAACCTTCGTATAGAATGAAGCTGTTCCACACCATTCAGACGGCGGCAACAATATGAGCTAGAAATATTTAAGGAGGAACAACCATGAAAGTAGCAACCACCGAAAAGGAAATTCTGCAACGTCAAAAATGGCAGCCGATCGAGTTTGTGGGACTGGGGCTCTTAATTTCTATCCTCATCTGCATCTTCTTCTTTGACAAGCAGTTTTCCGGGATGTTCGATGCAATGTTCACTCGCGCCTACAAAATGTTTGAATTCTATCTATTTGGAGGTGCAAAGCTTGGTGCCGCCATCATTGTTTCGGTTATGACAGGACGCATTTTGGAGCGCTGCGGAATGACTGATGCTCTCATGCGCTTGTTCCTGCCGATCATGAAGGTCTTAAAGGTTAACGCCGCAGTTGTGGTTGGCACTATTTATAACATTTTGGGCGATGTCAATGCTGCCGGCCGTATCGCAGGCCCTGTTGTTATGAAGGCAGGCTGCACTAAAGATGAGCAGAAGATAGCAATTGCAACCATGTGTAATGCCCCCTGCTCTTTTTCCATCATCGTGTTGGGCATCATCGCGTTGTCTGCTGCGGGAATCAATCCTTTCCCTGTACTAATTGCAGGATTATTTTTGCCGATTGTCCTTATTCCCGCTTTGTTAAGACTTTTCTGGCGTGATACCAAAGCTGCCAATATCAAGGATCTTCCCCGCTTTACTCCTGAAACTGGCGTGATGGAAACCCTTTTTGGCTCCGCTCGTGAAGGCGCACAGTTGGTATTCCTCTTCATACTCCCCGCCGGATGCGTCGTGTTCGCGCTTATTGGCGTACTGGAGTATTTCGGTATTTGGCCAATTATCACCGGAAGCCTCGGCGGTCTCCTTGCTGCGATCGGTATCGAGCCTCAGACAGGTGTTGATACTATCGTCACTGCCGGCACACTTGCAATGAGAAATCTTGGAACCTATCTCAACGACGGAACCATTGTCCCGGCGACCGCCGAAGTTAAGAAACTAATAGTCGGTTCCTTCATCCTTGCAAACTCCGCATGGCCCATTCAGGTACCTCTTGGACAGGTTCCGGCAGTATGGAATGGCATTGTTGATTTGAAAAACGGTGAAATCATGCGCGTTGCTTTTATTGGTTGTGTTGTTCGCCTTATTTATGCGGCCATCTTTGCTCAGATATTCGGTTTGTTCTTTTAATTGAGAACGATCGTTAAAGGTTTCTGTCCAGCTCTACCTATTTGCGCGTAATTCCTTGTAAGTACAATTTCCTCTAATTTATTCTCAGTTAAGCGAGAAAAACAGCGGAAATTTCTGTGCCACAATTAATGGGAAATACGCCACAGGGCTGTTATTTGGACATAGTATGTAATACATAGTTTTGAGATTTGTTGTGGAACAATCATCAAAGTGTCAAAGGCCACAGGGAGAAAACCTCCCTGTGGCCTTTGTTGTATTAAGAATATTCCTCATTAAGACCGCTTCTAAAAGCATAAAAACACTTGTGAATTCGACATGCTATGCCTTTATTATCACGATAAAAAGGATTATATATATGCGATATTCAAACTTTTAAATATCCAATAAATTTTAATAAAGTTAAAATATTATTTTGAAAACCGGCAAATTTATAACATCTTTTAGCCTATTTCATATACTGGCAATAGTGAGAGTGTCAATTATGAAAGGGGTTAAACCATTATGAATCTGGCTTTTGAACTTGTGCCCGATCTTGCAACCCACATCGCACCCCACCACCGATTTCGCATGTCTTTAATTAAGGCCGGCACAGAGATATCTACCACCTGCGGTAGCGATTGTTATAACTACAACGCAATGGTGCTGCCGGGGCAACCAATTGCAGCGACAGGAAGAAATGCTACCCACAATTATGAACCTGATCTAAAAGGCTTGAAGGGCATTGGCGGCGTTGCAGTTGAGGTTCCACTTTTAGAGGATGGAGATTTTGAAAACCTTGTTGTTAACATTGATACCAACCTCATCCTTTCCCAGGAAATTCTACAGAGCTTTTACAGCCTTCGCTGTCATATAGACGACAGGACCTTCCTTTTGCCTTTAAAGAGACAGCTTTTGCGCGTTAGCTGGGACGGCTTAGGAATATTTAACATAGATGTAGGATCCATATGCAATATAATTGCTAAAAAACATACTGCCTAAAAAGAAAACTGATACAGCAGCCGATCATCAAAAAGACGATCGGCTGCAACGGTTAGCCTAGGAGCAAAAGTGACCGGCACTGGGGAAATCGGTTCATCTCAACACCGATCCCCCCAGTGCCGGTCTTTACAACATGGTATAGGGCCACTGATAGGGCTTGGTACACAGACGATCTAGCCGCCTGTTCATCCATCACATAGACAAGCTCTTTGTGTAACGATATCAAAACCGCCCATATTGTATGTGCCGTTTTTGGGTGGCATATTGTCCAATCCGAAGGACTGGTCTGCCACATAGAAACACTAATATCTTCAAGATGCTGACCGGCTTTTCATTTATGGATTATCACTTTGTACGCTGGTTTGATTGTTAGAGGATACCCATGATTCTCTTTTTATCTTCTTTATTCTTATACATTTGTTTATCAGCAAATTTAAAAACCGTTTGAAAATCATCTTCTGGTTTGCCAGCTGCCCATCCAACCGCAACAGACAGTTTGTTATCACAATATTTTTTTACTCTCTTCTCGACATCAACAGCCACCTTCTCAATTGTTTCTGCATTACAGGGGGTTTGTAATATGACAAATTCATCGCCACCGATCCGGTAACATCTCGTGCTGTCATTTTCTGCAAATTTCAAAATTCGAGCTGTTATTCGAATAATTTTATCCCCCGCCACGTGGCCAACACTATCATTGATATATTTCAGGTTGTTAACATCGCAGACAATAATTCCGAATGATTGATTGAGAAACCCAATCTGCTCAACATCCCGAAGGTAACTTGCTTTGTTGTAAAGACCAGTCATGCCATCATGTGATGCATCATATAGCAGTTGTTTTTTTATTTTGATATTATCTTCATATAGATTCTTATAGGTTGATATTTGACCAACAGCCTCACAACTAAGGCTCATCATATTTTCAACCTCATCCATGAGGACAATTCGATATTTTTGCTCAGCAGGAGAATATGTTATCATTTTATACTGGAACCATTTTTTCTTGCTGGATATATAGCCATCAAGACACATGCTTTTTTGCTCTGAAACTGATTGCGGGCAAAAAGGGCATGGCGAACTTCTGCCATGCAGAATCTCGAAGCAGCACTTATTATTGCGATTTGTCATCTGTCCGAAAAATTGCATTGCTTCACTCATATATACGAGTGAATATGTGCTTTCTTCAATCACATAAAGATAACCAATACTCTGTTCAAGCTTTTCAAAAAACAGATCGTCTTTTTTGAACATTTGTCGCACTCCGTATATCGATAGTATTCTTGTGGGACTCATAAAAATAAGTCTTTTTCGTCAGCAGAACCGTTTTCTGGTTGCTAACTGCAAACTTTTTTGAGAGTTAAAATATTTTTTTGATCATTATATTGATAATATATTTCATCCATAATTTTTTTCACCATGAAAATCCCCAGACCCCCAATGCTGCGTTCTTCTGCTGAAAGCGTTGTATCAGGGTCGCTTTTTTCAAGCGGATTATATGGCCTGCCGCTGTCTAAAAACTGAATTGTAACTGAAAGTGGATCACTCTCAATCTTACAATATACCGTTGCATATCCTTGCGCAGGGTAATAAGCATAATTTGCAATATTAATAAATATTTCTTCCACTACAATAGCTATTTGCATCTGAGCTTTCATGGGAAAATCATGTGATTCAAGCTCTAGATTGATAAAATTCAGAACATGCTCAAGCTTGTCGGTGCTGGCTGCTACTGTTAATTCTTTCATTCACTTTCCTCCACTGATTCTTAAGCCCAGCATCGTGATATCATCAAATTGCGGCGCTCCTTTTACAAATAGATCAATATCAGCTCTCACAATCGGGAGCAAATCAACAAGTGCAACAGAAGCATTTTGGTTTAAAATTTTCTGCAGACGTTCTTCACCATAAAGCGCATTCAATGTGTCGGTGGCTTCGGTTACGCCGTCGGTGTAAAGATAGATGGTATCTCCGGCATGCAGCTCTAATTCATTTTGACGATATTTAATATCTTCCATACCTGCAAGCACAAAGCCTGGTCGACATTTCAAATATTCAAATTTTCCGTCGTGGCGTTTAATAAGTGGTGGATTATGTCCAGCATTGACATAGGTGAACTTTCCTGTACTAATTTCCAGTACACCCATCCATGCCGTAACAAAAAGTCCAGCTTCGTTGTTTTCGCAAAGCTGCCGATTTGCAGCTGTAAAAACATCTGCAGGTGTAAGGCCTGCTTGAGAATAATTTTTAATCAAAGTCTTCGCAATAACCATAAACAGTGCTGCTGGAACACCCTTCCCCGAAACATCTGCCATTACAACTGCAAGATGATCGTTGTCAATCAAAAAGAAGTCGTAAAAATCTCCACCAACCTCTTTTGCAGGCTGCATGGTAGCGTAAATATCAAATTCCTCCCGCGTAGGAAATGCGGGAAAAATGCATGGCAGCATACTTGACTGTATATGAGTGGCAACATTAAGCTCAGCGCCGATCCGCTCCTTTTCAGCGGTGACGGCGGTGAGATTTGTGATGTAGTGGTACAAGTCGCGGGCCATGTGCTCAAAGGCCTCCGACAGGGACTCCAACTCATCACCGGTCTGAATGCCCACCGTAAAGTCTGAGAGCGCCTCCACCTCCTCACTGGTGATGGTGGATGCCGCCCGATTCAGAAGATAGATTGGGCGTAACACCGTCAGGCGAATCATGAAGAAATAGCCCACCACAAATAAAAGCATCACGCCGACTATGATCAATACAATGGCCGCGATAAAGCCGCTAATCTGCTCATTAATCATATCCATAGAGACATCCACGCAGGACAGGCCAACCGCGTTTCCGGCGGAATCAAGGATGGCTACATAAGCAGAGGCCAGATACCCATACTCCTCATTGTTGGTGATGAGGATGGTTTCCTCTCCAGGATTTAAAAAAGCGCCGCGCATAATTTCCCGGCCGCCTCCATAGTAGTCCTCCCGGGTGCCAATCTCGCAGATTCCACCCTCATTATCCGTTCCTGCATCCCAGATGTAGTACATCTGATCCTCATATGGAATGACTACATAAAAATACTTCAAACCCACAGTAGACTTAATACGCAGCAGGTATTTGTTAATTTCATTATAATAGTTGTCTTTTGTCAACGTTTGAGCATATCTAGGAATGGTGTCGCCGTCTATGGTGTCTGCCGCAATTTTGGCTTCGTCAAACGCTACTTTGGCGTAATACCTCTCCATGCTGGATCGGTATTTCTGGGTAATCACTGTACCCAGCGCCAGGCTTAGCACCACCGCCAGTGCCAGAAGACCTAGAAGGAACTTGGTTTGCAGCTTTCCTTTTTTTCGTTGTTTTTGTTTCATACCTACCTCTATTCCGTCGGCACAACCCGAAGGTCAAGCCGTACATGTCCATCTGCAACGCCGTAGAGGACGCGGTCGTGCCGCACATAAATAACATCTTGGTCGTCGGTACCCAGATAAAAATTCCCCATGGCGAAGCTGTCTACGAAATAGCGCTGCCCGCTGATGTCCACCATTGTCATTTTATTGAATTTTCGATAGACCACCTGCGCCTCCTCAACCGTCATTTCGTGCCGGATGGTCATATCCTCCGGCTGAGGCCTATACCAGTAGGACAACGTTTTCGGCTGGGGTTTTGCATTTTGCCATGACCATTCAAAATCCTCCATCACTTCTTTCACCATCTCCAGCGCTCCCTGAGCACTTTTCAAATAGAGATCGATACTGTCGTCCTTTGGCTCAATGGTGTAGCACCGCTGCGCCAAAATATCCCCGCAGTCCAGATGGGAGGCCAACTTGTGAATCGTCACGCCGCTTTCCGCGTACTCCCGATCCATGGCGCACTCAATGGGGTAATAGCTTCGCCCTTCCGGCAGCAGCGAGCTGTGGATATTGACACCGCGAAAGCCCGGGTTATTTGGAAGTGCCAGTTTATGGCTATACTCCGCCACAAAAAACAGATTGCAGCCATCCCGCTCTATGCGCTCCACCATTTCCTCCTCGCTGATTTGAGTATAGTGCACCGGAATCTCATGAAGCCGAGCCAAATGCACAATATTCTCCTCGTTGAAGTAATCCTCTCCCTTGTGGTAGGTATAGAGCGCCAAAATTTCGTGCCGCTCTAGCAGATAGCGGAACACATCTAAAAAAACATCTGAACCAAAATAAACGATCTTCATACTTGTGACTCTTTCCTTTAAAACCCATCAAATTTTTACTACCAACGAATTGAACCCACCATATCGTCGATAAAAAAATTCTCGTGCCCTCTTTTTAATCACCATCATCCCCATCGCGTCCATATCAAACGCGCCGTCCTCGCTGGCTTTTTGGGTGTTCAAGGCAAAGGGGTTAAAAGAAGCGGCGTTGTCACGGATGTGCAGGACGAACACACCGTCCTGTTCCGCGACCAGCGTCAACTCAATGCAGCAATTCTCCGGTTCTTCAAAACCATTTTGTAGAATCGCTAGGCATATCTCCTCGATGGTCAAAGTGATATAGTAAATTTGTTTCATATCCGCATTTTTGGTTTCACAAAACGCCTCCACTTCGGCGGTCAATACGCTGATATTCTCATTTCCGCCACGTACCGCGCCATACCATATTCCTGGCTGTGCCTGCTTTGCGCCGTGTCGAAGTAAGACAGGCAGCCAAATCATCAGCGAAAGAATTTCCGTCACCGGGAAAAGCCACCAAAACCACGCCAAGCCCAGCCATGAAAACAGCAAGGTCACGGGGAGCAGTACCGCACCACCCCGTAGCGTAGCAATCAACAAACTTTCCTTTTCCCGATTACAGGACTGTAAATATCCCGCTGACAGCAGTGAGATTCCCGCAAACACGGCGCCCACCGCGTAAAGCCGCAAGGCAGACGCACCCATGGCTGCTGCCTCGCCGCCGGGTATACCGAACAAACGGCAGACAAGCTCCGGGAACAAAAAGATCAGCAACGCAGAAAGTACACCCACCGTCCCGCCGTATAAAAAAGCGAGATTGCGCGCTGTACGTTTTCCCGCCTCCCGGTGCTCCCCGTGGTAGGTGCTCACCAGTGGCTGCATCGCTCTATTGGTACCCTCATATAAGTACAAAAGTAAGTAGGAGGTGTTTTGAAGCAAATCGAATACCGCGACCGCCGTTTCATTTCCTGCTCGAATTAACACACGGTTGCACATCAACAGAAAAATAAGTTGGAATAGGTAGGTGGCTGACCCGGAAAGCCCTTCTTTAAACACCCCAAGGGCATATTCAACCGACGGCTTTTGCCATTTTACCTGAAGGATATTCGCCCTGCCAAACACTCCCGGTAGATAGAGAAGGATCGCTATTATTTGCCCAATAGCAGTAGAAAGAGCAGCTCCGGCCGTACCCATGTCTAAAACCAACACAAATAAAATGTTCAGGCCAATATCGCTTAAATTTCCAGCTACCGACCCGATTCCCGCCAGCTTGCCGTTGTCATCGTTACGCAGATAGTAGTTAAGCAGGTTGGAAAGGTAAAAAAGGGGTGTAGCGGTCAGCAAAATCCGCAAATAGCTTTTGGTCGCCACAAAGAGCGCCCCATCAGCTGGCACCGTGCCCAGAAGCCGTAGCAAGTGAACGATGTAGATGTTCCCTAACACGGCAGTCAGTACACTGAGGGCCAGCGCCGCCTGCATAATGCGGTTGAAACCCTGCACCGCTTCCAGTGGTTTTCCCGCCCCTAGCAGCTTGGAATAGCGCACCGAGCCCCCAATACCAAAACCGTGTGCAAACATACAGTTGATCATGTACACCGGCAGTATCAGCGCAATGGCCGCAAGACCAGTCGTGCCCATCCGCTGCCCTACCACCACGGCGTCGGCAATGTCACTCAGCGCCCATCCCACAGAGGACAGGATGGCCGGAATCCACAGGCTCCGGAATATTTTACTTGTAAATGCGTCCTTGCCACTCATTTCTCAATGGTCAGAATATCCGTAAACCCCGTGACCTCGAACACTTCCATAATTGTTTCATTTACGTGTTTAACCACCATCTCGCCTTGCTTATTCATCGTTTTTTGTGCTGCAAGAATCACACGGAGCCCGGCAGATGACAGATACTCGAGTGCTTCAAAATCAAGAACCAATAAAGTGATGCCGTCAACAGATGACTTTATTTCTGCTTCCAGCTGAGGTGCAGTCGTAGTATCCAGACGCCCTGCCAGAGTAAGTACACATTCAGTTCCGTTTGCTTTTTTGTTGATGGTCATAATGAATTTCCTCCAGTAAAAATATTCTATTTAAATGACTTTTTAATAATCATTTCCGCCTTTTTATGTTGCACACCGATAATGATATCATCCGCAAAATTAGCAATGATCGATTTTTCCATTCCGTCCCATGCTTGCTCCTGTTCTTGTGTGTCACCGCATTCATGTAGGCTAACATCGACCACGCTGCAGTATTTTTGATTCAAATTGTTTATAGCATCAATTACTCATATAGCTGCTCCTCAAATTTTGATTTTCAAACTATTACGACCATCGGAGCAATCATATACAATCTCCTTGGCTAGATTTTTGATCAGCATAATGGAAATCTCGTCGCCGGATTCCATGGGATTAAGCGTGTCGCCATCATACGCTATTTGCAGAATAAGGCTACCTTCGTTCTCTGAATATTCAATGCTAAAAGTGATCTGGAATGCCTTTGGAAGAGTTGGCAAAATGTTTTGAACGCAAAGTTCCTCAAAGCATAACTGTATATTATGAATTTGTTTTTGTGAGATCAGTTGCTTTCTACCAAATTCTTCGATCTGGGTATTGAGCCCGATAAAATCAAAATCATGTGACGTAATTTCGTATTTAAAAATCTTGAGCCGTTTAATAAATGCTCTTGTTTTTTCACGCTGAGGGTTTTCAAAAATTTGCTGGGGCGTTCCATTTTCATAAATAACCCCCTCATCCATATAGAAAACTCTTGTAGAAACGTCACGGGCAAACTTCATTTCATGTGTGACAATCATCATCGTGAGGCCCTCGTTTGCAAGAGAACGTATGACCGACAAAACTTCACCCACCATAGTGGGGTCGAGAGCACTGGTCGGCTCGTCAAACAGTACGATTTCGGGCTTCATAGCAAGCGTACGAGCAATTGCAACACGTTGCTTTTGCCCACCAGAAAGTTCATCCGGGTATGCGTATGCTTTATCAGCCAGACCAACCATTCGAAGCAGGCGCATTCCTTCGTCAAATGCTTCCTGCTGGCTTATCTTTAATAAATTGGTAGGGCCAAGCATAATATTTTCAATTACCATTAAGTGCGCAAATAAATTGAAGGACTGAAACACCATCCCCATTTTTTGGCGCACTTTATAAATATCGCAATCCTTTTGGGTGATATTGATGCCATCTATGATTATTTCACCGGCGGTGGGGGTTTCTAAGCGGTTAAGGCAGCGAAGCAAGGTCGATTTGCCCGTACCTGATGGGCCTATAATCGAAATAACCTCACCGCGGTTGATTTCGGTTGTAATATCCTTTAGCGGAGTGATGTTTTCATATGATTTTTTAAGGTTTTTAACTGAAATCATTTTACAGTCACTCCTTTTACAATTCTTTTCCTCCGTTTTGGATCAATTTTAAATTCTACAAAATCTATAAGCAAAGTCAGAACATATGCAATGACAAAGTAAATAACCGCCGTAGCAATTAACGGAAAAAACGCTTCGTAAGTACGGCTGCGGATAATATCGCTCATCTTTGTCAAGTCCTGAATCGCGATGTACCCGACAACCGATGTCATCTTGACAAGCGAAATAAACTCCCCTTTATAAACTGGCAGGAAATGTTTTGCCGCCTGCGGGAAGGTTATTTTGGCAAAGGTTTTTCTCTTATTAAAGCCGATTGCTTCAGCGGCTTCTATTTGTCCTTTGTTCACAGCATCGATACCTGTGCGAATCATTTCTGAGACATATGCAGCAAAATTGATCGTAAATCCGATCACAGCCACCCATGTCGCACTAATATTGCTTGATCCGAAGATAACGTAATATAGAATCATTAAGAATACCACAATCGGTGTGCCTTGAACTGCACGAACAAACACCCTGGCAGCACCCGAAAGCAGCTTGCTTTTCATACGTCGAAGCATACAAATAGCAAAGCCGAGAACGCTACCGAATAAGGCTGACAAAATAGAAATGAAAAGTGTCACGCCAATTCCATCTACAATCAACTTCCAACGGTCTTCACGGATAAAGTTCTTCTCAAAGCTTTGAGCAACCGATGCAAGGAAGTTTGTTTTTGAATCAGCGGTATTCACGGCAACATTCTTCACAACCAAAACGATGCCACCCTTGTAATAAGAGGTCGCGAAATCAACGCTCTCTTTTCGCTGGTCCGTAATTGACATGCATCCTGCAACCATATCCGCTTTCCCGCTTGCAAGCATCGGAATCAAGGAATCAAAGCTGGTTGGAATAAGCTCAATTTTTTTATTCAAGGCATGTGCAATTCTTATTGCAAGCTCAACATCATATCCCTTAGATATTCCGCCTTCGCCTACATACGACATTGGAACCAATACGTTGTCGTGGGCAAACCTTACGGTGCCCTCTGCCTTTGAAAAGTCAAGCTCAGGCATTACTTTAATGCTTTCATCCGCTGCGAACCACTTTTCTGCCATCACATCTAGCGTGCCATCATCCTTAAACTGTTCAATCACGCGACTAACATCATCTGTAAGCGGACTGTTTTTTGCTAAAGCAATACCATATTCATCGCCCTCAAGCGGTTCGCAAATCATAGAAAACTCTTTTACCTCTGATACCAATAGCCTTGCAACAGGCTCGTCCAGCGTAAGCGCATCCACCTTGCCCGAACGCAAAGCTTCAATTTCACCGGTGATATCATTGAAGAAAACATGCTCGGTGTTTTTAATATATTTATCCGTTGTATCAAAAAAAACGGTTCCTGACTGTGCGCCTAACTTTTTTCCTTCAAGCTCATTAATATCAGAATATTTTGGAACAGCAACGGCGCCGTTCTCGTCATCACGCACAACAGCGACAACCGGTGATGTAGCACAGACATCCGTAAAAATTGCGTTTTCGGCACGTTCCTCTGTTTCGGTTAAGCAACAAACATCATATAGACCACTTTTTAATCCTTGAATAATACCTATAAAGTCAACATTTTTAATTTCCAACTTATACCCAAGCTTAAAGCAAAGATTGCGCATAAGATCAACGCTGTATCCGACCTTTTGCGTATCCTTGACATAAGCATAAGGATAAAATGTGAAGTCGTCCGCCATGATGATTGTGCCTTTTTCGCCTGTTAAAGCGATATCTGATAGTTTTTTTGCTGAGTCATCATCCGAAAACCATTTATTCTGAATCTCCAGCAATGTTCCATCTTTTTTTAATTCTGTGATTGCTGTGTTGAGTTCGTCCCGAAGCGCCGCGTTGCTCTTCTCAAGAGCAATCGACGTTTTTTATTCGCCGTAGACATGATCTAACACCTTAAGATCATCTGCATTATCAAGGTAACCGTTTGCAATCGATTTTTCAGTAATAAGCGCATCTACTTTTTTACTTTTTAAGGCCTGAATCATATCAGTATCACTTTCAAAGTAAACAAGTTCTTTTTCAGGAAACTGTGCGCTGATATGCTTGTCATAAGGCGACCCTGTAACAATTCCGATTTTCTGACCTTTTATACCAGATGCATCAATGGCAGAATAATCTGCGGCCATCTTTTCTTTCTGCACCAGAACCGATATTTTCGATGCTATGTAGCTATCAGAAATCAACATTTGTTCCTGAATCGCCGGTGTTCCATTAAGGTTGGAGATTAGCAAATCAATTTTCCCGCCTGATGCAGAGGCGATAAGCGAATCAAATGTCATTGCCTTTAACTGAACATCTGCATTAAGATAAAGAGCCAGTCGCGCGCAAAATTCAACATCAAAGCCTGTCAACTTTCCGCCCTTACCATAAAAAGACATTGGTTCGTTGAGTCCTTCTGTTCCTACAACAATAGTCATTTCAGGATTTTTAGGGTGCTGAATTTCTGGCATCTGCGGATTTTTACCCTTAATCCATCGATTATACATTTCTTCATAGGTGCCATTTGATTTGTACTGTTTGATAAACTCGTTGACTTGCTCAATAAGCTTTTCTTTTCCGAACGGAGCACCAATAACAATGTTTTCATCTCCGATAGATTCAGGAAGAATTGCGAGTTTATTATTGTTGGCAGCTACATATTCAAGAGCATGGCTGTCGAATACAAACCCGTCGAGCTTACCATATTCAACGGCTGTATATCCATCCGTCAGTGAGGCGTAATATGTAATTTTAGCGCTATCAAAGTATTCTTCGCCTGCATACATCGCAGCCGCACCCTGCGGTAAACCAATTTTATACTTTGATGAATTCAGTGCTTCTACATTACGGATCCCTTGATCGTTGCTGTTCATACACCCGGTAAAGAGCGGTAAAGCTGCTATTGTAACGGCCAACACAAAAGTACATATTTTTTTCAAAAACGACACCTCTCATCAACTTTTCACCAATTCTGTCTGATAGTTATCGCTGTTTTAACATGCTTTTCAGCAATATTTCTCTCGACAGAATCATTAAGCATTAATCGACTCCCCGCACTATTAATTGAATTTAAAGAAAGAATGACTGCTTTTATGGATTCTTTATTTTTTTATTATAACAATAATGTTAATAAAAATAAATAATTTTTGCTAAAAATACATAATATTGTCCAAAATTACAAAATTACCCCATGATGATTTATCACAGGGTAATTTCTTACATATATTTAAGAGTAAAAACAAGCTCTCTATTCTGTTACCAAATGAAATTCACCGTCCGGATACTTCCTTCTAAAAGGAAAAGGACCGCCGCCTGTTACCTTTTCAATATCATCATCAAAAAGCTGTCCATGCGGTGCCGTCATTATTTTTACAGCCTTTTATTTTACTTATCTGCTCTAGCGTAAGATTATTAAGCATTTCTTTTGATTCTCTCATAATACTCTCCTTAATAAATCTTTAACCCTTCAGAATAAAATTGACTATATCCAGGTACAGCCGCCTGTAACTTTTTCAATTTCATCGTCCAAAAGCTGTCTAGAGGATGGTGCCGCCATTCTCAGAATGCCTTCTGCCTGCTCAAGCGTAATGTCTATTGCTTCTACTTTTGCAACATCCAGTATTTCCCGAGCGGTTCTGCACCCTTTTATTTTGCTTGTCTGCTCAGGCGTAAGATTATTAAGTATTTCTTTTAGTTCTCCCATAACATCCTCCTTTTATATGGTTGCACACACTTTATGTAGGTCAGGTATTGAATAATGTCGTCAATTGTGCAAGTAAGGTTGTTAAAGCGCGCGAGCGCCAATTGAAAAGTTATAGCCACCTGTTACTTTTTCAATCTCATCATCCGAAAGCTGTTCATGTGGCTGCGCTATCAACTTCAGTGCTATTTCTGCCTGTTCTGGCGTAATTACTATTTCTTCTACTTTCGCAACACCCAGTATTTCCTGAACCGTTTTGCATTCTTTTAATTTGATTTTCTGATTCGGAGTTAAATTTTCAAACATCTCTTTTAATTCTTTCATGGTGTTCCTTTCAGATTATGGCGTGTATGCATCTGCTATACATAAAGCAGGCATTCGTTGTTAGTATTGTTTATGATCACCGGAGGGAAGAGTGCCTACCATCTGCAACCGCCTGTAATGTTTTCTATCTCCTCATCTGAAAGCTGTCGATCCGGCGGTGTAATCATTTGCAGTACTTCACCTGCTTGTTCTGACGTAATTACTACTTCTACTCCTTTTGCAACATCCAGTATTTGCTGAACTGTTTTGCATTCTTTTAATTCCCTAACCTGATCGGGAGTTAAATTTTTAAGTATCTCTTTCAATTCTTTCATGATATTTTCCTTTTGATATAGGTAGATATTAAGCGTCATAAACAATTAGCCTTGTTACTATTCCGATCTTCTATAATAAGGAATTCTGCCGCCCACAACATTTTCAACCTCATCGTCCGAAAGCTTACCCTGCTGTTTAATATGCTCTAACTGTGCTCCTGATTGTTCCGGTTTTACTTTTTCAGCCGTTTTTTTATCTTCTGACATTTAATTTCCTCCTTATCCACTTTTTACCTGTAATTATAAAATAATATGATAATTTATTCAATTAAAAAATATATTGTATTATTGTAAAATTTAACTATATTCTACATCAAGGCACTGATGCCGTACTAAGTCTGAAAAATATCCCTTTGTTTGCATCAATTCCTCGTAAGTACCATCCTGCACGATCTTCCCTTTTTCAAACACAATGATGCGATCACATTGCTTGATTGTTGAAAGACGATGAGCAATGACGATTCGGGTACTTTTCAATTTCTCAAGAGAATCAGAAATCTGTCGTTGTGTAATATTATCGAGAGCGCTCGTCGCTTCATCAAACATGAGAATTTTGGGCTTTGGAGCAATGGCTCTGGCAATCATAAGTCTTTGGCGCTGACCTCCGGAAATGCCACCGCTACCCTCTGTAATGATGGTATGCATTCCCATCGGCATGTTGCGTATATCATTGGCGATACCTGCAAGCTCGGCCGCTTCCCAAGCAGAATCCAGCGGAAGCCACGGCGCAGATATGACTATATTAGAATAAATATCACCGGTAAAAAGCTTGCCGTTTTGCATTACCACACCAATATTTTGTCTTAACGACTTTAAATCTATCTTTTGAATATCCTTTCCGTCATAATAAATAGCACCCTTTTGCGGTTTTTCAAACCCAAGCACAAGCCTCAATAACGTGGACTTTCCGCATCCAGTTTCGCCCACAATGGCCACGTATTGACCGGCCCTTATTTTTAAAGAAAGGTTATCAATAACCAATGGCATTTTCTCATTATAACGAAAAGACACCTTATTCAATTCAATTGTGCCAGAAAGTCGGGCTAATACCTGTTTTCCAGCCGCCAACTCAGGTTCCGCGTTAAGAATTGGCTCAATCATTTCAGCCACAGGCTTTATATTGGCAATGGTTAACGACATAGCGGATACCGAATTTAAAGCCCCTGAAACCAGTGCAAACGAAGCGCTAAAGGCCAAATAATTTGCCACAGAAACCTTAGAGACTGCCGCAAGATAAAAAAGCCCCATTGTCCCCGCCATAGCAATGGCTGTTGTTATAGCAGGGCTTATTTTAATTAATAATGGCGGATCGTACTGCAACCTCGCTTCCTCTTTATAGGTCTCTGCCCATTTTGAAAAAGCCCGTCGCTCTGCCCCAGCGATTTTAATTTTTTGGACACCGGAAAATAGCGAAAATACCAAGCCTTGAATTTTCGCTGAAATTTTCAATTTCTTTCGGCTAACTTTTAATAGCGTAAAAGTTGACACCACAGAAAACGTAATAGAAGTTAGAATAATAGCCAAAGCGGGGATTGCCAGTGATGGTGCAAATATAAAAATTTGGCCTATGTAAACAATGGATAAAATTGAAGATAACCCTGTCGTTAAAAAAACTTCTGCAAGCATTTCGCATAATAAGTTTACATTCTGGATGCGACTTGTTAGATCACCTGCGCTATAGTTTTTAAAAAACTCAGCCGGTAGCGATAGTATTCTTGCCATGGATGCAGACTCTACTGCAACGCTGACCTTGGTCTGTATACGCGTCATAACAAGACTCTTTGCAACAGTTATCATGGACGAGGATAATGTTACACCAAAAAGTAAAATAGCGATCGGTAAGAGCGCACTGGTTTTTCCACTGGGAATAACCTTTTCAAAAACCAATTGACTTGCGTATGGCATAAATAAACCCAAGATTGTAACTGTTAAAGTAGATAGAATTGCCATTGCGTAATCCGCCGGTGAAAGTGCTTTTAAAATAAATTTGAATAAATCAGAAGTCGCAAGTTTTTTAATTGGAAAGGACTTATAAAAGCAAATAGCCCCCTGCTTTATCGTGCTAGCATTTTTCTTAGTAACGCTAACCTTTTTTCCGCTTTTCCAATCAAAATATTCATAGCCTGATATTTTCTTTGGAAGAAGGGCAATCGTGTCGCCATCCTGCGTATACCCCAAAAGAGGGCCGATGCTATCTTTATACCAAGTTCCTTCAAGCTTTACCTCGCGCCGCATGATACCGGATGGATGCATAAGATATTCAAGCTGCGCATTTAAGTCCTTAATCTGTTCCGGCAGGTCCGTAGAATTCACGTGATAGTACCGGAGTATTTCGTCTATTGCATTTTTAGTCTTTTTACGGTTGTTGTTTATAGTGGATACAACGATGCCTTTGCCCATAACAACCGAAGATAAATCTATAAATGAACTTTCAAAGTTTTCATTATCTTTTTTTATTCTTGTTTTTATTTGTTCGTCAAACCAACCCATACCTGCACCATCCTATTCATTGGATACGAGCTTTGCATATAACCCGCCTTCCGAAAAAAGGTCGCTGTGTTTTCCGCGTTCTACGACTATACCGTTGTCCATCACAATTATTTCATCGCAATCACGAATTGTGGATAACCGGTGCGCCACAATGATGCAAGTAATTCCTCTGTCCTTTATCGACTTCACAACTTCAAATTCTGTTTTTGCATCCAGGGCGGATGTCGCTTCGTCTAATATAACAATCGTTGGGTCTTGCGCCAAAACACGTGCAATCTCAAAACGCTGCCTTTGTCCCCCGGAAAAGTTTTTTCCACCCTCAAGTATTTTTGAATTATAGCTGCCGTCACGCTCCATGACGATATCATGAATATGCGCGTCTCTAGCCGCAAGAATCATTTCGAAATCTTCAATCGAGCTATCCCACATCTTCAGATTATTAGCAATGGTATCCTCAAACAAGATGACATCTTGATCGACAACTGCGACGGAGCCTGTAAACACCTCGCGCGTGATTGCATTTATTGGCTTTCCGTCAAATAAAATCTCACCGCTCCACGGCTTATAGAGCCCCGAAATTAATTTGCTGAGGGTTGATTTCCCACAACCAGAAAAACCGACAAAGGCAACTCGTGAACCCTGCTTTAGTGTTAAATTAAAATCCTTAATCAGCGGTTCTGCCAAACGAGAATAACCAAATGTAACGTTCTTTAAAACAATATCACCCGAAAGCTTGGCATATTCTGTATCAGTATTTGGATCAATATCTGTGTACGTCACATCGGTTTCGTAATTCATAACATCTTCAACGCGTTCCATTGATGTACGCATTTCCTGAATGCTTTGTCCCGCTGTGATGATTGAATTGACTGGCGTCATAAAAGACAGCATAAATCCCTGAAATGCGAGCAGCATACCTGCTGTAAATGCGCCCTTCATTATAAGCATTGCGCCTAATAATAAAACAATAACATTAGCAAGGCTCAGCAAAAAAGTCGGTACTGCGCCTAGATATTGATTAAGCTTGGCGAAATTGACAGAAGACGTATTAACGGACGCCTGATAGCCTGCCCAACGCTCAAAAAAGCCGTTTTCAGCGCCACTGGCCTTTATCGTTTCAATCATTTCAATTCCAGCCACTGTTGTTCCGGCTAGTTTCCCGGCATCGCGCATTTGAACCCGTGTAATATTGATTCTCTTATTGGAAATAATCTGCGCGACAATGCTATTTAGCAAAACGGTTATAATCCCAACCGCCGATAAAAGCAAGCTATACTTCAGCATGACCGTCAGATAAAAAATGAGCATAATAAGATTCAATAAAACAGGCGCAAGCTGATTCATAAGAAAGGCAGCGATTCCTTCGTTTGAGTTTTGCCTTGTCGCGATATCACCCGCCATCCGCTGCGCAAAAAACTCCATTGGTAGTCTAAGAACATGCCACATAAATGTCGCATTTGCTACAATTGCAAACTTCCCTTGTATTTTGAGCATGTAAAATGTGCTGATGAGCGAAACTATAATATGTATAATCAAGACACCGGACATGGACAATAGCAACGAAAATAGCCAATCCGGACTTTCACCCGATAAAATGCGATCCATAAACACACGAGAAAAGACAGGGTTGATAACACCGATAATTGCAGCCAGCATCCCTGTAATCATCACGAAAAGAATTGGAACGAGCGTTCCTTTAAGGCGCTTTTGGGCAAATGCAATCATGCTGCGGGGCTTGCCTTCAGGAACAAAATGCTCAGTCGGGTTAAACTGAATACAGATTCCGGTAAAGGATTCATCAAACTCTTTCATTGATACTTCCACAATACCTCTTGCCGGATCGTTTAAAAGCGCACTATTCTTTTTAAAACCGCACAATACTACAAAATGGTTGAAATTCCAGTGAATAATGCATGGGAATTTTATGTTGTGTAAATCTTCTATTTCAAATCGATAGCCCGCAGCAGTTAAGCCATAGCTTCTAGCTGCCAGAATGATATTTTTAGCGTTAGAACCATCCCGCGATACACCACAATCTAATCTAACCTTTTCTAAAGGCAACCATTTACCATGATATGCAAGAATCATTGCAAGAGAGGCCGCACCACATTCCAAAGCCTCCATTTGCATTATTATTGGAACCTTTACATAACCTTTGCTCATAAGTTAACCTCTAGTTCAACAAAAAATCAATTGGCCGTATTTCATCTGTTATAATTGATAATTTATATATTTTGTCCACATCTGGTTCTGGGGTATCTATTTTGACTTCTGTGTTCCAATCTGAAAGCGAAAGCACGTTAACAATATAATCACTATCGATCGCAACAGCAACCTCTTCCGCTGACATTGGGATACGTGATATAGAACGGACCGTTCCTATTACATCATTACGCATTTTTACCGACATGCCTACATTAATTTTAGCGGCCTCATCACTTGGCACATAACACAGGAGCTTTTCATCTTTGACAATTCCCACTGTTGCAATACTGGTCGGTAAACTGCCCATAATCCCCCACGTAATAAGGGAGACAAACAAAATTATGATAGCGCCAAGAACTAAAAATGCGCTGGGATTTGATACACGTATATAATCATTCAGCTGCTCAGGTGCGCTTATTCGTTGAATGCTAGATTTACGGAAAAGTGAACGATTCATAAGTCCCCTCCAGAATTATACAACTTATCTATTATTCTAATATAACATAAAAACCCATTATTTGGCCATAAAAGTATTATATTTGTCATTTTTAGTGAATTTTCATTGAGTTTATAATTCAAATAAAAAAAGGACTGGTATAAACCAGTCCTTTTTCAAAGCGTGTGGAGCTAATGAAATATACACTTTTTATAAAGCATTAGGGATGTGCGTAACCTGTCCCCCTACTATTTGTTCTAACTACTTTATCATCAATCACTATTTATTACGCCTATAATTCCTCCACGGTTAGGATGCCATCCATCCTCATGACATCCACCAGCATCTGCTTACAATGTGACCGCTTGCCAACCTGAAGGGTAAAGATGGCACAAGCCCGGTGTCCCTCACTTTCAGAATCCCGCGTGATTTCTAGATCGGTAATCTTGATGTTACATTCTCGTATATGATTAATCACACCTTCCAGCGAATGACCCTGCGAATACTCTATATAGAGGTTAACTTCAGGAGAGTTACGCAACATCCAGTATTCCAGCTTTGAAAAGATAATCTCGGCCAGCAGAACCAGAAAGGTTGCAAACAGTGCACCCTCATAAAAGCCTGCGCCGCAGGCAAGGCCAATGATAGCGCAAGCCCAGAGCCCAGCCGCTGTGGTCAGTCCCTTAACACGTCTGCGCCGCGTCACAATAATGGTACCTGCGCCGATAAAGCCAATACCGGCAACGACCTGCGCGCCAAGGCGGGCGATATCCGTATAATATGCCATATTTAAAAATAAATACTGGCTGGTCAGTGTCGTCATAGCCGCGCCCAAACAAATTAGAATATGCGTACGAAAGCCTGCGGGCCGCCTGCGGTGCTCCCTTTCTATTCCGATGAGCCCGCCGCAAAAGACCGCTAAAAGCATCCGAGCTGTCACAGACACCGTCGTTAAATCACGTAAGAAATCAAACCACGGTAACATTCCATCTCCCCCTTCCCTCAAATTTCTTCGATGAGATAAACGTTGCTCTCCAAAGACAACATCGCCAGAACCTCGGTGTGCAACGTCTTACGTGGCAGGTAGATGGAAAATACCGCGTTCGGACGTCTCAAGTCCACGCCCATCCCCTTTTCAAGATCAACGTCGAATATCTTGATATTGTTCCCTTTAATGCACTGTATAAAGGAGCCTATGCCGTCCAACGACGCAAACTCTACATAGATGTTCATGTATCTCGCCGTAGTAAGGGACACATTTTCGATGATTGGAAACACCTTGATGCTCAAGAAAATCAGGATGAACCCGACGATCATGCACTCATAAAAACCCGCACCGATGGCGAGCCCCATACAAGCCGATGCCCATAACCCAGCCGCTGTGGTCAGCCCCTTGACCTCCTGGCGTCCCGTGACAATAATGGTTCCCGCGCCAAGAAATCCTACGCCATTTATAACCTGAGCGCCAAAGCGAGAAGCGTCCGTGCTAATGCCGACCATATCCAGCTGTGCCGCCCACCGCGTGTGCAGCATCAGTGTCTCGTACTGACCCAGTAAAATTGTCAGCGTGGCACCAAGGCAGACAATCATATATGTACGAAACCCTGCCGGGCGGCGCTTTCGTTCGCGTTCAATTCCGATCAAGCCGCCAAAAAGCATGGCACAGGTGAGCCTCAGCGCCGTTGATGCTGCATTAATGTCCCTTAAGTAGGTAAGTAATTCCGCTGGGGTGTCTATCACTGAGACTCCTCCTTTCAAGATAGGGGATTGTTTTGTGTTATCTCTTTCGGTTAATGGCACACCGGTTAATATGTCTGATATTAATATTCCGGCGGTTGGTTTTAATCTGCGTACACAAACTAAAACCACCCGCCGGAATCTTCTCTTATGCGCCGTAAATAAGATTTGGCAGAGCCAAACTAAGCGCCGGAAACATTGTTATAAGGATCAAAACGACAAACAGCGCGAACATGAATATCCAACTTTCACGCAAGAAGTCGCTGATCTTACACCCTGTTATGCCACATGTAGTAAACATCATCGAGCCAAAGGGAGGCGTTAAACCGCCCAGCATGATGTTGACAATGCAAATCATACCAAAATGAACCTTGTCTACCCCCATTGCGGTGACAACAGGAACCAGAAGCGGCGCAATGATCATTAATGCGGCACCGCCCTCAAGGAACATACCCATAATGAGCAAAATTACGTTGCACAGCAACAGCATGACGTAAACATTCGTGGTGAGAGAAGTGAGTCCACGGGTAACCATCTGCGGAATGCTCTGCCATGTAAGGTAGTAGCCAAACACGCTTGCGGATACCATGATCATTACAACCGAAGAAGCACCTGAAATCGTCTCCTTCATGATGGGGATAAAGTGCTTACGAAAGCTCAGTTTTTTGTACACAAATTTGCCAATGATTATTGTGTATAACACAGCCACAGCACCGCCCTCAGATGGCGTAAACAATCCAATGCGCATGCCAAGGATGATGCCAAAGGGAAATGCCAACCCCCAGAAAGAGATCAGCGCTTGCTTGCCAATTTCTCTTAGGCTAGCACGCTTAGTACGAGAGGGCCGATAGTTACGCTTTTTAGAAATATAAGCAACCCCAAGCATCAAAGCCAGTCCCATTAAAAGGCCGGGCACATAGCCCGATGCAAATACACGACCAAGTGAGCAGCTTGCCAAAAGCGCATAAACGATCAGGTTAACTCCTGGCGGAATAACAGGTGTTGCAGCAGATGAAGCCGCTGTAATTGCTGTTGAAAATGCTTTGGAGTAACCACGCTCTTCCATCTGAGGAACAAGCATTTTACTCTGCATTGCAGCATCTGCATTTGCGGAGCCGGAGCAACCGCCCATTAACATGCTCAAGAGCACATTTACCTGAGCTAAACCACCACGCATATGGCCGGTCAATACTTCGGCAAACTCCATCATTTTCTCACTGATACCGGAGTAATTCATAATGGATCCTGCCATAACAAAGAACGGAATTGCTAGTAAAGAGAAGGATTGCGAACTTGTTAGCACCTTTTGCAAAATCAAATCCATCGGCGAGGTGGTATCAATAAACATAAAATAAAAGAAGGTGGAGCCCAACAACGAATATACGATGGGAATGCCTGCAAAATACAGGACAAACACCAGTACTATTGGCAGATAAACAATAAACTCAGACATCACACCACCCCCTCTTCCTGCTTACGCTTTTGAACAAACCCCAAAATATCTTGCACCATAAAGATAGCGGCCCACATCAGGGACAGGCCAAAGCCCAGCGCCACAGGAACAGTAGTCCACAAAATGGTTACCTGCAGTATGTTTGACAGCTTATTTGCAGAGTTTATAGCATACAAAATACTGTTGTAAGTCAGAGCGCCAAGAATTAAAATGGTGCTGATATGTGTAAAAAGCGTAACAACAGCGTGCGTCTTGGGTGGCAAGTGCTTAACCACTATATCCACACCAAGATGCGCCTTGTTCCGGAATGTTACGGCGCCGCCCATAAATATAGTCCATACAAAACAGGCGGTGGCGACCTCTTCCGACCATGTAATCGGGCTGTTGAGGAAATAACGCATAAACACGTTGAGCAACACCAGTGACGTTGTGGCGATGAGACCGCCGCCTGTAATAATGGCATCCAGATTCATTAGAATCAGTTTAGGCCAGTTTTTCTTCATAGTTCAACTCATTTCCGATTCGGAATCAAATATTTTTACTTTACTTTTACGCCTTGCGAATCTTAGCAAGCTCGCTCAATAAAGTCTCATAAATGCCTTCGGTGCAGCCAGAGTTCTTTACAAGGTCATCATAAACAGGTTTGCAGGCTTTAGCAAAAGCTTCGGCATCTACGTCGTTAAACACAACGCCTTCACTCTTGAGTTTTTCAACGGTAGAGTCATGACTTGCTTCAACGGCTGCACGGCACTCCTTAGCGCCATACTCGAATTCTTCATCAATAATCTTGCGATATTCCTCAGGAATGCTGTTGTAAATATCAGAGTTAATATAAACGCCACGAACAGCGATAAAGTGACGAGTCAGAGCAACCTTCTTAACAACTTCCCATGCGCCGGTATCCTGCAGGGTGGATTCTGAACCTTCAAACCCTTCAACAACACCAGACTGGATAGCAGAAATACACTCGGTAAAGGACATAGGCGTTGCAACACCACCCATAGCGTTAATGGTGTTAATGAACAGAGGGCTCTTTGTGCTGCGCAACTTGGTGCCCTTGAGATCTTCAGGGTTACGTATTTCCTTGTTGGTGCACAGGCTGCGGAAGCCGAACTCATAGTTCAAGGAAAGAATGTGAATACCCTTTTCTTCAGCCTTAGCGGTCAAATCCTTAACGAGATCGGTCTCGCCCATCGCTTCCCACTCGTCATAACTCTGGTATAAGCAAGGGCCTACAAGTGCAGAAAAATCGGGGACATAAGCGCCCAGATAAGATGGTTCTTCTACAGAAATAAAGTTTGCACCACGCACAACTTGTTCGAGTGCATCCTCATAAACAGCAAGTTGGCCCTGACCAAAGACTTCAACCGTAACATGTCCATTGGTCTTTTCGGTAATGCGCTTTCCAATCAGCTCCATAGATTTATAAATCTGCTCGTCCGGTTGGAAAACGTGGCTTAACTTTAGCGTAATCTTAAAATCATCGTTGGCTGTCGCGGAAGAATCAGTGCCAGAGGCAGTGGAAGCTACATTGTTGCTTGCTGCGGAGCCACACCCCGCCAACAAAGCTGCGCAAAGTACAAATGCTACAGAACATTTGATCGCTTTTGCAAATCTTTTCATGTAATCGTCCCTTTCTTAATCTGTTTTTCTGCTTTTGCAAACGGCTTTTTAGAGAGATCTATTTGCAATTTCAAGAATATTCGGTATACGGCGCAATATGGCGCACAAAAAAAGCAAAACGCATTAGCGGAGCATCAATAGATCCACTTTTGCATTTTGCCTCTTCTCACAACTCTAAAGCAAATTCCGCATAAGTCATATTCTCTTAACATTTTTTATCATATCATATCACCTAATTAATGGCAATGTTTTTTTGTTTAATTATATGATTTTGGCTTGTTGCACAAAAAAAAATTGGATATATTTTACATTAATTTAACATAAACTTACACAAACCCGCATTCTAATGCAGTTTTTGCCTACAAAAACAAAAATGTAAAACTCGTGAAAATCCAGTTCACGAGTTTTGTTTCCTCTTTATGGAAAAAATATGAAATGACAAGAGGTTATTCCTACTTAAAGCTCCAGCAGCATCCGCCCCATCTCGCCAAGAGAATCATATATACCATCAGGTTTCACCTTGCTGGTGGCGACATCATCTAATTTTGTCTCGCCAGTTAACACCAACAAGCCCTTGGCGCCATTATTCACGCCTGTGGCCACATCTGTATATATACGGTCGCCCACAAAAGCGATTCGCTCACGCTTTTCACCGGTCTTATCCAACACCATATCAACAGTCTCGCCAAATGGCTTGCCTAAGTATTTTGGCTGTTTGCCTGTAGAAAGTGAAATCGCTGCACAGAAAGCGCCGCAATCCGGAATAAAACCGCCTTCAACAGGGCAGTTGATATCCAAATGGGTGGCAAGAAAAATAGCGCCATTCCGAATAAAGGTGCAGGCACGCTCAAGTTTTTCATAGGTAAGAGTGGTATCGAACGCCACTACTACAATATCCGGCATCTCATTGGTCAGTTTAATACCGTTATTGCTAAAACTTTTCACCAGTGGTTCAGTCCCCACAAGATAAACTGTCTTTTCGGGATAGTGGGTATTGATATAGCGGATAGTCACATCACCCGATGTCATAATCTGATCGCGCGCAATATGGCAGTTCATTTTAGCCAGTTTTTGAATATAAATTTCAGGAGATTTTGAAGAATTGTTTGTAAAGAAAACATAATCTTTACCCGTCTTTTTTACTGCATCAAGAAAATCCAGCGCGCCCTCTAAAATATTGTCACCAAGATAAAATGTACCATCCATATCCAGCACAAATAACTGCGTTTCCCTTAAAAGCAGATGTTTCTTGTCCAATAGTTGTTCCTCCCTGCAGGCGTAGCCCGGTTTCAGTTTTAACATTGACTGTCTCATAATCACAATCTAGTTACAGCTGCCTTCATGGCTAGGTGATAATAAGCTTCTTTTATCTCTCGCCTTTGATTTTTGTTGCACCCACTTAAAAAGCAGACCAAACACACCAGAATAGTTCCGTTCGTGTTTGCCCTGCTCATACTCTAAGGCTTTCATTATGTTGGAGCAAACAGTCATTCGCTCACTATTTGTTTTATGCTAGCACATGAATTTTAAATTGTCAAATATATCATTTTTTGCAACGGCTTAAAATTAAAAGGGCTATAATTCGTTAGAAATTACAAAGATAATAAAAATTTTATTTTAAGAATTTTAAAAAGAAGTGTTGATTTTCTATTTAATACATGATAAAGTAAATAAAAGTTGTTCGCTTAATTTCTAATGCGACATGGCGCTTTGTATTGGGCGTTTTAGTTTAAAATAAGGTAAACCCAGAGAAGAGAGCATGGGTTAAGCGACGATACAAAGTCGTTTAATCAGGCTACTCTTTTTATTTTGCCTTAGCGTACCTTAGAAATAAACTATTTAATTTTATAACGGTACCGCCGTTTATCAAAGGGGGCCATGGGGCTTGGATCAGCTTTTTTACGATACGGTTGCTGCCAACCCAGTCATTGCAGCCATCAAAGACCCCGAAGGGTTAGAGCAGTGCTTAGCTGAGGAAGACATTCAAGTAGTGTTGATCTTGTTTGGTGATATTTGTAACATTAGCGAAATTACTGAGCAAGTTAAAGCCGTTGGAAAGATTGCGTTGGTGCATGTGGATCTCATCACCGGACTATCGAATAAAGAAGTAGCTGTTGATTTTATCCGTCGAAATACTTCAGCCGACGGCATCGTATCGACCCGCCAAAGCTTCATTCGCCGTGCGCGTGATTTACATATGTACACCATTTTACGTGTTTTTGTCATTGATTCGATTGCCCTTTCAAGTCTTGAAAAGCTTGATTGTGTCAAGCCTGATTTTATTGAGATTCTGCCCGGGGTTATGCCCAAAACTATTCGTAAGGTTTGCGCCATCACATCAATTCCAGTTCTAGCAGGCGGGCTTATTGCAGATAAAGAGGACGTTATGAACGCTCTTGAAGCTGGTGCTACCGCCATTTCTACAACCAATCAACAGGTTTGGCAAATGTGAATTTTTAAAAATTATATATTGTTTGTTTCTGACTCTCATTCAGAGTATGAGAAAGCTGTGAGTCAGGCAGTCCCGTTTTAAGTGTTAACGGGGCTGCCTGGCTTTTTATTTTACAATACAGTTTTGCAATTCACCTTTAAACTACTGTAAGGAGTGACAGTTTGTGTATGATATCGTCATTATAGGCGCCGGTGTCACCGGGTGTGCCATCGCTCGTGAGCTTTCTCGCTACAACGCAAGTATCTGTTTGGTTGAGAAATGTGAGGACGTTTGCTGCGGTACATCTAAAGCTAATAGCGCCATTGTACATGCAGGCTACGACGCCGCCTCCGGCAGCCTTATGGCAAAACTCAACGTTGAGGGGAATCGGCTTATGGGCTCGCTCAGCGAAGACTTGGATTTTCCTTTCCGCCGCAACGGTTCGCTGGTCGTTTGCATGAGTGAAGATGGACTCCCCAACCTCAACGAACTTTACCAGAACGGTTTGGCCAATGGCGTTGAGCAACTTCGTATTATCGGCAAAGAAGAATTGCGGTCACTAGAGCCAAATATAAGCCCCTATGCGGTTGCTGCACTCTACGCTCCCACCGGCGGCATCGTTTGTCCTTTTGGATTAACAATTGCACTGGCTGAAAACGCGCATATAAATGGCGTTGAATTTAAATTTAACACTGAGGTTTTGCGATTAGCGTCTAATAATGAAAACGTATGGAGCATCGAGACTAACCATGGAAAAATTCAGACTAAATATGTGGTTAACGCAGCCGGTGTCTACGCAGATTTCATACATAATATGGTTTCCGCCAAGAAAATTCACATAACGCCGCGGCGCGGCGATTACTGCCTCCTCGACAAATCCACCGTCGGTTTTGTTGAAAAAACCATTTTCCAACTACCTGATAAATACGGCAAGGGTGTACTGGTCAGCCCCACTATTCACGGCAACACCATTGTTGGCCCCACCGCCATTGATATTCAAGACCGCGAGGGTACAAATACCACGGCGGAAGGAATTAATGATCTAATAAACAAGGCAAATATCACGGTGAATAATTTGCCCATTCGCCAGGTCATCACCAGTTTTGCCGGCCTACGCGCCCATGAGGACGGCCACGAGTTTGTTATCGGCGAGGTAGAAGATGCGCCCCGTTTTATTGACTGCGCCGGAATAGAATCGCCCGGTCTCTCCTCTGCTCCCGCCATCGGCATCTTGGTAAGTAATTTGCTTTGCAAAAAGCTGCACCTTAACCTTAATCCCAACTTTAATGGCAAACGTAAAAGCGTTTTAGACCCCAAAACCCTTTCGAAGGATGCGTATGCAAAACTCATCAAGGAGAACCCGGCCTACGGTAACATCATCTGTCGCTGTGAGAACGTAACCGAAGGGGAGATTTTAGATGCAATCCATCGCCCGCTCGGGGCAAAAAGCCTGGACGGCATTAAACGCAGAACCCGTGCCGGAATGGGTCGCTGTCAGGCTGGCTTCTGCAGCCCCCGCACCCTCGAAATCCTGTCCCGCGAGCTAGGATTGCCACAGAGTGAAATAACCAAATGCGGAGGCGCCTCCAAGCTCATAGTCGGCACCAGCAAAGACAGGCTTTAAAGAAGGGGATAAAATATGGAGAACTACGATATTGTTATTATTGGCGGTGGTCCTGCCGGTCTTGCCGCTGCTGTTTCAGCATATAATTCGGGCGCACGCAGCATTCTCATACTGGAGCGTGATGACCAACTTGGGGGTATCTTAAACCAGTGTATACATAACGGTTTTGGCCTGCACACATTTAAAGAAGAGCTTACAGGCCCCGAATACGCGACTCGATTTATAAAGCAGGTTCTTGACCGGAAAATCGAATATAAGCTCACAACAATGGTCATGGATATTAGTAAAGATAAGGTTATTACCGCCATGAACCGCGAAGATGGCCTCTTTGAGATTCAGGCAAAGGCCATTATTCTTGCAATGGGTTGCCGCGAGCGTAGCCGTGGCGCGCTCAATATTCCGGGATACCGTCCCGCAGGCATCTATTCCGCCGGCACTGCGCAACGTCTTGTTAACATGGAGGGATTCTTGCCCGGTAGACGTGTCGTCATACTTGGTTCGGGCGACATTGGCCTTATTATGGCACGCCGCATGACGCTTGAAGGTGCGAAAGTTCTTGTTGTGGCAGAGCTGATGCCTTACTCAGGCGGCCTTAAACGAAACATTGTACAATGTCTTAACGATTTTGACATTCCCTTAAAGCTCAGCCATACCGTGGTTAACATTGAAGGAAAAGACCGCGTGACAGGCGTCACCCTTGCCAAAGTGGATAGCCACAACAAACCCATACCAGGAACCGAAGAACACTACGACTGCGACACCCTGCTTCTCTCCTGCGGTCTCATCCCCGAAAACGAGCTCTCCCGCGGAATGGGTGTTTCTCTAAACCCGGTCACAAATGGCCCTACCGTTAACGAAAGCCTCGAGACAAACATCCCTGGTGTATTTGCAGCTGGAAATGTGCTTCATGTTCATGATTTGGTCGACTTTGTATCGGAGGAAGCGACAGCCGCAGGCCGCAATGCTTGGGCATATGTGACTGCTGGGGAATGTAAGTTAGTGCGTCATGAAGTTCCTATATCCTGCGAGAACGGCCCTCGCTACTCGGTACCCAGCACCATTGATCCGGCTCACATGCCCGAACAGCTGACAGTTCGTTTTCGCGTCGGCAATATTATTAGAAACCGTTTTGTCAACGTTTATTTCGATAATGATCAGGTGATGAACCGTAAGCGGCCTGTGATGGCACCGGGTGAGATGGAGGAGCTGCACCTTACTAAAAAGATGTTCGACAGACATCCTAACCTCACCAAAATTACCATTCGGGTAGAGGAGGCCTAAATATGAAATTACAAAATCTCACCTGCATCGGCTGTCCGCTTGGTTGTCCCTTGCAGGTTACAATGGATGACGCTGCCGTTGTTAAGGTTGAGGGTCACACCTGTCCCCGCGGTGACGCATACGCCCGTAAGGAGGTCATCAACCCCACCCGAATTGTAACCAGTACAGTGCGCGTTAAAGGTAGCAAGAATTACATCGGTACCGTTTCTGTAAAAACAACTTCGGATATTCCTAAAAACAAGATATTTGACTGTATCAAAGATATAAAGAATCTCACTGTTTCTGCTCCGATACGAATTGGTGATGTAATTAAAACAAACGTAGCCGAAACCGGTGTAAATATAGTCGCCACTAAAAACGTGCTTTAATTTTCTTTTCAGTAACCATAAACAAAATTTCAAACTGCGAGTCTGGCTATTTGCAGTTTTCAAAGGTGAATAATAATAAGGGTGGCTATTGCCACCCTTATTATTCGCTTATTTGAGCAACGAGAGCCGTTTCAGCCACATGAAAGAAAACGGTGATGTGTCATAAGGAAAACTTACACCCCTACAAGGTTTTACCGCTCATTCAAATGGATATGCTCAAAGGGCTTTTTTTCAGTCATTTGTGCACGCCATATTGCCAATTAATTTTCATCGCGGAATTCTCCTTTCAACAGGCATCCAAAGCTCCATATAAGTTCCTTCTGGAGAGCTATCAAAATATACTTCAGGAGAATAGGCGTCCATTGTAAGCTGATGCTTTTCAAGCCAAAATCCGCTATATAGTCATTTGCCCTTCGATGGAGATTATGCCGGTTACACCCTGCAACAACGAACCAATGTGGATATATGTTACTTTTAATGTAGAAAACAGTTTTTAACCATTCCTTAGAATCTGCTGTTTTATAATTTCTTCTAAACGATATATGAAGCAATCGCAGGAGATAAGATATAGATTGCAAAAGGTATATTCATACCAAATTGCTGTAATGTATTAACTCAATTATAAACCCTATATCCAAATTGACTAAAGAAAATCAAAATACCTGACACAATAGGCTATACAAAAGGTCAGTACCGTAAACTGTACTGTAATTCTTTTATCTGTCATGATTTTATCACCTTATTGCGCTCCGCACAAAATATAAATGATTATATCATAATTTCAACAAAAAAAGAGACATACCTTCCCCTTAGTGGAAAATATGTCTCTTTTGGTGCCGGCGGTGGGACTTGAACCCACACGACGTCGCCGCCAACGGATTTTGAGTCCGCCTCGTCTGCCATTCCGACACGCCGGCACACCAACTATTTGGGTGGTGAATTAACCTCTCGATCGCATCAGCACGAATAGTATTATACAATAAAATGCCTTCAGTTGCAAGCAAAACTTTATTTGAAAAGAAATAATTGCCGGACACAGGAACGTGCGTCCGGCAATACAATTTTAATCAAGTAAGCAGTGTTGTTAAACCCCCAGCAGGTCGCTACATTTTTTCCAGTTCGCCAATACGCTTTTCAAGTTGTGTAATACGCTCAAGCGCCTTTTGCAGGTCTGCAGCTATAGGATCCGGCGTGTGGGTATGATCTAGCTTAGAGGGGTCGAGCCTCTCCCCCGCAATTCGGACTGTTCTTGCGGGCACGCCCACTGCTGTGGAGCATTCGGCCAAGTCATGGAGGAGTACGGCGTTAGCAGCAATTTTACAGTTGTCTGCCACCGTCAACGGGCCCAGCACACGTGCGCCCGCTCCAATCATTACGTTAGAGCCAATTGTGGGATGTCTTTTGCCTTTTTCCTTGCCGGTTCCGCCAAGGGTGACGCCCTGATAAATGGTACAGTTATCTCCCACCTCCGCCGTCTCGCCAATGACGACACCGGAACCGTGATCGATTAAAATACCACGTCCCATTTTTGCGCCGGGGTGAATTTCAACACCGGTCAAAAAACGGGATAGCTGAGAAATAAAGCGCGCAGCAAAATACATTTTGCGATTATAAAGCCAGTGCGCCGGCCTGTGCAATATAATGGCGTGTATACCGGAATACAGCAGCAGTACTTCAATGGAATTTCTCGCTGCGGGATCGCGCTCCTTAACAGCTCTGATATCTTGTTTTATCCCTTCAAACACCGTAAAACCTCCTTCTTTCAATATTCTTAGAAAGGCTAACCTTCGTAATATATCATATTTTTACCGACAATGCAACAAACCTATACTAAAACAGTGACATTTGCTGTTGATAGGGCTGGCGATAACTGCGAATAATATCTTTCATGTTATAAAGAATACCTTTTTGGTCACAAAGCATTGTAAAACGTTGCCAAAGCGCAGCAGCATTAGGGCAGCGACACTCATAGCTGTTGCCATAGCGCCGGGTATATCGCACCCTTAGCCCTGCCCCAGGGAAAAGCTGCTCCAGTGCATCAAAATACCATTCGCGCTGATTTTGTCGTAGCGTCACGCCAAACGCAGGATAGATAAAGCGCGCGCCGCTCTCAGCCGCACGGTTGACAATACCTTCGATATTTTCAATTGAATCCTCCAAAAACGGCAGCACTGGCATCAACAAAATACCAGTAAAAATACCGGCCCGTGACAATGCTTCAATGGCGGTAAAACGACATGAGCTGACCGGTGCGCGTGGTTCAAGCTTTTGGGCAAGGCTATCGTTACAGGTTGTCACCGTCAGTTTACATAATACCGGCGCACTCTCTTTTATCTCGCTGAGAACGTCAATATCCCGGGTAATCAAATCGCTTTTGGTCGCGATTGTCACCCCAAAGCCATAAGCGCTCAAAAGCTCCAGCGCGTGGCGGGTCAATTGCAACTCTCTTTCAAGGGGGTTATAGGGATCACTCATCGCGCCAGTGGCAACCACCCCACTTTTGACCTTTCGCCTTAAATCGTTTTTGATGATTTCAAGGGCATTTTCTTTAACCTTTACCGTATCAAAATTGTCGTCTCCGTAGCAGGCGCTGCGGCTATCGCAATAAATACAGCCATGCGAGCATCCGCGGTAAATATTCATATTATATTCGCTGCCAAACCACGCGGTGCTTTTATTGCGGGTTACAATTGTTTTAGCCGGTATCGTAATCAAATCCGCCACTCCTATCAGCTAGTCTCATGCATTAAGTAAAAACAAGAGGGCGTCGATGCCTAAAGCAACGGCTCCCTCTGTTTTCAAGCAGACGGTCGCATGCCACCGTCTGTAACTATTGGTTCTTAGTAATTATCGCGTTTTTTCCTAACAGCCTTTCGCACTACAATCACAATGCTGGTGACCACCGCAAGCAACAGTAACGCAGGTACCAGCCAGAAGGTAAAGCTCTCATCGTCCGCCAAAAGCTGTTTCCAACCGGCATCAAGCGCCTTGTTCAGCGTGTCATCAAGCGGAACAAAATAGGCAGTCTTGGCAAGCACCTCCTCGGTCGGGTAGGCTATCATATTGGATTTAATCTCATCGTCGAGCAGCTCAAGCGCGGCAAGGTTCGGGGTGGAATAACCGATATACTCACAGTTGGCGGCACCCACAGCGGGTTCGCACATAAAGTTGATATACATTTCGGCGGCTTCTTTCTGCTTGGCGCCCTTAGGAATACACATGCCATCAATAAAGATGTTGGTACCCTCACGAGGGAAGGCGGCGGCCAGCGCAGGATTTTCATCCATCATGGTGATCGCATCACCCGAATAATAAGGTGCAATAGCGGCCTCTCCTGCCCCCATCTTATCAAAGATTTCATCCATGACATAAGCCTGAACAATGGGCTTTTGAGTCTTCAGCAATGCAGTAGCCTTGTCGATCTGCTCCTGATTCTCTGGATTGGTGCCAAAGTCCAGTTTTTTAAGCGCGATGCCATAAGCGTCGCGGGGGTTATTGAACATAAGAATGTTACCCTTATACTTTTCGTTCCAAAGCAAATCCCATGTTTCAACATCGGTATCCGCGGACACCAGATCCGTGTTGTAGATGAGCACAACCGTACCCCAGGTATAGGGGACGGAATGTGCGTTGTCCGGGTCAAAATTCATATTAAGCAGCGTGGGATCTATATTCTTCAAATTGGGGATGTTATCCTTGTTGATCTCTTCTAGCATATCCTCTTTGACCATACGGCCAATCATATACTCGGAGGGAATGATCACATCATAGCTCGAACCACCCGCACGCAGCTTGGCGTAAAGCTCTTCATTTGTCGCATAAAAGGTGTAATTGACCTTGATGCCGGTGAGTTCTTCAAACGCCTCATTGACGTCGAGTGAGTCATCCGCTCCGTCGGAAATATACTCTCCCCAGTTATAAACATTGATGCTGATTTCCTGCCCCTTAAAGCGGCTGTAATAATCCATGTCCAGTTCGGCAAACAGCTCGGCATTATCATAGGCAAGTACAGACAGGTTGCAAAGCGCTACCATCATCAGCGAAAGCATGAGCACAAAAATTTTTTTCATCTATCTATCTCCATTTCTTTGTCGCTAAACTGATATTCCACTAAAAAGGCGATAATTGGCGAGTAGCTTTTTTGTCCCGCAAGAACGATGAGGACAGCGGGCTAGTGCCCGCCGACAACAAAGACGATGCACAACGGAAAAACTGCTGCAAAGTTATCAACTATTTAGTAGGTTGTCAGTATCACAAGCGATTATTTACAGTTTCACGTCAATATGGCTTTTTCTCAGCATCGCGCTTGGCATCCACGTAATTAGAAGCGATCAGAATGAGCATAACCACAATGAACACCACGGTAGAAAGCGCATTGATCTCAGGCGAAACCTTTTTGCGAGTCATGGCATAAATCGTGATCGGCAACGTCGAAAAGGTTGTGCCGGACACAAAATAGCTGATAATGAAATCATCCAGCGAAAAGGTAAACGCCATCAGAAAACCCGATATAATGCCCGGCATAATCTCTGGGATGACCACCTTTGTAAACGCCATCGACGGATTACACCCCAAGTCCAGTGCGGCATTGTAGATGTTTTTATCCATCTGACGCAGCTTGGGCAGCACGTTTAAAATGACGTATGGAATCGAAAAAGTGATGTGCGCCAGAACAAGCGTCAGAAAACCCATCTCAATTGGCAGTCCAAAACGGTCGCGCGCAAAGACGAACAGCAACATAAGTGAAACGCCGGTGACAATCTCGGGGTTTATAATCGGCATATAGGTAATGTTTAAAACCAGCGATTTGACCCAGCGATTCATTGCGTTGATACCAATGGCCGCCAATGTGCCAATAATCGTCGCAAAAACAGCGGAAATTACCGCAATAATCAGAGTGTTGGCCAATGAGGACAAAATCAACTCGTTGGTGAACATCTTTTTATACCAGTCCAGTGTAAAGCCTGTCCAAAGCGCACGTGACTTTGAGGAGTTAAACGAAAAAACAATCAGTACCGCAATCGGCGCATACAGAAAAGCCATGACCAGGCCAAGATAACCGCGACCCAGCAGCGAATTGCGACGTCTCATATAATCATGCCCTCCTTGTCCTCTTCATTGAGTTGGTTGAGCATACTCATGCAGAACAAAATGAGTATCATGAGACCCAGCGAAATAGCCGCACCCAAATTCGGGTTATAGGCATTGCCCAAGAATTGCAGCTCAATGAGATCGCCAATCATCATATTGGAGCCACCGCCCAGCATTCTGGAGATGATAAAGGTCGAAACAGCCGGCACAAACACCATTGTGATTCCGGTCATGATGCCGGGCATCGACAGTGGTAGCACCACGTCTGAAAATACGGTGTGCGACGACGCGCCTAGATCCTGCGCGGCCTCAATCAAGCTGTTGTCAATCTTGGTCATCACCGAATAAAGCGGTAAAATCATAAAAGGCAAATAATTGTAAACCATGCCCAGCACCACTGCACCCTGTGTGTTGATCATTGCGAATGGGCCAACACCAAATAAGCCCATCAGCTTATTGATGATGCCAGTATTCTCTAATAGGGTCATCCACGCGTAGGTGCGCAGCAAAAAGTTCATCCACATTGGCAGCATCACCAGCATCAGACAGCTTCTCTGGCGACGGGGTGCCATGCGCGAAATCATATAAGAGAGCGGATAGGCAATTATCAAACAGATAATGGTGGCGATAAACGCCAGCCAGATCGAGCGAAAGATCACCGCAACATATTCATTGACCGCCGAAATGTTGGCAAAGGTAAAGGCACCGTCCTCAGTAGTGAACGCAAAATAGGTCACGAGCATCAACGGTACAACGGTGAAAAGTACAATCCAGATCAGGTAAGGAACGGCTGTTATTTTACTGTTTTTCATTGCCGCCCTCCGTCATATCCAGAGCCAGCTGATCCTCCTCACGGTCCATGATGTGGATGTCGTTTGGCAGAATGTTCATACCAATCAGCTGGCCGGGTTCGGCCGCCAACGTGTTTTGAATCAGCCAGCGCGTACCCGCACCCTCGACGAGCATCTCATAATGCACGCCCTTAAAGGTGACCGACTCGACCACGCCCGTCAGCATGCCCTGCTCAGCATCGACAATCTTAATATCCTCTGGGCGCACCACAATGTCGACGAGCTGGTCGGGGTCAAAGCCCACGTCGACACATTGAAAGCTGTTGCCGGCAAACTCGACGCAGTAGTCACGGCGCATGATTCCGGGGATGATGTTGCTCTCGCCAATAAAATCAGCGACAAAGGCGCTGACTGGCTCATTGTAAATATCCTGCGGTGTGCCGATCTGCAAAATGTTACCACTCTTCATAACAACCACGCGATCACTCATGGTAAGCGCCTCTTCCTGATCGTGGGTGACATATACAAACGTGATACCAGTTGACTGCTGGATGCGCTTTAACTCGATCTGCATCTCCTTGCGCAGTTTTAGATCCAGCGCACCAAGCGGCTCGTCGAGCAGCAGCACGCGGGGGTGGTTGACCAACGCTCTCGCAATAGCGATGCGTTGCTGCTGACCACCTGAAAGTTGATTAATATTGCGGCGCTCAAAACCTTTAAGCCCCACAAGTTCAAGCATTTCCTTAACTTTGGCGCGGCGCTCAGGTTGCGGTATTTTTTTAATTTTAAGGCCGAACTCAACGTTTTCAAAAACATTGAGATGCGGGAATAGTGCATAGCGCTGAAAGACAGTGTTGACTGGGCGCTTGTAAGGCGGCAGGTCGTTGATTCGCACGCCGTCAAAAAAAATATCACCCTCAGTGGCCTCGACGAAACCGCCGATGATTCGCAGTGTGGTGGTTTTTCCACACCCCGAAGGCCCTAATAGTGTGATGAACTCTTTGTCCCGAATTTCGAGGTTGATGTGGTTTAAAACCTGTTCCCCGTCATACGACACAGCGATGTCCCGAAGGACGATTAAATTATCCATGATCATTTCCCCTTTGCGGAATTAAAGTCTTAGCGGCGGTCGTTTTTAGTCGGTCGCCATATGACCCCACAGCCCTTTTCATGCCGCCACCCGCAAAAGGTTTTCCTATCCCGCACAAGCGAAAGCCCGGGCGAAATGTAGGTCGGCACATACGACACTGTGTTGAAAATATTACATTAAAATACAATCATTACTATAACATATCCATGATGTTTGTCAATGATCTAATCAAATTTCTTTATTTTAACGAATTTTAGGCGCTTTTCCCTCGCAATCTGCGCTTTATGTCGCTTTTATTCGCTTATGCTTACGTTTACGAATAAAGTTTTCTTAAAAACAAGCAATCGGGCGGCAAAATGACATGCATTTCACCGCCCTGTTAACAAAATTAATAGTAATATTCTAATTTATAGAAGTAGGGGTACTCCTTCATTAACGTAGCCAATGTTGTGCGGTAGTTCGAACCCGGGTCGTTGATCAGAAATCCCGAGGTGCTCAGCGTGTTACCACCGGTATAACCTTTAACCACAACCCAATGCATGCGGCCCGTCGAGGTTTTTGCCCCTAAAATGACCGGCTTACCGACACTGAGTTGCTGATACAGTACCGAAAGGTAATTAGAACCGATGTACTTTTGATAGTGACTTGGCCAGTAAACGTCGCCTGAGGCATTGTAAGAAAGCTGATTGAGCATGGTGGCCGGGGTTACCGCACTGCTGCCCTTGCGATAGCTTTCTGTATCAGCCAGCGCCGTGGTCACACATCCGATGGCGCTGAGCGTTTTGCCCGATCTGCCAACCTTTAACGAGGCCCACCGACTGTCATACTGTTTGTAATCCGGTACCGGCAGCGTGATCGCCTTATAAGTAACGGGCGCATTCTCCTGTGTCAGCGCATAATCCGAAACGTATGCGCTGCTGGCATAACCAATTGCCGTTCCGTTATAGAGAACCCGGCTCCAGCCGTTGTTTTCTGAAAGTACAACCAGCCCTGTTCCCTTGGGAAGCCGCGCCTCCACCGAATAATCCGTACTTCCTCCCGTGCGGATATTGAGTGCGCCGCTTGAAGTAGCGACATAGCCCGCGCGGCTTGAAGATATCTGTGTTATGTAATTCGCGTGACAGTATCCAAACTTACCCGTTGAATATTCGACATACCACCAGGAACCTGATTTTGATAGAAGCGTAACCGTGCTGTCCTTCGGGAGCGTCGCTACGATGGCAGATTCGACAGAGGCTGCGGTCCTGACCATAAGTGGACTGGATACGGTGCTAACAACACCCGCTGTCGCCCCTGCTCCGGCCGCTGCGGACTGCACCGCAAATCCGGACAGTGACGCAGCCAAAACGGCTGCCAAAAACAGTGTTTTTAGGTATTTTTTCAATATTTTTACCTATCCTTTCCGTTATTTTAATGCTATATTTGTCCCCCTTTCCAGTTCAATGCTAGCATATTTACAATCCCATTTCCGCAGTAAATATCTTCCCTTAGGGCGCTTTCGACGCTTTTGTCAATCATTTCTTTAGAATTGAGGAAAAATCCAGAAAAAGTATATTTTAAAAATTGGAAAAGCTAAAAGTTACCCGGTATAAATAATAGACGCACACAAATAATAATGACAGTCCCAAATAAAAGCGAGGTGAAATGCAATGGACAAATCCGCTAATAAAAATATTGGATGTACTGTTTCTCAGTGCGCACATCACTGTAAGTCTGAAAACTTTTGTTCTCTGCCGCAAATCAATGTGGGCACCCACGAGCCAAATCCTACACTGATTGAATGTACCGACTGTAATTCCTTTAAGTTACAATCTTAAGTCGGTCTAACCGAAAACGCTCCTATCGCAAAAGCCGTGTTAAGCGGCCTGCAATAGGAGCGTTTGCTTGATTTTAAAATTTAGCTCTTTTTGGGGGAAGGATTAGGCTTGACTTCCATCGTCATCTTGTTGGTCGAAATTTCATTAGAGGGCATCAATTTCGCCATTACAACCATGCGGTAGTTGTCCTTGTCGGCGGCGTTATAAAGACCGGTGCAGGTAGAAAGAGTAAGAATTTTGTCGTTCTCGTCTACCGGTACATCAATAATGTACTCGCTTCTGGCCTTCGCCTCGCTGATAATGTTTTTAAACTCGGGATCGGTGGGGTTATCCTGAATATAATTAAAATCAATATGGGTATAGAATACCGCAAATACCTGCCAAACCAGATCATCCTCGGTGGTGGAGAAGTAGATATAAGGGTTGTTGCGGACAAAATCAATATCCTTCGCGTAGTGGAAAAGCTGCGAGAACTTTTTGCCTTCGGGGTTGTCCTTATAATCGGAGTGGCCGTAGATGATGGTGTTCTTGCTCAGATCATCACGGGCACCCAGGTTGTTGCGGAAGTCTGCATAATAGCAGCCAAAGATCGAATATTCCTTGTCCTCAGTCAGACGTAGATAATAGTCGTTGTCCTTGGCCTGTACTACAGCATCATCAATCTCGGTGTTGGGAATGTAAAGCCAGCCCTTGGTATCGGCGTTGCGCTTAATGCCCTCGTCAATCTTCTCAATCTGGAATACACGCACCACGTCGGCGTCATCATCCTCGTCTTCAACAGTGGAGGATGAGCTCGTCGGCTCGGAGGAGGGTTCTTCGGACGAAGACGGCTTCTTTCCACAGCCGGTAAATGTAAGCGCCATTGCCAGCACCAACATAAGAGCAATTAGTTTTGTGGAAAACATTTTGTTCATCTGTAATTCCTCTTTTTCTCTTTTAAATTTGTTAAGTTACTTGTCCCATATCAAAACACTACACAACAGTTTAATAAAAAGGTGGTTGCCTGTCAAGTAAAACAAACGCCGTAAAAATTAAAAGTCATAGCAAAATACGACGCTTCGTGTTATGATAATACAACACAGCTACTATTTGAAAAACAAAGCTGGTTTTCGTTTAAAGGTTGTCGAAAAAAGCGCTCAAAGAAAGGATATATGAGAATGAAATTGCTTTCAATCGCGTTAGGATGCCTATTTTTGACCTTTTCCCTTCTGACCTTTGCGATGTGCGCCATCGACAAAAATGCAGCTCGGCATGAGAGACGGCGCATACCTGAAAAACGCTTCTTTTTATTGGCACTGTGCGGCGGCGGTGCGGGACTTTGGTGCGGAATGCTCTGTTTCCGCCACAAAACAAAGCACTGGTATTTCTGGGTTATCGCCGTTTCAACAACGCTCGTCCAGTTCTCTCTTTTGGTCTGGATGGCACTTAAAGTCGGCGGTACGATATAAATGTGGGATATGTTGCTGCAATATATTGCAACCTAAAAAAAATTAACAGAAAATACATAATTTACATTGAAATTTCGGTTTCTAATTCGGAGGATACATGCGTTATAAAACGATTCTATTTGATGCAGATGGAACACTGCTTGATTTTTCAGCGGCACAGGACCAAGCGTTCTTGACGAGCTGTGCCCAGTTTCAGATAGTTGCCGATACAGAGCTGGCACAGCGCTATGACAAAGTTAACCAATCGTTGTGGGAACGGCTGGAACGCAAGGAAATCACCCGCTCTCAGCTTATTGATACGCGTTTTCAACTGTTTTTTGATCAGGTGGGCATAACCGACGTCGACCCGGTTGCCTTTAGCCGTCATTACGCACAGGGTCTTTCGCATGGTTTCAACCTGATTGAGGGCGCTATTCCAGTGTTGCAGGCTCTCCAGCCGCATTTTCAGCTGGTTATCATCACAAACGGCATTGCGGAGGTGCAGAAAATCCGCTTGGCGGGCGCTGCGCTTGATCATTACTTTTCAAATATTATCATTTCCGGGGAAATTGGTTTTGAAAAGCCCGACGCAGTCTTTTTTGAACAGGCGCTTTTACGCTCTGGCGTGACTGATCCTGCTCAGGCACTGGTTGTAGGCGATTCGCTTTCCGCAGACATTGCGGGTGGCAACGGTTTTGGCCTTGATACCTGCTGGTATAATCCCAAGGGTGCGCCCGTGCCGGAAGAACCCAAACCAACCTATACTATCCAAAACCTTTACGAACTACTTTCGTTACTTAAAGCTCCTGCACATCTATAAGCAGCCCGTATTATCAGTAAATTTTTCGACGCCTGAATTGTATTTTTAAAGTTTTTATGACACAGGTGCCAAGAAATGAGGCCATATCCATATGTATCACAAGCTTTCCACCTCGCCCCTGCTGCCGAGTATGCTGCTGCTTTCGGTGGCTTTTATCTGGGGCGGTGGCTTTATTTTCACGAACATTGCAGTGCAGTGTGGCATCTCTCCGGCGCTGTTGCTCACACTGCGTTTTTTTATACCCGCCGCGATCATGGCTGTGCTTTTTAACAAAGAGCTGGCCATTTCTAGCCTCGAAGACTTGAAATTCGGCCTGATAGCGGGTACGATATTATTTGTCGCATTTATCTGTCAGACTTATGGTATCAAATTTACCACACCGGCCAACAACGCTTTTTTGACCGCCACCAACGTGATTATGGTGCCATTTTTAAGCCTGATTTTGTTTAAACAAAAGCCGGGATTGCGCTCAACGGTGAGTGCCTTCATCTGTTTTGTTGGTGCCTCCGTGCTCTCGTGGTCGCCGGGGGTGGGGCTTACCTTTAATATCGGCGATTGGCTTTCGCTGTTGTGCGCGTTTTTATTTGCTTGCCATTACGCCTACCTTGGTGTTTCGGCAAAGCGGATACGCAGCGCTGCAGTTTTAAGTTTTTTTCAGTTAGCGGTGGTGTCTGCCCTCTCATTGGCAACATTTCTAATTTTTGAGCGGCCGCTATTTTCGGCGGCAGCATTAAAATCTGGCATGGGTGCCATATTATATCTTGCATTGTTATCCACCGGCTATTGCTATTTTGTTCAAAGCTGGGCACAGCGCCGGTTTTCCGCCTCGGGCACCGCGATTATTCTCTCGACCGAGGGACTGTTCGGCAGCCTGCTTTCAGTACTTTGGGGCTTTGACGAGCCCACCATTATGCTGCTGGCGGGCGGCGGCATTATTTTGTTTTCAGTTATATTGGTGCAATTGGATTTTGATGAAATAAAGCGTCTATTAAATAAAAATGCTCAATCGGATTGATCGAAATACAGATTTTGAAAAGGAGTAAAACGGTTTTGAATGTTTATTTGGACATGTTCTGGGCCTTTTTCTGCATTGGAGGTCTAACCTTCGGTGGCGGCTATGCCATGCTGCCCATGCTGGAGCGCGAAATTGTTGACCGCCGCCATTGGACGACCTCTGAGGAGCTGCTCGATTTTTACGCCGTGGGACAATGTACGCCCGGCATCATTGCGGTTAACGTTGCAACGCTGATTGGTTTTCGGCAAAAGCGCTATCTGGGTGCTTTTTTCTGTACCGCAGGTGTTGTGGCACCGTCGTTTATTATCATCACCCTCATTGCAGGGGCGCTTAAAGCCGTCGCCGGTAATGCAATTGTAGCGCATGCTTTTGGTGGAATCCGCATCGCGGTCTGTGTATTGGTTGTTGCGGCGGTTGTCAAACTGTTTAAGCCCAGCGTCAAAGATAAATTGACCGCAGTCATTTTTGTTGCCACCTTTATTGCTATGATCCTGATTGATATCTCGCCTATTACCATTGTTATCATCGCCGGTCTGCTCGGCTTTTTCGCAAAGCGATTGGTTTCAAAGGGAGGCGATAAAGCATGACCTATCTTCTTTTATTTGTGGAATTCTTTAAAACCGGCCTGTTCGCCATCGGCGGTGGGTTGGCTACCCTGCCCTTTCTGTTTGACATGGCCGAGCGCTATCCCTGGTTCGACCGCGCCATGCTGGTGGACATGATTGCAGTTGCGGAATCAACGCCTGGGCCCATCGGAGTTAATGTTGCAACCTATGCCGGTTTTACCGCCGGCGGCTTGTTGGGCGGTCTGATCGCCACCTTTGGTCTCGTTTTGCCGTCTTATATCGTCATTGTGATCGTCGCGCAGTTTCTTGCCAAATTTTCAAGCAGCCCAGTCGTCAAGTCCGTGTTTTATGGCATACGCCCAGCGGCCACCGGTATGATCGCTGCCGCAGGTTTTTCTGTATTGCGCAGTACGCTGCTGTACACCGACCGCTTTGCAGGTTTTAACAGCCTGCTTTCGGTGCTGAACATCCCGGCCATTATTTTGTTTGCTGTGATCTATTATCTTTATGTGCGTTTCAAAAAACACCCGATATTTTATATTGCAGGCGCTGCAGCTATCGGCATTATTTTCAAACTGTAATACTTTAAAATTAAAAAGATTCTTCGCCGTTATAAATGCGTAACTGCGAAGAATCTTTTTATTTGTTTTTGATCAGTTTATCCATTCGTGCGTTGGTTTTGACGCTGCCGTCCGGCATTACCCAGAGTGCAGCTATTTTTTCACGTTCAGCGATGTCATAACTATGAGACCAGTCGGCCAAAAACAGCGCCGTAGAAAATAAATCAGCTTCACCTGCGTTGTTACAAGCCACTGTCACGCTACGATAATATCGTGCGGGAAAAAGCGTTTGCGGATCGATTAGGTGATGGTACCGCTGATCCTGATACCAAAAAAAGCGCTGATAATCCCCACTGGTGGCTACCGCCATATCGTTGATGAACAAAGTCCCCAGCGTGTCGTCATCACCCAAAATCGCTGCATCGGGGTTTTGAACCCCGATGCGCCAGCAGGTTTTGCCCACAGGCGGAGAAAACACCCGGATGTTGCCACCACTTGATATCGCCAACCGAGTTAGCCCATTTGCTGCCAATTCACGCCCCACCAGTTCTGTGGCGTAACCTTTGGCAACCGCGCCTACATCCAGCAAAGCTCCGCTTGAAAGCAGAGCGGCACTTTGGGTTTTTTTATTTAATTTCAGTAGCGACACGTCGGTGTTTTTCACCGCCTCTTGTAGCGCTTTTATGCCGGGCGGTGTACCTGGGCCGTTCTGGGCGTAAACAATCTGTTTGCGCCATAGTTCGGTCACTGAGCCAAAGGTGGGAATCACCAAAGAATCCGTTTTTGCCGCACCGGCTTGCGCAAAGGAGAGCAGGTCAAAAAGCGCTTTTGAAACATGAATTTCTCCCTGTCCGGCCATTCGGTTGAGCGTGGCTAAATTGACAATTGTGCCCGGTTCTAAAAACCTGTCATAATCGTGGCTAAGCTCGGTAAACCTAGCTATAGCGGTTTCGGTTAACGCATCGAACTGCTGTCTGGATTCTGCATTTGCGGTGATGGTAATCATGGAATCAAAAGCGCCCCAAAACGTCACGGTGTATCGTGGGCTGCGTTCGGGGCGAGTCAACAACATTAAAATTATCGTCAATATAAATAAAAATCGCTTCATAACACACCTTCATCCGCTCTCCAATTGTAGCTTTCCCATGCTGATATTTTTTATCGCAGAAACTTTCGGCAAAAGAAATGCTAAAAACAATAACAGGAGGAAATGTAATGAAACGGTTATCTATCACGGCGGTAGTAGCAGCATGCTGCCTTTTAGCAGCGTGCGCTTCTCCCTCAACTAGTACCTCTCCAAGCGGTTCTGTTAGCAGCCAACCGTCGTCGTCTTCTTCAGTTGCAGGATCACAATCAAGCGGCGATGTGCTGGTTGGCTTAGGTGTCGTGTCCACCACATCGGAATCCAGCTCCGCCAGTGCCGAAACCGCCGGCAATGCCAAATTTAATGTGGCTGTCTGCGCACTCAGCACGGATGCAGATGGCAAGATTTTGGACGTCAAGTTTGATACACTGCAGGCGAGCGTGGGTTTTGATATCAGCGGCGCGCTGACCGGCGACATGACGTCGGAAATTAAAACCAAAAAAGAACTTGGCGATGCCTATGGTATGAAGAAGGCATCTGGAATCCAAAAAGAATGGTACGAGCAAATTGCAGCGCTTGAAGACTGGATGCGCGGCAAAACTGTAGATGATGTTTTGGCGATGAAGGTCACCGAGCGTGACGCGGAACACAAACATGTACCGGACGAGGCCGACCTTAAAACGTCGGTGACCATTTCTGTAACCGACCAACTTCGCGCGCTTGAAAAAGCTTATTCTAACGCAAAATAGTGATTCAAAAATGCAAAAAGTCCTCCGCAAAGCAACCGCTTGCGGAGGGTTTTTTTGCAAAACAGATGTTATGGCTATGCAATAAATGCGTAGCGCAGAATAAACAGTATACCCAAAATCGTAAGCGTAGGATTAAGGTCCTTCGCTTTGCCAGTGATGACCTTGATGATCACATAGCTCATGATACCAAATGCAATACCATTTGAAATGCCATAGGTAAGCGGCATCATAATTATCGTCAAAAAGGCGGGGATCGCCTCGGTCGGATCGCTGAAGTCAAGGCTCTTGAGCGCGGAACCAACCATCAGAACGCCAACATAGATAAGTGCTGGTGCTGCGGCAGCGAGCGGAATGATACCTATAAATGGCGCCAACAGCAGCGACACCAAGAACATCAGAGCGGTAACCACCGAGGCCAGACCGGTACGTCCGCCCTCAGCCACACCAGAACCCGACTCCACAAAGGTTGTGACGGTGGAGGTGCCAAAAAACGCGCCCGCCATAGTCGCAATAGAGTCGGAAAGCAGTGCCTGACGCATGTTTTTAACTTCACCCTGTTCATCAAGCATGCCGGCACCCTGCGCAGTTCCCACCAGCGTACCGATGGTATCAAACATATCGATCAGCGAGATTGAAATGACCACAATGAAGATCTTAGAGAACACAGCCAGCAGACTTTTGCCCGCAAACATGGTGCCGAAGCCCGTGATCATAGCGCCTAGCGAGAATTCTGCATACTCGGCGAACATCGCCCCATGATTGAGTGAGAGCGTCTCGGGAATAACCGTTACGCCAAGCGGAATACCCGCCAGCGTCGCCAGCAAAATTGCAACAACCATGCCGCCTTTGATTCTTTTAGCGTTGCAGAAAGCAATAATCACAAGGCCGATGACGGTTACTAAAGCATAACGTGCGCCTGCCCCTGCAGAAAAATCAGATAAATTGACAATGCCAACCAACGTCGCGTCATTGTTAACGATAATACCGCCGTTGACAAGGCCGATAAACGCAATAAAAAGTCCGATACCGACCGAGATGGCTACCTTGAGGTTATGTGGCAGCGCGCGTACGATGGCTTCGCGCAGACCAAAAATCGAAATGACAAGGAACAGGACACCCGATATAAAAACGATGGCCAGACCCTCGGCATAGGAATAACCCATGTCCAACATAATGGTATAGGCAAAGGTAGCATTAAGCCCAAGGCCTGGCGCCAATGCAAAAGGCAGGTTGGCCAGTAACGCCATGAGCATAGTGCCAACGAAGGCGCCCAGACAGGTGGCAATAAATACACCGGTTTCAAGACGTGCTGCCAACGCCGCATCGCCTATGATATAAGCCGGATCGGCGAGGGTTTTAGGATTGCTGGCTAGAATATAAGCCATTGCCATAAAGGTTGTCAACCCTGCCAGAATTTCAGTTTTGACATTGGTATTATTCGCTGAGAGCTTGAATTTTTTTTCGAGAAATGTTTCCATTGAGTACCTCCGTACACATATTTTGCTGATATGCCTGTAACAGTATAGCCTATACTTTTTAAAAAAGCAACAAAGTTAACGTAAATATGACATAAACTCGCCATGATGCATTAATAATATCATGTGCATCAAGCAAGGACGCCATACGTTGAAGAATGCCCCCTGCGCTTAAGTATCCGCTTGTTGCATTTAAACCATCGCGACGCTCTAAAAGAGATATAACTGCAATCCGTCAGCAATAACGGTGCCCGAGAGAGCGGCATAGAGAACATAAAATGCCGCCCGAAAACATTAATTTTCGGGCGGCTCCTACTTCTTTAGATACCTTATTGATTTGGCTCGGTGGTCAGCTCTTTAATCGAGGTCACCATGCCAGCCAGCGACTGAATCTGGGATGGAATGATAATCTTAGTGGCTTTGCCGTCGGCAGCTTTCGCAAATGCCTCAAGGCTCTTAATTGCAATAACCTGCTCGGTAGGCGATGCGGCGTTGAGCATCTTGAGCGAATCAGCCAGCGCTTTTTGCACCATTATAACTGCTTCTGCCTCGCCCTGCGCCTCGCGGATTTTCTGCTCACGAACAGCATCGGCGCGCAGAATTGCGGCTTCTTTTTCGGCTTGTGCGCGCAGAATCTGAGACTCCTTGTCGCCTTCAGCCACCAGTATCTTGCTCGCCTTCTCACCCTCAGAACGCAGAATACTTTCACGCTTCTGACGTTCGGCCTTCATCTGCTTCTCCATCGCATCCTGAATTTCCGCAGGAGGGATGATGTTTTTCAGCTCGACGCGGTTGACCTTGATGCCCCACTTATCGGTGGCAGTATCAAGAATTGCAGTGATACGCGTATTAATAATGTCGCGCGAGGTGAGTGTGTTGTCCAGCTCCATATCACCAATAATATTTCTCAGCGTCGTGGCAGTGAGATTTTCAATAGCCGATAGCGGACGCTCTACGCCGTAAGCATAAAGCTTAGCATCGGTGACCTGAAAAAACACAATAGTGTCTATCTGCATGGTGACGTTATCCTTGGTGATAACGGGCTGCGGCTTAAAATCAACGACCTGCTCTTTAATAGAAACCTTTTTTGCAACGCGGTCAAAAAACGGCACCTTGATGTGCAGGCCAGTTTCCCACGTCATGTGGTAAGTGCCAAGGCGCTCAATGACATAAACGGTAGCCTGCGGTACAATGCGCACGCAGTTGGCAATAGTGTAGAGCGCCACGACAATGATGATGAGTAGCATAATAGTTCCAATGATAGGTGGCATAAATTTTCCCTCCAACTTATTTTCTGTTTATATTGTATCCCATATCTAAACCGCGTAATATGAATAGTATGCCATATAAAACGCAGCAACACAAGATCGGGCTCAAAAAACGTAGCAGCGATATGCAATAATCTCAGCGAGTGGACAGGGTATATCTGCCCTGTTTATTTTATGCAGTTTCTAAAAATATAACAGTAGAAAATGAAATAACAGGTGCAATCTTCAATAGGTTACTTTTTCCGCCCGTTTAAAGCAAGCGCCAAAATAAAGCCCACAGCTATTGCAAAAAACGCACCACAGAGCAACATAATAATTGACATGTTTGTAGCAACCATTTTTTCTCCTTTAAACGACTCGTTCTACAATGACCTTGACACCCTCAATCGCCTTAATAAGCACGTTCTCTTTTTCAGGAATTGGCGCACCATCATCCGAGCGCGCGGACCATTCCAGGCCGTTGACCAGTACGCGGCCCTCTCCAGCAATGTTGTTAATGGGATGGGTCACCACACCGATCATGCCGATTATGCGGTCAGCGTTTGTACTAACTTTTTTGACCCGAAGCACATTAGCCGCGATTGGCCTTGTAAAAAACAACGTGACAAGGCTCACCGCTAAAAACACAATTAGCTGCATCCAAAATGGAAGGCCCATAGCGGCCGGAATAATAGTAACCAACGCACCTAGCGCAAACCAGATGGCAACCAAATCAATTGTCACAGCCTCCATGACACCCAGCGCTATCGCGATAAGCAGCCAAGTAAGAGGCATAAACCGGGAAAGTGTTATTAGGATCCCCATCATATAATTCTCCTTCACCTCATAATAGCGTTACTGCCGTGCTGCTTTGCGCCAAAACCTGATGGGCATACCGAGAAAGTTCAGCAACCCGGTCAGCTTCCGCCTGCAGCACCTGCCGCCCGGCATATGTAATGGCGTAAACCTTGCGTCGATCTACTTCTTTAACAACCTCAATCAGACCGTCCTGTTCCATCTTGTACAAAATTGTATAAACGGTTGAGGGTCCGAGACTGACCCTGCCACGAGACTGCTCCAGCACCATCTGCATGATGCCGTAGCCATGACGGGGCTCAGTGAGGCATAGAAGCAACAAAAAGCTCTGCTCGCTCATGGGCAGGTAGTCTGAAATCAGTTTTTCTGTGATCTCGTCCATGAATAGTCCCTCCTGCAATTGGCATTAGTATATCAAATAACGATATACTTTCAAATCAAATATATCACCACATGATATACTTGTCAATGCAGCATTGGTATCTTGTAAAATCATCCTTTGAATCCAAATTTTTTTGCTGCCATTAAAAATGTGGGCGTCTCAACATTAAAGCGTTTCCCCAAACGAACAGGTTCAAAAACAAGGCCGTCAATTTCGCTGTTTTTACCTTTTTTGAGGTCCTTTTGCATGGAAGCAGTCGTGTCAGGAGCAGCCGTTTCCATCAGGTGCAGGTTCTTTGCCACAATATCCTCTTTAAAAGGAATGTCCATCGCATTGGCAAGCGCGTCAATTTCCTTAGAGAGGTTGACAAACATCTCGCGCATCTCGGGCGTGGATGACACAACGCCGGTCGTCGCATCATAATAAGCCCCCACAGCGGCCATCGCACTGATAAGCGCATATTTCTGGAAGCACTTTCGGCGGATATCGTCGGTGAGATCGGGGCGTATCTGGCTTTTTTCCAATTCTCTTGCAATTTGCTCAAGCTCAGGGCCTATCTGACCGTCCCGCTCTCCAAACACCACCGTGAACAGCTTGCCGCCCTGGGTGATCTCACCGGGAGCCGACACATACGACGTGATGTAGATACAGCCGTCGAGCACATGCAGCTTAGGTAGGCGGCGCTGTAGCGCTTCACCGGTCCCGAAGATGTTGAGTATCGGAATAATCACCGTTTTTTCATCGGCACAGCGGCTCAGCAGCGTCACGGCATCGTCCAGCGAATAACCCTTGACACAGACAAAAGCCACATCGGGTGTGTCACTATATTCCTCAGCAGTGCAGACTTTTGGGTTTCCTACGCAAAACTCACCTTTGATACCGGATTTAACCACCAGCCCCTTCTCCTTCATGGCTGCGAGATGTGCACCACGCGCAATAAAAGTGACGTCATAACCTGCCTCGGCTAGAAAACCGCCAACGGCACCGCCGGTTCCCCCAGTCCCAATAATCAAATACTTCATTCGTTTCTAACTCCTTTAGTTTTAATTAAATAGTTTTCTGAAAATTTTTCAAATTGCTTAATATAATTCGATAACTTTTCATCAAAAGAGGTTGTATCGCACGCAATTGCAGAAAATATGCCACCTATCATCAAATCATTCTTCAATTCTACAATACTTTGAAAAGGAATATCACAACCGTTCTTAAACCATGTTAAAGTCAGACCAATATGTGCATGCAACATATATTCTACTACATAATCAAATTTTTTATCACTTAGGTCACAAATCTCTCTAAGAGAATCACGCATTTTCTCTCGCATCTGATCCAATATGCGATATGCAAATTTGGCATCGCCTTTTTCCCCTAACAATAGTGCAAGCCGAGTATGATTTTTCTCAAAATAATCGCTCCAAAAGTTTATAGATTCTTTTAGCTGGTTTTCATCAATAACATATCCTTCAGTTTCATAACCCTTGGCAAACATTCGAAATATTTCTTCTTCGGTTTGTTCAAGGACATCATAGACATCTTTAAAATAAGTATAGAACGTACTGCGATTAAAACCTGCCAAATCGGTAATTTCCCGAACTGTTATTTGATCATAAGGCTTTTGTTCATACAACATCCAAAAGGCGTCTGTCAGTTTTTCTTTAGTCTGAAGCGTTTGTGCAACCCGTTTCTTCATACTAATTTCTCCACTCTATCAATTATCCGACACAATGTCGTGAAATGTTTATTGACTATTTAAAAAAGTTGCTTCATAATATATGACAATTGTAACACAACATCGTGTTGGATGAAAGCTATAAAATTGAATATATTCCACTCCATTATCCATATTTTACAAAATAAGTAAATATTTTTAATGTTATTCAAGCTTTGTCCATATCCTTGTTTTATACTGGTTGCAAGTATTTTCGGACGCTTTTTCGGAGGTAATTAGAGTGAAAAAAACATTAACAACCAAAACAGTAGCCGTCGTTTGTGCCTCTCTAGCGCTTTGGGGCTTGGTCGGCTGCAGCGGCAACACAGTCGCAGTCAGCGAGGCTCCAGCAATACGCGTACATACACAGATGCCCATTCGGGACAGTATCTCGCAAAAATCTGATTTTACCGGGCGCGTAATGCCCGATGACTCGGTTTCTGTGTATGGCAAAGCTTCTGGCACGGTGCTCAGAACCTATTTTGAAGTTGGCGACACAGTCAAAAAGGGGCAGCTTCTGTATGAGCTGGATCCTAAGGATTATCAAATTGCGCTCGAGCAGTCAAAAATCAACTATGAACTGGCGCTCAATGGTATTGATTCAGCTGAAAACGGTTCGGGCAATGAGTTGACCGAGCTGAAATACAAAACAGATATTGATACCGCGCGAAATGTCTATGAAAAGGCACGCGCAGAGCTCGAAATTCAGATTGATGATCCTGATTTCAGTATGGCTGACTATAAAAAAGCTCGCAAAAGATGGCTTGCGGCACAGGAAGCATACGATAAGAATGTCAGTGACGAAACATGGGAGGAATTACAAAACGCAGAACGTGCTTATTATAACGAATTAGAGCAGTATGGTGATCGTACCAGATACAATTACTATTACACGGCGTTTGAAACCGCCTATGACAATTATGAAGCCGCGCTCAAGGCGTACGACATTTACAAAGGCATCACCAGCGGTGAAAACGACACGACATATGACCTGCAGCGTCAGCAGGCAAAGCTGGCCTACGATTCAGCGCAGCAGACAATGGATAACCTAAAAGTTTATGCACCCATCGGCGGCGTAATTGAGCAAAAAAATGTAACCTCAAATGACCAGTACGCGCCCTCGATGGCTGGATATGTGGTCTCTAACAAAGAAATTCTTGTCGTTAATTTCGCTGTCTCTGCCGATATTGCCATAACCATGACTATCGGAGATGAGGTAACGGTGGAAAGCGGCCAAAGAACCTATCGCGCCGAAATTACTGAAATAGGTACGATGGTTAGCGCGTCAAACGGGCTGCTCCCCATCAAAGCCCGCCTAGTAGATAAGGCTGATATTCTCTCCGGCGTTTCAGTAAAGCTTACTGCTATTACCAATAAGGCTCAAGATAGCCTTCTTATCCCTGTTTCCGCAATTTACTATGATGACGGCGCTACCTACGTGTACATCGTTGAAGAGAATATTGCAGTAAAAACGCCCATTGAAATTGGAATAATATCAGAGGACGTTGCTGAGGTTACTTCAGGCCTCGATGACAATTCACAAATCATCACCTCCTGGAATCCAAACCTGATTGATGGCGCAACCGTCGAAACCAGCGAGGAGGTTTAATTCGGTGATAGGTTTAACAAAAGTTGCTTTAAAACGTCCTGTTTCTGTTTGCATCGTAGTACTGGCACTTTTGATTTTCGGTATAGGAACCACCTTTTCTACACCTCTTGAGCTTATGCCGGATATCGAAATGCCAGCGCTCATAGTTTACACCGTCTACCCCGGTGCGTCACCGGAGGACGTCGAAAATCAGGTAACCTCACATATTGAGGATGCCGCCTCTACTCTGAGCGGTGTCAAAAACATAGAATCTATTTCAATGGAAAATGCCTCGCTTGTTGTACTGGAAATAGAATATGGCACCAACATGGATAAGGCGCACTCCGATCTTAAAAACAACATCGATATGTATCGGAACCTGCTTCCGGATGATGCCGATAATCCTACAATATTTGAGATGAACATGGATATGATGCCTGTCATCACCCTTTCCGCTTCGGCTGTCGGCGACGTGGACCTCAAGTATTATGTTGAGGAGGATATAGTACCCGAGATTGAAAAACTTGGCGGAGTCGCATCTGTAAACGTTTACGGCGGATCTGAGGAATACATCAAGGTTGAGCTCATGCAAGAAAAGCTTTCACAATATGGGTTAACCATTCGTACGCTTTCAGATGTTATTGGTGCTGCGGACTTTTCACTGCCTGCCGGCATTATAGAGCAAGGTAACCTTGATCTTACTCTTCGCGGCGGTGTAAGTTATAGTACAGCCGAAGATTTACGTCATTTGCCCATCACCTTAGCTAGCGGAGACATTATTCATCTTTCTGATGTCGCAAATGTAAACTATACCAACAAAGAAATAGAATCTCTCAGCTATTACAATGGCAATGAAAATATTATTTTAGAAGTCACAAAGCGACAGAGTGCTTCTACTATCGCTATGATAAATTCTGTAAAGAAGGTCGTTGAGGAAATTAACACCTCCAACAAGGGCATTCAAATCGACATTGTAGATGATAAGGGCAAAAGCATTATTTCCGCCGTAGTAGCGGTTGCAGAAACGCTTGCTCTCGGCGTTGTACTGGCAATGATTGTGTTGTTTATCTTTTTAGGCGACTGGCGAGCCTCGTTAATCGTAGGTTCTTCAATCCCCATATCACTTCTTGTAACCATGATAGCCATGAGCGGTATGGGGTTCTCCTTCAATACACTCTCATTGAGCGGCCTGGTCATAGGCGTCGGTATGATGGTAGATAACTCGATAGTTGTTATTGAAAGTTGCTTCAGGTTAAAGACCAAGAACCAATCATTCTATGAATCTGCATTAGAAGGTACTAAGGCAGTTGCTAGCTCAATTATTGCCTCTACTGCCACCACTGTTGTCGTGTTCTTGCCCATTGCTTTTATTAAGGGGCTGTCGGGGCAGTTGTTTGGTCAGTTGTGCTTTACAATTGTATTCTCGCTCATCGCCTCGTTGCTCTCTGCTCTTGCGATTGTGCCACTGGTATTTTACCACCTAAAGCCCGTAGAACACGAACCTAAAATCGTAATGCGGATAATGGATAAAATATCTACTTCCTACGCGAACTTTTTACCTCTAACCTTGCGTCACAAAAAGACGGTAGTGGCTTTAGCAGTAATTTTGCTCGTTGGCTCGTTGGCTTTAGTGCCGCTTATTGGTGTAGAGCTTTTACCTGCAACCGACGATGGCGTAATCAACATTTCTCTCTCGGTTCGTCCTGGAACAAATAATGATAGAATCCACGAACTTCTTTCTCCACTTGAGCAAATGGTCACAAACCACCCCGATGTGGAGCATTATTCAATGGTTGCAGGAAAATCAGGATTCGCCATGGCTATGGGTAATAATTCAGATGCTTCTATTACAGCCTACTTAAAGAAGGATCGTAAAACCTCTACCAAGGATCTTGTTGATCAGTGGAGAAGCGAAACCAAGGATCCAATAGATTGTGACATCAGTATCGCTGCCTCAAGCCAGACAGAGCAAATGGGTGGCGGCACTAACGTTTCTATAAACTTGCAGTCCACTGATTTTGATAGCCTCAAAGAAGGTGCTCTGAAAGTGGAAGAGATGATGCGTCAAAACCCGCATATTCTGCACGTTACCTCTACGCTTGCCTCAGGAAAACCTCAGGCCGAAGTTAAGATAGACCCTGTAAAGGCTAGTGCCCAAGGTCTCGTCCCCAAGCAAGTAATGGGAACCATTTATTCAATTATGCAGGGTAGCGAAGCCTGCAAGCTGATGGAAAACGGCAGAGAATACGAAGTGCGTGTTGAATACCCAAATGACCAGTTTCAAACTGTCAGTGATTTGGCATCCTTTAACCTCACAAACGCTGCTGGTATGCCTGTTCCGCTATTTGATATAGCGACTATTGAGTATTCCAACAGCCCACTGAGTATCTCTCGCCAAAATGGCAGATACATTATTACGTTGTCCGGTCAGCCTGCTTCTAGTGCGCCTAATGACCTTTCTAAGACTCTTAATGCACAGGCTGAAAGCTTGCAATTTCCTAAAGGCGTAGAGCTGACAAAAACTGCTGACTCTGAGCGTATGCAAGAGGAATTCACAGCTTTAATCCGTGCAATTTTAACAGCAGTTTTGCTGGTGTTCATGGTCATGGCAATGCAGTTTGAGTCCCCAGTCTTCTCAATTGTTGTTATGATCTCAATACCGTTTGCTCTTATCGGCTCTTTCTTGTGTCTGTTCATATTTGACTGCACTATCAGTATGCCGTCGTTGCTCGGATTTTTAATGCTTGCTGGTATTGTTGTAAATAACGGTATTCTGTTTATTGATACCACAAACAGCCTTCGTGTAGAAAGAAATCTTTCTGCGGAAGATGCGCTGCTTACCTCGGGCATGCTTCGTATGCGCCCAATATTTATGACAACCCTCACGACTGTTCTCGCCATGGTGCCTATGGCAATAGGCATCGGAGGAAATGCCGCCCTAATGCGGGGAATGGCTTTCGTAATCATCGGCGGTCTGGTGGCGTCCACCACCTTGACGCTGCTACTGCTGCCCACCTTCTATCTGCTTTTTGACAAGCAGGAGCGACTGCGTAAAAAGCAGCTTAAAAAGGAGAAGAAGGCAGCAAAGAAAGCTGCTAAAAGAGCTGCACTAGATGGCGGTTCAAACTAAGTTAAACATCCCTAGATAATATTAAAAACACCCCGCAGAGTCGGCGCTATTTGTGCCTAACTCTGCGGGGTGTTTTTTTGTACATACGGCTTTTTCGTATACCTTCTAAGCGAATACTATCGTACTTGATTGACAGTCTACGGCCGCATCGGTTCTCTTTTTATCACCGGCTTAACGTATCGCGACTGCATTTTCCGCGAGTTCACACCACCTTGTCAGAATCGTCCCCTGCCTTAAGAGACTTGATGGCGTGGCTCATATGGATAGCCATTGCATTGCGCGCCATGGCAGCGTCGCGACACGAAAGCGCTTCCATAATCAGCGCATGGTCCTGCAAAGTGTTTTTGGCGAACAGCTCATCAGTGCCCATCCTAACAAGAGTATCACTCACCGCGCGGTAGATCATCGGAACGAGATGCACCATAAACTCGTTGTGCGATGCCGCGGCTATCGCCTGGTGAAACTGTTCGTCGGCGGGGGTTCTGCCAGCCCGCTCGGTGATGCATTCAGCCACCTGTTGACCAAAGGAAAGGATCGCCTCAATCTCTTCGTCGCTAGCGCGCTCACAGGCCATTGCCACCGCTTCGGTCTCGACGACACGCCGCAGCTCAAACAGGTCAATTAGCTTCATTCGGAGCCTGCCCAAATCGCCGAACTGAATATCGCGATAATGTTTGACTTCTTTAGACACAAAGGTGCCCCGCCCGTGGGAAACTTCAAGTACCCCCTGCGTGACCAAAGCACGTATGGCTTCGCGCAGCGTGGCACGGCTGACCCCAAACTCGCTGGAAAGGTCGTTCTCATTGGGCAGCTTATCCCCCGGTGCATATTTTTTCTGCGTGACTATCTGCTCATAGATCGCGTCAGAAATTCTCTCAGAAAGGCTTGTTTTAACTCGCATATGTTCAGCGCTCCATTCCATCAGCTGTCAAACAACTGTTAATTTGCTATTTTTTGAAAAACTTGTCTAAATTTTATACCTCTATCATAAGATTGTCAAGAAATGTTCTAAACATCATTACCAAATAAAATATACCAAGTTTAAGCATTATAGAAATTTTGCTTAAATTTATTGACATTCGCTTTTAAAAGGATTAATCTGACATCAGACAACTCAATCAGAGAAAGTGAGGTGCGTTATGCTGTCATCAACGAAGCATATTACAGTTATAGCGGGGCACTATGGCAGCGGCAAAACTGAATTTGCAGTGAATTTTGCCTTTTCTCTAGCGGATTCTGGCAAGCGGGTATCGCTGGTTGATCTTGATATTGTCAATCCCTATTTCTGTTCACGCGAGCGTGAAGTACAGCTTTCTCAGAGCGGCATTGAGCTGATTGCACAGTCGGCTGCCTGCCGTAGCGCCGACGTTCCCGCGCTACCACCGGAAGTCGCCCGCATGTTTTCTGACAACGCGAGTAGCTATATTGTAGATGTCGGAGGCGACGACGTGGGCGCACGGGTGCTGTCGCGTTATCAGCCTCAGTTCGAGAAGAGTGACTATGACCTTTGGTTGGTGGTTAACGCCAATCGTCCGCAAACCGGGGCCCCGGCGCAGGCGTTGGCTTATCTGCACCGGATAGAGCAGGCCAGTCGTCTGAAAGTAAGCGGCATTGTCAACAACACCCATCTCTGCGGCCAGACCACGCTGGATGAGGTGCGCCGTGGCAATGTGCTGGCAGTACGGCTTTGTCAGATGACCGGCCTGCCGCTGGTCTGCAATGTGGTTCCCAATGCCACGCTAAAAGAGGGTGGAAATACCGTTGGTATTGAGGGCGTTCTTTTTCCGATAGATATTTGGATGAAAAAACCCTGGGAGGCATAAAGAAGTATTTGTGGCACAAAGCGGTTTTGTGCTTTGATATTATGAGAATGGGAGGAACAGATGCTATGGCTGCCAAAATCACCTTTGCGCAAGAGCGCTGTAAGGGCTGCGAGCTGTGTACCGCCGTTTGTCCGCGTCACATTGTCGTCATCGACACCACTGTGACCAACCGGAAGGGGTATCATCCCGCCACCGTGACCGATCTCTCGCTGTGCATCGCCTGTGGGAGCTGCGCGAAAATCTGCCCGGATTCTATCATCACCGTCGAAAAACTTTGATTGGGGGAAGAAATTATGGCAATGGAGCTTTGGAAAGGCAACGAGGCCATCGCAGAAGCTGCGGTGCGCGCCGGCTGCCGCTATTTTTTCGGGTATCCCATCACGCCGCAAAATGAGATTCCCGAGTACATGTCGATGCGTCTGCCACAGGTGGGCGGATGTTTTTTACAAAGCGAGTCGGAACTGGCCGCCATCAACATGGTGTACGGTGCTGCTGGCGCGGGCGCGCGTGTGATGACCTCATCCTCGTCACCCGGCATCAGCTTGAAGCAAGAGGGCATTACATACATGGTCGGTGCCGAGCTGCCCGCCGTCATCGTCAACGTCATGCGCGGCGGCCCGGGTTTGGGTACCATTCAACCGGCGCAGGGCGACTATTTTCAGGCCACCCGAGGCGGCGGTAACGGCGACTATCGCACGTTGGTGCTAGCGCCCAACACCATTCAAGAGGCGGTGGATCTTACGCAGGATGCATTTGAACTAGCCGACCGTTATCGCAATCCTGTCATGGTGCTGGCTGACGGCATGATCGGTCAAATGATGGAACCGATTGAATGGCGTGAACAGACCGAAAAAGCACCGATCGAAAAAGGCTGGGCCACAACTGGCACAAAGGGTAAGCGTGAGCACAATATTGTAAACTCGCTTTTCATCGACCCCGCTTTATGCGAACAGCACAACCGGCGTCTGGATGAAAAGTTCCAGGAAATCACTAAAAATGAGCTGCGCTACGAAGAAATCGGCACCGAAGATGCCGAGGTACTACTCGTGGCCTACGGTACACCGTCACGTATTGCGATGAGCGCCGTTGACCTGCTGGCGCAGGAGGGCATCAAAGCAGGATTGTTCAGACCCATCACCCTCTGGCCGTTCCCAGAGACGCAGCTTCGTGCGGCGGTTGAACGCCCATCGGTTAAGGCTGTGCTCTGCGTCGAGATGAGCATGGGCCAAATGCTCGAGGATGTTCGCTATGCGGCGCTCGGCAAAAAGCCCGTTGCGTTCTGCGGCCGGTCCGGCGGCATCATACCAACACAGCATGAGATTGCAGCCGCTGCAAAAGCAGCGCTGGGGAGGTGAGCAGTATGGCAATCATTTATGAAAAGTCCAAGGCTTTAACCGACAAAGAGCTGCACTACTGCCCGGGATGTTCCCACGGTATTGTGCACAAGCTGGTGGCCGAGGTGCTGGAAGAGCTAAATCTAACCGAAAAGGCGGTGGGCATCAGCCCGGTGGGTTGCTCGGTTTTCGCCTATGACTATTTCGCTTGCGACATGCAAGAGGCTTCACACGGGCGCGCCCCGGCGGTTGCCACCGGCATCAAGCGCGTACTGCCTGAAGCGGCCGTCTTCACCTATCAGGGTGACGGCGACCTTGCCTCCATCGGCATGGCTGAGATTGTCCATGCAGCAGCGCGGGGCGAAAAGTTCACCACCATCTTTATTAACAACGCCATTTATGGCATGACCGGTGGCCAGATGGCCCCCACCACCCTTGTCGGGCAAAAAGCGACCACCGCGCCCTTAGGGCGTGACAAAGCACACTGCGGTTCGCCGATTCGGATGAGCGAGATGCTCGGCACACTCGACGGCGCCGCCTATGTCGCCCGCGTGGCGGTTGATAATATCCCCAACCTGAACAAAGCAAAAAAGGCAATTAAAACCGCGTTTGAACTGCAGATGCAAAACGCCGGCTTCACCTTTGTTGAAGTGCTTGCGGCCTGTCCCACCAACTGGGGCAAAACGCCGCTCGAAGCAGTCAAATGGTTGGAGGAGAATATGATCCCTGTCTATCCGCTCGGCGTAGTCAAGGACATCCGGGAGGTGGCTGTGGTATGACCAGAGAAATTATTATCGCTGGATTCGGCGGCCAAGGCGTTATGGCCATCGGCAAAACCATGACCGAGGCGGGTCTTGCTGAAAATCTTCATGTATCTTGGTTGCCTTCTTACGGGCCTGAAATGCGCGGCGGCACGGCAAATTGCTGCGTTGTGCTTTCTGATAAGCCGGTCGGTTCACCGGTTGTCATCAACCCGACCGAACTCATTGCAATGAGCAAACCCTCACTTTTAAAATTTGAGTCTGCGGTACAGCCTAACGGCATTATTCTGATTAACAGCTCTATTGTGGATATTAAAACCACCCGATCCGACGTCAAGACCTACTATATCCCCTGCGTGGAGATCGCCTCAGATCTAGGCAACGCCAAGGTGTCCAACATGGCCATGCTGGGCGCTTACTTAGAGGCTACGAAAGCGCTAAAGGTCGAGACGGTTTATGAAATGCTCAGGCATATTTTCCATGGACCTAAGCAAAAGCTAATCGATATCAATGTTAAAGCCATGTCCGCAGGTGCTGCCTGCATTAAGTAGTGCTCCCTCCTTATGACATCCGGAAAAAGCGGCCGAAGGGTCGCTTTTTTCGTGCAAAAATAACCGTTATATGATAAGATAACCTCGAATCGGTTACTTTGCCTGGGGATAGCACCTCATAAATGGCAAACATCATGGCTGGCGCTAATACGGAATGCTGTTAAGGAGTTTATAATGAAAAAAAACGCAACTGCTGTCGTCTTGGGGTTAATGGTACTATTAAACCTTATTTTATTGGCTAACACAATGGCTTTGGGAAAAAACATTGAAAATTTGCGGTCATCTATGTCAAGCCATCTCAGCCAGATGCAAAATGATGTTCGAAGCATCAGCTACAATGTTTCCAGCACGCTGGAAAGGCAGGCCAGCATCTTTGACGGCGCCAATTGGTCGTTTGGAGCACTTGACCCAGAAAGTATGACTATTTTGCTTGTGGCGTCGGTTGTGCCTAAAGAAGTTCATGCCGACACCATTGCCACGCTCACCGTCAACGGCATATCCGTGCCAATGACTCGTGATGGTGTCAATTTCAGCGGTGAAATTCCTGTTGATCTATTTAATTCCCTTGAGGCCTATATCACCTTTGAATCTGAAGGCAACCAGCGTAGTCAGAGGTTGAGTACTGACCAGTGGCCTTTTGAAGATGCGCTCTTAACGCTGCATGCCCAAAATATCGGCAGTAGCACTTTTGAGCACTACAACGGTAAATACACCCTTAACGGCAAGGTGGATATCGACATTAGAACACCTAAAAGTAGTGCCGTGACGTCACTTAAAATTGTCACCACCGATAATGACACGCTTTTGCAGGAGCTTACGCTAAAGCCAGCCCAGCAAAGCCAATCTGTCGATTATAAGGTAGAAATCATGTTTGAAGCAAACCACATCTATGAGACCGCCGTGGTGGCTACAGATAGCTACGGCCTGACTTATCGCACCATTATTGACCGCAAAATTATAGGTGCAGACGCCACTTCTCCGGACTTTGGGGAAAGGGACTGGTGGGATGAAATGGTGATTCTCGATAAAAACGGCGTTGTCCTGTACGATTCCTCAGCAGAATATCACTGACAGTACGTTTAAGCTGCCAAGATGATGGCTTAAATTGAGATACGTCACGCAAGCGATGATAAAGGCAGTTGTTCACCAAAAGCATACCACATTGGAACAAGGCTAGATAAGCGCGCCACTACAATATGTTTTAAACGTATTGTGATGGCGCGCTACTTTACAAGATTAACATGTTTAATTTGGGATTATGTGCGTTGCTGCAAAAACTGCTGGGCTTCTTTGCTGCGCGGTGCGCTGATCACCTGCTCAACCCTGCCCTGTTCACAAACCTGCCCGTTGATTAGCACAGCGGCATCATTGCAGCAGCGTAGCGCCTGTGTTGGGTTGTGTGTCACCAAGACCACGATAATCTCCCGCTTGAGTTGTATAATCAGCTGCTCTATTTTATGGGTGGAAAGCGGGTCAAGCGCACTGGTCGGCTCATCGAGCAGCAACACACGCGGACCCACCGCCAGCGCGCGGGCAATACATAACCGCTGCTGCTGCCCGCCGGAAAGCGACAGTGCGCTTTGATCAAGACGATCGGCAACCTCATTCCAAAGCGCCGCCCTTTTGAGTGCATTGCGCACCCGCGCATTTAGGTCATCTTCGTGTAGCCGCTCATGTAGGCGAATGCCATAGGCTACGTTTTGCGCAATACTCATCGGGAAAGGGGTCGGCGTTTGAAACACCATCCCTACTTGCCTGCGTACATCGGGCAGATTGACCCTGCTACCCAACAGCTCTTTGCCATACAGCCGGACGCTGCCGCTGACACGCAGGTCATTTTCCTGCTCATGCAGGCGGTTGATGGCTTTTAGTAGCGTGGATTTTCCACAGCCGGAGGGTCCAAGCAACGCTGTGGCGCTACTGGGCGAAAAGTGCAGGTAGACATCCTTTAAAATCTGTCGTTCGCCCCGCCAAAGCGACAGCGTGTCGATCAAGAGCCCCAAGACATTCACTCCCTCCCCTTTTTACGTGTCAGCAACCATGACAACAGGCTGCAAAGTCCAGTGAACAACAGCAGCAACAGTGCCGACGCAAAAGCGGCTGAAATCTCACCCTCCAACACCGACTGGTACAGCCCCACGGCAAGCGTCGCGCCCGACGAGGTGAAATATCGAAGCCATCCGTCGGTTGGTACCGCCTTGCCCACGCCCGCTGTGAGCAAAAGCGCCGCCGACTCCCCCGCCGTTTTGGCTACACACAACACCGCCGCCGACATCAACCCGCTTTTTGCGGCGGAAAAGACAATGTCCAGTAGCATTTCGGCCTTGGTTGCCCCCAGTGCCAGCGCTGCCTTCGAGAGCTTATCATCCACGGCAGACAGCGCCGAATGCGCCGCGCCCGCCGCCACCGCAAACAGCATCACCGCCATGGTCAGGATGCCAGAAAGCACCGAATAGCGCAGCCGCATAAGTTGTGAAAACACCAAAAAACCAAATAGACCATACACCGCCGATGGAACAGCCCTAAGCGCGCCGAGCATGGTTTCTACAACTGCTGCCGCGCGGCTTCCCCTGCTATAATACAACAGATAGACCGCGCAAAAGATGCCTGCCGGCATTGCTAGCAGCAGTGAAAGTCCACAGATAACCACCGTGTTAATGATCTGCGGTAGCAGCCCCGTCAAACCAATCGACACTGTTGCATGACCGCGAAGCGCGTTTATAAGCTGTTCTGCTAGCGCCTGCAAACCGAATCGCAACACCAACAGGGCGACAGCCGCCATCAAAAGAAAGCAGCCTGCACCACAGAGGACGAGCAGCAGCCCACGCATAAATTCGCCTAATTGCCTAAACATTTCGTCACCACCGCACTCTATGAATCCAGATGTTTGAGCAGCCGTTCTGAAAGCAGTGCAAAAGCCAGCAGCACTAGCCCGATAGCAAACAACGCCCCACGATGTACCCCGCTTGCGTACCCCATTTCCAGCACCATGCCGGAAGCCAGCAGCCGCGCGCTTTTAAAGAGCGCGGGCATTCGCACCACATTCCCCGAAACCAGCAACACCGCCATCGCTTCACACAAGGCGCGCTGAATTCCGGCCGTACCATTTTTGATAATCTGGCGCCTGATAGCGGGCAGCTCGGCACAAAACACCGTTTGGGTTACAGTGGCCCCCAATGCAAACGAAGCGGCGTCAACCCTTTCCCCCGCCCGCTCCAGCGCGTCAAGACAGCCGATAAATAGCGTTGGCAGCAGCATGGCCGCCAACACCAAAATGACAGTGAACAGAGAAGCTCCGCCGCTTTGCGCCATCTGATGGGGCATCCGCTTTAACAGCCACGGCATGAGTACCGTCAGCCCCAATAGCCCAAATATGACCGAGGGTAAACCGCACAGCACCGTTCCGAGTTGGCGCACCACGTTTCTAAGCCCCTTTGGGAACAGATTTTTGGTGCATGCCGCCCCAAGCAACGCCATCGGCAACGCCAAGGCCACCGCACCACAGCAGGCCACCGCCGAGCAGGCCAGCATCGCCATGACGCCATATTCTTCCTTCTGGGGAGACCAACGAACCTGAAAAATAAAACCGGCTCCAAGCTGCCTCAGCGCGGGCATTGCACCCATCACCAGAAAGGCGACGAGAGCTACGGCCATTACAATTCCCAATGACGCAAACAGCTGCACCATGGCGTCAAATAATCTGGATTTTATATGGCGACCCTTTTCGCGCCGCCTCATAGCCGAGCCTCCGTTACCGGCTCGGCAGGAAGCATGCCCAGCGACTCGATTACCCGCCGCCCCGTTTCACCAGTGGTATAGTCTAAAAACTCCAGCACCTGTCCCCGGCTTTCCCCCGCGAGTGTGCAAAGCCAGAAACCGCGCGAAATGGGGTAAGTACCCAAACGAACACTCTCTTCACATGGCATTACACCGTTAACCGAAATCTGTTTGATCGATTCGTCTACATAATCAAACGAAAGATAGCCAATTGCCCCGGGCGCTGTTGCCAGTGCTATGCGCAGCATTCCCGTTTCGCTGTGTTCCTGGCTGTGGACGGCGGGTTCTGTCAGCCCTATAGCGGCCTCAAACGCGCTTCGAGTACCCGAACCCGCTTCGCGCCCAATCACGACAATCGGCCCTCTTACGCCATCAAGCTGCGCCCAGTCGGTAACTTTGCCCGAATAGATGTCTTTAAGTGTTTGAAGTGAAATATTGGCAATCGGATTAGACGGATGTACCGCCACCGCGATGGCGTCCAGCGCCACCAAACGGCTATCGATTCCGGCAGCCTCCTTTGGCGTCAATGCGCGCGAGCAGCTGGCAATATCGCACACGCCCCGCCGTAGCGCAAGCAGACCGAGTTCGGTACCGCCCAGCTGTGGCTGCACCCATCCATTGTGGGTCTCGTTATAATCCTCGCACAACGCATCCAGCATCTTCCCCATGCAGGTGGACCCGGCGATGATTACCCGGGTGCTTTGCCGTTCACTTTTAGGCCACCAAAAACAAGCCAGAACCGCTGCAACAGACAGAAATACTACTGCTAAAGCACGTCGTTTCCTCTTCACCTGCGCCACCCCCGTCTAATTATGGTTATGCGGCTCGGTCAAAAAATAGAAAAGACCCGCAGCCGCCTTATGATTTGGCGGATGCGGGCTTTAATTTTAGGCTGATATTTACGCGATGGGCTGAACGCTGCCCTGATACTTTTCGAGCATGAAGTCGGTGACTTCCTTGCTGTGCAGCACATCAATCAGCGTTTTGATCGCTGCGTTGTCCTTGTTCTCGGGGCGGACAGCGATGATATTGGCATAGGTCAGCGCACTCTCACCGTTTGGATCCTCAGTAATCAGCACCGTGCCGTTGACACCAGCAGCAATTGCGTAGTTTCCGTTGATAACAGCGAAATCTACATCTGGAAGGGCAGCGGGAATCTTATCGGCATCCAGCTCCACCAAATCAAGCTTCTTGGGATTCTCAGTAACATCAAGCTTGGTTGCCTCATAGCCAACGCTGTGATCAACTTTGATCAGACCCTGCGTTTCCAGCAGGTAAAGTGCGCGGGCTTCGTTGCTGCCGTCGTTCGGAATAGCAACCTGAGCACCGTCGGCAATTGCAGGAAGATCGGCGGACTTTCCGGGATAGACGCCCAGCGGCTCATAGTGGATATTGCCGGCGCTGACCAGCTCGGTACCGTTCTGCTGATTAAAATAGTCGAGATAGGGCTGGTGTTGGAAGTAGTTTGCATGCAGATCGCCCTGATCGAGCGCGGTATTGGGCAGAACGTAGTCGTCGAATATCGTGATTTCAAGCGTAATACCCTTTTCTTCGAGCAAGGGTGCGGCAAATTCCAGCACCTCGGCATGAGGCGCTGCGGTCGCACCGATTTTCAGCACGGTTGCTTCAGCGGCGGCCGCAGATGATGCAGCAGATTCAGACGGTGCAGCCTCGGAAGAGGATGCAGCAGGCGCACTGGAAGCGCTGTTAGAGCAGGCGGCAAGCGCCAGTATGATTGCAACAGCAGTTAATATTTTTTTCATATTCTATTCTCCTTCTAAAGTTCACTTGCATTTTTCTATTAATTTTTCCGATCAGCTCTCAGGCAAGATGTGCACCTCTTGTCATCGGGCTTTTTATCTATCGTAAACAGAAATTATCTGTTACGTTTATCCATTTTAGCGGCTGCAAAATTAAATATGGCCTGAATAATGCAAACCAAAATCACCAGCAGCACAACCGTCATGTACATAACGGTGGGGTTAAAGCGCTGAAAGCCGTAACTGTAACCGATTTTACCCAATCCGCCGGCACCCACAGCCCCTGCCATAGCGCCGTAGCCGATTAAGGTAATCGTAGTGATGCTTAATCCACGAATGATACCGGGGATGCTTTCAACCAACAAAACTTTTGTCACAATCTGAAAATTGGTCGCACCCATACAACGCGCCGCCTCAATAACGCCGACATCAATCTCCTCAAGTGACTGCTCGACCATTCGGGCAACAAAGGGCGCCGCACTGACAACCAGCGGAACAATGGCCGCGTTGTTGCCGATAATAGTGCCAACCAGTAGACGGGTGAACGGAAAAATGGCCATGAGCAAAATGATGAACGGAATGCTACGCAGCATATTGATAATCCAGCCAAAAACCGCGTGAAAGCCCTGACTTTCAGCGATGCCGCCCCGCTTGCTGACAAACAGTAAAATTCCCATCGGCAAACCCAGAATGTAAGCAAAAAGCGTGGAAAGTACCGTCATATAGATGGTGTCAATTGTCCCCTCTACTAACAGAGGAAAATACTTTATTATCATATCAATCATATATGTACCTCATATCCCAGCAGCAGTTTGGTGATATCACTTTTGGGTTGCTCAAAAATATCCTGTGTGTTACCACTCTCGATAATACGCTGCTCGTCGATAACGGCAACACGGTTGCAAAGCGCCTTGACCACGCTCATCTCATGGGTGATAATCAGGATGGTGACGTTTAATTCACGGTTTATGTCGCGCAAAAGCTGTAAGATGCTCCGCGTTGTCAAACTATCGAGCGCTGAAGTCGGCTCATCGCACAGCAGCACCTGCGGATTTGTCGCCAGCGCTCGGGCAATGGCGACGCGCTGCTTCTGCCCACCCGAGAGCTGTGCCGGATACGCTTTCGCCTTATCGGCCAGCCCAACCAGCTCCAACAATCGGGTAACGGTATGCTCAATTTCCGCTTTAGGTGTTTTATTCAACGTCAGCGGAAACGCCACATTTTCATAGACGTTTTTCTGCATCAGCATGTTGTAGCCCTGAAAAACTACCCCCATACTGCGCCGAGCTTCAATCAACTCGCGCCCTTTTAAATGCGCGGTGTTGCGGCCGTTGAGCAAAATGTCGCCCGAGGTCGGCTCCTCAAGCATCGAAAGACAGCGCAGCAGCGTACTTTTGCCCGCACCGCTCATGCCGATAACGCCAAAGATATCACCCTTGTTCACCCGCAAATTGATATTTTTCAGTGCGGTGACAGGGGGCGTCACTTCATCAAAGGTTTTGCAAAGGTCAATGATCTCTATCATACGTTCTAAGCTCCTTACACAATAAAAAAAGTCCTTGCAGAAAACATCTGCAAGGACGAAGCGGCAAAACTCCGTGGTACCACCTTGGTTCGCTTATTACTCACGCAATAAGCCTTCTCTGCTGCGGCAAAATGCTTACAGCACAGCACTATAACGGGTGCACCCGTCATGGACTACATATCGCCCACGCAACTCAGAAGCCATGTTCCGCCTGTATTGCCTGTTCTTTTGCACCAACCAAGAACTCTCTGCAAGGCGCCTCAAGCGTACTCTCCTCATCATCGTCTTTTTAATATGCTATCATTATACTCGGAAATTACATCTTGTCAATAGATTTTTTGTTTTGTTTTAAACATGATCGGTTTTATTCGCTCCATTGCGCTTGCTTTGCACCGCCATCATAACCGAAGCGCTGATGACAATCGCATACCCCAGCAGCGAATAAGCGTCCGGGTACTGTGCAAACATGATCATGCCCAGCACGGCAGAAAACAATACCTGAGAATATTCAAACACCGCAAGCACACGTGAAGGCGCGCGCTTATACGCAGCCGACATACAAAACTGTCCAATCGTCGCCGCTGTTCCCGCTCCCATCAGGTAGGCGAACTGCGCCCAAGTCATCGGAACATAGCCAAAAAGCAACGACGGTAAAAACACCATACAGGAAAAGGATGAAAACGCCAGCACAATGGTTTCGCTCTTTTCTCCGCGCAACTGCAAAAAACGAACCATCGTCACTGAAACGCCGGTTCCAAGTCCACTAAATGCGGCAAACAGCGCAGGGGTCATGGCTGCAAAATCGAAGCTGGGCTTAATCACCAGAATGCAGCCCACAAAAACCACCATTAGCGCCCCCCACTCAACAGGGCGCACCTTTTCTTTCATCAGCCACGCTGAAAATAGCAGAGTGAAAAACGGTGCGATCTTTGTTAAAATAGTTGCGTCTGCAATTATCATGTGGTCAAAAGAATAGTAGCAGGCTGCTAAAGCGGTGGTGCCAGACAATGCCCGAACAAACAGCGGCAGACGGTTGCGTTTTTGTACCGAAAAACCATTACCGCCTTTGCGCAGCATATAAACGGCCACTATAACCGAAACCAGGTTGCGAAAAAATGCCTTTTGCAGCGTCGGTAGATCACCGGACATTCTGACAAAAGTACTCATCAAGGCAAACGCCAATGCTGAAACCAACAAGAAGCCTATAGCAATCGAAGAAACACCCATATGGGCACATCTATCTTTAAAGGCACTGCGAATAGCTGCTCTTCTCATGATACTCTTTTCCTTTTTCATTACTCATCAAATCATTGTATCACCTTATGGCATATCAGTCAAAGAAATTGCAGACATATTCATGCCGAATTATAGGTTTTTATTGCGGAATTTGAGAATGCTTAAATCAACCTTATATTAGAGCGCTACAACTCACCCTCTCTATACAAATAAAATACATTTTTCAACTTTATTTTTACTTAATGCAATAAAATGGTCGCAAAATGACGCTATAATATAGAAGCAAACCCATATTATGTTTCTGCCACAGGCATGAAAGGAGCAACCAATGAATTCTTTTGTTCGGCGCGCGTTCGCAGCATCTTGCGCAATGGCGCTGGTATTCTCTCTTGCGCTGCCCGCAGCGGCCGATTATAGCAGCTTTGAGGCGGTCACCAGCCATGTCAATTTGAAAGTGCCGCAGACGCTGCAAATTACAAAACCTGCTGAGGATATCACCGTCTCTTCTCCTTATTATTACATCATGGGCAGCAGTGACCCCGGCCAGCCGCTCTACATGGGTAATAACAACTATGAAATTACTACTCGCGGCAAGCAGGGCAGCTTTGGCGTTTATGTTGCGCTGGCCTATGGAAAAAACCTCGTAAAATTTAATCAGGGAAACGAAACTGTGAGTGTGTATATCACCCGTTCCGATACGCCGTCTGCCTTGGCGCAGGCCACCACTGTTTCAAGTATGTTCCCTTCTTATAATAACGCCTATTTTGTCAACGATAAGGTTTCACTTTCATGTGTAGCACCGTCGGGCGCCACAGTGACAGCCACTGTAAAAAGCCGTACCATCACCCTTAAACAGGTTGCAGCGACGGCACAGGCCGGTATTGCGGCGCGTTTTCGCGGCGAATATATCATGCCGGACGCCGACGGTACCGTGAGCTTGGGTAATGTGACCTATACCATGACATATCAAGGCAAAACTGTCACCAAAACTTCTGCCGGTGAACTGATTACAACCGGCGTGGGTGACGCGCTGACCGTCCAGTGCACACAGGTTTCTGCAGCCGTCATCAAGGAACCCAACGGGGCCTATATCGCCACTGCCAAACTCGGCGCTGTGGATAACGTTATCGGCGGCAATGATTCATACTATCAACTTTCAATGGGCGGTTGGATCAGCCGCGCCAACGTCGCCCCTCTTGTTGGCAAATACAGCATCAAAAACCCCATTTCCTCTGTTAGCTTTACGCCAGAAAGCACGTCGGAGGTGTTTACCTTCAGCGGCCCCGTCAGCGCCATCGCCCAGAGTTGGCAGACCGACAACAAACTGGTAGTCAGGCTATTTAACACCAGCGGCCTTTCAGAATTTTCGACAGCAGAAAGCAAACTGTTCTCCGGCAGTACCGTTACTGCAAACGCTGACGGCTCCACCACCATCGAACTGCTGCTAAAGCCCGGCGCAACACTTTGGGGGCATGCCGTGCAGTATATTAACGGGGGCATACAGGTCATCTGCAAATATCGCCCCGTCCTGTCCGGCGACGTGAACAAGCCGCTTACTGGAATCACCGTTGCTCTGGATGCCGGACACGGCAGTGTAGATCCGGGCGCGCTGGGTATTGCGCAGCTGACCGGGCCAACTGAAAGTGCGATCAACCGTGCCACTGCCGAGGCTGTCAAAATTCAGCTGGAGGCGATGGGCGCAACTGTATTACTGCCCTCGCAGCTTGATCTCAACAGCCGCTTTAACGAGCGCATGCAGCCGGCCATCAGCGAGCGCGCCGACCTGTTCATTTCGCTTCATTGCAACGCCACCGCAGCCAACGCAAATGGTGGTAACGCGACCGGCATTGAGCTTTACTACTATGAAGGTATCGGCAAAAAGTTAGGCGAAAGCCTTATGTCCACGATGACAGCATACACAGGCAGGGCAAACCGCGGCGTGAGATACTACGCTTTCCGTGTGACGCTCAACTCGCTTGCACCCTCGGTATTGATGGAAATGGGTTATATGACCAACCCCTCTGACTACGATAGCCTTTGCAGCAAGGAAGGCGTCTATCAGACCGCACAGGCAGTTGGGGACGGCGTTTTAAACCTGTTAAAAGCTTGAGAATACCCCTTAATAATGTTACATAAAAAACCCGACCGGCTCCGTTTAGCGGAATCGGTCGGGTTTTATTGGCCGCTAAAAAGTTGCCTCACCGTATCAGAAACACCCTTATCATACCTTGACCTTGCCGTCATATTGCCGCACAAATCACCCGTGCTTTTCCGTAACGTGCTTCCCTTTCCGCACCATTCGTCTAGTTCTGGAGCACGGCCGCTATTACGCGTTATATTAAAAACTTCCGACCGCGCATCGTGTGCAGTCGGAAGTTTTTGATATTCGCCCACAACCATCGGGCGAAAAGCCTTTTAATTGCTATTCTAACACTTATTCGGCGATTTCAACCGATGTTGACTGAATCACCACGTCGGTTACAGGCTTGTCGTTTTCGCCGGTTTCTACACGGGCGATGGCATCAACAATCTCCATACCTGATAGGACTTGTCCGAAAACGGTGTGCTTATAATCCAGCGACGGCAGGCCGCCAACCTCTATATACTTGTCCACCGCAACAGCAAATCTCTCACGCACCTCATCGGTGACGCCCTTATCTCTGATAGCAGCAAGATTTGAATTAAGCTCTTCAATATAGGCCTGAAGTTCTTCATCGGTTACGTTGGGCTGTTTTTGCTTCTCCATCATCAGCATGCTCGCCTTGTAAAATTCAGAATTTTGCAGAATGTACTGCATTACTGCTTCGGCATTTTCTTCTGAGACACGATAACCGCTGTCGGGGTACTGTGTGGCGTCCTCCTGCACAATGAAAAATTGGCTACCATTGGTGCTGTAACCGGCGTTCGCCATCGAAACAGCACCGCGGAAATTATAAAGGTTGTCCGAAAATTCATCTTCAAAGCTTTCGCCCCAGATACTCTCACCACCGGTGCCATTCCCTTTGGGGTCACCACCCTGAATCATGAAATCTTCGATGACACGGTGAAAGGTGACACCATCATAATAGCCGTCCTTGCAGTGCTGCACAAAATTCTCCACCGCCTTGGGAGCCGCCTGCGGGAACAGCATCATCTTGATGTCGCCCATCGACGTGTGTAGCGTTACAATAGGTGTGCCGCTCTCAGGTGCTTCAAACTGGGGCAAATAACCGGCTTCCCATGTGTTTTCAACATTAGAAATGCCCGTATTGTCGCCGTTGCTTTCCGCCGCTGAAGATTCAGCATCAGAGGGCTGCTGCGCCTCACTCGAAGATCCGCCGCCGCAGCCTGCAAGCACTATACAAAACGCCGCCATTAGTGCCGTCATTCGTTTAAATTTCATCGTCGTACCACCTTAAATTGTTATTTTAACCGTCGTTATTTTATCACAATGCTACCCTTTTACCAATGACTATTTTTGATAAAATTTATGAATATATATCTGCTGCAAAGCCCATTCAGATAACAATGTGTTTTTTTATTTGACTTTTCTTAAATAATTACCGCCCGGCACTTAAAACCGGGCGGCATGTCGCTATTCCAAAATATAAACGTTGAGATATTTGCGCCCATTGAGGCAGCTTTCAACATAGGTCTCATAGAACAGGTCAAAGTCTATGACGTTCTGCATCAGCCCTATTCCAGTATCTGCTGCAATGGCATACCCATAAACAAAACTGTTATCTGGGCTAGTGATATACATTTTGGTCCCGTAGGGGATCTCGTTAGCGCGCACCGCGACATAACCATCGTACAGTGTCATCATGCTGGCACCATAAGCGCCAGTTCCCGCGCTGTACCCGGTACATATCTGGTTTGTGAGCACCTTTTTGTACCGTACCGGCACACCGTTGGCATCAAGCGGAATACCAAAGTCCAGATCAGAAACTGGATCAGAAGTTCCGCGCAGCACCAGCTGCGTGACAGGTTGACGGGTTACAACCATCTCACGCTGTTCACGCGCATGTAGAACACCGTCTACAATGCGGTCAACATAGGTGATGGCGCGTTCGCCGTTCTGCCCATTAATCAGCGTGCGGGATCGACCCTTTCGGATCAGGCTATTCTCCTTGTATTCCACTTCATAGGGAATGGGTTCGTGCACGACTGTTGTGGTCAGCTGCACCCGTTTGATGATAATATTGTCGTTTGGGGATAAATAAAGCACAGGCGAAATATTAATCTCATCAAATTCACCTAGCGTAATATCCTGCTGCCGAAGCAACTGCCCCACCGTGATGTCGGTGGTCATCAGCGCGCTGACCTTGCCGTCTACCTGAATGGTAACAGGGAAAGCGCGAGTGATGTTAATGACGCCCATTTTGCCTTCAAAGCCCGAAAAGTCTACAATGTCACATGCCATTGTAACAATTCCACTATCATTGAGAATTTTCTGTGGCTCGTGGCTCAGTGTATATTTTAGCGTCGTTACTTCCCCATCCCTGATGTAGACTGCCTTCATCTGTTTTGATATCAACAGAATAATCATGGAGAGTGAAATAGCCAATAGGCAGCTCCACAGCGCACGACTTTTTGCACTGTCGCACAACACTTGCACAACTTCGCGTAGTCGTCGTTTTACGTCTGTCATGGTTTCACCTTTTGTCATTTAGATTTTGGTTTAGTTTGTTTTATTGTACCTAAACTTTTACCATATTATTCATTTCGTAACTCTTTGTCAAGTTTTCACATAGTTTTAACTGAAATTTAAACTAGAAAACACCGTCATAAAAATACATTTTATGGTCATTTTGTGCTATGTTTCTTTAACTAATAGCGATTCCGATTGTTGTTTTTATATAAATCAAAGAATTATAGGCGGGTAAATATTCACAATAAATAAAACCGGTTAATTTTAGATTCAATTTTTCGCTTTATAATGCGGTTTTATACAAAAAAAACAGGATGCAGCGGCACAAAACCGCAGCATCCTGCCTTAATATCAGTTCAGTTGAAACGTCGATACCAATTCCTCGAGCAGCTTGGCCTGAGCTGAAAGCTCCTGTGCTGTGGCAGCGCTCTCCTCAGCCGAAGCAGAGGTTGTGCCGACCACTTTCGCAATCTGAGACATGCCCCCCTGAATCTGGCCCAAGGCAACGGCCTGCTCCTCGTTTGCCTGAGAAATGCTCTCTATGGTAGTCACCACTTCGTTGACAGCGGTAACTACATGCCGCATGACTTTAGCGGTTTCATCCGCCTTCTCGCTACCCGCTGCAATAGCGTTCAGCGAATTTTGTATCAGTACCGTCGTGTCGCGCGCCGCCTCGGCACTCTTGCCCGCCAGATTGCGCACCTCATCAGCTACAACAGCAAACCCCTTACCAGCAGTACCCGCTCGCGCAGCCTCAACAGCTGCGTTAAGCGCAAGGATATTAGTCTGGAAGGCAATATCTTCAATGGTACGATTGATTTTTTCGATCTTGCCTGATGCTTCGCTAATCTCGTTCATCGCCTTGATCATTTCGTCCACTCGCTGGTCACCCAAGGCAACCTCACGTCCGACAAGCTCAGACTTTTCAGAGGCGGAACGTGCATGTTCGGCCGTGCTTTTAACGTTGTGATAAACGCCATCGATAGTGCTGTTAAGCTCCTCAACCGAACCGGCCTGCTCGGTTGCGCCCTGTGCCAAAGATTGAGACGAGGCCGATATTTCGCCGGCGCTGTTGGTAAGAATTGAAGCAGCCTGATTAATTCTTGTCATGTTATCAATCAGCTTTTTCTGCACCTGAATCAGGACGTTCTTAATGTTAACAAAATCGCCTTTATAATTTTGCTGGGTTTGAGTTGTCAGTTTCCCCTCTGCTAAATCGTTGAGTATTCGATCAATTTCGCTAATATAGGCACGGAGGGAACTGACAGTTTCAACCTGTGCAAAGAATACCCGGCCAATTTCATCATCTTTTGTATAGGCGTAGTTCTCATCCAGTACATTTGAAAGGCCGAGATTGCCACCGGCCACCTGATCAGACAAATCGACAATACGCGTCAGTGGTTTGACAATACTGCGACGAACAAATGCCAACAGCAATAGATCGGCTATAATAAAAAGAATCAATCCGATAATTGCAGCTGCAACTGTTATGGTCAGGTTTTGCTGTTTAACGCTTACAAGATTTCTGCCGCTGAACAGCGAACCGACAACAGTACCTTGCAGGTTAAACAGCGGTTCATAATTGACCATGTATTGCGCGCCCATAAGATTGATTTTTCCTGAATAGCCTACCCTTTGGTTATTGACAACTTCATAGATATCCGGGGACATCTGGGTTCCGGTTTGGCGCACATTATCTACAACGATGGTGGTGGCAATTCGTGTATCATTTAAAAACACCTCAAAATCGGCACCACTTGTTGCCTTCAGGGCATCAATTTCACCTTGATCCTGCAGTGAGTTTGTCACAATAATGGCACCTACCACTTTACTGCCCTTATAGACAGGCACCGAAGAAATAGCCGCTAGATTATCTCCGTTGACAATATCCACGAAACTATTAAATGTTCCGTCAAGCGCCTGCTTAACATAATCTTGGTTTATTATGCTGTTAATCGCTTCACTGGAGGAATAAACCTGCTTACCGTCAGAGCTGACGATCAGAACATCAATAGGCTTATTTTTGCGATAGGGTGCAACCGCCTGAACATAACCATAAGGCCCGCCACTTGCCAGCGCGCTCGACAACGGTGCCGAGCCCGACAATTCTGCTGTTATATTTGTGGCTTCACCAATTTTGTCATCCTTCAATGCGATGATGGCATTAATATTATAATTACAACTTGACAAAAAATCTTTTTCTAACAAATTCATGTTAAATACACTGACAAAACCAACTATTACCGCCATCATAACCATCAGACCAAGCGAAAAAATTACGTTGAGTCTGCTGCCAATGCTCCTGCCTTTGCTTTTTTTAAGTTTTGGTTTTTTTTCAGCCGCAATCCGCTTGACTTTTTCACGTTTAGCTGTCTTCTTGGCGCCTTTGATTTTAAACATGCTGTTAAGTACCCTCTCTTCTGACCGACGAGGCTTTGCCCGCGCTCAATATTTTGTCTCTATTGGCTCAAATTGTCAAAATATATACTACTATAACTGGGTGAAATTTGCAATAGTATTGGGTTTAGTTACCTTTTTTGTAGCATTATGCACAAATTAATAAGCCTTATTTTCTTTGAAAAAGCCCAATATTGGACTCCTGGCACACATGGAAAATGAAATCCGTTATTGCTGTCCACAAAAAATGTATTGTTCATTTTATCGCTTTAAAATACGGTTTCAACACCTTTGCGAGCTTAAATCATGTAATAATCGATCTCCAATATGTATTTTAAACACCATATGAATCATAAACCAGCCAAGTTGTGTGGCTATTGGAACGCGCTGTACAATATTCACAAAACTGTTTCCGATAGACACCAAATGCACAGCATTGGCCCACCTTGTAAACATGACAATTTATTAGGTGGAAAACACAGCAGAATATGCGCAGTACCTATATTAAAATTCTAATTAAAAAGTCAAGAGAAGACGCTCCAGCCGCCAATCACTCAATATTATTAGATAGTAGCAAATACAAAGGCATAAAAACAGGCCGCTTTAGCGGCGGCCTGCAAAAGTAATGCGGTTGGCAAATCTTTCAGTACCTCTTGAGAGGTTGCCAGTAATATACCTTTTTAGGGCTGGTGCATACCACGCATTTAAAGCGTGATTTAGTTCTATAAAAATAGTAACCCCCGGCTATGCTGAAGTGGTAAAAAGATAGTAGACACAAAAAAGCGTGTCTACTATCTTTTATTTATATAGCATTAAAAGGGGATTCAAAATGCCAAAAGGGTACAAGTTCTACACCGCATCAGAAAAACTGGCAATAGTCAAGCGCTATATAGCAGGAGAACCTTACAGGAAACTGAGTAAGGAGACAGGAATCAGCGCAAGCAGCATTAAGAATGGCGCGGGCAGTATCTGAAAGACGGCATGGAAGTACTGGAGCCTAAAAAGAAACCTGGTAACCCACTCAGTAAATATACCCGCAAAAAGGAACTAAGCCGCGAAGAGGAATTGGAATATCAAGTTGAATTACTCAAACGGGAATTGTTGAAAAAAGAAGCTGATGTAGTAAGATTAAAAAAATCTATCGAACTGAAAGGGGGCGGTGCAAAAAGAAGGTGATACAGCAAATCTATGGTTTTATACAGGAAAAAAGCAAAGAGCTCTCCATAACGGAATTATGTCAGATGAACGGCGTATCGCGTTCAGGGTACTACAAATGGTTGGCACGAGGCAATCGACCTAACCGCTATGAAAAATCACAGAGAGATCTGGATCAGCTTGTACGCGACATCCATGCTCACTATCCGTCTATGGGCTATAGGCAAATCCGTGATACCCTATTGTTGCAAACCGGTTGGAAAGTGTGTGATATTTCTGTTTGGCAATCCATGCGTCGGCTTGGTATCAAAGGATACGTGCGTAGGGGTAAGTTCCGCACTAAATCTGGAAAAGAGCATGAATTTGTTCCAAATATTTTGAGCAGGGAATTTTGCTCCGATTTGCCCTTGAAAAAGGTGTGTTCCGATATCACCTATATTAAACATAAAGGGCAATGGTTTTATCTTGTCTGTTTCCTTGATCTTTTTAACAACGAAATTGTCGAATGGCAGCTGAGCAAATCCTTCGACAACACTTTCGTGCTCCAAGCCGCTCGCAGACTCCTGGAAAAAGCTAAATGTACCGGTTGCCCTATCCTTTTACACAGCGATCAGGGCAACCAGTACATTTCCACGGGATACCAAACTCTACTTAAAAAATATGGTGCGATCCAAAGTATGTCTAGGGCTGGCAACCCCAGAGATAACGCTGTGATCGAAAGCTTCTTTGGTAGGTTCAAAGATGTTTTGCGTTTTCAGTTTCACTACTGGCTTGCTGATGACCTTTCTTCCGTCATCACAGACGCAATCGCTTATTTTAATACCATTCGTCCCCTCCGCAAACTAAGCGGAAAACCACCTGTCCAATTCAGAATTGAACAGGCAGTTTAAGTTGAGCTTTATTCTGTCTACTTTCTATTGACTATTTCAGCATAGCCGGGGGTTACTATTATACGTTTATCGCTTACAATTTAAGCAATTAATATTTCACAACTTGCCAATTGCAAGTTCTCTTTTAAATTGATTGTACAATTATTTGCTCTCTTCGCTACGCACGATCTCTAGGTAGGAGTAGAGGGTGCCCTTGGAGATGTGCAGAAATTTGCAGATTTTTGTACTGGACTTAGAGATAAGAAAAACACCCTTCTCATCAAAATAGCGGATGGCATCCAGTTTATCGCTCTTATCCATTTCCGAGGGCTCTTTGCGGGAGCGCTCCCGGTAGCGCTCTATGTGATAATCCACCAACTCACCTACGTTTTGGGCAAACACTTCCTCAGGGTGATTCTCTATCACATTCGAGGTGGTCAGCTCGCTTAGAACAAAGGAAACCGACTGCAAAGCGGTGATGTCTGTATTGATGCACAGACATCCAACAATTCGCCCATCGTCATCATTGATATACATAGAAGAGGAGCGCAAGATACGACCGTCCTTCAGGTAAGTTAGATAGCCAAAGGTATCATGCTTGGATCTGCACGGATCGGCCCTAAGTACCTCCAGCCCAAGGTTGCTACCACAATCCCCCACCTTGCGCCCAGTGATGTGACCGTTCTCGATGCCAACAATTGTACGCTCGTAGGTTCCGGTGAGATCGTGCAGCACGATCTCGGAAGTAGAGCCGAACTGTACGGCTAGCATCTTTAGTAAACGCTGATACATATCCAAATTTCTGTGAAGCTTATCCATTATGCTCCCTCCCAATTTTGGAAAAAATGTTTATGTCATCATAACATAGCAGGTTCAGGAAGTAAAGAATATTATTTCAATAATTAAAATTTGCATTTAAAATAACAAGAAAAAAATTCTTTATTTAGCTCATTACTTCGTAATTTATTTGTCTAATTTAACAGTTTTGAATTAGATTTTTAAACATATTGTCGAAAATTAGAATTTTTGTTCAAAAAATTAAGAAAACTATTGAAAAAAATTATTTTAACTAATATACTCAAACCAAGCAAGGCTACCCTGTGTGGACTGCTTTGCCTGAAAAAGAAAAAGGAGTTAGAGTCATGAAAAAGATTATCGCGCTTGTTCTTGTAATGAGTCTGCTGGGCATGATGCTAACCGCTTGCGGCGGTACGGCTACCAGCACTCCCGCCTCCTCCACTGCAGGTGAGACCAGTGCAGGTGAATCCACCGCTGCTGAGAAGTTACCCTCTTACAATTTTCAGCTGGGCTACAACACGGTGGAGGATTCTGTTCGCGGCGTGATGGCCAACACCTTTAAGGAATATGTGGAAAAAACCAGTAACGGCCGTATCACGGTGGACTGCTTCTCTGCAGGAACTCTGGGCAGCGAGTCCGAGATGACCGAGATGGTCAAGCTGGGTACTCTGGATTTCTCCCTGCCCGGCATCTCAAACATGTCTACAGTCGATCCATCCTTCTCCGCTATCAGCCTTCCTTTCTTAGTAAAGGACTTTGAGGAGGGTCATGCACTGCTGGATGGTAATCTGGGTAATCGCTTCAAGGAGATAGCCCAGAATTACGGTTACAAGATTCTGTCCTTCGGCGATCTGGGTATGGCGCAAATCACCAACAACAAACGCGCCATCAACAGTGTGGATGACATGGCCGGTATCAAGATGCGCTCCCCCAACGAGGCGGCCTCCATCAAGACCTTTGAGAGCATGGGCTGCTCTGTGGCCACCGTTGCATTTTCCGAACTGTATCTGGGGCTGAGTCAGGGCGTTGTGGATGGACAGTTCAACCCGCTGGACGCCATCTATCAGCAGAAGTTTTACGAAGTGCAGGATTATCTTGCCATCACCAACATCTTTTACTACGCCATTAACTTTATTATGAATGATGAAAAGTTTGCCGGCTACGACGCGGAGACCCAGAAGATTCTGCTGGACGGAGCGCTCGCTGCTCAGGAGGCTGGCCGCGCCTACGCTTCCAATGCAGATGCCACTTACTTAGAGAAAATGCAGGGCGAATTCAAGGAAATTACAACGCCGGATACCGCACCTTTCGCAGAGAAGGTCTCCAGTGTGTACGATAATTTTGCCGAGACAGCGGACAGCAAAATTGTTGAGATTGTCAAAGACATCCGCGGCTAAGCTGATTTCTGAAATGTAGCTTTAACGGTTTGGAGTTGGTGAGGATGGTCCCACCAACTCCAAATTTAAGTTACAACAGATGACAGCCAATAAAAATGTGAGATGATTAAATTTTATAAGTAAAGGAGGCAAGTGTCTTGAACATCGTAACTGCGATCGACAGCGTGATCGAGAAGTTCACCCGCCTTTTGAGCGGCTTAGGCGGAATTCTAATGGCCGTGATGACCTGTTTCGTTTTTGTAGACGTGACCTGCCGCTATATCTTCAAGACTCCTGTAGTTATCTCAAACGAAATGACCAACATCTTGTTTCCCTGGATTGTAGCGCTGAGTGCGGTGTCCATCGCCCGCAACAATGGCAATACCGCTCTTACCTTTATTAAGGAGAAGTTCCACGGGGCATTTCGCCACTGTCTGGAGATTTTGGTCTATCTGGTGATGATATACTTTTCGACCATGATGACTAAAGCTGCATGGCTCCTGTGCTATCAGCTGCGTCGTGAGATCTTAGCACTGACCCGGGTCAGCAAGGTTGCGGTCTATGGCTCCATGCTCATCTGTTTTGGGGGCATCACCCTAGTGGTGACCTGGAACCTGATCAAGTACATCTACACGGAAGTGTTGAAATTAGGAGGTGAAGCAAGATGATTGCTGTAATGTTTATCGTGTTCGCATTGATGGTGGCCATTGGCGTTCCCATAGCGTTCAGTATGGGTACCGGAGCTATGGTTTTTATGCAGGGGCAAGGGATAAGCGTGGCGGTCGCCGCACAGAAATTTTTCTCCAACACCCAGTCCTTTTCGTTTCTCGCTGTACCCTTCTTTATACTGGCCGGAAACCTGATGGTGGAGTCCGGTATTGCAAAAAAACTCATCAACTTCGCCAGCGTCTTGGTGCGCCAAATGCCCGGCGGTTTGGGCTGTGTGTCGGTAGTTACCAGCATGATCATGGCAGGCATGTCCGGTTCTTCTGTAGCGGATGCCTCCTCGGTGGGCGCTATCCTGATCCCAGAAATGAATGACCGCGGCTACCCCAAGTCCTTTTCGGCGGCTATCAATGCCACCAGTTCGGTGGTTGGTATCATTATTCCACCCAGTAGTACTATGATCGTCATCTCCTACATCACCGGTTTGTCTGTAGCAAAGATGTTTCTGGCGGGTGCCATTCCCGGCATCCTAATCGGCCTGGGCTATTTGGCCACCACCGTCTGGATGGCTAAGCGCAACAACTATCCCCGTGAGGAAGCTGCCAAATGGCCCGAGATCTGGGCTGCCAGCAGGGACGCCGCCTGGGCTATCCTGTTCCCGGTATTTATGCTTGGCAGCATCGTACTGGGCATCGCTACCCCCACTGAATCCGCCTCCATCTGCGTGGTGTACGCCCTGTTCCTTGGTTTGTTTGTCTATCGAAGCCTCAATCTGAAAAAAATTTTCAGGGCACTGGAGGCTTCGGCTATTGGCACCACCGTCGTAATGATGGTAGTCTGCACTGCCACCATCATGCAGTGGATTTTGGTAAGTAATAACATTCCTACCATGATTGCTAAGACGCTAATCAGCCTGAATCTTCCTAACTCCCTGCTAATGCTAGTGATGGTACTTATTCTGTTTTTTGCCGGTATGGTCATGGACAACGTGCCAAACCTGTACATTTTCCTGCCTATCTTCATGCCCATCGCTACTGCCATTGGGGTCGACCCCATCCAGATGAGCATTGTCTGTCTATGTGCGCTGGCCTTGGGCCTATTCACGCCACCGGTGGGTACCACGCTGTTCATCTCATGTAACATTGCGGAGATCAGCATTGAGGAATGCACAAAGGATCTGGTGCCCTTCTTCATCACGGGCGCCGTGGTGATTTTACTGGTAGCCTATTACCCGCCGCTGACCATGTGGCTCGCAAACATGATGTGAGCCTTCCGATAACTATGATGCGGCTGCGAAAGGCAGAAAGGAAAAAATATGGAGCAATATCTGGCTTTGGCGCGGCGCTTTTTTGAAGAGATGATCCGTTTTGAGACGGTGAATCCGCCCGGCAATGAGCAGCCGCTGGCAGAATATGTGACAAGCACCATGAAAGCCTACGGCTTTGACACACAGGTTCAGCCGGTGGCCCCCGGACGAGCCAACGCTTTGGTGCAGTTGGGCAACAGCCCCAATAAGCTAATTTTTAACGGACACCTTGATGTGGTACCCGCGGGAGAGGGTTGGAAACATGACCCCTTTGTACTGACTGAAGAGGACGGTCTGTTATATGGTCGCGGCGCCTGCGACATGAAAGGTGCACTAGCGGCTATGATGGCGGCCGCCATCAAAATCAAGCAGGAGGGCACCCTGCGCGGGCAGGAGTTAATACTGCTTTTCGTGGCAGACGAAGAGATCGACGGTGCCGGGGCAAAAGCATTTGTTCGCAGCTTTGAAAAGGGCAGTCGCAATTGGGTGATCATTGGCGAGGGTACCGAAAACCAGTTGCATGTGGCCCACAGGGGCGTAGTACGGTTACGCATTACCCTGACGGGTCGTCAGTGTCACGCCGGACAACCGGAAAAGGGTATCAACGCGAATACTATGATGGCGCGCTTTTTACTGGCGGTAGACCGGGTAAACCAGGAAAAGCAGAGTCTGCATCAGCAGGTGCTGCCGCCGCCTAGCGTTTCCGCTACCCGCGTAAACGGCGGTATCAAGGATAATGTGGTGCCCGGTAGCTGCGAGACGGTGCTGGACTTTCGCACTGTACCCGGTGAGACGGCCCAAAGTCTGGTAGCGCAGATGGACGAACTTTTGCACCGTCTGTTTCAGGGACAGCCAGAGGTGAGCTGGGGCATCGAGCCTTTTATTGAGGTGAAACCCGGCATGACTGAACCTACCGCGCCACTGGTGCAGGCGACGACCCGGGCCTACCATGATTTGTTCGGGACAGAGCCTCAGATCACCTATTTTGGTGCCTGCTGTGATATGAGTTGTTTCACCGCCGCCGGATTTGAAACGATCCTATGTGGGCCCGGGAGCCTGAACCAAGCGCACACCGTTGACGAATTTGTCTCAAAGGAACAGTTTGAGCAGGCGGTGGCACTATACGAGCGGATTGTTCTGGAAGCACAGAAGGGACTGGCTTGAGATGTGAATACACTGCACACGCTGCTGTAAATCTGTACGACAGCCCAATTGCGGTTGTGGTGGTAGCCTATGCGGCCGAGACACACCTATCATTATATTTATGACAAAAGAAATCCACGCGGACGAACTAGTCTGCACGGAAAAGGAGAAAAAATTATGGCAAATGTATACGATAAGCTAAAAGAGCTCAATATCACCCTGCCCAAGCCTCCGGCCAAGGGAGGGGTTTATACGCCGGTACAAGAGTTTAGTAATCACCTGCTGTACTGTAGCGGCTGCGGCCCGGATCTGGGCAACGGAGAGACTGTTGTGGGTAAGTTGGGCAAAGATCTGACATTGGAACAGGGCCAAAAGGCGGCATATAACTGCATGCTCAACCTTCTAGCTAATTTAGAAGCACAGTTGGGTGATCTAAACAAAATCAAGCGCTTTGTCAAGGTGCTAGCGTTTGTAAATAGTGCGGATGATTTTTATCAACAACCGCAAGTGGTTAACGGTGGCTCCAACCTGCTGGTGTCACTGTTTGGCGAAGAAGTTGGCTGCCCGGCCCGTACGGCCATGGGTGTGAATACCTGCCCGGGCAACATCGCGGTGGAGATTGAAGCGCTGGTGGAATATTGAAAGGGGAATAGAAATGGCCAACAAATATTCGTTTGAAGGCGCGGAGCAGCTGGTAACTCCACAACTAGTTTATTACAAAGAAATCATCGAGGCGAACATCCGCCGTACTACGCAAATTGCAGGGGGCGTGGATCGGCTATGGCCTCATGTGAAGAGCCACAAGATGGCAAAAATGGTAGAGCTACAGATGAGTATGGGCATTACCCGTTTCAAGTGCGCCACCATTGCCGAAGCAGAGATGGTAGCGGCGGTCGGCTGCAGCGACGCGCTGGTAGCCTACCCGCTGATCGGGCCCAACATCACCCGCTTCCTCCGGCTGAGTACCGCTTATCCGACGGTACGTTTTTGGGCCATCGACGATGACACGGAGATGGTGCTGGAACTGAGTCGGCAAGCCGTAGCAGCGGGATGTAGCGTGCGCCTTTTGATGGACATGGACATGGGGATGCACCGCACCGGTGTGGCACTGGAGAAAGCCCAAGCCATGTACGAATCGTGGGCTAAGTTACCCGGCATTGAGATGAGAGGCATGCACTGCTATGACGGCAACCGCCACGAAAATGACTTTGCCCAGCGGGATGCTGGCGTTTCCGAAACTAACGCCAAGATACTGAAGATTAGGGAGGCACTGCAAGCCCAGGGTATCGACTGTTCCGTGCTGGTGATGGGCGGCACGCCAAGCTTCCCGTGTCATGCACAGGGCACCAAGGAATTCCTCTCACCGGGCACCGGTATTATTCAGGATGCGGGCTACCGGGACAACTTCAAGGATCTGGACTTTACCCCTGGGGGCATCCTGCTCACCCGCGTGATCAGCCGCACGGACGTGGATGCCTTTACGCTGGATTTGGGTTACAAGGCGGTCGCAGCTGACCCGGCAGGCGAGCGTGCCGAAATTGTGGGCATGGAGTACGCCAAGACGGTGCTGCAAAACGAGGAGCACTGGGTTGTGCGTGTGCCCCCCGAGTACATCAAGGACATCCCCCCTGTGGGCACGCTGTTGTATGCAATCCCCACACATATCTGTCCCACCAGCGCGCTGTACCCCAGCGTCCCCGTGGTGCAGCAAGGCCGAATCTTGGATTGGTGGGAGGTCACTGCCCGCAACCGCAAACTGACCTATTAACTACACATACCATACCAATATTGGGCTGCTTTGGAATATAACGAAAAATAGCCGTATACCAGCAAAAAGGTGTTATGGCTTAATTTCAGGAATATATGGTAAGGATTAAAAAGTGTTTTCGAATGCTGATAATAATTCCAACAACCTGTAAAGAAACATATACTGGTCATGTAAGTGACTGCAAACATAAATGCAGGAAATAGGATATTGGGGCACAGATCATACTTTATGGATATAGTTCGTAAAATTAAAAGGCAATAGCTAAATACTAAGGTAAGCAAAAACTAAGGCCCTATCCGTTGGATGGGGCTTTTAGGTTCGATAGAATAACTTTTCAAAAATAACAAATATAAAAAACGAGGGGCATTTTCCTCCTTTGGAAAAACTAACCTTAAATTTTACAACTACCGACAACGAACAAAAGCCCTCACACTGCATAAGAAGTGTGAGGGCCTTGCTGAATGCTATGTCAATTCTGGATATATCATATATTCGTAATAGACGTTACAATTCAGATAATTTGATAACCTGCATTTAATAGTACTTCTAATGCCTTAAGATAATTTTCTTCTTTTGTTAAAATATAATCTGTGTTATATGTAGAAATAGCAAATATTCCAATTTGATTTTCAGCTAACAATGTTGATATCTTGGATAAAATACCAATGAGGGAGAAGTCCAATACACCTTGAATTCTAAATGCTTTCCACCCATCATCTCGTTCAATTGTATTGTCAGGAATATTTTCCTTAATACAAACAAGCGAGTTTTCTTCATTTGTTTTTCCTATAAAACAATATTCACTATTTAAATCTACTTTTGAAAAATCGGTTACTTTGCATACAGAAAAGTTAAATTCTATTTTCATTATCTCCATGTTCATCCTCCATAGTTTACCTTATTAACCAAATGTAAATTAAGCTAATATAAATAATTGTATTTCCCCTAATTCTAGCACAGATAAAACAAAAACTCTATGTATGAGTTCAAATCCTCATGCATAGAGTTTTTTGGCGGAGATGGAGAGACTCGAACTCTCGCGCCGGTTTCCCGACCTACGCCCTTAGCAGGGGCGCCTCGTCACCAACTTGAGTACATCTCCGTATTGGTAATCGCCTTAATCTATTAAGTTTGACATCGCGACTTTAAAATGGCGGAGAGGGTGGGATTCGAACCCACGGCTCTCGCGAGTCACTGGTTTTCAAGACCAGCTCCTTAAACCACTCGGACACCTCTCCGTAAGATGCTTCGACAACCGCAACGACGATATTATATCACAAAGGAAAAGGCTCGTCAATACGAAATGAATATAGAAACCTCATATAATTTTATTGTGTCAAAGATATCGCGCAACGCCGCTGATTAAAAGCCGACAGCACGCGCCCAGCTTTAAAAACATGGTAGAGGCGCAGAAATTCGACACAAGCACAAAACTTGTCGGCCAAATTCACCACAGCCGATTCACGATAGCCTGGCAGCTGGCGAAGCGTAAGCGGCCACATGTGCTTTAAAATAATATCGCGCTCCAGATTCGAAAGCGTAAATTTTTCAGCATTTTTAAGTGCCATGGACGGATGAATTAACCAGCGGCGAAATCGGCTGACATTGGTTTTGCTCCAGTCGCACAGATATAAATCATGCAGAAGTCCGGCTCGTGCAGCGGCAACATGGTTCAATTTAAACTTTTTGCATAGCACAAAGCTAACATAAGCCACAAAAACACAGTGGTCAAGGCAACTTACATTATGTACATGGTGCTTAATGTCGTCCATCGACTGTACCGCCTCGTCATTGATAATATCTTTTATACAAGTCGAAAACTCGACCCTGTTATCCAAATTCCACATAGCTAAACTTCCTTTCTAAACGTTTTAGACAAACTGTAATATCATCATAACATAACTTAAAGCGCTTTGTAATGGTAAATAATACAGTTAATTGCGTCTGATTACACCGTGCTTTTATTTGGCATTGTAGTTTTGGGCTCAATATGTTATATTAATAAGCGAGATCGACAAGTGGACGAGACAGCGGCGTGCGGCTTTGCCCGCATGAGGAAAGTCCGGGCTCCATCGGGCGGGATAGCTGCTAACGGCAGCCGAGGGCGACCTTAGGGAAAGTGCAACAGAGATATACCGCCTGCCTTTTGGCAGGTAAGGGTGGAAAGGCGAGGTAAGAGCTCACCGGCGTTCCGGAGACGGAGCGGCCCTGCAAACCCTATCCGGAGCAACACCGATAAAAGGCAATACGGCGGCCCGTCGTGCCTTTGAAAGCGTGGCTGGAGCTGTAGGGCGACCTGCAGCCAAGATAGATCGTTGTCTAAAACAGAACCCGGCTTATTGTCCGGTTGAAGGTTTCAAAAAAAGTGGCAAAGCGCGACACAGCGCTCTGCCACTTTTTTTGCGAATATTGTATAGAAATAGGAATATTACGGCACAATACTGACATAGATTATGTCACGGAGGGTGGTGCCCGCATGAGGCTGCAAATCAATCCTGTCCCCACTGAGGACAGTAGTGCAGGAATGCGAGAACAATGGATGCAGGAAATATGGCTGCTAAAGCAACAGTTGGATAATAATGAACAGTTGTTTAACATGACGGACGACTTTGATATTACCGCGTATACCATTCACGAACGGGCAGCTTTGGAATTTAGATACAGCTACCTTTTCCGCCTGATTCGCGCCTATGATGAGGCACAAACTCAAAAGGTCAATATTCCTGTGCTGACGATGTAAAGGGGGCTTTGTCATGACCACCTATATTATTGTTGTATTGTGTTGCGCCATTATTGTAATGCTGCGCACACTTGGGCGAGCGAGAGCAATGCAAACACTGCTGCCGTCCGCTTTTGGTGGCATGCTCAGCCTACTTACTGTACATCTCTCGGCGCTATGGGGTACAGCCTTGTTGACATTAAACGCATTTACCATCGCTGTTGCGCTTTTTTTGGGCATTCCAGGTGTCGTGGGGTTACTACTCATGCGCCTGATCTGCGTCATCTGATTCGTAACCGGTTTCCCCCGCCCAAGCATATCCGCTAAAAAACCTTGCAAAAACTGTTGACAAATATCAACTGCAATGATATTATAAATAAGCTGTCACATGAGATAGCTTTTTAAATGCGGATATGGCGGAATCGGCAGACGCGCTAGATTCAGGTTCTAGTCGGGGCAACTCGGTGGAGGTTCAAGTCCTCTTATCCGCACCAATAATACCAAAAGTCATGTATGAGGGTTTAACTCAAACATGACTTTTCTTTTGTTTGTGCTAAAGCATCGGGCGCTTTTCAAGGACTAGCTTACCTTTATTGACACGATTGTGCTATATCAATAGCGTTTGTTTTTCTTATTGTCATTACTGTTTTGATTAATAACGAAAATGAGCATAATGCCTTATGGGTGACAGTTTTAAATCCTTACTTGAAAATTGAATGATATTCGAATATGACTTCTCTGGCAAAGAAAGACCTTATATATGCCTATAAAATGCCATTTATAAGGTTTTTATTTTAAACTGGACCTGTGGCCTAAGAGACTAATGGCTGACAAAGCGCAAAGCGTTTTGTCAGCCATTTTAATGTTTAGACCAACGCGACCGCAGCTTCGGTTTCTTGATACTCGGGCTGAGGTAGCGGAGACACTGAACACTGTATCAACCGAGTGGTGCCAATGTCAATGATGCAAACAAAATTCTTCACCCAAAGCTTCCTATTATCACAGGTGAGGAGTTGGTATGCCATATCCGAAGCTCTAGCATCGCCCAGATTGGCCAGCCACGATAACTCCGCTTTAACTTCATCCTTGCAAGGTAGGGCAACATAGTCCAAAAAGTATCTTTTATGGGCAAAAAACGCGTTGGCATCTTCAAATCCCAATAATTTAAGCATTGCCTTATTTACGTTAATGAAAGCAAAACACGCGTCGGATTCAAACTGAGCCATGCCAGTCGGTACATTATCAAAGTTTTTTTGAAAAAGCATGCGCTGGTTGTACGACTCGTATGCCTGCCCGGCTATTTGCGATTTAAGCTGTACGCACAGCGTTACATCTGAGACAGCAAGCAGAAGCAATGCTCTGTCCCGAGCACTATGCAGGCCCTTGACCCGAATGCTCAGCCACCGCATAGCAACACGACTACTAGAGGTATACCATCGGCTGATGCATGCTTGATCGAAACAACCGCCTCTTGCGCGATCCAGCTGCATTAAAAATGCCGACCTGTCTTCGGGGTGAAGATATTCTATAATCTTATAAGCGATTCCAGTGAATCTCTCACCGCTAAGGCCCAACTCTTCAAAAAAGCAGTCATTTCCGCGGATGAATTTGACATTTTCGCCAACGCATTCAAAAATAGCCAATGCGCCTATACAACTATTAAATATAACATTGAACTGAGAGAGCGGATTCCAAATTTCCTCGAGTTTTACCAAGTCTACAAATTCGGACGTCTTCATTCCTTGGTCGCGTACCCCAAAGCACAGTAAACTGCCGAAATCCTTCTCTGACAACGGTTTTGAGAAATAGTAACCCTGCCCATAATTGCAGCCCATACCGCGCAAAAACATCATCTGTGCATGCGTTTCAATGCCCTCAGCTACAACTGAAAGCCCAAGCCACTTGGCAAGGCTGATTATAAAGTTAAGGATATTGCCCTTTCGGTTCTCTTCTGTGTGGCTATGCAAAAACTGCATATCAATCTTAAGTATATCCAGAGGCAGCTCACTAAGCATATTCAGCGAGGAATATCCCGATCCAAAATCGTCCATCTCGATGATAAAGCCCAGCTCGTTGAGCGCATGCACCGCTTTTATTAGTTGAACAGGGCTTTCGGTGTAGGCCGTTTCAGTGATTTCAAGATTGATGTGCTGTGGTGTCAACGAATATTTATTGATGATTCCCATCAAAATATCGGGCAGGTTGGGGTCATAAATATCCATGCGCGAAACATTAACCGCTATTGGCACAACATCGTAGCCATTATCAATCCACTCGCGAATGGCCCGACAGGTGTAATCCCACACATAAAAATCCAGATCGGTTATAAAACCGTTCTTTTCAAATAACGGAATAAATTGATTCGGAGAGATTAACCCTTTTTGAGGATGAACCCATCTGACCAACGCCTCCGCACTGGTCATTGTTTCGGTTGACAGGTTATATATCGGCTGAAAATAGATCACAAATTCTCTTTTACGAAGCGCCGTCTTCATATCATTGATGATCTGTTGCTCCGCCAGCAAAACATCCCGCAGTGATTCCTCATAATAGGCAAAATCAATATCATACTTGCCCTTGATTGAATCGGCCGCCAGCTTTGCACGATCGCACATGACATTGATGGGCACACCGCGGCTTTTGACACGATATACGCCGTATTTTAACGAGAGGCTTATGTTCAATGGATAATCCTTTATAGCATCGGTCAAAAAGGCAAGTACATGATGCTCAATATCTTCACAATGATCTTCGGGGATTATTGCAAAGAAAATATCTCCGCTCAATTTACCGCAAATGCCATCTTCGGGAATACTCATCTGTAACAGCTTGGCAACGTATTTAAGCAGCTTATCGCCTTCATCCACGCCAAAAAGGTCGTTGACTAGCTTAAACCGTTCAAGATCTACCGATAAAATGTAAAAGTTTCTTTCGGGCGCCTTTGAAAGCATCTCATCGGCACGCCGATAAAACTCGTCCCTATTATAGATGCCCGTTATCGCATCACGCTCGACAGCGTTGACGACCGAGGCTGTTTCACGCAGCTTGATAATATTGGCGATCCTTTGTCGGATGATTGTAGGGCGGTAGGGCTTCGTCAGAAAATCCGATGCGCCGAGAGAAAGAGCCGCTATCTCGGTTTCTTCACCCTCATGCTGTGTCATCACAATAATTGGTATTCCCGAAAATCGGGGCAACGCCTGAACCGTATCTAAAAACTCATAGCCATTCATGACAGGCATGGAAATATCGAGTAGAATAACAGCGATTCGCCCACCGTACTGTTCAAGGAGTACTAATGCTGTTTTGCCATTCTCTGCTTGTATAATATCATAATCATCCTTCAAAATTTTGCAAAGAATCTGTCGGTTGATGCTACTGTCGTCAACAATTAAAATTTTTTTGCGTTCTGTCATATTTAACCTCCCCTTAACCAGCAGCCTCCACAAACCACCTCAAAGGTGACCGGTTAGGCCATTGTCGCTTATTTCAGGGTGAAAGCTCTTAAAATATACCTTTGCATCTTAAAACGATAGCATTTCAAGTTGTCCATTTTTTAATTCATAATTATTATATTATAATATTTTATCAAAGTTTTTCAACATTTTCAAACAAATAATGAAAATATTACCCAAAAATCATCTTGCTTAAAGTTGCACTGTTACGCCACACCATATTTCTGCATCATATCCCCTTTTTTCGCCATATAAATATATACTCGAACTATGCGCTTATTAATCACAAAACGCAACAATAAAAACATTACCCCACGATGCCATATGCGCGCGGATGCTATGGTCAAATACCGGATACTTAATCGTTGTAAACAGACTCTGAAACCTTTTGGCGAAGCATTTGAATAAATTCCTCCATATAGCTGGGTTTTTCAGCGGATTTTAATGACACAGCTTCAATACGCAGCCGTTCGTCTAGCCCCTTGATGGAAAATATGTGGATCAACTGCTCCGGTGGACAGTGCAGGTTGTGCTTTCGCACGCTGTAAAACAACATGCGTGGGCAAAAGGCGGCGCACATTCCAGCAGCACAAAGCGATATTTGTGTCTCAGTGTCGCTGATGCGATAGGGAATTTTTAAGTCGGTATGGCTTCGATCCAAATACGCTATTAGCATTTTGCTGGCGGTGCTGGTACCAAAATTCTGTGCAAATGGCACGTGTGACCATTGCGTCAGGTCAATTTTCTGTTTAAACATATCCTGAAAATTTTCCTTAAAAGCACTGCGCAGCAATTTGTCGGAGATGATGACGTAGATTTTGTCGTCGCATACCGGCTCAAAAAGAAAATCCGCATCATGGGCGGGGTTAACTCCGACAAACAGATCCACCTTGCCTTGCCGTAGTTTCTCGGCAAGTACTACCGTATCGTCCATCACAACGTCGATTTCCACCTCCGGGAACCGCTGCGCGTAGTCAGGCAACACCATCGGCAAAATAACCCGCGCGCGCGAGGTCCCAATCCCCAGCGTTAAGTGGCCCGTTGTTCCCTGCGCCCAACGTTTAATATTATCATTCATCGTGCGCTCCATCGCCTGCATATTACGCAGAGTTCGCAGCATAACCTGACCTGCCTCGGTTAATTGAAAACGGGGGCGGCGGGTGAACAGCTTGACATTGTGCTGCTGCTCTAAGCGCTTGATATGGTCACTGACGCACTGCTGCGTTACACAAGCTCTTTGTGCTGCACGGCTAATGCTCATTTCTTCGGCAACTAGCATAAAGATTTCCTGATTTATCTGCATAGATTTTCCTCGCTTATAATTACCTATACCATAATAATAGCAAAGCGCACTATAAAAAACAATATTTTTCTTGTGCTCATTAAATAAGCACTTGTTTGATATTGTGTTTTGTTTGAGCTATAGTTAACTTGAAAACAAGATGTGGGAGGCTATACATATGGATGACAACAAGCTGCATTACAGCGATTATAAAAGTGGCATATTGACCAACGGAATGGAACGCTCGGCCCATCGTGCGCTGCTTTACAGCATGGGGCTGGATACCAACGATCTGCGTAAACCGCTGATTGCAGTGGTCAATTCTTTTACTGAAGTGGTACCCGGGCACATTCACCTCAGAGAAATTGCGGACTATGTTAAGCAGGGCATCTATCAGGCGGGGGGCATCCCCCGTGAGTTCAACACCATCGCCCTGTGTGACGGCCTGTGTCAGGGGCACCGGGGCATGAGTTATCCGCTACCCAGCCGCGAAAACATTGCAGATGCCATTGAAATGATGATTGAAGCCCACCAGTTTGATGCGATGGTCATGCTGCCCGGCTGTGATAAAATCGTACCCGGTATGCTCATGGCGGCCGCCCGCGTCAATATTCCTACCATTATTGTACCCGCCGGCCCTATGATGGCAGGCAGTTACAAGGATATTGAGGTTATTACCCTATCGGACATGCGTGAACAGATCGGCCGATATCAGACCGGTAAACTTTCGCTGGAAGACCTACTGGAAATTGAAAAGCGCGCGCTGCCCACCTATGGCACTTGTTCGATGATGGGTACAGCTAATTCTATGGGATGTCTGACCGAAATTCTGGGCTTTACCCTCCCTTATTGCAGCACCGCACTAGCAATTTCCTCCGAGAAACGGCGATATGCCAAGCAGTCGGGGGCGCGCGTTGTTCAGATGATAAAGGAAGAATTAACTGTCAGCAAAATTCTAACGCGTGAAGCAATTCTTAACGGCATCCGCGCCGTTATGGCAATGGGCGCTTCTACCAACACTGTGCTGCACCTCATGTCGATTGCGAATGAAGCTAAAATCCCGCTGAGCCTTACCGATTTTGACCTGATTAGCCGTAATGTGCCTTATATCTGCAACATCAAACCCTCTGGCAAATATCCGTTGTCGGCACTGCACGAAAACGGGGGTGTGCCCGCGGTGTTAAAGGCGATTGAAAACAAGCTCGACCCGAATCACCTAACTGTAACCGGCAAAACAGTTCACGAAAACATCAAAAAGATTGAACTAATGGAAAATGACGTTATCTTCCCCATTGCATCTCCGAAAAATTCGGAAGGTGGTATTGCAGTTTTATACGGCAGCCTGGCTCCAGACGGCGCAGTGGTTAAAAAATCCGGTGTCAAACCCTCAATGTATCAGTTTACAGGTAGGGCCCGCGTGTTTAACTCGATGGAAGAAGCCGGTGAAGCTGTCTCCGGTGGGCACATACATGAAGGCGATGTCGTTGTCATCCGGTACGAAGGCCCAAAGGGTGGCCCTGGTATGCGCGAGATGCACATGGTGACCTCGCTATTGGTGGGCAGAGGCATGGACGAAAGTTGTGCACTGGTGACCGATGGTCGGTTTTCCGGCTCTACCCGTGGCCCTTGCATCGGACATATCTCACCCGAAGCTGCTGCCGGTGGTCCGATTTCGGCCGTAGAAGAGGGGGATAAAATTATTATCGACATTCCAAATCGCCGACTCGATCTGGATGTTCCACCAGAAGTGCTAGCCGAACGTCTGGCAAAGGTCAAGCCCCTTATCAAGCCACGTACACCGGCGCTGGCAAAATATGCGGCACTGGTCACCTCAGCTGACAAAGGTGCTATCCTAAAGGTACCTGAAACAGTATAATGTATTAACTTAAAATCTTCCTTTTGTCGGTGAGTACTTCAGGCATCGCCTTTAAAAATATTTACCGATATGTGCACCAGTGCTCTTTTGGAAGTTATAGCACACGTCACCCTAAGAAGTTGGCCGAAGCTATGTGCTTTTAGATCATGGTAAAGTTATACCTCATCAGGGCATTTCACCACAATGCAAAGTACATTTTAAAAATAACAATATAAGTTTCAGTAAATAACCGCATTGAAATCAGATTTTCTGACGACAATGCGGTTTATATTTTGATATTTTAACAAGAAAGCGAACCCTTCGCGAAGTTATCCTCCGCCTTTGGTGGATACGATTGAGCGTGTGCGCTAAACCACACTACAAGAATAGCACAAGCGGTATTTTAGACAGCTTGAAGTTATATATCACGTTGTGGTGGCAATATACGCAATTTCAATGGGAATAACCTGCCACTTAGAAAGCTTTTAAGCGAAAACTCGATGATATTTACAAACTGCAAACAGGCAGGTTAAAGTTTTCTACCATGGTATTGCAATGTTATCACAAACATGAGGGTACATATAAAGAGGCAAAAGTATATAATGAATTATAGAGAGTCACAAGAAAAATCTGATTAGCAAAAGAAGGGAGTGATTTGCGTATGTGTGAAGAAATATTGGTAGATAAAATCATTTGTGATGAATATTTTCGTATATCAAATTACGATAAAAATATAGAAATTAGCAACATTATAATTCCTGAAAAAAGCACCGTTAGCGGAACTGTGGAAATTGCTGTTATAGAATGCACACCCATCATTAATATAGCTGAAAATAGCATATGTGCCAGAATTGAATTATTTATTCAAAAAGAACTGCTGATAAGCACGCCAGATTTTCGAGAAATTCCTTTGGAATTTGGATTCAGGGTTACCAAAACGGTGTGCTTCAAAGAGTGTATGCCCAGTAAACTGTGCGAAATAGACCCACACCTGTTGCATGGTCTTGAGTGCCGAGTCATTGATATATCTAAACTTAAGGACTTGGTTACACTCTATCCCTCTTCAGAAACAACAAGTGCTTCATTTGATGAATTGTTGAAAATAAAACTGCATCTAATGCTTGTTCACAAAAGGCGGCTTTCGGTGCCGGTTTGTCCTCCTTGCCCTCCTAAACCGATTTGCTACCCGGTATCGATTTGCCCGCCCCCAACATCTCTTTCCACTTGCTGTTTTGGTCACCTGAGTTGCTAAAAGGCAATGAAACAGTTTAGTCTGTTTAAGTAATAATCCAGTTGCAGATTTTGAGTTCATAAACAAAGCACAAAAATCAGCATAATTACATAATCAGACGCCAGAGCGCAAAAAACCTATCCTAATCTAGCGTATGATTATAAATACAAAAAAGGAGCCATGTTTATGAAACTCGAGAAAGTATATATCGATAAGGTTTGGGCTGATGAAATATTCTACGCATCAGAAACAATTGAGGATGTTGTGATCACAGCACCCGCAGGTGTGACATTCTCTGCAAGTTCGCAAATTATTGGTGATAATGCAACCGTTGCCGTCGTCAGTTGCGAACTATCAGAATCATACGGCCAGGTGACGGCTCACGTTGAGTTCATAGTCCAGGAAGATTTTACCGTCCAGATAGGTTCAGCTCCTCACCCAGATATCGATTTCAAACTCGAATATGAATTCCGATTTGACAGTGACTTCACTTACCAGAAGCTCACGCTTCCGGACGATGTCGATATTGAGAACCTGCATTGTAAGGTATTTCGTTTTCAAGGAGCTGTTGAGCTCCAGAACGTATCCCTACCAGAGGGTCAATCCGTGGGCTCTTTTGACAATTTTGTTACCACCATGACAAAGCTCAAAGCACTCGAGGCGATTCAGACGTTCGTGGCGCTTGGTGCTGCGCCTTATGTTAAAACAGCGCCGATAACCATCGCTCCGTAATCAGCTTAAACAGTCTTAGAGGGGACACGCGAAAAAGACCCTGACAAATTGCAAGGGTGCGAAGCGCAAATCAATGTATACCCGCTGATATACTTCCTTTTTCTAACGTTAGATAAGGCCCGTTCTGTCAAAAACGGAATTTACGCTTCGGCGCAAATTCCGTTTTTTGCGCAAAGCACAGCCCGATTGACCATACATTGGCTAAATAATGATGTAAAATTTCTTTCAGCCTTGGTCTCACTTTTTGATAGGCATTTCTGTCTGATTTTCAATGGGCCATTAAATTGGACATTCGATATTAAAATGACCGCCAATATCTACTCCCATCTTGACGTGACAGTAAGAAGCATATGGCGGACATGCTAGCAAACAGTATGAGGTAGGTATTTTCAAGGTGTTAGAAATGCTGTTAGAAAACAAGATACTTTGGCAGTACAAGACAAAATGCAACCGCCTGAGAATGTGATTCCCAAGCGGTTTTCTTATGGTGGAGCATGGCATTAAGAAAACGAACCCCACCCAAGCGGATGAAGTTCGTATTCTAAATGATATGGTGGAGATAAGCGGGATCGAACCGCTGACCTCTTGAATGCCATTCAAGCGCTCTCCCAGCTGAGCTATACCCCCATATTCAATTGCCTGCCGCTTTTCCATACATCTTGTCTCTCAGCGACGTTTTATATAATAGCATATTAAAACCCAATAATCAATACCTTTTTAGACTTTTTTTGTTTTTTCTTGCTTAAATTCTATATGGAATGACAATAGCGTTATAAAGTCAAATGAACACCACCCAAACTAGCAGTAAAGTCACGCCTAAGAGTGCAAAATTGCTACGCATATGATTAAATAAGCGCACCTTACCACATTGACGATGATACCCTTTTATGCTATGCCTAGGCTGCATATCATAAGTATACGCAGCCTAGGATAACACATAAAAGTCTTTTTAAATCAGCGATGAAAGTACACTCGCCTTTGTTACAATTCCACGAAGATGGTTCTCACTGTCCATTACAGCAATCGGATACTGCGTTTCCGCGGCAATGGGGAGAATATCGGCTACCAACGTGTCCTCCGTCGTTGTTTCAACATTGTGTGCCATCACTTGCCCAACCGAAAGCCCTTCACGTAGAGCGCGAATCGCTTCTGAGATAGTCAGGACGCCCTCTAAACGTAGGTCGTCATCAACAACGTAGACCGTCGACAGCGCGTTCTTGCGCATTTCTCTTATAGCATGCTCGGCACCATCACTGCCGCGCATCAGACAACTGGGCGTTATCATGATATTTTTAACAGTTAACACCTTGGTCTTGTCGGCTGCACCTATAAAATCACGCACATAATCGTCGGCAGGGTTTGAACTCATTTGCTCGGGCGTACCAACCTGAATGATTTTACCATCGCGCATAATGGCAACAGTGTCGCCCAGCTTGAAGGCCTCGTCAATATCATGCGTGACAAACACCACCGTCTTTTTAAGCTTTCTCTGCAAGGACAACAATTCAAACTGCATGTCGCGGCGCACAAGCGGATCCAGCGCGGAAAAGGGCTCATCCATGAGCAGCACCTCAGGGTCATTTGCCAGCGCACGCGCAATACCCACGCGCTGACGCATACCACCCGAAAGCTGGTTGCAGTTTTTATTTTCCCAACCGTCTAAACCAACCATTGAGATCAGTTCCATGGCCTTCTTTTCTCGATCAACCTTCGACATGCCTCTAACTTCCAATCCGTAGGCGACATTGCCCAGAACGTCGCGATGATCCATAAGGCCAAAGGATTGAAACACCATCGAGATCTTATTGCGCCGCAACTCAAGCAACTCTGACTTGTTCATGTTACCCAGCTCGGCACCTTCAAAGCTGATGCTGCCTGAAGTCGGCCGGTGCAGACGGTTTAAACAACGTAGTAGCGTCGATTTACCAGACCCAGAAAGCCCTATCACAACAAATATCTCACCGCGCTTGATATCCAGGTTTATATCCGAAAGCGCCGCAGTAACACCGGTTTTGCGATAAACGCCATCTTTATCCGCGCCGGAGTTTAGCATGGCAACCGCTTCAGCACGATTATTACCATAAAGCTTATAAACATTTTTAATTGAAATAATCATTTCACCAGTCATCACTGCTTACCCCCCTTCGAAAACCAACCCTGGGTAAGGCGATCCATCAACACGGCCAGAATGACAACCGCTATACCGTTTATTAAACCGCGTGAAATTTCTGTTCGGTTGACGGCAATAAGCACTTCGTTGCCGATGCCCTGTGCGCCGATCATTGAGCAGGTAACCACCATTGCCATCGCCATCATCATCGTCTGGTTGATGCCAGTCATAATCGTGGGTAGCGCCTGTGGAATTTGAACCTTAAATAGTGCCTGCATGCGGGTGGAGCCAAAGGATATTGCCGCCTCGACCACTTCACGATCAACCTGTCGGATACCCAGACTGGTCAGCCGTATAACCGGCACCACCGCATAAATAACCGTTGCGATAACCGCCGGTGCCGAACCCATACCAAAGAACATTACCGCTGGGATGAGATAGACAAAGACCGGCATGGTCTGCATGGTATCCAGCACGGGCCGGATGATACGGTTAGCCCTTTTCGAGCCAGAAATCAGCACACCGATGGGTAACCCTATTAAGAGCGACCATATTACGCCAGTCATGACGATAGCAAGCGTTTCAAGCGTCAAGCTCCACAAGCCAAACATGCCAATTAAAAAGAGCATGATAGCGTAAATAAGACCCTTGACCCAATTGCCGGAGGTAGCTCTGCCTAGGAAAAATACCAAACCAACCAACAGCCACCAAGGCAATAGGTTTAACACGTTGCGAATAAAACCAACCATAGCAGTGAGCCCATTTTTTACCGCTTCAAAACCGGCGCTGTGACGCACCGAGAAGCCTCGGACTGCGTTGTCAATCGCCTCGGTATTGACCGGTACCGTAAACGGAAAATCGACCAGCGGATTAATTTTCTTGGCCACATTTTCCATGCCGAGCGCCTGCTTCATTTCGGTAGCCTGTTGCGCTGTCAGCCATTCATCCAACAGCTCAGGATGGGTTGTCATCATCCAGCGGGCAGCCGTTTCATAATCAGCTTGTGTCTCCTGCATATAAGCAAGTGCTTCAGAGATTAACGCACTGGTTGTATGATAATTTCTTAAAAAAGTGCAGAAATCAGGATTATTTTCCGCAAATTGGTTACTGGTGCCAACAGTTATCGTTACCGAAGGACATTCCGTCAAGCCCTGATTATATAAAGCCGGATCATAGGGCTCGTCCTCGAGCAAAACAAAATCATACTTACCTAAAAGCCAGGTCGGTTCCCAGTAATAAGCAACAATAGGCTGTCCCTTATCGTAGGCTCCGATCAACTCGGCGCTCATAGCGGCATCGGTTCCGGGACGAAAATAGTTATAATTTTCATCCAAACCATAAGCCAGATATTTTTGGTGCATGATGTTGTCAACCTCCCAGCCAGGCAAACCACCATAAATGCGTCCTTTGCTGGGGTCCTCACTGTCCTTAAAAACCGAAGCATAATCCTTCAAGTCTTTAACGGTTCGCAAATTGGGTGCCACAGGGGCTATTCCCCTCTCTGCATCACCCTCTATAACATATCGGGGCACATATAAACCCTGCGCATTGTCATCAAAATTGACGCCCATCTCTTGAAAGCGGCCATCTTCAAGGTCGGAATCATACACAGCAAGGTTATCGGTCCATATTTCCATATGTACTTCTATCTCGCCTTTTAGCAGTGCCTCGTGCGCAATTGTAGAGCTTCCCGAGACCTCATTGGTACTGTCGTAGCCAAAGACAGTCGTGGCAATCAGACTCGCAACAGCATTATGTAGGCGAATAGAATCCCACCCCACATCGGCGAACGCAATGTTTTTCTGCGCGGGCTTACTACCACAGCCGGTTAAACCAGCTAATACACAAAGCAAAGCCAACGCCGCCGAAACGGTTTTCTTCATACAATTTCCCCTTCCTTCTTTCAATAGTGACAACTTATTTTTATTAGCAAGTTGTCACTTGACCAATACTACGATCCTATGATAGCAGAAAGCTTTCACAAGTCGTAGCGAAACGACGTACATCAATCTTTTGGTTGCTTTTTTGCGCTAATAAAACTCGCAACCCCATCAACACTGGTTACATCACAGGCGATCACTAGTACATCCTGATTTTTCAACACTGTTTGCGGCTTGGGCGACAACATAATTTCATCGCCTCGCTGTACAGCCACAATGGTCGCGCCCGTATTTTTTCTAAAGCCTATATTAAAGATACTCTTCCCTTCAATCTCGGCCTCCTCATCTACCACAAATTTATAGGTTCTCAGACGGTCACTGTTGCGAAACCGGTCTGAAAGATCGGTAATCTGCCCAATAATATCACTAATGCGCTCGTCAATCTGTCTACGCTGTGTCATCATTTGATTAAGCTCGCATTTAAGTTTCAGCAGGTCACGTCCCATCTCATAATGCTCAACATATTCCATCGCGCGCCGTTTTGAGAGTACCTGTGAGCCAACATTCTCCTGTATCGTAATAATGCCCATATCCGAAAGCAACCGCAATGCACGCCGGATTGTCTCGGGCGAAACGCCATACTGCGAGCTCATAAGCGAGCGACCCGAAAACCGTTCTTGTTCGGCCAACACGCCCGTCGCAATTTTTGAAGCAATATCGTAAGCCACCTGTAAATAGATTGGTGGTTTTTTCTGTGTTTTCATTTTTTTCTCCCTATGGATTTAATTTACCACACACCGTGGTAAACCATTAACTTCTTTGTGGCTATTATACCACCTGCTTGATTTAAATAATAGATCCTATCCAATTAATATAATTAAAAACTGCTAAATTTGTTAAATTGTTATAAATATTATTTGAAATTTTGACAATTTAGTGATCTCTCATCACCAAAACAGCTTAAAACTGATCAAAGTCAGTACTGGTCTTAGGCTTGATTTTACTGATATTACGATAATGGAGTTGTATTGCTAAGCGTTTTGCGGTCTATTAATGCGGCGCTTGTTGGAATAGCCATTGCGTTATTAGCGGTTCTATCACCACCGTTAGATGTTATCATGGCAATTGATAAATTCACCCTTAGTACGTTAAACGGCGTCCCTTACATTCAGCGGACGCCGTGGCTTGCCATCATAAACAAAAGTTGGCATTTTTGTATTTTCCAAGGCAAATTTCAACCGACAATACAAGGCACTGCCATTGTAATTTATCAGGACTTTACAACATTACGGGGGCTACCCGACAAAAAACCACGTAGATTCTCTCCAGAAATATCAATAATGCGCTGGCGCGTCTGATGAGGCATCCATGCCACATGCGGCGTCGCAATACAGCGCGGATGGCTCGCCAGTGCGTTATCCTTGCCGGGGGGCTCTATCGCGAATACATCGGCACCAACCGCGTAAAGTTTACCAGAGTTCAGTGCATCGACAACATCATTCTCACAAAGCACCGCGCCCCGCGATGTGTTGATCAAAATAGCGCCATCTTTCATTTTGGCTATAGCGGCAGCATCAATCATCCCTCTTGTTTCGCCAGTCAGCGGGCAATGAATGCTGATAATGTCCGATTTTTCCAACAGCTCATCCAGGTCACAAAAACGCAATTGTTCACAAGCCAGGGCAAGGTCAGGGTGGCGTTTGTACGCCAGCACCTGCATATCCATAGCCATCGCCACGCGCGCGACGGCATAACCAATGTCTCCCATGCCGATGATGCCGAGTGTTTTACCACCTAGCTCCATCTGTGGAATGGTGCGTAGCCAATCATCTGAAGCGCTGTTCCATCCCTGCGCCTTCATCTGCTTATCAAACAACGATACATTGCGAGCAATTTCAAACAGCAAAGCCAACGCCATCTGAGCCACCGCATTTTTGCCATAGCCTGGGATATTGCAAACAGTAATACCATTCTTTTGTGCCGCTACAAGGTCTACTCCATCCACGCCGGTACCAAAGGTTCCGATGTACTTGATGTTCGGGCACTGCGCCATCACCTTCTCAGTGACGCGGCAGCGATTGATAAAAACAACTTCAGCATTTCCAATCCGTGCGATCGCATCGTCGGCATCCATCGTATCGGGATAGCGAATGACTTCTCCGAACTGCTCGATCGGTTGCCAGGATATGCCGCCAAAATCCACAAAATAATCATCTGTCACAACTATTTTCAATTGAAAGAACCTCCTTACTTCACTGCTGTCGAAACGAAACTGGCGTCCCAAATCACCGCTGCATTTCTCAACGACAACCCATATGATATAAATTATCATATTTCCTAGGAAATATCCAGCACAAACCTTTTTTGAGTTTAGAAGCAAAAAATATTACCAGCTGATTTTCACTATGCCGTCAGGTCAATACTCATCACAGAAAACAAGTCGGGGTGGGTGTGATATGAATTACAACAAGGTGGAAATTTGCGGAGTTGATACGACAAAATTACCGGTGATCACTGAAAAAGAGAAAATTGAGCTGATTAAAAGAGCAAGGGCGGGTGATAAGGCAGCGCGCGACCGAATGATTGCAAGTAATCTTCGGCTGGTGCTATCGGTCGTACAGAAATTTTCAAACCGAGGTGAAAACCTCGACGACCTTTTTCAGGTTGGATGTATCGGGTTAATTAAGGCCATTGATAACTTTAACGATACATTGGACGTGCGGTTTTCCACTTATGGCGTACCGATGATTATTGGTGAAATCAGGCGCTATCTGCGCGACAACAACTCGGTGCGAGTCAGTCGTTCGATGCGAGACACTGCCTATAAGGCACTTCAGGTGCGCGAACGCTTACTAGGCGAGAAACTGGTGGATCCCACCATTAGTGACATTGCCACCGAAATGGGTGTAGCCCGGCAGGATGTCGTAGCTGCGCTAGAGGCTATTGTTGAGCCGATTTCACTGTTTGAGCCGATTTATTCTGACGGTGGCGATACTATTTTTGTCATGGATCAGGTAGGAGACCCCAGTGGCGAAGGTGATTGGATTGACGAAATCGCTTTTCGCGAAGCAGTAGAGCAACTGGCCGACCGCGAGAAAAAAATATTGTCCCTACGCTTTATGGCGGGTAAAACACAGATGGAGGTTTCAAAGGAAGTGGGCATCAGTCAGGCACAAGTCTCACGGTTAGAAAAAAGTGCACTGGACAAAATTAAAAAAAGAATGTGAATAACCGGCACGGAAAATCCCGTGCCGGTTACATAAACTGTCTTTTACCTTTTTACACTCATAAAGTGCGGCGCATTCAGAGTCTGTCCAAACAGATTTTAACGATAGGAATGCTCCTTCGACCTTCCAAACAAAAATGCACCCAACAAGATGACCACACCGCCAAACAATGTGGCTGCACCTGGCAGTTCTCTAAACAATGCAATCTCCAGACCGGTGGATATGAGCGGCGTAATAAACATGAAGTTGCTCACCTGTGAGGCCTTGTCCGCCAGAGAAAGCGCCTTTGTCCAACTTAAAAATGCTACCGCGCTGGCGAAAATACCGAGAAAAGCCACAGCAAAGACGGTATCCACCCGCGCTGATGACAGCTCGTGGACAGAACGCGGCGCAAAAACCGCCAACATAATCGTACCGCAAAAGATGCTGTAAATTGAGCATTGCAGCGCACTATATTTTTCAGTCATTTTGCGCTGAAGCAAATTGTAAACGCTCAGCGAAAGAGCTGAAAGTAGCGTCCACAAAACCCCCTCGCTCACCGAAAAGCGCCCCCCAGCCAGAGCGATTATCACGATACCTAAAAACTGCAGTAAAACTCCAAACCACTGAAAAGCCTTCAGCGTCTCTTTAAAGATCAGCCATGCCAGCGCAGCTGTCATCAGCGGTACCGTTGCGCTGATAACGCTGCCGGTTGCAGCGGTAACAGTGACGTAGCCCATATTATAGGCCACCATATAAAACGCAAAGCCGGTAAAACCCGAAAACACAAACCAGGGCAGATCCGCTTTAGCGGGTGGGCTGATTTTTTTTGCTACCACCAGTATTGCCAACATGACGGTGGCGATGACGTAGCGCCAAAATCCGATAGCAAAAGGGGAAAAATCACGCAGTGCGACACGAGTCAACACGTTGCCAATGCCCCAGCTTAAAACCGTAATTGTTGCATAAAACTGATAATGATATCTCAAGTCTATTTGTTCTCCTATGTATACGCCTAAGAACGAGTCAAATGACCCGTTTGATTGCCTGCAGGCGAGTAAAATTAAGCACATAGCGCACCGTCAGGCCGCTTACACGGCTAGACAGCTTCACTGGTCGCAGCGGGCATATGTCTGCCCACCGCGACCAGCAAAGCTGTCCTTATTTATTACTTCCCTAGGCGATTTGTTTTGTTAAATCCGCTTAATGTTATTGCCCCAGCGCTTTCTTGATCGCTTCGGCACGATCGGTCTTTTCCCAACTTACGCCAAGATCCTCGCGTCCCATGTGGCCGTAGGCTGCCAACTTGCGGTAGATGGGCCGACGCAGATCAAGCGCACGGATAATCGCCGTCGGACGTAGGTCAAACACCTTGTTGATAGCCATCGCCAGCTGATCATCCGATACCTTGCCGGTGCCAAATGTGTCAACAAATACCGATACGGGATGCGCCACCCCAATAGCGTAGGCCAGCTGTACCTCGCAGCGACGAGCCAAACCTGTCGCAACCACATTTTTAGCTACCCAGCGCGCGGCATAGGCTGCTGAGCGATCAACCTTGGTCGGGTCTTTACCCGAAAAAGCACCGCCTCCGTGACGGGAATAGCCACCGTAGGTATCAACTATAATCTTTCTACCGGTCAGTCCGCTGTCCCCCTGAGGGCCACCGATAACAAAGCGACCGGTCGGATTGACGAAAATCTTAGTGTTTTCATCGAGCATGTTGGCGGGGATGATTTTGGCCACCACCTCACGGATGATGTCAGTCCGAATAGTTTCAAGCGAGACTTCCACCGCATGCTGTGAGGAGATAACAACCGTATCGATACGCACGGGGTTGTTGTCGTCGTCGTATTCAACGGTGACCTGAGTCTTGCCATCAGGGCGCAGATAGCCCAATATACCATTTTTGCGAACCTCAGTCAGGCGCTTTGCCAACCGATGTGCCAAAGACACGGGCAGCGGCATCAGCTCGGGGGTTTCGTCACAGGCAAAACCAAACATCATACCCTGATCGCCCGCGCCGTTCTCATCAGTCTCGGTGCTTGCACCTTCTTTTTTCTCCAGCGCGTTGTCTACACCCAGCGCAATATCGCCCGACTGTTCGTCGATGGAGGTCAGCACGGCGCAGGTGTTGCCGTCAAAACCGATATTCGCACTGTTGTATCCGATATCCAGCACAACCTCGCGTACCAGCTTGGGGATGTCGACATAGCACTGGGTAGATATTTCGCCCATCACCATCACCATACCGGTGGTGCAGCAGGTCTCACAAGCGACACGTCCGTTGGGGTCCTGTTCCATAATCGCATCGAGAACGGCATCAGAAATTTGGTCACAGACTTTATCGGGATGACCTTCGGTAACAGATTCTGAGGTAAAAAGATAATGTGCCATAATCATGTTTCCTTTCTTTCATTCAATATCTAATATATTATTTTAATAAAAAACGCGTCCGGCATTTAGTGTCGGACGCGAAAAAGGCTTATCTTTCGGTTGACACCGCAGGATTTAGCACCTTGCATTAAATTTCATGCAGGTTGCCGGGCATCGCAGGGCCTGTCCCCTCCGCCGCTCTTGATAAGTAAATTATTAAGTTTGTTTTATTCTACCATACTGGTAGACTATTGTCAACACTAATCCCGACGCTTTTTTCTTAGCGTCAGCAAAGTTCGATTTAATTAGGACTGCTTGGATGGAATGCTCTTGATGGCGCCGGACGCGGGCTCGACCATTGCAATAAAATGTTTGATATGGTTCGACATCCTTTTATAGACCGGGAAAGTAATAAGCGAAATCACAATACCCTTAATCAGGTTAAATGGCAGTACGCCATACATCAGATAGGTATTGGTGTCCTTAATTAAAGGATTGACCGCAGCACAGGCTTTGAAGATGGCTTCAATCGGCATTACCGTAGAATAAAACGGCAGCACCAGAAGCTTATTGGCCAGCACGCCGACAACTGCGAGCGCCACTGTTCCGCTGATACAGGCCAACACAGCACCTTTTTTAGTATGATGGCGGCGGTAAACAATAGCTGCTATGACAACAAAGGACGAAGTCATAATAAAATCTGCTAGCTCACCGACACCGCCGGTAGTGCTGGAAAAGAAATGTACAAAAGCCTTGATAAAAACCATCGCGACACTGGCCATAGGACCCAGAATAAAGCCACCGATGAGAATCGGTATCGCCGAAGGGTCAAGCTTTAAGAACGGGGGCATAAAAGGTATCGGCGTTTCAAAGAACATAAGAATGGAAGCGAGTGCAGCAAACATTGCCGTAACGGTAACTCTGCGTACTTTTACAGTTGTTTTCATTGGTATCCAACTCCTGATAATTATTTGCTGCTTTTGGGAAATAAAAAGCCCATGTCATACGACATGGGCGTAACGGCAAGCAAACACCTTTTGCAAAACAAAAGGCATTGTTCACCTGTTTCTTTCATCCGGACTATACCGTCGGTTTCGGAATCTCACCGAATCGGCCTACCATCATACTATGGCTCGGCTCGCGGACTAACGGCCTAACGCCGATTACCGCCGGTGGGGAGTTTCACCCCGCCCTGAAACAGCTTTATCTATATTATATGCGTCATCAAAGCGATTGTCAAGCAAACGCCCGCTAAAATAGCTGGAAAATGTGTCGGCAAAAAATTTTTAATTGCGGAAAGTCAAATTAAAATATTTTGAAGATGTACACATTTTTTTATAAAAAATGAGCGCTCGGTTTATCCCGGACGCTCACTTTCTTATACGCGCAGTGTTGATTCTTTTCTATTTGACGAATCGTAAACTTAAATCAGCTCGCTTTTTTAGGCAAACGTAATCGCATCCCGACATAGATATGATCTTGGTCCTTGATGATATCTTTGTTTTCTTCGAGAAGCTCATCCCAAAGGTTCACATCACCAAGCTGTTCCTTGGCAATGTTCCATATATTGTCGTCATAGTCCACAATGTAATAGATATATCCGTCTTCGCCCGGCTCGGTGGGTGTAGTAGCCGATGACTCGGCTGATGATGCAGACGAGCTCAACGCCTCTGGTTCTGTGTCAGATGTGGTTTTGTCAGGTATCTCTGGCTCGGGAGCATCGACCTTGTCTTGCGTCACCTCTGGCTGCTCCGGTATGGTATCCACCTGCACTGGCTTGTCCTCAAGGCTTGAGGCCGCAGCATCGGCAGCAGCCGGAGCCGTCGCCTGACCGGCAATAACTATTCTCGTCGGCGCCTCGGGAAATGGTTCGCCACTCTCTGAAAGGCGATTGATATGCCGCATTAGCGTTTCATCCAAAGCCGCAAACTCATTGATCGTTTTTGATTTGCCCAGCATTGGGAAATCGTCGCCACCTGCAGCCAGAAAATCGTTAGTGGCCACAACATACTCGGTAGCAATATCCAGCGGCTTGCCATCAATCATCACATTTTTTATACGTCCGCCGGGAGATGCAGCTGCATCAACAGTAAACGACAGGCCAGAAACCTGTAAAAATGCGCCATTTTCTTCCGGCAGTGCCTTTACTGCGCTTTCTAAAGCCGCGCGAAGATTGGAGCCGTTAAGTTTTTTAGTTACAATGTAATTACCGAAAGGAAGTACGTTGATAATATTGCCTTTGGTGATCTCACCCGCTGGGATTGAGTCACGAATAGCACCGCTGTTAATCAGCGCAATCTGTGCGCCCGACTCAACACGCATAGCATCGGCAATCAGATTGCCCAAATTTGTCTCGCCGGTGCGCACATCGGCACGTGCACCATTGAGATTTACCGGCGTATTACCTAGCACCTCTGAAAGAATCTGCTGCTGGCCGACATTGATCTCCTCTATCTTGGCGTCTATCGCAGGGTCTGATAATCCTTGCAACCGAGGATCTCCCGCCTGGATAACTTCAGCGGTTTCCGCGCGGGTGGCATGATCCAATGTTACAACGCCGACCGATTTCATATATTCGCCAGCCGAAACAATCAGCGTGTTCCCCACTCTTTTACCCTGTTCAAGCAGGGTGTGGCTGTGTCCATCCACAATAAGATCAATGCCAGCCACAGCTTTTGCCACGCCTTCAGAGGTGTAGTCGCTGCTACTGTTGAGACCTAAATGGCAAAGTGCAACGATATAGTCCACCTCGGCAGCCTTTAGCACACTGACCGCTTCAGCTGCCGCTGCATAAGGGTCGTAAAATTTTACCGTATCAACATTGGCCGGATTAGTCTTGTAAGCTGTTTCAGGGGTGGAAAGACCAAACACACCAATTTTGATATTCTCGCGCTGGATTACAGCGTAACCGTCGAGCAGCTTTTTATCGCTGCCCTTTTTGATTACATTAGCCGAAAGCATCGGCATTGGCGTCTGAAAAGAGAGTTCGACAAGGTGATCGCTGCCATAATTAAAATCATGGTTGCCGGGCGTCATCCCATCGTAACCGGCCATTGTCATCAGTTCTAGAACACTTTTACCTTCATCCAGTGTTGCAAAGGCAGTTCCGTGAAAGGTATCCCCCGCATCAAACAGCACCACATTCATCCCCTGGGCTATATATCTGTCTTTTAAAGCCTTCAACGCGCTTATACCAACGCTTTGTTCAGAGCCCACTATCCTGCCGTGAGTATCATTGGAATGCAAAATAATTGTTTTACCCTCTTTAGAAATGGCGGGTGCCGCTCCCCCCATCGCTTTTTCGCCACATGCAGCGGAAAGTAAAACTAGAATAGCCGCCAAAAATAGCGCTGCTAACTTTTTATAAATCATGTCAAGACCTCACTAGCCTTCTTATATTTTACTATTCTCACTTAAATATTATTGTAGCCCAATCTGAGAGAAAAATCAATAAATGCAACCTAATTGCTTCCAATATAGGCTTGAGGCATAATAAAAAGACCCTTCTAATTATAATAAATTGACTTTGATCATATACCAAAAGATGCAGCAGGTTTTGGCCCTTTGCCATTTTATAATAGTTAAATTGGCTTAATATATATAACGGAAAAACAGGTTATCCGGTCTCATTAGGCGTCGCAACCAGCGATTTACCAATAAAAAAAGGGCCCCCGAAGGGAACCCTTTTCTATAGCATATAGCTAAATCTTAGGCATTAACGCCAGTTACAACGCCCGAACCAACGGTTCTGCCGCCTTCACGAATAGCGAAGCGGAGACCCTGCTCGATAGCGATGGGAGTGATGAGCTCAACATCGATTTCGATGTTGTCGCCAGGCATGCACATCTCAACGCCCTCGGGAAGAGCGATAACGCCGGTTACGTCAGTCGTTCTGAAATAGAACTGGGGACGATAGTTGTTGAAGAAGGGGGTATGACGACCGCCCTCAGACTGCTTGAGAACGTAAACCTGGCCGTGGAACTTGGTGTGGGGCTGAATGGAGCCGGGCTTGCACAGAACCTGTCCACGCTCGATGTCGGTTCTCTGAATGCCGCGGAGCAGCGCGCCAACGTTGTCGCCAGCCTCAGCGAAATCAAGAAGCTTACGGAACATTTCAAGACCGGTAACGGTGGTCTTTCTCTTCTCGTCAGCCAGACCAACGATCTCAACTTCCTCGCCAACCTTGATCTGTCCACGCTCAACTCTACCGGTAGCAACGGTGCCGCGGCCGGTGATGGTGAAGACGTCCTCGACAGGCATCAGGAAGGGCAGATCAGCCTTACGCTCAGGGGTGGGGATATAGGAGTCAACTGCACTCATGAGCTCCTTGATGCAATCGAGCGCAGGCGCATTCGTATCATTAGCTTCAAGAGCCAGAAGAGCAGAACCCTTGATGATCGGCACGTCGTCGCCGGGGAACTCGTAGAAAGACAGGGTCTCACGGATCTCCATCTCAACGAGCTCGAGCAGCTCAGGATCGTCAACCTGGTCAACCTTGTTCATGAAAACAACGATTGCGGGCACGCCAACCTGACGGGCCAGAAGGATATGCTCCTTGGTCTGAGCCATGGGGCCGTCGGTAGAAGCGATAACCAGAATAGCGCCGTCCATCTGAGCAGCACCGGTGATCATGTTCTTGATATAGTCAGCATGTCCGGGGCAGTCAACGTGCGCATAGTGGCGCGCCTCGGTCTGGTACTCAACGTGAGAAGTGTTGATGGTAATACCGCGCTCTCTCTCCTCAGGAGCCTTATCGATCATATCATAAGCCTCAAACTCAGCCATGCCCTGCATGGACAGGAACTTGGTAATTGCAGCGGTAAGAGTGGTCTTGCCATGGTCAACGTGGCCGATGGTGCCAATGTTAACATGGGGCTTGCTTCTTTCAAATTTTGCCTTTGCCATTGTAGTTTTCCTCCCTTTTGATTATAAATTTGATATCATTTACGGCTCTACATTCGTTATTGTAGCAACCTTACATTTAAATTGCAAGCGGGATTTTATCAATTAATCCTGCTTTTTGGTGCGGGCAGAAATAATGCCCTCCGCAATGGATTTCGGCACTTCAATATAGTGCGAAGGCTCCATAGAATACTGGCCGCGACCCTGCGACTTGGAACGAAGGTCGGTAGCATAGCCGAACATTTCAGACAGCGGAACAACCGCCTCAATCTGCTGTGCGCCGAACTTAGCTTCCATACCCTGAATCTGTCCGCGACGAGAGTTCAAGTCGCCGATGACATCGCCCATATAATCTTCAGGAACGTTGACCGAAACCTTCATCATCGGCTCAAGAATGACGGGATCAGCCTTGCGCATTGCCTCTTTAAAGGCCATAGAACCAGCGATCTTAAACGCCATTTCAGAAGAGTCGACCTCATGGTAAGAGCCATCGTACAATGTGACCTTACAGTCAACAACCTGATAGCCAGCCATCACGCCAGCCGCCATAGCGCCCTGAATACCTGCGTCGATCGGTCCGATATACTCCTTAGGAATCGCGCCGCCGACAATGGCATTGACAAACTCGTAGCCCTTGCCGGACTCGTTGGGCTCTAGCTTAATCTTGACATGGCCATACTGACCACGTCCGCCCGACTGTCTGGCGTACTTCATGTCAACATCAGCCAGCTTGCGTACGGTTTCCTTATAGGCAACCTGAGGCTTACCGACGTTTGCTTCAACGCGGAACTCGCGCAGCAAACGGTCAACGATAATCTCCAGATGCAATTCACCCATGCCGGCGATGATGGTCTGACCGGTCTCCTCATCCGTGTAGGTGCGGAAGGTCGGATCTTCTTCAGCCAACTTAGCGAGTGCAATGCCCATTTTCTCCTGACCAGCCTTGGTCTTGGGCTCGATGGCAACGCGAATAACTGGCTCAGGGAACTCCATCGATTCGAGGATAACCGGTGCTTTGGAATCACACAGGGTATCGCCGGTGGTGGTGTTCTTCAAGCCAACCGCAGCAGCGATATCGCCCGCATAAACGGTCTCAATATCCTTACGGTTGTTGGCATGCATCTGCAGAATTCTGCCCATACGCTCGTTGTTGCCCTTAACAGAGTTCAAAACCTGAGAGCCGGCCGAAATGCTACCCGAATAAACACGGAAGAAGCAAAGCTTGCCGACATAGGGGTCGGTCGCGATTTTGAATGCAAGTGCGGAGAAAGGCTCGTTGTCCGAGGTCGGACGCTCGCATGCCTCTCCAGTATCGGGGTTGACACCGGTAATGTGGTCGATGTCGATAGGCGAGGGCATATAATCGATGACGGCATCAAGCAGCAACTGGACACCTTTGTTACGGTAAGAAGTACCGCAAAGCACCGGTACCATCGTGTTAGCTAGAGTGCCCTCGCGGACAGCGCCCTTGACTTCCTCAATAGTGAGCTCTTCACCCTCGAGGTATTTCTCCATCAGCGTCTCATTCTGCTCTGCAGCAGCCTCGATCAGCTGAGTGCGATACTCCTCGGCCTTTTCACGCATATCCTCAGGAATCTCTTCCTCGCGGATATCCTTACCCAGGTCATCGTAATAAACTTCGGCCTTCATGGTGATCAGGTCTATGATCCCCTTGAAATAGTTTTCCTCACCGATGGGCAGCTGGATCGGCACAGCGTTACACTTCAAACGGTCGTGCATCATGTTGACGACATTGTAGAAGTTGGCTCCCATAATGTCCATCTTGTTGACATACGCCATTCTCGGCACCTTGTACTTATCAGCCTGACGCCAGACGGTTTCGGACTGAGGCTCAACGCCGCCCTTGGCACAGAAAACGGTTACAGAACCGTCCAGCACGCGCAGCGAACGCTCAACCTCCACGGTGAAGTCCACGTGTCCAGGGGTGTCGATAATGTTGATACGATGCTTGGGATACTGGTGCTGTGCGCCTTCCCAATAACAGGTGGTGGCAGCGGAAGTGATGGTGATTCCACGCTCCTGCTCCTGCTCCATCCAGTCCATGGTGGCGGAACCTTCGTGGGTTTCGCCAATTTTGTGGTTTATTCCCGTGTAATAAAGAATACGTTCGGTAGTTGTGGTCTTACCGGCGTCGATATGAGCCATAATACCGATGTTTCTGGTTTTTTCCAGTGAGACATCCCTTGGCATAGTGTCCTCCTGTTGGTAAAAATACTGTTGTAGATACAGAAATTTCCGTATCCAGTCTGAGGACTACCATCTAAAGTGGCTGAATGCCTTATTGGCTTCCGCCATCTTGTGGGTATCCTCGCGCTTCTTGCACGCACCGCCGGTCTGATTAAGGGCATCCATAATCTCCGCGGCCAGTCTCTCCTGCATGGTTCTCTCGCTACGGGATCTGGAGTAGGCAGTCAGCCAACGCAGACCTAAGGTCTGGCGTCTGGCGGGACGAACCTCCATCGGAACCTGGTAGGTGGCACCACCGACACGGCGGGCCTTAACCTCGAGAACCGGCATGATGTTTTCGAGCGCCTGCTCGAAAGCCTCCAGCGGCTCCTTGCCGGTTTTTTCGCCGACAATGGCAAACGCGCCGTAAACAATCTTCTGCGCTACGCCCTTCTTGCCGTCATACATGACGCTGTTGATCAATCTTGTGACCATCTTGGAACCGTAAACCGGATCAGCCAGAACGTCGCGCTTTGCAATATTACCTCTTCTTGGCACTTCTCTTCCCTCCTTCATATAATGAAATCATCGGTACTCGAAAGCAAAGAATCTTCCGTGCGCGCCAATGCAGAGGCTTTATATATGATATAAAAGCTCCGCATTATTGCGGCATCTTGAAATTTCTTACTTCTTCGCAGCACCGGCCTTCGGTCTCTTCGCACCGTACTTGGATCTGGCCTGCATACGCTTGGCAACACCCTGGGTATCGAGCGTACCGCGGATGATGTGGTAACGCACGCCGGGGAGATCCTTAACACGTCCGCCGCGAATCAGAACAACGGAATGTTCCTGAAGATTGTGGCCGATACCGGGAATGTAAGCAGTGGCTTCAATTCCGTTGGACAGGCGCACTCTTGCGACCTTTCTCAGAGCGGAGTTGGGCTTCTTGGGGGTTGAGGTTCTGATAGCAGTGCAAACGCCGCGCTTTTGCGGTGAGTTCTGCTCGATTATTTTGCGCTTCTTAGAGTTCCATCCCTGCAAGAGAGCCGGGGAAGCCGATTTCTTTTCGACGACCTCTCTTCCCTTTCTGACAAGCTGGTTAAAGGTTGGCATTAAGTCGTTTCCTCCTTTCTAGATTGTGTGGTAATCTACCAAAGAAACCCCAAGCAGTTGCCCGGGGCCGCTTTCTTGAATAGTTCACCCAATTTATGATTTTACCATTGGGTGATGAGGTTTGTCAACAATATTTGCGATGAATATTCGTTAAAATCTCCAAGAAATTCTCTAAACATACCTCTTTAACAAAAATAAGGCTGCTAGAAGCTCGAAAAAACACAAACATACCATTTATCATTGACATTTTGCGTCGGTATTATATCGTAAGAGTAAAAATATAAGTTGAATTATTTTCGAATTTTTTAAAAAATAAATAATTTAGCAATTCGTATTTAATCGTATTAAGTTGCGAAAATGGTTGATTACTGGTAATATTAAAAACCAGTAATTTTAATTTTTTTAAAAAGTATGCAATAAAACACCATGCTTGTGCATTAATGATATGACAGGGGAAGATACAATTGTTTTGTTTGACGTCAACAACTGGATATCACGACACTGCCCCCAATTATTTGGAGCTTGAACAATGCATAGCTTTAATGGCATGCAAGAACACCGATGCGCTTCGCACCATCTATCGCGAAACGAACAGCGCTGTTTATGGATTTGCCCTCTCTATTTTGAAAAATGAGCATGACGCGCAGGATGTTCTCCAGGAGACATACATCAAGATGTATGCCGCCAGCAGCAGCTATCATCCGCGGGGTAAACCCATGGCATGGATTTTAACCATAGCCAAAAATCTTGCACGTATGAAGCTACGCGAACGCAATAAGACCTCATATGAATCTTTTGAGGATCAGGAGCAGTTTTTTTATGAGCCACCAAATCTTTCTTTAGAAGATAAGATGGTTCTGAACACTGCGCTAAAAGAACTATCTTCTCAAGAGTGTCAAATTGTTTTGCTCCACGCAGTGTCCGGATTAAAACACCGTGAGATTTCCGATTTATTGGATCTTGCGCTGCCCACTGTCCTGTCAAAATACCACAGAGCGCTTAAAAAGCTAAAAAACAAGCTATCGGAGGGATACAAATGACAAACAGAGAGATCGAAAACAGGTTAAAAAAAGCTGTTCAAAACTCTGTTCCTGATGTCTTAGATCACATCCTCTCCGAATGCGCGCAACAGAAAGGAACTGTGATTGAGATGTCCAATATAAGAAATAAAAAACGTGGTTTTATTCCGATAATTGCAACATGCGCTGCCGCTATCATGATTATCTGCGCTGGAGCGGTTGGATATGGTGTTGTAAACAACAAGGTGGATTCTATTGTCGCTTTGGACGTAAACCCCAGTATTGAGCTTTCGCTCAACCGCTCAGAGCGTGTGCTTGATGTCACCGCCTGCAATGATGATGCATCTGTTATATTAGATGGCATGGACCTAAAAAATGCTGATGCTGATGTTGCTGTAAATGCAATTATAGGCTCAATGCTGAAGAATGGTTATATCGATGAACTTGCCAACTCTATTCTTATATCCGTTGAGAACGACGACAGTGATAAGGGTACTGCTTTAAAGAATAAACTGGTAGACAAAATTGGCAATCAGCTTGTTTCTAGTGAGATCGAAGCCGCTATTATCAGTCAGGTTCTCCCTAAGGATAAGCAAATTAAAGCGCTGGCTAAAGAGAAAAATATTTCTGAAGGTAAAGCGGCTCTTATCCAAAAGATGGTGGACCAAAACTCTGATTTAGACTTTAATGAACTTGCATCTCTTTCAATCAATGATTTAAACCTTTTGTACGGTGCCCAAAAAACGGCTCTCAAGGATGTTGAGACCAATGGTAAGGTTAGCGAAAAAGCTTATATTAATGATAACGCAGCCCTGGATGCAGTTTTAAAACACTCAGGATTAGAAGCTTCTGAATTAAAAGACTTTAAATCTGAGCTGGATTTTGAAAATGGCAAGTTAATATATGAGGTTGAGCTAGAAGTCAATGGGGTTGAATATTCTTTTGAAATTGATGCCATTACAGGCGAGATCGTCTCCACAGATATAGACAAGGATGATGATAAAGACGATGACGATAATGACCATGATGATCTAGACGAAAATGACGACGATGACAATGATGATGACAAGGACGACGATGATAAAGACGACTTTGATCACGACGATGACGACCAGGACGATGACGAAAAGAATCTTTCAAAAGTAAATTATATCTCCACCGATAAAGCTGCAAGGCTTGCACTTTCTCACGCAAATGTAAGTTTGGATAAGGTGAGCGCGGCACCTTCTCTCGAAATTGACGACGGTAAGGCTGTCTACGAAGTGGAATGGGTCATCGACGGAGTGGAGTACCAGTACGAAATTGATGCTGTGACGGGCGCTGTTATATCGGCTGAAAAAGAACTCGACGATGATAAAGATGATAAAAAAGACCTTGATGATCTAGACGAAAATGACGACGACTCCGACGATTCCGACGACTCCGACGATTCCGACGACTCCGACGACTCCGACGATTCCGACGACTCCGACGACTCCGACGATTCCGACGACTCCGACGACTCCGACGACTCCGACGACTCCGACGACTCCGACGACTCCGACGATTCCGACGACTCCGACGATTCCGACGACTAATTCCCTACTCGCATTTGCCAATAAATAAGCCAAAAAACACCGTTCTGATAATCAGAACGGTGTTTTTGTTTATAGTTAGTTATTGGCCTACAAAACCACGATCACAGGATTGCTCGTTCCTGATAGTAACATCTTCGTACTGAACAGTGCCAGTGCCAGCGGGAACAAGCTTGCCGATGATGACATTTTCCTTCAGGCCCATCAGCGGGTCGACCTTGCCCTTGATAGCTGCTTCGGTCAGAACACGGGTGGTCTCCTGGAAGGACGCCGCCGACAGGAAGGATTCGGTCACCAAGGATGCCTTGGTGATACCGAGCAGCACAGGAATGCAGGTTGCATAGTGCGGCTCGCAGCCTTCTCTTTCGGCTTTTCTGTAGATTTCCTCGTTAATGTTTATAAATTCGCTCTTTTCGATATGCACGCCGGGGATCAGCGAAGAATCGCCACCGTCGTCAATGCGCACCTTGCGCATCATCTGACGTACAATGACCTCGATATGCTTGTCACTGATATCAACGCCCTGTGTGCGGTAAACACGCTGAACTTCCTTAATGAGATAATCCTGCACAGCGAGATGGCCCGAAACAGCAAGTATTTCATTGGGTTCGGCCGAGCCTTCGGTGAGCAGATCGCCCTTTTGGACTACATCGCCCTCTTCAAAGCAACGAGTAGAGCCATAGATAACCTGCTTTTCAAAGCGCTCTCCATCATCGCTGGTCACGACAACAAGGTCGCCGCCCTTGGGATCCTTTTCATAGGAAACAACACCGGTCAAGTGCGAAACAATCGCAGCATTTTTGGGCTTTCTGGCTTCAAACAGCTCTTCAACACGGGGCAGACCCTGTGTGATATCGCTGGCCGTAACGGTGCCTCCGGTGTGGAACGTTCTCATGGTCAGCTGGGTACCAGGTTCGCCGATGGACTGGGCGGCGATGATACCGACCGCCTCGCCGATGCCGACCGGCTGGCCATTTGCAAGGTTCGCGCCGTAGCAGTGAGCGCAAACGCCGTTCTTGCTCTCGCAGTTTAAGACCGAGCGAATTTTGACCTGCTCAATGCCTGACTTGACGATGCGCTCTGCGTCGTTAAATGTCATCATGCGGTCGCGGGTCATGAGTACCTCGCCGGTTTTGGGGTGCACAACGGTGTCGGTGACATAACGCCCAATGAGACGTTCACGCAAGCTTTCGATCTCACGGCCGGAGTCGGTAATCGAAACCGCGACAATGCCCTCGTGGGTTCCGCAATCAATCTCGCGGATAATAACATCCTGCGAAACGTCGACGAGACGGCGGGTCAGGTAGCCCGAGTCAGCGGTACGCAGCGCGGTATCGGCCAAGCCTTTACGCGCGCCTCGAGAGGAGTTGAAGTAGTCGAGTATGGTCAGGCCTTCACGGTAGTTGGCCTTGATCGGCAGCTCGATGGCACGACCCGAGGTGTTGGCGATCAATCCGCGCATACCTGCGAGCTGACGAATCTGGTCCATCGAACCACGCGCACCGGAATCAGCCATCATAAAGATGGGGTTATCCTCGGTGAAACATTTTTGCAGTGCGTCTTTAACCTTGGCAGTCGTTTCGTTCCAGGTCTTGATCACGCGCTCGTAGCGCACCTCGTCGGAGATGAGGCCACGCTCGTATTGACGGCTGATCTTGGTGATGTTCTCATCAGCGGCAGCCAACAGGTCTTTCTTTTCGGGGGGAATCACCGCGTCGCAAACTGCGACGGTGACGGCGCCGCGCGTCGAATACTTAAAGCCCTGTGCCTTGATCTGGTCGAGCATTTCGGCGGTTCTGGCGCTGCCGTGGGTACGAATGCAGCGGTCAATGATATCGCCGAGCGTCTTCTTCTTGACCAAGAACTCAACTTCCAGCTTAAATTTACTGTCGTAGTCGGTGCGATCAACATAGCCCAAATCCTGCGGAATGGGGGTGTTAAAGATAATGCGTCCGACAGTGGTTTCAATAATCTTAGAAACGCGCTTGTCATCAATATCAATAGTTCTGCGCACCTTAACAGGAGCGTGCAGCGTTACAGCGCCCTCGTTATAAGCCATGAGCGCTTCATCAAAGTCGCGGAACACCTTACCCGAACCCTTTTCGTTTTCACGCACCATGGTTAGGTAGTAGGAACCGAGCACCATGTCCTGCGTCGGGACGGTGACTGGGCTACCATCGGAGGGTTTTAAAAGGTTGTTGGCCGCCAGCATCAGGAAACGCGCCTCAGCCTGCGCCTCTGCCGAAAGCGGCACGTGAACAGCCATCTGGTCGCCGTCAAAGTCGGCGTTATAAGCGGTACAAACCAGCGGATGAAGCTTGAGAGCCTTGCCCTCAACCAGTACGGGTTCAAAGGCCTGAATGCCGAGTCTATGCAGCGTAGGCGCACGGTTCAATAGTACCGGATGATCCTTGATGACCACTTCAAGTGCGTCCCAAACCTCTTTGACAGTCGCACGCTCGACCATTTTGCGGGCGTTCTTGATGTTGGTGGCGACCTTCTGGTCGACCAAGCGCTTCATGACGAAGGGCTTAAAGAGTTCCAGTGCCATTTCTTTAGGTAATCCGCACTGGTACATCTTGAGCTCCGGGCCGACAACGATAACCGAACGGCCGGAATAGTCAACGCGCTTACCCAACAGGTTCTGTCTAAAGCGGCCTTGTTTGCCCTTTAACATGTCGGAAAGCGACTTTAGCGGGCGGTTATTGGGGCCAGTGACCGGGCGGCCACGGCGACCGTTATCGATCAGGGCATCAACAGCCTCCTGCAGCATACGCTTCTCGTTGCGAACGATGATATCGGGCGCGCCGAGTTCCAGCAGCTTCTTTAAGCGGTTGTTGCGGTTTATCACACGACGATAAAGGTCGTTTAAATCGCTAGTGGCGAAGCGTCCGCCGTCGAGCTGAACCATCGGGCGGATATCGGGCGGAATTACCGACACAACGTCGAGAATCATCCACTCGGGATGGTTACCGGAGGCGCGGAACGCCTCGACAACTTCAAGGCGCTTTAACAGCTTCGCGCGCTTCTGACCCGCAGCCTTCTCCAGCTCTTCTTTCAGTTCGACCGAAAGTGCAGCAAGATCAAGCTCCGTTAAAAGCTTTTTAACGGCTTCGGCACCCATACCGGCGTCAAACTCGTCCTCATACGCCTCACGCAGGTCACGATACTCCTTTTCAGAGAGCAGCGCATATTTTTTCAAGTTGGTAATGCCGGGATCAATGACGATATAAGCCGCGAAATACAGCACCTTTTCCAACAGTCTGGGGGACATATTAAGCAGCAGTCCCATGCGGGACGACGTGCCCTTAAAATACCAGATGTGAGAAACCGGTGCGGCCAATTCAATGTGGCCCATACGCTCACGGCGCACCTTGGCACGGGTTACCTCAACGCCACAGCGCTCACAGATTTTGCCCTTATAGCGGATACGCTTATAGCGTCCGCAGTAGCATTCCCAATCCTTCATGGGTCCAAAAATTCTTTCGCAGAACAGACCGTCGCGCTCCGGCTTTAGGGTACGGTAATTGATGGTCTCGGGTTTTTTGACCTCGCCGTAGCTCCAGGAGCGAATCTGATCAGGGGAAGCAAGACCAATTTTAATGGACTCAAAAACATTAAATTCCAACTGCTATCCCTCCGTAATTAATCTTCAAAGTCGTCGTTGTTATCGTCCTCATTAAAGAATCCGATATCATCAAATTCCGACAACAGGCCGTCGTCGACCAGCTCGGGCTCTCCTTCGGTATTCTCAACGGCGAAGCCGCCGGCTTCCAGTTCGCCGTCAACCTCCACGTTGTTGGTGAACAGCTCCGTGTCAAGCGGGGTCAGCCCCATATTGTCATCGTCATCAAACTGTTGCTTGAGGTCGATTTCGTTGTTGTCCTTATCCAGCACGCGAACATCAAGCGCCAGCGACTGGAGCTCTTTGATCAAAACCTTGAAGGATTCGGGGATACCAGGCTTGGGAACATTCTTGCCCTTGACGATCGCCTCAAAGGTCTTGACACGGCCCACCACATCGTCGGATTTCACAGTGAGAATTTCCTGCAGTGTGTAAGCGGCGCCATATGCCTCGAGTGCCCAAACTTCCATCTCGCCGAAGCGCTGACCGCCGAACTGCGCCTTGCCGCCCAGCGGCTGCTGGGTAACGAGCGAGTAAGGGCCGGTAGAACGGGCGTGAATCTTATCGTCAACAAGGTGATGCAACTTTAAGAAGTACATGTAACCCACGGTTACACGGTTGTCAAATGGTTCACCGGTGCGTCCGTCATAAAGGACCGTTTTGCCGTCGTCGGCAAGACCCGCCTGAGAAAGTGCTTCGCGAATATCGACTTCCTTGGCGCCGTCAAATACCGGCGTCATAATCTTAAAGCCCAATGCTGCGGCGGCGCGTCCGAGATGAACCTCAAGCACCTGGCCGATGTTCATACGCGAAGGAACGCCCAGGGGGTTCAAAACGATGTCCAGCGGCTGGCCACCGGGCAGATAAGGCATATCCTCCTGCGGCAGCACGCGCGAAACAACGCCCTTGTTGCCGTGGCGTCCCGCCATCTTATCGCCGACAGAAATCTTACGTTTCTGAGCGATATAGCAACGAACCACCATATTAACACCCGGAGAAAGCTCGTCGGAAGTTTCTCTCGTGAACACTTTGACATCGACAATGATGCCGTATTCGCCGTGCGGTACGCGCAACGAGGTATCTCTAACCTCACGCGCCTTCTCGCCGAATATGGCGCGCAGCAGACGCTCCTCAGCGTTTAATTCGGTTTCGCCCTTGGGCGTGACCTTGCCGACAAGAATGTCGCCAGCACGAACCTCGGCGCCAATACGAATGATACCGCGATCGTCAAGCTCTTTTAAAACGTCTTCGCCAACGTTCGGGATGTCGCGGGTGATTTCTTCCGGCCCAAGCTTAGTATCACGGGCTTCAATTTCGTATTCTTCAATATGAATGGAGGTGTAAACATCCTCCTTAACCAGTTTCTCGTTGATAAGAACGGCGTCCTCGTAGTTGTAGCCTTCCCACGTCATAAAACCGATAAGCATGTTCTTGCCCAGCGAAATTTCACCGTTGGAAGTTGCGGGGCCGTCCGCAATCACGTCGCCGACCTTGACGCGCTCACCCTTTTTGAGAATGGGGCGCTGGTTGACGCAGGTGCCTTGGTTGCTACGCATGAATTTCGTCAGCCGATAGTTGTGGTTAATACCCTGATCGTCGGTGATGACGACCAGATCGGCCGATACACTTTTGACCACACCATTATGCTTGGAAACGACCACAACGCCGGAATCGACCGCTGCCTTGTACTCCATACCGGTACCAACAATCGGCGACTCGGTTTTAAGAAGCGGAACGGCCTGACGCTGCATGTTCGAGCCCATCAGCGCACGGTTGGCGTCGTCGTTTTCGAGGAAGGGGATCATCGCAGTCGCGACTGAGACCACCATCTTCGGAGAAATATCCATAAAGTCAACCGATTCGCGATCCACCTCAAGGATGGCGTCGCGGTAACGGGCAGCAACTCTGGGGCGGGCAAAACAATCATCTTCAATCGGCTCGTTAGCCTGTGCTACAACAAACTCGTCCTCGACATCAGCGGTCATGTAAATGACTTCATCAAGAATTTTGCCGGTACCCTTGCATACGCGTCGATAAGGAGCCTCAATAAAGCCATACTCATTAATGCGCGCAAAAGTTGCAAGATACGAGATCAGACCGATGTTCGGGCCTTCAGGCGTTTCAATTGGGCACATGCGGCCATAGTGGCTATAGTGAACGTCGCGAACCTCAAAGCTTGCGCGGTCACGCGAAAGACCGCCTGGGCCAAGTGCCGAAAGACGGCGCTTATGGGTCAATTCCGCCAAGGGGTTAGTCTGATCCATGAACTGGGACAGCGGCGAAGAGCCGAAAAACTCCTTGATGGAAGCCACAACGGGGCGGATATTGATGAGGGATTGTGCCGTCACCTCGCCCTGATCCTGGCTTTGGGTTGCCATGCGCTCACGTATGACGCGCTCCATGCGGGAGAAGCCGATACGGAACTGATTTTGCAGCAGTTCGCCCACCGAGCGAATACGGCGGTTGCCGAGATGATCGATGTCGTCGTCAAGACCTACGCCCACCGAAAGGTTGCACAAGTAGTTGACGGTGGCGAAAATATCGTCGACGATGATGTGCTTTGGCACCAGCTCGTCGGCACGCGCCTTGATGGCAGCGGCAATTGCTTCGTCGTCGTTGTTCTGTTCGAGTATCTCGCGCAGAACACAGAAACGAACCTTTTCTTTTTCGACAATGCCTAGCGCGTCGCAATCGACAAAGTCATGTATATCCACCATTCCATTGGAAATGACTTTAACAACAGCTTCGCCAACTTGGATATAAACGCAGTCCACGCCAGCGCACTCTATTTTCTGCGCATCCTCGCGGGTCAGAATGGCGCCCTGCTCATACAAAATTTCGCCGGTCATGGGGTCGACAACCGCCTGGGCCAGCTCACGGTCGGTGATTCGCTGGCAGATCGACAATTTTTTGTTGTATTTGTAGCGACCAACCCTTGAAAGATCATATCGCCGCGCGTCAAAGAACAATGAATTAATATGGCTTTTGGCCGATTCAACGGTAGGCGGTTCACCCGGTCGCAGCTTGCGATAAACCTCTTGCAGCGCTTCGTTGACACTTTTAATGGTGTCCTTTTCAAGGGTTGTTCTCAATAATTCGCTTTCGCCCAAAAGCTCCATCATCTGCTCGTCGGTGGCAATACCGAGCGCCCGGACAAAGGTGGTGATGGGCAGCTTGCGGTTTTTATCGATGCGGGCATAAAAAATGCCATTAGAATCAGTCTCGTACTCTAACCATGCACCACGGTTAGGAATAACGGTGGCGGCGAACAATTCCCGGCCGGATTTATCTCTTGTGCGGGAATAATAAACGCCGGGCGAACGGACAAGCTGCGAAACAATAACGCGCTCCGCACCGTTGATTACAAAAGTGCCACTTTCGGTCATGAGCGGAAAGTCGCCCATGAAAATCTCCTGCTCTTTAATTTCACCGGTCTCGCGATTTAATAGACTGGTCGTGACGATGAGCGGTGCAGCATAAGTAGTGTCGCGTTCTTTGCACTCCTCAATGGTGTACTTGGGTTTGTCCTCCAATCGGTAATCGATAAAATCGAGCACCAGATTACCCTGATAATCGGTAATGGCCGACATGTCGTTAAACACGTCCTTAAGGCCTTCATCGAGGAACCAGCGGTAGGAGTTTTTTTGCACCTCAATCAGGTTTGGCATGTCCAGAACTTCATTAATTTTGCCGAAGCTCATGCGAACGTTTTTGCCAAGGTTGACGGGTTTCACCTGCAACATAGGTTTCGCTCACTCCATTCGTCTATGATTATTAAAAGCTCAAAAAATACAAGGAAACGTTTTGCCGATTTGTAAATTTCTATTGCTTTTTTATTTAGGGTGTGTTAAGATAAACTATGCTAAAGGCAGATACACCCATTATGATACAGTATACTAGTATATTCCTTTTTCAGGTCGCTGTCAATACTTTTCGGGGCTTTTTTACCTTTTGCAAAAAAATATTTTACCACAATTGTGATCCTTCTGCAAGAGAGAGGGATTTTTTTATTTTATAACAAAAAAATGCCAGCCTATAAATGGTTGGCATTTTTCACTAATTGTATACAACTTATCGTTTGTTTTTGCCGCCAGCCAGCCGAGCCAGCAGGATGCCCAATCCGGCGCAAACCGCTATGGCCAGAACTGCACGCAGCCAAAGTGACGCAGGCACCACAAGCGCATCTGAAAACATATTTTCTTTCAGAATTAGCGACATCGCCCCCGTCAGTGCCATGGTTACACCCGCGGCGGCCGTTAAATGCTTTGCTGTGCGCTGCCTACCCGGATAGCATCCAACTGCAGACGCTGCCAAAAAGAGGAGCAGTGTGATCAAAACCATCCAACCTGTCATAGCTATCCCTCCTGCCATCAGGCTATGAAAATACAGGCAAAATGGTGACATATTAAAATATGTATTCGTCCCGAGCCGAGAACGCATGTGATCTATTCAGCGCACTGTATATCAGCTATTTAGCAGTCTTTTTGCAAACTCGCGGGCGTTCTCAGTCTTGTCAGTGTCCATAAAATCATGATCATACCCCAAATCTCGTTCGCATAGCATGCCCGCATAAGTTAATTGAGAGTGCTTGCAATAGCGGATCATACCGACCTCGAACAGATCAGCGCCCTTTTCCGGGCGATAGCCACAGGTAACGAGTAGCACCATCTTCTTCCCCGCCCATAACGCCGGGCCTTTTTTATCGCCATAATATTTGTTCATTCCATAAACCAGACGATCGAGCATCGCCTTCATCGGTGGCGTGCAGTACCATGAGTAGATCGGCGTCGCTAGCACAATAATGTCACAGCTGCAAACTTTATCAAAAATTTTCTGCATGTCGTCGTTGTACCGGCAACCAAACCTCGACCAGTCTGTCTGGCATGTTCTGCATGCCGTACACGGATGAATCGTCTGATCATAAAGCCAGATCAACTCCTGCTCTGCCCCACCGTCAGCCAGCGACTGCATAAACGGCTTTAAAAGCAAGGCTGTGTTTCCGTTTTTTCTTGGACTTCCCATAAGTATCAGACACTTCATAATGACATCCTCCTTCAAAATATCCAACCAGGTATATATGCGCTAAGCCCGGCCATGCGGATTCTGCACGTGGCCGGGCTTTGGCTTGATACTTTTATTTGTGGTATTCGACGAAAGCGCGGAATGTCTGGTAGACATCGCTCTTGGAGACGACCTCGAAGGGCGCATGCATCGAAAGAACCGGCACGCCAACGTCTACAACATCGACATTGAGCGCCGCGATATACATTGCCACCGTGCCGCCGCCGCCAGCATCCACCTTGCCAAGCTCACCGGTCTGCCACTGAACCTTTGCACCGTCGAGCAAGCTTCTGATCTCACCCATGAATTCGGCCGAGGCATCGTTGGTGGAAGCTTTACCGCGTGAACCGGTATATTTGGTGATCACCACACCGTAGTTGCAATAAGAAGCGTTATTCTTCTCGTGCATCTCGCCGTAGGTCGGGTCGTACGCTGCGTTGACATCCGCCGACAAGCAGCTTGATTTTGAGAGCACCGTTCTGCCAGCGAGTCCGAATGGTGCTGCCAGATCTTCAATAAAATACTGCAAGAATTTTGACTGCAACCCCGAATTACCCTCGGAGCCGGTTTCTTCTTTGTCGGCGAGCACCGTCACCACCGTGCGACTAGGATTTGTAATCTGAAGAGCCGCCATTAGTGAGGTGTAAGCGCAGACGCGGTCGTCGTGGCCGTAAGCACCGACAAAGCTGCGGTCAAGCCCGACATCACTGGACTTAAAGGCCGGTACCATCGTCAGCTCGGCAGAGAGAAAATCCGCCTCGGTCAAGCCATATTTTTCATTGAGCAGCTTGAGGATAGCCAACTTGACCCGCTCACTTTCTTTGTCGTCACGGAACATTCTGCCCCCGACTAAGACGTTGAGCGCCTCTCCCTTGATGATGTCAACGCCCTTGCGCTGCATCTGTTCACTGGCCAAGTGTGGCAGCAGGTCGGTGATGGTAAAGACCGGGTCGCCGTCTTCCTCACCGATGATGACCGATACCCGCTCGCCGTCAGCGCGTACGACAACGCCATGCAGAGCCAGCGGAATCGCCGTCCACTGATATTTTTTGATGCCGCCATAATAGTGGGTCTTAAACATCGCAAGCTGCGTCTCTTCATAAAGCGGGCGGGGCTTTAGGTCAATGCGCGGCGCGTCGATGTGTGATGCGACAATCTTTACGCCGTTTTCCAACGGTTCGGTACCGATAGTGCAAAGCACAAGCGCCTTGCCGCGGTTATTATAGAACACGCGGTCGCCGGCTTTATATTGAACGCGAGGATCAAATACGCGAAACCCCTTCTCGCGCGCCATAGAAATCGCAACTTCCACTGCCTCGCGCTCCGTCTTGGCAAGATCGAGGAATTTTTTATACCCCTCGCAAAACAGGTCGGCCTTTTCCCACTCGCTGTCGTCAAGCAGCTCGCCCGCATTTTTAGGCGTATAGCAAAGCTGCTCCTTTAAAAGCTGCGCCTCGGACTTCTTCTTGTCTGTCATGATGCTCCTCCTTATAAAGCCGGGTGCATTCGCACCACGTCGAAAAATAATAGTCTAACGCTTGCCGTAAACTTTGGCGTAAACCTGCGCCGCGTGTTTTACTCTCGGAACATATTGTGCGGTATCCTTAAACGGAATATTCAAAAGTGTGACACCGTCACTGCTGTATTCTTCAGTAGAAAGCCATTTTTTTACACTGCCCCACCCTGCATGATAAGCCGCCAGTGCTTCCTCCGGCTGGCCGAACTCCTTTAGCAACAGCGAAAAAATATAAGTGCCATAACGGATGTTGGTTTCGGGGTCAAATAAATGCTCGTAGAGGGCCTCGTCATCACCGCAGCGCCAACGTGCCCATTCGAACGTCTCTTCGGTGATCTGCATTAGGCCGCGCGCACCAATAGGTGAGACTGCATCGGGTCGAAATCGGCTCTCAGTATGGATAATACCATATACAAGCGCGGGAGAAAGCCCGTATTCCGCCGCATATTGCTCAACCGCATCGGTATACTTGAGTGGATAAATGCATTGCAGCACCAACCAGCTAGCCAGCAGCACCAGCGCCAACCCAAACAATGATATTATGGCCCGGCGTTTGATTCTGCGCCCTTTGCGACCGCGCGTCACTGGGCATTCTCCTGACTTTCGGGCGCGACAGGTTTTTCAGTTGTGCCGCCCTTCAGATCACACTGCTCGCGGATGGCGCGCTGGAGCATTCCTACCAGCTCAAGTGTTTTAACATGTAGCTCCTGCTGGTCCTTGTCGTTGACAATGACAATCTGTGAGCGCGTGGTGTAATAGGCGTCGTTATGTTGCGCAGCAATGCGACGACGCGCCTCTTCGTCGGTCAGATGATCACGCACAACGATGCGATTGAGGCGCAACGCCTCGGGTGCGATAACCGCAATCACCGAGTCGCAGTCGGCGTCAATGCCGCTTTCAAACAGGGTTGGGGCATCAAGTATCACAACCCGTTTACCCTGAGCTTCAAGCTGTTCAATCTTATCTTTTAAATAGCTGCGAATATACGGAAAGATCAACGTGTTGAGCCGCTCAAGTTTTTTAGAATCGCCAAATACAATTTCAGCAAGCTTTTTGCGGTTTAATGTCCCATCCATATTCAAAATAGCAATTGAAAATTCCAAGGCCATGTCAGCCAGGCAGCCCTTTTCATTAGCGACCACCTCGCGTGAAACTGCGTCGCAGTCGATAACTGTAATACCTTGCGAACGAATAATCTTAGAAACGCTCGATTTACCGGCGCCAGTCTGCCCGGTCAGGCCAATCACGCAAATTTTTCTCATAGCTTAATCACCTCAAAAGCCGCAGCGCGCAGCATGCGGTTATAAACCCCGAGAGATGCACCATCTCGGTCAGGGCACCGGGCATAAACAAGTTTTGCACCACACTCATCGAGCTGCCGCAGCGACGCAAATAACTCCCGGTTCTGGCTGGCCGCATCATGCGCCCGGCCGTAGGTGATGCAGGGCTTTAGTACCAGCGACTGCTCACCCTCAAACACCAACCCGTAGGTTTTAGGCTCGGCGGCGTTGTTGAGCAGCTTAATGTAGGATTCCAGATCCGACTCAACTAAAACAACGCGCGCCCGCGGCGCGTAATGCCGGTATTTCATACCCGGTGAAGTCGGGCGCTCCCCCGTCTTGAGCGGCCTGCTGACCGCCTCGGAAATGGCGACGGTCTCGCCAAGTACTTTAGACAACATCTCGACCGTAATAGCACCTGGGCGCAGCAGAACAGGCTTGTCCACCAGCGAAACCACCGTCGATTCAATGCCGACATCGCAGGCACCACCATCTAAAACAAGTGGAATTTTTCCGTTCAAATCCTTTAAACAATGCTGCGCTGTCGTCGGCGATGGCGACCCCGAGAGATTGGCCGAGGGTGCTGCCAGCGGCAACCCCGCGGCCTTGATCACGGCACGGGCAGCCGGGTGTGAAGGCATGCGAACCGCCACCGAGTCCATGCCCGCCGTTGTGGTAACGGGCACTAAATCGCTTTTAGGCAAAATAATGGTCAACGGTCCCGGCCAAAAGGCTTCCGCCAGCGCTAGCGCACGTTTGGGTAAATTGGCGACCAGAGATGGCCACATATCCAGGTCGCTGATATGCACAATCAAAGGGTTATCCTGTGGGCGACCTTTGACCGAGAATATTTTTTTTACTGCGGTTTCATCCAGTGCATTGGCAGCAAGACCATATACCGTTTCGGTCGGGATGGCAACCACCCGCCCGGCCTGCAGCAGCGCCGCTGCCGCCTGCACGCCGTTTTCATCACAGCCGAGCACCTGTGTCATAGGCACCTTCACTACGCCTGCCCTTCTGCCGCACGTTTGAGCTTTTCGGTCTGGTCATAGGTGATCAACGTCGAAAAAACATCATCTAGGTCACCGTTCATGATCGAATCAAGCTTATAAAGGGTCAGACCGATGCGGTGGTCGGTCAGTCGTCCCTGCGGAAAATTATAGGTACGGATGCGCTCTGAGCGGTCACCTGTACCCACCTGACTGCGGCGTTCGGCCGCAATTTGGTCGGTCTGCTCCTGCTGCATCTTCTCATAAAGGCGCGAGCGTAACACCGTCATGGCTTTCTCGCGGTTTTTGTGCTGGCTGCGTTCGTCCTGACATTCCACAACCATGCCGGTAGGAAGGTGAGTAATTCGAATAGCCGATTCAGTCTTGTTGACGTGCTGGCCACCCGCCCCGCTTGCACGATAGGTGTCAACCTGAAGATCGCCTGGGTTAATATCGATTTCAACATCCTCCACCTCTGGCAACACGGCCACCGTGACAGTGGAGGTGTGTATACGCCCAGAGGCCTCGGTATCTGGTACGCGCTGCACGCGGTGAACACCGCTTTCATACTTCATGCGCGAATAGGCCGCTTCGCCTTGGAGCATAAAGCACACCTCTTTAAAGCCGTGTAACTCGGTCTCGTTGCAAGAAATCAGCTCGCTTTTCCAGCCTTTTGAGTCGGCATACATGCAATACATACGGTAGAGCGACGCAGCAAAAAGCGCCGCCTCCTCGCCGCCCGCACCGCCGCGAATTTCCACAATAGCGGACTTGTCGTCGTCTGGGTCCTTGGGCAGTAACAATATTTTAAGCTCCTCGCCACAGCCGTCAAGCACCTTCTGGCTCTCGAGCAGCTGCTCCTGCGCCATTTCTTTAAGCTCACGGTCAAGCCCGGCTTCGTCGAGCAGCTCGCGCGCCTCGTCATTGGCGGCTTTAGCATCCTGATATTCGCGGTATTTTTCCACGAGCGGCGTCAGGGCCTTATATTCTTTCATCAACGACTTGTACAACGCATTGTCGTTGACGACGGTAGGGTCCATAAGCTTGCGACTGATTTCATCATAACGCAGCTCGGCGGATTTTATCTTATCGAGCATAATGTTCCTCCGTTTATCCTTCTATGGGGGGCTCGGGATGAATAATCTGTTTAATGTGGCGCTCAACCTTTGGGCGGGGCACCATGACCTCTCGACCGCAGCCCTTGCAGCGGATGCGAAAGTCAGCACCTGAACGCAGCACCAAAAATTCTTTTGACCCGCAGGGGTGCGGCTTTTTCATCAACAGGGTATCTCCTACCCGTACATCCATCGGTTTCCCCTCCTTACACTACTTCAATTTGTTATTATAACAGATATCAGGCTGCACTGGCAAATATTTTTTATAGTGGCGCACCGTAAAATAACCTTTAAAAATAACGGCATTTTAAAAGTGTATTCGCCTAAAAAACGTTATAAATTCAACCGCTGCTTCTAAACCCTCTCTCACAAGAATAAACATAGAATCGGCAGGATATCCACACCCTGCCGTGTCAAAAAAGAGGGGGCATCCGCAAATGGAATTTTATCCCGAAGGTCATCTGATCGAAACCACACAAAATACCCTGCGCATTTCTAATCTCTTCGCGCTTTCGGAAGCGTCTAAAAACGGCGACATTCTCGAAGGGCGCGCCATTATATGCGATTCTTCCCACAACCTTATCGTCGAGCTTGGCGGCGGGCTCAAGGGTATCATCTCGAGGGAAGAAGGCGCATTGGGCATAAAAAGTGGCGAAACACGCGATATTGCTATGATCTCTCGCGTTAACAAGCCCGTGTGCTTTACGGTTGTCGGATTTGAAACAATCGGCGGGCAAGTTACACCAATGCTCTCACGCCGTGCTGCGCAGCAACGCTGCAGTGAGCAATATCTCTCCCGTCTGCGTCGTGGTGATGTCATCCGCGCACGTACCACCCATTTAGAAGGGTTCGGCTGTTTTGTAGACATCGGTTGTGGCATTTCGTCAATGGTCCCGATCGACGCCATCTCGGTTTCGCGCATCTCCCACCCGCGTGACCGCTTCAGCCTTGGCCAGGATATTCGCGTTGTTGTGCGCGATATTGAGCCCTCCGGCCGAATTTGTTTGACCCATAAAGAGCTACTGAGCACCTGGGCTGAAATGCAGCCCGCTTTTCAGCGGGAGAAACGGTCGCGGGCATTATTCGTTCGGTGGAATCTTACGGTATATTTGTCGAGCTGACCCCGAATCTGGCCGGCCTGGCCGAGCCGCGCGCGCAGGTCAGCTGTTCACAACACGCGAGCGTTTACATTAAAAGTCTGATACCACAGAAAATGAAGGTAAAGCTCATTATTGTTGACGCCTTCACTGCCCAGTATCCCCCGATGCCACTGCAATACTTCTTCGAGGGCGACCACATGGACCGCTGGCAGTATTCACCACCCGATTCAGCACGCCTTGTGGAGTCGGTATTTATATAACTCCAGAATATTTGTTCTCTTTTTTTACAAAACCCCTTGCATTAGAACATGCGTTCGTGATATAGTATAAAAAGAACAGTTGTTCCAAGCTACCAATTCCAGGAGGAGATTAAATATGAAAAGATTAAGCAAAAAGTTTTCTGTGTTGTGCCTTATTGCCGCTGCTATCCTTTCTTTGACGATAGGAGTTGGGCTGCCCCGCATTCAGGCCTTCGCTTCCAATACAATTTCCCGCCTGTTCCCTGTTGCGTATCAGATTACATATCGCAATACCGATGCGCAGCCGGTTATAGCACCGGCGCACTTTCTGGCGGATAACGCCATCATCACCACACCCTCCGGAGATACAGCCATTCCCCTTTCGGACGCCGTATTCGTATGTCTGCAAAACGAACTGCGCACTCAAAATATACTGCGCAGCGGCTTGCTAACTGCACTTATCATATTAGCGGCCGTCAGTCTCACGATTGCACTTGTTGCAGCGGCCTTTTCTAACCAAAAACGCAAGGCATTAACCGGTTCAAAGCGCCACACGCGCACCACACCGCGCTACACAGCCGCTTGTGTTCACCGCGTCCCCACAATGCCAAGCGTCGCATAATTTATCATTTTTAAAGTACCACACAATATTTTAAACGGCTCTTGATACAATCGCACAGTCTTTTGACTGTGCGATTGTATCATTACACCTTTTTTCATATATTGTCAAAGTCCATTGGAACCATGTCGCAATTTTAAAATATAAGTCTATATTTGAATTAAAAAGAATAAAAAAGAAAATGATTAAATTATATTGACAACCGATACACTATCGGCTATAATAATCAACGTTGCACCAACGCCAACAACAAAATTCAATATGCTGCTATGGCTCAGGTGGTAGAGCACGTCCTTGGTAAGGACGAGGTCACCAGTTCGAATCTGGTTAGCAGCTCCAAAATATCATTCCTCGGTTCATTGAGATCCGAGGAATGATATCTCTATATAGTCTTATAGTTTTACTATAGAGCAAATCGTTGTTTATTTTTCAAAGTACAAAAAGAAAGACCATGATGCCGTTAACATCATAGCCTTTCTGGTTTAAACACCTTTCGGTGTCTATTGGCATAGATAAGTCCATTGATGCGTTTGGGGCATCGTTTGGGCGCAAGCCTTTTAAAAGCTGGTTACTTCTATCAGGCTATGGGAAGAAGCTTAACGGCATAAACAAGACGGCAGGTTAACCGAGAGGTTGTCCTGCCGTCTTTCTTTGTGTGGGTTCATCGGAAATACCATCAGCGTTCGCATACTATGCAATCAGGGACATTTTTAATTCCTTTTCGCCAATGTGCTCTGTCCTCGAAAAATATTTATCAAAAATTCTTTTTTAAAATTTATATTATGATTAGGAGCATAAAACGACTTGCCTGCGCTCCTTCCATGTGCTAAGGAAAATATAGGAGGAACAAAAAGTGGCTAAAAATTTGAAGTTTCCGGAAGCATATCATATTCTACTTAAATGCACTATTGAAATTTCAGAATTGCAACTTGTTCACGACATAAATATTGTTCCTTTAAATGGTGATAAGGTAACGTGCCATATTGCTTTTGCGACAATTATTGAATACAACGGCAAGTTTTATAGCGGAGAAATTATTTCACCCGAACTCCTTTGCTTATGCTAAGAAAGTCCAATTGAACAACGCCTCTGCTCCGTCACGTTCTTCATCCGTTAAACACAAAACAGAATCATTCGATTCCGTGATTTTTTCGAGATATGTCACAATCTCGGCAGCGTAGCCGCATTCAAAATAAAACCAGGTTAGCAAAGGCTCCAAATAGAAAGTGAAATAAAATTTTCTGCATTCAGGTAACCAATACTAAATCAAGTAATGTGTTGCGAAAAATGTTAGGCAGACGCTTATTACTGTATCCTTTAATGTGCTTTTCATTACGTTCATGTTGTCCTACAACCAATAAGGCAAGTTTATAACGTAATGCTGGTGTAAGCTTTTGGTGCCGATTATTTTTATCCATGATTCATCGTTCTCTGTCATCGCGCCGGTGAGATTTCACCGGCGCTTTTTGTTTTTGTTCGTGTGTAGGCTCAGGCGCGCGTTGTTGACGGTCGGGCTTGGATGGCACCGAGAAGTTGGGTAACGGCTACTCCGGATGGGGTAGACCAAGCAGCTCGCGCATGTAAAGCTCTGCGGAAGCCCACAAGCGAAGCTCCTCATGCGATTCATGCCACTTGGCGGCTAACTTGTCGCGACGTGCTTCCAGCTGCTGAAGCTTCGAGAGGTCAACGTTCTTCAAGCGGTCAATTTCGGACTGAGTCGGACGAATTCATCATTGAACGTGTGCAGCCTGTGCCTTACGCACGCCGGCGACAATATCCGCATAGTTTTGTACGCCATGCGTAGCAAGGAAGTTGTGCGTACCGACGGTATTATGCAGGGCATTGCGGTTGTTGTCGGCGCAATGCGGCGCGGGTGATTTTGCCGCAGGCTCCGCTTGCCGTGCCGCCTCATAGGGGCATGGCTCCGCTCACCCACAGCATTGGTTGTGGGTGCTTCAAGCCGCTGCGGCGGCTTCTTCTCCGACGAAAGCGGGCGGCTTTCGTCCTTTTCTGGGGTGCAGGGCGCTCCCTGTCGCACAGCACCGTGTAACGGTGCATCAGTGCACCTTTGGGCATCCTGGCTGCGCACGCTTTGCCCGGGTTGCCCGCCGGACTGGGCGACCTCCGGTCGCTGAGGCCGGCCCTCGGCCGATTTCTCTTGCCCTCCGCCGACCAAGGATGGCTCGGATACCCTCGCCTTTCTGGAACGCCACTGACGCGCCTTCGCTTGTTCAAAAATGGACTGTGCCGTCTCCCATAAGCCTGTTGGCTCAATCCCCAGGTCGGCCATTTCATTGCACGCTGCAACGGTACGGTTATAGTTTCCTTTCTCAGTGGAAACACCTTTGCGTTCCAGGGCGGTAGCCTCCTTGCCCATGTGCATAGTCGGCTGACGGTGGATGCCCTGCTCAATATAGCTGCGGTGGTCAACTCGATATGGTAGCCCCTTTGCTTCGTAGCACTCGTTACAGGCAACTGCCCACTGTGCTCGCCAGGATAAATAAAGCGTCTTGTCGTTCCACCCGGTGAGATCCACGTTGCGCGATTTCCATTCGCCGTTGGCACCCATGATGCGGTCGCCATTCCGGTCGGTGATATACTCCTTTCGAGATTTGGTTTTCCACCATGCGCCGGATTTGGTCATCGGTGTACGTGGGGGTTGTGATCCTTGCCGCCCTTGTCTTTGATGTGATAGGCCACGTCGGCACACATGCCCTTGGCCACAAAATTCTTCTGTACAAAGTCGCGCACCAGGGCAATGTTTTCTTCCCTGGTAAATTCGCCCGGCAGGGCAATGCGCAGCTCACGGGAAAGCTGTGCGTTGCTCTGATGCTCCGCCAGCTCCACGGCGTTCCAAAGCCTCTGCCGGTCGTGATAGCGGCCGGGTGCATTCGGGGGTAGCATAATCTCGGTATGGACAACGCCTCCTTTTCGGGTATAGTCGTAGACCTCACCGGTGCTCATCGACGAGACGCGTGCCGGCGCGATAGGCTGCGGCCGCAACAGAGGCCGAGCGCCGGCTAGCGGCTTTCTCCGATACAGACCCGTCTTGATTCATTTTGATGCTTCTACCGCGGCCAATAATCTGGCCGTGAAAGCTGTATAATGCCATGCGCTCCACCTCCCTTCAGGTATTCTTAATACTATGATACCGAAAGCTGAAGGCGGGTTACAGGTGGTTTGAGTGTAGAAAAACCCAAGGCTTTCCGGCGACATTTTTGTCGCGCGGAAGGCCTTGACACTCGTTTTCACCAATGATAGAGTGAAATTATAATCAACAGATAGGAGCATAAATATGGGCGAAAGAATACTAGACCGGATGAACCGGCTTTATAAAGAGCACCATGCGGAACAACACCAGAAAGCAGCAATTCAGGACACCATGATACAGCCAACCGTCTCAGTTGTGCACAGGGCACCGACCAGTAGCGAGAACATCGACGCACCGGCCAGCCCGGACGAACTGCGCCGCGCTAGGGCACACCGTCTTATTCAAGTTGGTGCCATCTACGATCAGTACATGGGCACCCGCGACATGACGCCCGATCAGGTCATAACTCTGATGAGCCGGATCAGCAAGCTAGACAACGTACAGGAGATTATAAATCTGCCCATTTTCATTAGCGGGCAAATTACATGACATATTACATGACATATAATATTAATCTGAACGCTCGATATTACTCAAACTTATAGGTTATAAACTTTATATAAGCAGTATATGTCTCTTCCTTATTCTGATGGACATCAAGATGAATTCCATACTTATCGTCAGAATATATATATCTTGGCTCCGAGCGAGGTTCAAATACTGAAAATTGGTTGCGTGCATCATCCATTAGTGATACAAGCGTTTCCTCCAAAAACTCTGGTGCAAATTCGCCACCACTTAATATATTTTGTACTTCACAAGCCATATGTAGAGATGCAGCATCTGGTAGAGATTGTTCCGGTGTTTGACCTGGTACCATCGTGATTATTAAAGTGTATTTTTCGGTACCATTCTCATTTTCAAGAATAATATCCATGCCACCGTTAGAAAACTTACATAAAACTCTGCGCATATATCGCATATTGTCCCATGGGTTAACTTCATGAAAATCCACACCATAGTTTTTCAATATATCTTCGATCTCAGACATACGGTTGTCAAATCTTATTTTTGATTCTTCTGATGTTATTCTGGAGCGAAAAGTGTGTCGGAGACAACCATAACCCCAGAACCCAAAGACTAATATTGCTAAGATAATAGCAAGCCATTCCCAACGCCACCTTCGAATAGTATTAAAAAGTGCTCTTTTCATAGAATCACCCTTCGCAGCAGTATTTAAAATTAATAGCAATTTCAAACTGAGTAATCACTTGCTCCTTTTGCGAAAACCAGCCCATTGTTTGCTATTTTACCTTTGTAATTGCCAAGCATATGCTTTAAACCTTTAGTGAAAATTTCTTCATAGCTAATATCTTTGTCTAACCCAAAATCATAAGTATCTTGCGCATAGCACTCAAAAATCCATCCCATTTCTTGATCATAGGAAGCGCGATAGTAAATATCTAATTTCCCAAAAGAGTAATATAAATCAAGATCATTACCTTCAGCTAGTTTTAACCATCACCGTACGGAAGATTGTCCCAGATATAGTCTGTCAACACAACAGTGTTGTAGGGATCCTTTTCAAAATACTGCATTAATTTATTCTGCCTACAGGCGGTAAAAATTCTTTAAGAGCACTTCTTGTCTCTTGGTCTAGTATAGTGTTTTCTACCAGTTTACCACATTTTGGGCGGAAATCCTTTAAATTAATAATTGCTTTTTTTAACTCTTTTTTTCACGTTACTGTATCCCATAAACTCCCTCACTTTCTGATTATCAGAAAAATGTTTTTTACAAAATTAACTGTAACAGCTTGTGAATGTGACTTTCAATGGTCAATTAGCTAATGTCGTCAGAACGTGACTTCGTGTAACCAATAGTGTGGGTAAAGTTTTGGTCGAGCTTTTTCAAAAGCTCGCGGATTCCAAAGGCGGCGCCTTTGGCGGCACTTCAAATGTCCGTTCTAAAAATCCCAAACGATTGGGATTTTGAGCGCTTTGCATACCTCGGATAGCTGTCATAGAGCAACAAGCTGCCCACCAATTTACGGTGGACAGCTTGTTCTATAACTTACAGTTTTTCGGTAGCGGCAGTTAGCACGGTTTTCAGCGCTGTCTTTAGCTTTACGGCGGTTTCCTTATCCTCGCCCTTTTCCATCTTGATTAATAAGCCGTTAAGCTTGTTGATGCAAGTTTGCAAATCCTCAAAGTGGACAGCGAAAACAGTGGTGTCGGTGTTCGCCAGTTTAAGCTTCTTTTCCAGTTCGGCGGCGCAAGTCTGCGCGGCTTTGAGTTCAGCGGCTACCGCGGCGTCCTCCGCTTCTGCTTTTTTAAGCTTTTCCTCAAGGGTTGCTTGCTTTTTCTTTTCTTGGGCTATCGCCTTTTCGGTTTCCGTCTTGGCGGTTCCTTTGCTTTTTTAAGCTTTTCTTCCAACTCAGCAACTTTCTTTTTCTCGGCGGCTATCACCTTTTCGGATTCAGCTTTGCCGCTGCCCTGCGCCTTTTTAAGCCGTTCTTGTAATTCGGCAATCTTCTTTTGTTCCTAGGCAACTGTCTTGTCGGCGGCTACCTTGGCGTTTTCGTCTGCCGTTTTCAGCTGTTGCTCCAGTTCGATAACCTTTTTCTTTTCCTCAGCAACGGCTTTTTCGGCTTCGGTTTTCGCTGTATCCTGCGCCGCCTTTAATCTTTCTTCAAGCTGTTTTTGCTGTTTGATGGCCTTTGCGGTTTCCTCAGCACTGGTGGCAATCACCGTGTCCAGTTCTGCTTTAGCCTTGGCGCGGGCTTCTTCCTCAGCCTTGGTTTGCAGGGTTTTCAATTCCTCCTCGCTGATCTTACCGGATTTTGCTTTGAGTGCGGCAATCTCGCTTTGCAGTTTCGTGAGGTTTTCGGTTGCCGTCTTACCCTGGCTTTGAAAAAGTTTTTATATGCCGGCTCAAGGTCGGGCAACGCAGTTCTTCAGATCGCCGCCATTCAGGCGGTTCGATATCAATTTAAATAAAAAAAGTGGTCGTGCATCTAAGCACGACCACTTTTTAATTGCTGTAATAGTACAGGTATTGCACTCAATAATCTCCCGGGTGCCAGGATCATCGCCTACTGCACGCCTTTAGCCTCCACAAACCAATTATTTTCCTCAAGGAACCGGTAGGTGCGTGTGCGCCCTATCCGCACCAGATACCGGATTCCTGTACCGCCGACTTTCGTCGAAGCGGCCGGCCGAATGTCCAGCACCTGGTCTATTTCAAACGTACGGCCGTCATCCCATTTGACCGAAACAGGGATGATCTTGTCGTCCAACTGGTATTTCGCCAACACTTCTACGTCAACCCGCCTCATAAAATGCCGCCTCCTCCATTAAAATATCCCGTCGGGTGGATCGTATTCTCATCCTTGGGATTCATGTGTGCAAAATCTTTGTCGGCCATCACGATTCCCCGCCGAACACAATTATGACCATACCGCCGACGTAACCAGTTCACCGTGAGCTCCAGCTTCTGCTTTTCCTCTCGTTTCTGCCAGTCGCAGAACATATCCAGCTGGATGACCTCATTCTTGTGGGAAAAATCCGATACGTTGACGCCGATAGAACGAATGGGTTCTTCCCAGTGGTAGTGTCTTTGGAATAAGGCAAGGGCCGCATTGGAGATTTCCTCCGTCAGGCAGGTGGTATGCTCCAGCGTGCACTGCCGCGTGAAGGAACGCAGTTTGCAGTCACGCACCGATATGGACACGACACGCCCCAGAAATCCGTTATCCCGCATACGCTCTGCCACACTGTCTGACAGGACATAAAGCATAAGTTTGACATCCTCGTCACTGATCAGGTCGCGCGGCGTGGTGGCGCTGTTGCCGATGCTCTTTATAAGGCACTCGTCGCCGTATGTTGCGACGGGTGAAGTATCGTAGCCGTTCGCAAAGCGCCAGAGCATAATTCCCTATTTACCGAATCGCAGTTCTAGCATTCTAAGGTCTGCGCCGGCCAGCTGGCCAATGGTCAGATACCACCGTCGTAGAGCTTTCGTGATGTGGCGCTACCAACGTAAAGAAGATCCTTTGCGGGCAACGGCCATAACGCGAAGTCCATCCAACGGTAGGTGGTTAGTAATTATACGCAATTAGAATTAACCGCAGATTATAGCAAAAAAATGATAAGTTTTTCGCCCATTATTATGATAAAATGTAATATATAGCGCTGTTAAAAATTGTAAGTTGAAAATTATCAGCCAAAAGGAGCTTTGTTATTGGTGTGGAAAACCTGCAACTTCATCAATGCCTATGCCTGTTTTTCCACCCGAAAATCGACCACGTTACACTCTTATCAGAATCAGAGGTTGCGCCTGTAACTGTTGCGATAAAGTCTTGTGTTTTGCCTTTTACTACGCTTGCAGTTGACGGCGATACCGTCACAGAGCTAACAGTTGCACTTGGTGTTATAACTGTTATCGTTTTCGTGCCACTTTTGCTTAATTACCAGACTAAAAACGCCGTAAGGCTGTAATTAAAGAAAGGATGCTTAACTATGACATACAATTTTGATCAAATAGTTGACCGCACTGGAAATTTATCTGCCAAGTATGACGAAAGAGAAAAAAGTTTGGCACCAATGACGTAATTCCTCTATGGATTGCAGACATGGATTTTAAAACAGCACAACCTATTATTGATGCTTTAAAGGCGCGTGCAGAAGAAGGCCTGTGGGGATATACTACACGGCCTGCAAGTTATTTCGAAGCTATTAAGGGTTGGCAAAAGCGCCGTAATAATTGGGATATAGATATTTCCTGCATGAGCTTTTGTTTAGGGGTAGTGCAAACATTATCTGCAATGGTGCAACTTTATACCCCTATTGGCGGTAGCGTGCTAATTCAAACACCTGTTTATGGTGAGTTTTATGATATGGCAGAGTTTGCAGGACGCAAAGTTGCAGAAAACCAAATGATTGAAGTTGATGGTAAATGGGGCGTAGATTGGGAGGATTTTGAACACAAGCTTAAACAAGTTGATATGTTTATGTTTTGTAACCCCCATAATCCACTTGGAATTGTATGGACAGAACAAGAATTACTTAAAATGATGCAGCTTTGTCTAAAATACCATGTTTTGGTTATTAGTGATGAAATACACTCAGATTTAATATTTCATAACAAAAAGCATATCCCGTCTGCTGCATTATCAAAAGAATTTGCTGCTAATGTAGTTACAGCAATTTCAGGTACAAAAACATTTAATCTTGCAGGACTGCAAGCAAGTGCTGTTGTATTCCCTAATACCCATATGAAAAAAGTTTTTGATAATTTTTGGATGAATATGGATATTCATCGTAACAATGCATTTTCTGTTATAGCTATGGAAGTTGCATTTAACGAGGGGGAAGAATGGCTTACACAACTGCTGCCATATATAAGCGCAAATTTTGATTATGTGGTAGATTACTGCCAAAAAAATATACCTCAAATAAAAACCTATGCTCCAGATGCAACTTATTTAATGTGGCTTGATTGCCGAGATTTAGGTATGACAAACGAGCAACTGCATGATTTTATGATTAAAAAGGCAAAGCTTGGTTTAAATGACGGATATGCATTTGGCAAAAATTTAAACGGCTATATGCGGTTAAATGCAGCCTGTCCCCGCTTTGTACTGGAAAAAGCTATGAAACAACTGGAGGATGCGGTAAAAAATCATTTATAATTTCTATTGAGCTTATTTACCAAATTTATCAAAACTAAAAAATCCCTTGAAATCGGCATCTTAAGACCGCTTTCAAGGGATTTTACATTTAATAGAGGTGTTTTTTAGCAATTTCATTTAACTTTTATAACTGTACTGTAAATTTCACCTTTTAGGTTAAGTCACGCACAATTTCGTCAACAGTCATATTAAGATAGTCTGTCGGTGGTACCATCCCCATGGTATAGCAACCGGGGCGCTGCTTCATAATTGCTCTTGCAGCCATTACCAATACCTGACTTGTAACGGCAGGATTGTGTATATTACAATCAAAAAGGCTCGTTGATTATATTTCGCCCCAGCACGACCCTTACGCTCTATATGCACACCATGCCCCATATCTAAATAGTTATCCAAGCTTTCAACAAAGGCTACATGGGTTTCATCGTGAGAAAAATAAGGATCGTTAAGTAAAGTATCTTTAATTTGCTGTTGATTGGCACCTTGGTTAGGAATTATATAAACCATTCGTCGATGCACGCCACATCCTTTTGGATAGGTAAGACTTACGGCATCTTTTACACCGTATATTGCCTTAACTGCAACCGAATGCCCCATGCTCATACCCGGACCAAAATTTGTAAAGGTAATCCCATGGGGAATCATAACCGAAAGCAATACCCTAACTACCGAATCCAAACCCGGGTCCCAACCTGCCGAGATAAGTGCAGCAGTATTATTTTCCTTAGCAACTTTTTCAAAGGTTTGATATAAATGCAACAGTTCATGGCCGTGAATATCAAATATATCTGCCGTGCGCTTACCCATCTTTAATATTTCCAACCCGACCTCCATAACCATTCGAGACGGAACGCACAACAGCGCGACATCAAAGCTTGGTGATTGTTGCATGCTTTCCAGCATGGGTATGCCATCAACCTCGGCTACCTTTTTGCTCCATATCGGATCAATAATTGCCTTTAGCACAAAACCATCGTCAGTTTTAATAGCTTCTAATGCATGGCGACCAATATTACCATAGCCAACAATCAACGCATTAATTTTACTTTTCATAGCTGTAGTATTTCCTTTAACACTATTTATTAGCTTATAAATATGTTATAAGCATGTGATTGGAAAGTTTTTATTTGTACTAAATTAAAATCTTACTTAAGGCAAACTATAGCTTAAACCTTAGTTGCGATTGACTTTTTAAGCCAGTCTTTTCCGTCTGCATATCTAGATACTATGTAAGAAACAACATAGTCCCCTGTTGCATTAATCATAGTAGCGGGTGGGTCAACCAAGTTGCCTATTGCTACAAGAATTGGGAACGCAAGCTCCATTTGTGTTGGGAAGAAGATTGAGCAGATAATATATTCACCTATATATCCGCCACCGGGAACACCGCTCATTCCTACAGAAGACAGAACAGCAACCAAAACTACCATTGGAAGCATGCTCCAGGTAAAGGACTTACCAAATACGCCAAATACAAACGCAATTTTAAGAACGCATGAGAAGCAGGAACCATCCATATGCATGGTTGCGCCAAGCGGAAGTACTATATCAGAAACATCTTTTGAAATACCCGACTGAGCAGCAACTTCCATATTTGTAGGTATTGTTGCAACAGATGAGCAGGTACCTAAAGATACAATGGCAGGACGAGCAATATTTTTAAACATTAAGCTTACTGCACCCTTGCCGCCGCCATACCATGCAAATAACGGAAAAGCTGTAAATATGTAAATAAAGCAAAGAGGATAATAAACCATTAGTGCTCTACCGTAACCTTCTGCTACGCTGGAACCATAGGTTGCTACCAGGTCTGCAAAGATTGCAAAGAATGCAACGGGCGCGTAGTAGGTAACTATTTTAACAAACTTCATCATTGTTTCGGTTAAGCTATCTAAAAACTTACCCATTAATGATTCTTTGCCGCCTGCCATATTAACAGAAAAACCAAACAATACAGAGAAAACTATAAGCGGCAGCATTGCTCTGCGTGTTAACAGTCCAACAAAATCGCTTGCGGTAAAGAAGTTTACTATCATGGCAGTTAAAGAAGCATACTCTCCCATTCCCTCGGCAGGAATATCACTCCAAGGAGCAAGAACAGGTGGAATCATCTTCATAAGTACAAACATAATTATTGCAGCTATAGCACCGGTTATCACAAAAACTCCAACTGTGGTGCCCATAATTTTCCCTGCACGTTGGCGACTTTCCATATTGGCGACGGCACCTGCAATAGAAGCAAATACCATTGGCACAACAATACAGAACATCATATTAATAAACAGTTTACCTAAAAAGGCTATGGAATTACCAAAATCGGGAGCAACCCAACCTACGATTGAGCCTACTATCATACTGCTGAGCAAAATAGCCAAGAACTTATAATTCTTAATAACTGACTTCTTCTCCATAAAAACATTCCTTTCAAAAATTCAATAAATAAATTAATGGAAAATAGATGCTGTTATTTAAACAAAAATATAAATCCGTTAACAAACTGCGTTACATGATAGGCTATACGGCGCTTATCGTTATTTAATATAATAATTAGTTGATAGCTGAAACTTTAATACAGATTGCTTATAAAACAACTTAATAATAAAAACTGCAAATACCTTTATTTGTAGTACTAAAGGCTTAAAGTCTCATCGGTTATATCACCTATACAAACTATATTGGTAGGACCGGTTAGCAGTATGTCTGTTATTTGTTCTCCATCTTTAGTTAAGTCTATAAACAGAGTACCACCTTTCATATCTGCTTTAACTGTACCACCGCTTACCTTTTCTTTTAAGGAAAGGGCAGCAACTACACATGCTGTACCTGTACCACAGGCATAGGTAAAATCCTCTACGCCTCTTTTCGTATGTTCGCTCATAAATATAATCGTTGCCCAAAATTTCGTAAAAGTTTATATTGGCACCTTTAGAAAATCCATTATACCAACGCAGTTTTTCGCCAAACTCTCTCAACTTTCCGGTATCCGCTTCTTTTAGATTTTGGTAAGGTATTACTGCATGGGGAAGGCCCGGATTACCTAGCTCAATATAGCTACATTCTACCTTAACACCATCTATAATAACTTCGGCATCAAGTACTATTGTAGTTGGATCGTTTAACCGTATACGATATAATCGCTTATCAATTCGGTACCCAGTAACAATTCCGGCGGTGGTTTCCACAACTTGAGTTTCTCCTGCAAGATTGTTTTCATAACCATAACGACATATACATCTCGCTCCGTTGCCACACATTTCGCCTATGCTACCATCGGAGTTAAAAACAGCATTTTGTAGTCTCCGCCCTGTGTTGCAGATTCAACAACCATCAATCCGTCAGCACCGATAGACAAGTGTCGCTCGCACAGAGTTTTGGCTAGCTGCGGTAAAATATTGTGCGGTAATTTTTCTTCAATATTATTTAGGATAATAAAATCATTGCCGGCCCCGTTCATTTTCCAAAACTTCACTTTTTCCGCCTCCTTTCCGATAAGATTTCACCTGAAAACTCCCCCCTTTCCTGCACACACTTATTAAATGGTATTATATATAAATTATAACAATTCTTATGTCGGTTCTAGAAGGTTAGCTGTAACTTACTGTGATATTCTAGGAGCTAACCCATCAGCCTCATCGTCGAGAAATAAAGCTGAGATAGATGGCATTGTGTTGCGCTAAGGGAGGCAGCTATTATGGAAATGATTCTAGAATGTTTGTGGAAGATAAGCCCATCACATTTATTGAAGGTTCAAGCCTTGTGCATATGCTAGGTGAATATGGCTATAACTTTCGGATTAGTTTGAAAGAGTAATTGCCAATAGAGTTTTTATCGTCGGTTTAATATTTTCTGACTGCCGCACATGAATTATAGCGTTATGAGCTTCGCATAATCCGCGGACTTAAACGTCGCATTATGTTTACCCAAAGTACAAGCCCAGAAGGTACTCTTCTGGGCTTAACATAGATAATACACAAGTGGCATGATAGTACCATAACGCGACGTTGAAATACCTCGCCAGACTACCAAGATACGATACGAAGTTGCTCATTTGTTATGTGATTGAATGGCTAATCTTTCTTAGCAAATGCTCACCTTTGGAAAAATGATTGTTCGCGGTTTGCTTTTATCTTGATTTTTGCTGATATTCAATTTTAATTCAACTTTCTCTGATTCAACTGCTTTCGCTGCTATAAACATCAGCCAATATATCAGCATTTATCTGTTCAACATCTTCCATCATATGTACAATATTCGGGTAAAATATCCATCGTGTTATAGAATCTCACCATCGAGATACGTTTGTAAAAGCCTTGCCAATTGACCAATATGCACGCCGTCGACAAATGAATGGTGTACCTGTACGGAAAATGGCAGTAGTATTTTACCGTCTTTTTCGTAAAACTTTCCCCAATCAAATAGCGGTGTGGCATTATCTTTTTTACCAGAGTTCGTATGCGAAATATGAGTGTACGATACCCACGGAAACGGTGAAAAACTGGTATATATCATTTCCCATTGGTGCAGTAAAATAATCTTCTTGGTTTTTCTCGATCTTTTTAGCCAAATCAACATATTCTTTTATGGTGTCCTGCATTGGAACATTCACAACTTTAAATAGCTCTGTCCCCTTTTTTAAGTAAGTAAATGAAGTGTTGATTGTATTCAGGACAGCAGGTTTTCCGTCTACGAAGCGACAGCGGAACGCTTCTATCTGGTTCGCACATTTTGTTACAGCATACACAAGAGAAAATGTAAATGAATATCCCCGTTCCTTTATCTTTATCAGGAAATTCGTAATGTCCACTTCAAATGTGGTACAATACTGTGGCTGTATACTGTCTCGGAAAGCTTGATAGTGCATAGCTCTGTCCCATGTGGATAAGTCAATAAAATTCATGATGTCTCCCCTATAAAGAATTGTAATATTTTCTATTTTAGTAGTCCGCTCATCTTACTTCCCTTAGCGATGCGGGCTTGTTACTTGTTACGATGTGGTGGATAAAAAGACTCCACTAATGCAAAGAGATACCTTAACGTATCCTTTACTCTGTTTCGTAAAAAGCAAGGATAATATCATTGAAAGATAGCCTCGATAGAAAGAAGGTAGTACCGCTTTCAGATAATGAGTTTCATCCTTTTTGTCTCGTGCAAAAGCTCCTCCTGAAATTTTGGATGTGCTATTTTAATGAGTTCCTTTGCACGCTCTCCAGCAGTTCTGCCTCTTAAATGTGCGACACCATATTCCGTTACAATGTAGTCTACGTCGTTCTTACCGGTGGTAACAGCAGCCCCAGGTGTTAAAATAGGCTTGATTTTGCTGATTGTATTGTTTTTGGCGGTTGACGGCATTGCAATAAAACTTTTACCACCAAGTGACATATTGCAGCCTCTTACAAAATCGACCTGACCACCGGACCCACTAAAGTGTATGCTACCAATGGATTCTGCACATACCTGACCCAATAAGTCAACCTCAAGGCAAGAATTGACTGAGACGAAGTTCTCGATCTGCGCTATAGTGTAGGGATTATTTACGTAAGAAACCGGCATCATTTCAACGGACACATTGTTGTGCAAAAAGTCATACATTCTTTGAGATCCCCATGCAAATGCAGCTACCGTTTTTCCGGTATTTATAGATTTTTTTAGATTTGTAACGACACCAGCTTCAATTAAATCTACCATACTATCCATGAAAAGTTCGGTATGTATTCCAAGATCTTTCTTATCATACAAGCAATTTGCAACTGCGCTTGGAACACCACCGATTCCTAACTGAATAGTAGAGCCATCGGAAATATATTGTGCGATTAGCTGCCCAATAGTTTTGTCTTTTTCTGTTACTAAGGGCGGCGACAGTGTTGAAATGGGTGCATCATGCTCACAGATGGCTGTGGCCTGTGATATATGAATAATGTTGTTGCCGAACAAGCGAGGCATATTTCGGTTTACTTCCAGAAAAACATATTTTGCTCTGCTCACTAACTCCACGCATTCCGATGCAACCAAACCAAAGCTGAAATAACCGTGCCTGTCCATTGGAGTAACAACAGCATAGACTACGTCAGGTGCGCCCCGCATATCCCAAAGCGCAATTTCCTCACTATAGTGACAGGGGCATATAGTCGCTTAATCCACTTTGGACGCTGGAGCGCGCAGCGGCTTGCGTAAACCAGGAAACGTAATCATATTTTCCGCGCAGCTCCATGTCCACAAAAGGTGCCGGCTCAATGGCGATGACGCTATGATGCTTGACACCCTCCAACTCGCCTCTATTGGCACGCGATGCAATTGCCTGTGCAATTGCATCGGGCTGTGCCATACAGGTTGGAGAGACACAAACATATCCTGACTGTACCATGTCGGCAATTTCTTTGGGTGTTTTCAGTTTTTTATTATATAGTTCCTCATACTTCGGCACACAATATCAACCTTTCTTATATGTCATAGGAAATCCACTTTATTATTACTGGAAATAATTAGAGTAACTAAGGTTTGTACTGCCGCCGATAGTAGCTTGCCATGATGTTTTTTGCAGAGCTGCAACAGCTTCGTATCAAGCTTAGATGACGATTGCTGGTAATAACATTGGCAGGTAGACATAAGCTAAAAATACAGCAATAAGGCCGATTAGGTATGGAATGACTGCCTTGGAAATCTTTTCGATGGGCAAACCTGTGGTGCTCGATGCCACAAATAGGTTGATAGCCACGGGCGGCGTGATCATACCGATTGAGATACCAATAGTGAAAATCAGACCGAAATGAATCAGATTTACGCCCAACGCTTTAATTAGTGGCAGAAATACGGGCGTTAGCAAGATAACCGCTGAGGAAGTTTCCATAAATACACCCGCAATCAAGATAATCCCTGCAATCAAAAACATCAGCACATAGGGGTTGTTCGAAACCGACAGAACCGCTTGTGCAACCTGCTCGGGTATTTTCCAATTTGCCAGCACCCAGCCAAACACACCACTGCAGGAGATGATAAGCATTATCACAGCCGAGGTTTTGGCACTGCCCAGCACAATCTGAAAAAATTGTTTAACACTCATATCGCGGTAAACTACAAAGGAGATTGCCGCGGCATAAATAACTGCAACCGCCGCTGCCTCGGACGGCGTAAAGTAACCTGAGAAAATGCCACCGAGAATGATGGCGGGCATAAGCAACGCCCAAATTGCCTTTTTAAAAAGTACTCCAGACATTTTTCCAGGTAAACAAACTCCCCTTGGGGTAATCTTTTTTATTTCGTTTGATAAAGCGCTAGTACTATGAGCATACCACCCATCATCACGCCAGGGAAAAATCCGTTAGAGAACAGGCGTGTAACGCTCTGGTCGGCGATGACAGCGTAGAGTACCAGCGGAACCGACGGCGGAATTACTACGCCGATGCAACCAGCCGATGCTATCAGCGCAGCAGAGAGGGGTGCCTCCGCCGCGGCTGCGCTTTTTTAACTCGGGGATAAGTGTCGCGCCTACCGCTGCAGTGGTCGCTGCGCCCGAGCCTGAGATATGTGCGCCAAAGAACATGCCCGCCACCACTGATACCGCTGGAAAGGCCGCCACGGATGCGTCCTAAAATCGATTCGGCAAACTCAACCAGCGTCTTGGACATTGCCCCCCGCGCCAGCAGATCGCCCGCCAGAATAAAGAACGGAACTGCCACCAGCGGGAAGGAATCGGTGGAGGCAAACATGCGCTGTATCACTATGAGTAGGTCGACACCACCAACGAGCAGTACTGATACGCCCGCAACTGCAATCGCAAACGCAATTGGAACACCTAACACAAGCAATGCCAAAAAAGTTCCAAACAGGATGGTGTCACGTTCGCTAAGCGGCTTACCTCCCCATTAATTTTGCTCGGCAGCTGAATAATTGCATCGAGAATATGCAGGTCGATCACAAAGCAACCAACAGGAATCGCCATGTACATATAGCGCATCGGAATGCGCAGTGCAGCCGAAAGCTGCTTACCTTGCATAGCCATACTTAAAGCCGTAATAGACAGCAATGGTACAGAATGCGGCGCAAATCAAATGGGTCACTATCTTCAAAATCGTAACAATCTTTGGCGGACAGTGATCGCGCATCATAGTGATCGAAATATGTCCCGCGTTTTTATACACAATTCCTGCAGCCGATAAAGGTGGACCACACCAAAAGGATAACGGGTAACCTCCTCACTCCCAAGACAGGGCTGTGAAAAATACGCGACAGAAAATTTGCATACCGGTTACAAGTACCATAGCAACAATAGTCATTATACAAAGTGCACTGCACAAATTATTAACAAGGTCACTGACCTTTCGGATTACTTTTGCAATTACCATGAAAATGTCTCCCATTACATTAGAAAGGGCGTTTTGGATTTTGCTCATGTAGTCGGCATATTGGGGATACTTGTCGTAGACGCTCTTCACCGCAGCCTTGAAGCTTACCGATGTCGGGATTCTCAATAACCTCCATACCGTTGTCTTTGGAGCGCTTGCAGCTGGGATGCCTCGTTGTTTGCAACCCAATCACGTTCAAACTCAGCCGCCTCCTGTGCTGCCTCTTTGAAAATACTTTGCACGTCGGCGGGCAGCTTGTCATACTGTTTCTGACTCATGGTGATGATAGCAGAAGCATAAGCATGGCGAGTCATTGTTACATACTTCTGTGATTCCCATAGCTTGTATGAGTAAATGACGTTGACAGGGTTCTTCTTGACCCTGAATGGCAGTACCCTGCTGCAGTGCGGTTAACGCTCTCAGACCAAGCCATAGGAACTGCATTCACTCCAAGAGCGTTAAACGTGGCGGTATAAACTTCATTCTTCCATGACGCGAACCTTTAGGTCGCGAATGTCAGTAGCATCCTTTACAGCACGCACGCTGTTGGTAAGGTTGCGGAATCCGCGCTCCGGCATATGCAAAGGCCTTTGATACCCGAATCTGACAGCTTATTTAGCAACTCTTGTCCGACCTCGCCATATCCAAAACCTTTGTAGGCCTCCTCTATTGCCGCCAAACAGAAATGGCATATCCAGTACGCCCATTCTCGGGAACAAAGTTCACGAAAGGACCGCTAGTGATAATGCCCATGTCCAACGTACCTATCTGCATACTTTCTAGCATGGTGCGCTCATCCCCGAGCGCTCCATTAGGGTAGATTTCGATTTCATAGGCACCATTAGTACGCTCCTTGACTAGTTCAGCAAACTTCTCGGCTGCAATCTGGAAGCTATCCTGTTCGTTGACCGGTGGTACCTAACTTGAGTACCGTCGCCTTGGCAGAGGTAGCTGTTGATTCCTGGTTAGTAACAGTTGGGGGAGAGCTTGTGCATCCGGCTAGAGAACAAAGTAGTAAGAGCGCAATTAATAGGCTAAGTATACGATGCATGTTTTTTCATTCTGATCTCCTCTCTTTCTTTTATTAATTTCATATCGCCACGTAAAACAGAAACTAATTATAAAACCCTGTAGTAATCTGCTACTAACAAACGTAATTGTGCTGTTCTTTCACAAACTTCAACGGTAGGTATGCCTATCTCAAAATTGCGCCCTCGTCAGCTGAAGTGACTGCCTTTTGATATCGGGCAAGCCATCCTCCCTTTACCCACGATTCTGGCTTGACCTGTTTTAGACGGCGCTGAGCAAACTCTTCATCACTTACATGCGCATGGATAGTGTAGTTATCCATATCAATGTCAATGATATCGCCATCGCGTAGCAATCCAATTTCCCCACCGACAGCAGCTTCTGGGGAAACGTGCCCAATAGAAGCGCCTCTTGATGCACCTGAAAATCGGCCATCGGCAGGTAATCAACGCAACATCCTTTATCTAGCTTCATACCGGCCAATGCGGAGGTTGGAAACCAGCATCCGCGCATACCGGGGCCGCCCTTTGGCCCTTCGTAGATAATTACTACACGATATCTCCCGGTTTGATCTCGCCTGCATAAATTGCCTTTCTACAGCTGTATCCTCACCGACAAACACTTGCCTTGCAGGAATGCACGCGCATCTCAGGAGCTACCGCACTGCGCTCTTCACGACACAGCCATTTTTTGCAATATTACCAAACAGAAATGCTAAACCACCTGTCTTGGAATATGCATTGATCTACTGTGTGAATAACTTCAGGATCACAGTTTGCGGCATTTTTAATGTTTTCACCTACCGTTTTGCCAGTTACGGTAGGAAGATCAAGCTTGAAGCAAACCTGATGTCAGCCAACTGTTTCATTACGGCAGTGCCAACACCGCCTGCTGCATCAAGATCCTCCATAAAATGCCTGGCCTGCAGGCGCCAGATGACAGAGGGTCAGGGTTTTTTCTGCCAATTTCATTAAATAGTTTTATATTAAGCTTAAGGCCTGCTTCTTCGTGCGTACGGCAGGAAGATGCAGTGAGCTGTTAGTTGAGCAACCAAGTGCCATATTCACCACAATCCGGCATTTTTCAATGCATCCATGGTCATTGATGTCACGAGGTTTGACATCCTTCCGCACTAAGTCCCATAATCTTTACATACCAAGGCTTTCCTTGGCCAGATGAACACGAGCAGACATAGGGGCGGGAATGGTCCCGTTTCCTATCAGAGCCAAACCCAGTGCTTCACAGAGGCAATTCATTGAATTTGTAGAACATGCCTGCACAAGAGCCGCAGGAGGGGCAGGTGGAAAGCTCACATCTACGCAATCCGGCCTCGTCAAGCATATTGGCTTTAAATGCGCCCACCGCCTCAAACATCTGAGACAGGCCGATTTTCTTTCCCTTTACACGGCCTGCCATCATTGGCCCACCTGAACATACAATTGATGGAATGTTGAGGCGTAGAGCAGCCATCACCATGCCGGGTACAATTTTATCGCAATTGGGGGATTAGAACTAATCCATCAAAGCAACTGTGCCGCTGCTAAAGTTTCTACCGAATCGGCAATCAGTTCGCGGGAAGCGAGAGAATAGTGCATGCCGCGATGGCCCATCACAATACCATCGCAGACACCGATTGCGGGAACAACCACAGGTGTGCCACCCGCGGCATAAATTCCAGCCTTTACAGCCCCAGCAAGCTTGTTCAGGTGTATGTGACCTGGAATGATATCGCTCTGTGCAGAAACGACACCGACCTACGGCTTCTCAAGCCCTTTTTCGGTAAAGCGGGCAGCCTGAGACAACGAGCGGTGCGGTGCTCTGTCTACTCCCTTTGCTACATTATCACTAAGCATATTTTCTGCTCCTTTATTCAATATCTTTAACACAATCTATACCACGCTTAAACGCTTCCATATTTAGCGGTATCAGCTTTCTTGTTTTTTTTGCCGGAGAACATTTCAATAATCATATTTTTGAATGGTTTCCTTTTTAAGACCTTAGTTTCAGCAACATATGCACCTAGCATCACCATGTTACTAACCTTTGGATTTCCCAGTTGCCCTTGGCAATCTCATCGGCAGGGAACATAAACCGACTTCAGATCAGTGCGTGAAACCTTATCAGGCACAATACTGCCATTTATAAACACAGTTCCGCCCGGCACAACGGTCGGCTCAAATTTCGCTAGGGGAAGGGCGGTTCGAACGATAATTTCCGTAGGTGCCTCAACCAGAGGAGAACCGATTCGCCCATCGCTGGAGGATGACAGGAGCAGTTTGCAGTGCCGCCTCGCATCTCGGGTCCATACGAAGGCACCCAGGATGCCTCAAGGTTTTCCTCAACCCCGGCCTTCTACTAAATTTTTTCCGATGGACATGATTCCCTGTCTCACCAGGCCCGAAAGGATAATCTCCTTTTTCATGTTATCTCACCTCCGTTTCTTTGATTACGCCAAGCGGGATAATAGCTTTGCCATGTTCTCCATCAGCCACTTGTTAGCTTCCAGCGTATCCATGCTCCCAATTGGTTGGACAGGAGGCCAAAATCTCCACAAAGGTAAAGCCCTCGCCTGCCATCTGCTTCTCGAAAGCTCTTTTTATTGCTTTTTTGGCTTTGTCCAGGTGCGGGATATCAGTAACGCAGACACGCTCGGCATAAACAAGGCCATCCAGTGTCGCCAGCATCTCCGCAACACGCATAGGCATGCCAGCCTGCCTCTTCTGGTTCTACCTGAGGGTGCGGTCGTAGCTCTCTTTGCCCAATCAGCGTTGTGGGCGCCATCTGCCTCCTCCGGTCATTCCGTAGATAGCATTGTTTACAAATATGGTGGTGAATTTTTTCGCCGCGCATCGCTGCATGGACAATTTCGGCAGCACCAATAGAGGCAAGATCACCGTCACCCTGATAGGTGAATACGGGCTGATTTGGATGGGTGCGCTTGATAGCAGTAGCCACAGCGGGTGCACGACCGTGTGCCGCTTCAACCATGTCGCAGGCAAAATAGTTGCCCGCAAACACAGAGCATCCAACGGGACACACGCCAATGGTGGTGCCAACAGCATCCATCTCCACCATCACCTCGGCAATTAGCTTATGTATAATACCGTGACCGCAACCAGGGCAGTAATGCAGCTCGTTGTTCTGA